>NZ_JBBOUO010000001.1:290000-697500 GCF_038006105.1 Bacillus sp. FSL H8-0545 | reverse complement strand
TGCAACTCTCATTATCTTAATCTTTTTACGCAGCTTCCGAACAACACTCATCGCTGTCGTTAGTATTCCGCTATCTATTTTATTAACACTATTTTTACTCCATCAATCCAACATCACACTTAACATTCTAACTCTTGGTGGCTTAGCCGTTGCTGTGGGACGTCTCGTCGATGATAGTATCGTTGTCATCGAGAACATTTTCCGGCGTTTACAAAAAGAAACCTTCTCTAAAAATATTATTCTTGAAGCAACGAAAGAGGTCGCAGTCGCAATTACCTCTTCTACTTTAACAACAGTCGCCGTTTTTTTACCTATCGGTCTCGTATCGGGAGTAATTGGAAAACTAATGTTACCTATGGTATTAGCAGTTGTATATTCTATCCTTTCTTCTTTAATTGTTGCGTTAACAGTTGTTCCACTTATGGCTTTTTTACTACTCAAAAAAACAAAACGTCGCAATTCTCATTCTTCACCGCGATATGTCGCTACATTAAAGTGGGCTCTTTCTCATAAGTTTATCATTCTACTCACTTCTTTTTTATTGTTTGCAGGATCCATTGCAGCCTACATATTACTACCGAAAGCGAACATAAAGTCTGAGGACGATACAATGCTATCCGTTAACATGACATTTCCAACCGATTATGATTCTGAAGCTAAAAAACAAAAAGCCTTTGATTTCGAAAAGAAACTACTCTCTAATTCTGATGTAACAGATGTTATTTTGCGAATGGGATCTAGCGCAGAAGATGCACAATGGGGACAGACAACTAAAAACAATCTTGCAACTATATTTGTAGTCTTTAAAAAGGGATCTGATATCGACCAATATATTAAAGAATTAAAAAAAGAGCATAATGCTTTTGAACCAGCTGAACTTGATTATATAAAAACTAGTTACTCTGACTCCGGAGGCGGAAACAACTTACAATTTAACGTAACCGCTACTAACGAGACAAATTTAAAAAAGGCCACTAACATCGTCGAAACAAAACTAAAAAGTATGGACGCTCTCTCTAAAGTAAAAACAAATATAGAAGACTCTAAAAAAGAATGGCAAATTCATATCGATCAAACAAAGGCGGAACAACTCGGTTTAACACCAGAATTAGTAGCACAACAAGTATCATTCCTTATGAAGAAATCTCCTATTGGGGAAATTTCAATCAATAATGAAAAAATAACTATTATGATAGAACATAAAAAGGCATCCATTAACAAACAAGAAGATATTTTAAACACAAATATACTCTCACCTATTAACGGACCTATTCCTTTAAAAGACATTGCAACTATTTCAGAAAAGCAACTTCAAACAGAAATCTTCCATAAAGATGGGAAAGAAACGATACAAATTACTGCAGAAGCTTCAAGTGAAGATTTAAGTAAAGTAAGCGCAGAAGTAAATAAGGCTATAACCGACTTAGATTTACCTAACGGAGCAAAAGTAAATATCGCAGGTGCTACCGAGTCTATGCAAGAGAACTTCACAGATTTATTCAAAATTATGGGGATTGCAATTGGGATTGTATATTTAATTATGGTTATCACCTTCGGGCAAGCACGTGCTCCTTTCGCGATTTTATTCTCTTTACCATTAGCTGCTGTCGGCGGTATTTTAGGATTAATCATTTCAAGAACACCTGTTGACGTAAATTCATTAATCGGCGCATTAATGTTAATCGGGATTGTCGTTACAAATGCTATTGTATTAATAGAAAGAGTACAACAAAATCGGGAAAACGGTATGGAAACAAGAGAAGCCTTACTAGAAGCAGGATCTACTAGATTACGCCCAATTATTATGACAGCTATAACAACAATCGTCGCTATGCTACCACTCCTATTCGGTCAATCTCAAGCAGGAAATATGGTATCCAAAAGTCTGGCCGTCGTTGTAATCGGTGGTTTGGCAGTCTCAACCGTTCTTACATTAGTAGTCGTTCCCGTTATGTATGAACTATTAGATAAAATCGGGCGAAAAAGACGCTCCCGCAGAAAAATAAGTACTTCTACAGAAACACCTGATATTTAAACTAAAAGGCGTTATCTTCTCGAATGAAGATAACGCCTTTTTATTTATCTACCGATATAACTCATTATTTTCGGGGCATATTGCTCTAGTAGCTTACCAGAATCTACAAGAAGATATTCATCATTCGAGGGTCTCTTACTGCCATCTAGCCACTTTTTTCAAACGCTACTTCTGATTCTACTGACTTATCTTATATTCACGTGTTTGTAACCTACGATTAATTTCTTCTATATTATTAAGATAACATTCAATATATTTATATGTAGCACCATACTTCCGATATAAACCTATTCCCTTTTCAACCATCCCATCATAGAGACATGGACTATCTAATATAATACTATGTTCTTGTTCTAACAAAAAACCTATCAGTTCCCACTCAATATAATAGGAGACTCCCCCCAACAACTGTTGATTCACTTCCTTTTGCTGTTAATGATTTTAATAATGCTGATTTCACGAGGTCATGACCTACAATAACTGCACCTGTTAACTTAGCGCTATACTTAGAAAGTGTCGATTTACCTGATCCAGGAAATCCCGACATTTGCAGAAAGAACACTTTCATCCCAACATCCGTATATCAAGTTGCCTATTCACCAACTCTCCTTCTTTTCCTGCCAACAACAAAATGACCGTAAAAAAACTCCCTGTTTATAAACAGAGAGTTCTTGCCTTCAATTTATGCCGCTTTTACCTTCTTCGTCGTTTTACGACTTTTTTTCGCTCCTGTAAAACGTTTGTGTAATACAGATGCTACGAAACGAGAAATGATATTAAAGAGTAATACCATAATAATTAATACAGCTGCAGATTTTGTTGCAATTAACTTCGCATCTGGGATAATCCCTTCAGAGTTTAATTTCCAAATGTGAACAGCTAACGTTTCAGCTGGTCTAAATGGATTTAAAGGATGCGAGGGGCTCGAGAAGTCCGCTGCTGAATTTAAAATAGGTGATGTTAAACCCGCTGTATAAATTAACGCCGCAGCTTCACCGAATATACGGCCTGCCGCTAAAATAATACCTGTAATGATTTGTGGTAACGACGACGGAATAATGATACGGGCAATTGTTTGCCATTTCGTTGCACCTAGTCCAAGACTCGCCTCTTTTACATTATGAGGAACTTCAGAAATCGCATTTTCACAAACACGTGTTAAACCAGGTAAATTCAAAATAGTTAAAGCAAGAGCTCCACCCATTACTGTATATCCCCAGCCTGTCATTGTAACAAATACTAATAAGCCAAATAGTCCAACAACAATAGAAGGTAAAGACGCCATTGTTTCAATACATAAACGAACAAAACTTAAAAAACGACCTTGTTTTGCATACTCCGCTAAATATATTCCAGCCCCTAATCCAAGAGGAATAGATATAATAAGTGTTATAACAAGCATGTAGAAAGAATTGAATAACTGTGGACCAATTCCCCCACCAGCTCTTGTATTGCTTGGTTCTCCGAATAAGAAACTAGGATCCCAAAATCCCCATCCCTTTTGCAGAATTTCGTACATTAAAAAAGCCAGCAAAGCTACAACTAAAGCTGCAACCGCATAAAAGATACCTGTCCAAACTTTATTTACCGTTCTTGCATTCATTATTATCGCTCACCTCTTTGACCAATCGCTCGAATTACTAAAATAAACAGGAATGAAATAACAAGTAAAATCATTGCTAACGTCCATAGCGCATTGTTCCAAGCTGTTCCGTTCAATGTATTCGTCATATCCATTGTCAGAATACCAGTTAACGTTGCTGTCGGACTATATATTCCTTCCGGTAATTTAATCGTGTTCCCGATTACCATTTGAACCGCTAACGCTTCACCAAAAGCACGCGCTAACCCTAAAACTATACCTGTTAAAATCCCTTGTTTTGCAGCAGGAACAATAACTCGGCTAATCGCTTGCCATTTCGTCGATCCTAGACCGTAAGAAGCTTCCAAGTAATCAAACGGAACAGAGCGTATTGCATCAGAGGCAATACTAGCAATAGTAGGTAAAATCATAATACTCAGGACAATAATACCCGCAATTAAACTAAAGCCCACTCCACCAAACGAATCACGTAATAGAGGAACCAAGATCGTAACCCCTAATAATCCGTATACAACTGATGGAATACCAACTAATAATTCTAAAACAGGCTTTAATACTTTATTCCCAAACTTCGGCGAAATTAAATTCATGAATATAGCAAGAGCTATAGCAATTGGTGCACTAATGACAACAGCACCTAGCGACACAAGCGTCGAACCGACAATAAAGATTACAGCACCATACGTACCTTGATCAGCATTTGGATTCCATTTTGTCGAAGTTAACACCTCAGAAAATGAGATACCACTTTGCGTGAAAGATTGAATTCCTTTGCCGCAAATAAATGCAATAATAGCTAATGTAATTAAAACAATAAAGATACCGCAAAACGTAACAAGTGATCTACCTATATATTCACTCTTTACGTAATTAATTTGTTTTTTCCCCTTCATCACAGGACAGACCCCACTTCATAGATTGAAATGAACAGGACTGGCCTTGCAGCCAGCCCCATAAAATTTTATTACTTATTTAATTTAGACATTGGGATGTAACCCATATCTTCTACTTGTTTTTCGAAATCTTTACCTTTTACATAGTCAATGTAAGCTTTTGTCGCTTCTTTTGCCTCACCTTTAGTTACCATGTACTCGTAAGACCAGAATGGATATTTACCAGCAGAGATGTTTTCAACTTTCGGTTCAGCACCATCAATTTTCACAGTTTGCAATGCACCTTTTTTATCGCCAACCATGTAAGACATTGCTAAATAGCTGATTGAACCTGGAGTAGAGTTAATTGCTTGCTCTACTGCACCGTTAGAATCTTGTGTTGTACCAGTTCCATCATTAATTTTAGCTTCTTTCATAACTGTTTTTTCAAATGTAGCACGTGTACCAGATGAAGCTGGACGATTAATTACATTGATTTTCTCATCTTTTCCGCCTAACTCTTTCCAGTTCGTCACTTTTCCAGTGAAGATATCTTGTACTTGTTTTGCTGTTAAGTTATCAACTTTTACATCTTTATTTACGACAAGCGCGAATGCGATACCCGCTACCTTGTTATCTACTAATTCTTTCGCTTTTTCAGCATCTTTTATTTTATCTGAAGCCGGAACATCCGAATTACCAATTTGTACTGCACCAGATGCTACTTGGTTAATCCCAGTTCCACTACCGCCACCTTGAACTTGAATAGAAACTTTTGAATTTTTCTCCATGAATTTCTTTCCAGCTTCCTCCGCAAGAGGTTGAAGAGCTGTAGAGCCAGCCGCTGCAATCGTACCTGATAATTCTTGTTTTGCATCGCTACCTTTAGCAGCTTCCTTATTATCCGTACTTTCTGCTTTTCCACATCCAACTAATGCACCTGCAACAACTAAAGCCGCTAAAGAAAATTTAATACCCTTTTTCATAATCATGTCTTGTACCCCCATTTGGATTATCACTTTTCGAATTCATCTTCTTTCGAACACAAATTCATTGTAGGACAACAATATTATGTGAGTGTTAAGCAATTTTTAAGTTTAAGTAAATAGAGATAACATCTCATAAAAGCTAGACATCCCAACATTTAGAGTTAAAAAAGCCAACAAAACCCACACTAAACACGCAGTATTGTAAATTTATTCTTAACAATGTAAATCCAATGTAAATATTTTTCTTTATTTTGCCCTTTAAGTTAAAGCTATATTTACAAATCCACTATATTTTTAAAAGTTTACACTCTTACTTTATTTACATTAAGAAGAATTTCAGTAATATTTTTCGGTACAACTCAATAAATTGGAACAATTCTAAAAATATTTGAATATTTTTAAAGTACTAATTGACAGCATCATTAAATGTAGTCTACTATATTAGTATCAAAAAGTTTACCTAAGGAAACTTTTTAAACTAAAACTAAAAATATAGAGATGAGGTAACTTTTATGGTATCGGCTAATACTAAACCCCTTTCCGAATTCAGAACAGGGGAATTTGTACAAATTGAGAAGATACAATTAGAAGGAACTATGAAACGACGTTTATTAGATTTAGGCTTTTTTCCTGGAGCGACAATTAAAGTATTACAACGCAGCCCACTTGGAGACCCAGTCGCTTATCAAGTAAGCAACACAACTATT
The DNA here is from genome assembly GCF_038006105.1 of Bacillus sp. FSL H8-0545. Classification (NCBI taxonomy): domain Bacteria; kingdom Bacillati; phylum Bacillota; class Bacilli; order Caryophanales; family Bacillaceae; genus Bacillus; species Bacillus sp. FSL H8-0545. Next base: position 691,294 of record NZ_JBBOUO010000001.1, on the reverse strand, counting down.
GCACTGCGTAGTGAAGAAAGCTCCCTTATTTTCGGGGTATTAATAGGAGATGATTTCAGATGAGTAACCATCGCATTGCGTTAGCTGGTAACCCTAATACCGGGAAAAGTACATTATTTAATACTTTAACAGGCTTAAAACAACATACTGGAAACTGGACGGGGAAAACTGTTTTAAAGGCTGAAGGGGAATATAAGCATGGCGGAAATATATATACAATAATAGATTTACCTGGAACTTACTCACTGTATTCAAATTCGGCAGATGAAGAAGTCGCACGAGATTATATTATATTTGAAAAACCAGAAGTAACTGTAGTTGTTATAGACGCAACTGCAATGGAAAGAAATTTAAATTTAGCACTCCAAGTGATGGAAATGACAAACGATGTGGTCATTTGTATTAACTTAATTGATGAAGCGGAGAAAAAAGGAATCATTATTGACGAAAAGAAATTAGCAAAATCACTCGGTGTACCGGTAGTTAAAATTTCAGCCCGAAACCGAGTTGGTATCGGACATTTACTAAGCGTCGTTGCTAAAGTAGCAAATAAAAAAATCATTCCAACACCAATTAAAATTACTTATAATGAAAAAATTGAAAATATGATTCAAGAATTAGAACCACAAATTTATAAAGTGTTCGGCAATACGTATCCAGCACGTTGGATTGCGCTACGTATTTTAGATGGAGATAAAAATTTCTTAACTGCACTTCAAAAACATCATAACGAACCACTTGTAAGGGAGGTCATAATAAATGGAATCTCACTCAGCCAGTAAAGCTCTTCCGCTGGACTATATTGTTCAACATGCACAAACACTTTCAAAAGAGGACATACGAGATGACATTGTCGGAGATATTTATCGAACCTCCGCAAGTATATGTAAAGAAGCTGTCCAATATACGAATACTGACAAATTATATCGTTCAGAAAGATTAGATAAGATTTTCACTTCTCCTATTTGGGGATTTCCAATTATGCTCGGTATTTTATCTATTATTTTTTATCTTACAATCGCCGGTGCTAACGTGCCATCCGAGATGATTGCTGAATTTTTTGGCTGGGTCGAAGGATATTTAACATCTTGGTTCCAAGCAATGCATGCACCAGAATGGCTACATGGTGTTTTAATACTTGGTTTATTCCGTGGTACCGGAGCCGTTATTAGCGTTATGTTACCACCTATGGCAATCTTCTTCCCTATGTTTGCCCTATTAGAAAACTATGGATATTTACCACGCGTTGCGTTTAACATGGATCGTTTATTTAAACGCTCTGGCGCGCATGGGAAACAATCTTTAACTATGGCAATGGGGTTCGGATGTAACGCTGCCGCTATTATGTCAACACGTATTATCGAATCACCACGTGAGCGTATGCTTGCCATTTTAACAAACAACTTCGTCCCATGTAATGGACGCTGGCCTACATTAATCTTAATGGCTTCATTATTTATGGCTGCTGGATATACAGGCAGCATGCAAACACTTGTTACTGCCGGCGTTGTCGTTGGAATGGTTGTAATTGGCGTTATTGTAACTTTAACTGTTTCTTGGGTTTTATCAAAAACTGCTCTAAAAGGCGTTCCAACTCACTATACGTTAGAGTTACCACCATACCGTAAACCAAAAATTTGGAATACAATTGTACGTTCAACGCTTGATAAATCAATATATGTTTTAAAACGAGCTGTAATTGTAGCTGCACCTGCCGCTGTATTAACTTGGATACTTGCTAATATTTTCGTCGGTGACACAAGCTTACTTATGCATTTCGTAAACTTCCTAGATCCATTCGCTAAATTGTTAGGACTTGATGGTTTTATTCTAGCGGCATTTATCCTTGGGCTACCAGCTAATGAAATTGTTATTCCAATTTTATTAATGTCTTACTTATCAACTGGTTCTTTAACTGAAATAGATGATTTTAATCAAATTAAAAATCTATTCTTAGAACACGGTTGGACTTGGTTAACTGCGCTAAACACAATGTTGTTCTCACTCCTTCATTTCCCATGCGGAACAACACTAGTTAACATATATAAAGAAACAAAAAGTGCAAAATGGACATTCTTATCGTTCGCAATCCCTACCGTTATTGCCATTGTTGTTACATTCCTCTCTACACAATTGGTACATTGGTTAGGGCTTGTATAAGCAAAGTATACATAGAAGGTATCCCCCTTCAACATATGCTTTGTGCAAAAAAAGAAACCTGAAACTTATTCAGGTTTCTTTTTTTGCGCATCCTTTTTCCACGGCTGGGCACCATACGTTGTAAGTTTTTTATGAATAAAATATATAGTCCCTGGAAGAACCGCCATTAATATCGTGCAACTAATTCCCAATCCAGTAAACAACTTCCACCACCTTATTTCACTCTCTTCGGTAAAGCTGAACCTGAATGTGCAATTGTTGGATGAACATGAACAGTAATTTCAGCATTACTAAAGTAATTTTCGCCTTGATCCCAATTCTTACTTATCTTTTTCCACTCTTTATAATTATGTCGCTTATATACTTCCCCTAATGCTAATACATCTACCTTATATTTTTTTTGAACAAGCTTAATCGATTTTTGGATGCGTTTCTCCATTTCCTCTGAAATATCCTTCTCTAAACGCTTTTCATTCAAAACCTTTTTATGATCACTAAAGTGCAACTCAGCCAATGTACCTTCCAGAGATAAGTGAATATTAAACTTTGGTTTTGTAGCATTTTCCGTAGATACTTTAATCTTTCGGTGCATCTTATGAATTTCATATGTAATAAGCTGGTCTTTTTTGCGGATAGTAAAAAAACCTCCAATTTTTTTACCTATTATATAATTCATTCCTAATGTTTGTTCTCCACTTAAACTGCCTACACACTTATTATCCTTCCCACGAAACAGCGCTGCCCCATTCATTTGTACCCCTTGTTTTGTTAGTTCGAGAATAGGTAATACGAAACTTTGGTTAGCAATCATTTTTTGCTGTACCTCACCAATTCTTGCAGCCTCGATCATTTGAGCATTTTTCGGAGGATGCTCAGCTAACATATCAATGTATTGCGCTGGTAAATTTTCAGGTTTTGCACTTTGTTTTAAAATAGCTTCTGCATTTTTCTTAGAAACAAACAAACGAATATTTCTTCTCATCTCATGATCACGAATATATACATCCAACGTATTTTGTAAAATATACGGTTTCGATAGTAATTCTTCAGAGAAAATAATTACTTGTATATGCGGAAAAAATAATGTACGACTAATCTTTTTAGCAATAATTCTTATTTGTTCAAACACACTATCTGCTTTCGCACTAACATTAATATAATTTTCGCCATCTCCATCACCTTGTCCACCTTGCTGCGCTAACTTACTGGGAAGTACCATCTGATAAGTCCCTTTCATAATTGGATTTGCTTTCTTTGCCTTTACAATATCGTAAGCTGCACCTACTACAAATCCTCTTTCTTCTATTTCTTCTAACTCAGAGCACCCACTTATAGATCCAGCTAAAACCATAACCATTATAATTTTAAGAAGGTGTTTCATTTCTACCATTCCTTCTTTTTATTTTATATACAATAAAAACTAACAAAGGCGCTAGCACGACAAACCCCATATCTATCCAAGCTAAATAAGTCCCGTAATTTGACAATTCTTTCGAATTACTAGGTATCATATTCACCATAAAAATAATCGGGGCACTTACAAAAATGAAAATATGTTTCTTCACTTTCGGAAACATAGCACAAAATAATAAAGATGCGACGTCATAATACATTGCTGTAGTATTATAAATAGTAATAATCCAAGTAGTAAAAAAAATCGCATCAAATCTTTCTAAAAACCCTCCACCAATTTCAATTTCTTTCCCTAATTCAATTGTTGGATATGTCAATCCACGTGTTGTCATATACGTAAAAACACTAATACAAGTTACGTAAATTAAAATGTATGACAACACGTTTACTATCACCGCTTTTGCAACTGCCATTGGCGCTTTTTTCGCTGTCTTATCGTTCAACAACACAGCATAAAACAGAGCTACCTCAAATCCGATGAATGTAAAAATAGAATTCTTAACTCCTACAGCATACTGACTGACATTCGTTTGAAAAGCCGGTAGTAAATTATCTATTTCCATTAAGTTCACATTCAATAAAGAAAGAAGCACTATCGCAATTAAAACAATTGGTAAGAATAGAACATTTAACCTTAATAAAGCCGCTCTCGATCCCGCTACTCCATAAATAACAACTAATAAGAAGAAGAAAGACAATAGCTGTATTGGTGTATCACTAAATAAATATGTTTGTGAAATAACCGCAATCATTCGCGATTCATATGCTGTCAAAGCTGCAAACGTTAATACTAAAATACTACTAATTGTGTACGCAACAGGTTTCGTCAAATGCGCACTTGTATATTGAACAAAGTTTTGTTTTGGGAATAAAATAGCTACCCTCGTTACAAACCAACCTAAAACCGCACATATCAATCCACCCAAAAGTAAAATAATCCAACCGTCCGAAAATAAAGTTTGATCGGCAATATCTCTCGGCATAGACAATGCCCCTATACCAATAATGGTTGACGATACCGCAAAGCCAATTTCCCGAGATCCAATCTCTTCATCGCCATACTCAAATGGTTTCAATTATTTTCGCTCCTTTGGACGTATTGTAGAATCTTTTGTTTGTAAATATTCCGGTCTCTCTTTTAACATTGATTTTGGTAGGCGAACCAATTCTTCTTCCCAATCTTTATAAAAAGCAGGAGCAATAGGTGTTGTATACGGAACCCCAACACTCTTTAAATTTGTAATATGAACCGCAAGTGCAATAAGAGCTAAAATGATTCCGTACAACCCAAAAGCAGTTGCAGCTAACACGAAGACGAAAAGTAAAATTCGAAATGTAATCGTAATGCTATATACAGGAAGTGAAAATGTAGCAATTGCGGTAACCGCAATAATAATTACTAAAAACGGATTTACAATCCCCGCATTTACTGCCGCTTCTCCAATTACAAGACCACCTACGATACCAATTGTTTGCCCCATCGGTTTCGGAAGCCTAATCCCGGCTTCTCGTATTAATTCCATCGTTAATGCCATCATTAGGGTTTCAATATAAGCAGGAAATGGCACCCCTTCTCTCGCTCCCGCAATAGAATAAGCTAGTTTAGATGGGATGAGCCCTTGATGATACGATACAAGCGCTACGTACATGGCAGGTAATAAAACAGCAGCGATACCTGATCCCATACGTAAAATTCTTAATAACGTTCCAATTACCCAACGCTCATAATGATCTTCTACAGATTGAAAAATATCAACAAACACTAGTGGAGCTATAAGAGCAAATGGTGACCCATCTACTAAAATGGCCGCTTTCCCTTTCGCCAATGCAGCCACTATATTATCTGGTCTTTCTGTATTTAAAAACTGCGGAAATGGAGACAAATTATTATCTTGAATTAATTGCTCAATCGTTCCTGTCTCAAAAATGACATCTGTCACTATTGATTGAAGGCGCCGATCTAGCTCTTTTACGATGTAAGGGTTAATAATATCTTCTATATATACTAGGGTTACTTCTTTCTGCGATCGCTTCCCCATAATATAAGATTGAAACCGTAACTTCGGATCACGTAAACCACGGCGAATTAACATTTTATTCACATTAATATCTTCATTTAATCCAACTCTCGGTCCACGTATTAAATCTTCTGTCACTGGCGGTTCTAGACTTCTTTTCTCCCAAGCCCTACTGTTAACAACAATAGCCGTTTGAATATTATCAATTAATATGACTGTATCTCCTGCTAAAACCGCATTTATAATGTCTGGAAAAGTTGTCTTCATACCGACTTCTGCAATAGAAATAAAACGATCCAACAATGTCTGAACCACAGCTGCTTCATTTGGTATTTCTTCATATTGAAGTGTACGAACTACGTATTTATAAACATTATCCTTATCTGTCAATCCACATAAAAAAACAACCGCACAACGTGTAATGCTACCAGCAAGAGCAACTTCTCTAATTGTTAAATCATTAGGTGAACCTAACTCATCTCTAATTTCCTTCATAACTTCAAACAAGTTACCTTTTAGCTCTAACAATTTCCCCACCTAACTTCCTTTTCAACAAGTTTTTAGTTAGATTCCGCTAATAGAAGAAAATATATACAAAAAAGAGCTATCTCTTTTCGAAGATAGCTCTAACACGCGGGTTACTTTTCTACTATTATATTGTCTTTCTTTATAGATACACTTTTCGTGAATCCACTAACGATAAACATCACAATCATATTCATTAACAATGCGACTATACCTACATTTAAATCTTTTATATATTGCGGAAAACTCGGAAACATCGTAGCTATAGTTGAACCAGATAAGGTAATATATGCGACAATTAACAACCCAATCCCCATCCCTGCAATCGCTCCTTGCTTCGTAATAATCTGCCGTGGAAACAAACTACATACAAGTGCAGGGAAAAGTTGCGTAACTATACTGTATCCCATTAAAAGAAGAGCACCTATCGTTTCTCCTCCTTTAAATGTAAACAATACTGCTACGAGCGTTACTACAGGCACAAATAATTTTGCAGCTTTAGCAACTTGTCTATCTGAAGCAGATGGCACCATTGTTCGATAAATATTTTTTGCCAATAGTGTGGAAGCGGCCATAACAAGCATGGAACCTGGAACTAACGCCGTTAATACCCCCGCACTACCAATAATCCCAATAAACCAAGGATCAAAAGTTTGAAGAGCAAGACGGAATAACGAAAGGTCTACATCCGCTCCCTTTAATCCTGGAACTTGTAATATAGCAGCAAACCCTGCAAAGAATACGAAAAGCAAAACTAAAGAATACAGTGGCATGATTGCCGCATTTTTACGAAATATTTTTTCATTTTTTGCAGAGAAAGCAGAGGCAAATGTATGAGGCCACATGTAGAAACCGAGGGCCGTTAATATAATAGTAGAAACAAACCAAGAAATACTCATTCCTTCTTCAGGTAAAGATAAAAACCCTGGTTTCGCAGCTTCTACAGCTTCGAACATCGGCTGAAATCCTCCATAATAATGATACGGTAAATATATACCTAAAAACATAACGATGAATAGTATCATAATATCCTTCAAAGCAGCTGTCCAAGCAGAACCATGTATACCTGAAACCATTACATATATAGTTATAACAATAGCGCCAATCCATACCGCAATAACAGGTGACACTCTTCCATAGGAAGCTTCCGAAACGATGATCCCTAACCCCTTTAGCTGTAAAACGAGATATGGGATGATAGAAATAACACCAATAATTGAAACAATTATCCCAAGCGTCTTACTTCTATATTTCTTCGCAAAAAAATCGGACTGCGAAACGAGGTTATGCTCTTTTGCATATTTCCAAATTGGAGGCAATAAGAAATACGATAAAATATAAGCTAATGCACCATACCCTAAAATATAAAAAGTAGGAGCTCCTTTACTATACGCCCAGCCACTTCCTCCTAAAAATGTGAATGTCGTATAAATTTCGCCTGCCATAAGGAGAAAAACGAAAATAGTTCCAAACCCTCTTCCTCCAACTGACCATTGCTCTAAATTCATATCTTTCCCACGTTGTGCTCGAATTCCTAAAAATAGTGCTAGAAATAAGAAGAAAATAATGATAAGTAATGCTGTCATTTTACATCCCCCTTATTAGCAGGGTCGAATACGTACACAAGACCCATACAAAAAGACGTAATGAGCACTGATAATAGTACCCAAAATAATAGAAATGGCATCCCAAGCACGTAAGGAGTGACCGAATTTGCAAATACTGGTCCAATCACTAAACAAAAAACTGGAATAAGTACTAGCACGTGTATTTTCTTCATCTCATTCTCCTTTACTTATAAAATTCATAATGGATGATACAAAGACTTCCACTCCAATTGGTAATGCGTCTTCGTCAATTGTAAAACGAGGATGGTGATGCGGATATATAATTCCTTTCTCTTCATTGCCTGCCCCAATAAAAAAGAATGTTCCTGGTGCCTTTTGTAAAAATGCCGAAAAATCTTCTCCTGCCATCGTTGGTTGTAAACGAACAACTCTCTCTCTTCCATACAGCTGTAATGCCGTATGTTCAATAAGCTCTGTAACTTCATAATCGTTCACAACTGGTCGATATCCATACTCATAAGAAAATGTATACTTAGCACCGTAGGATTCTGTAATATGTTTTACAATCCTTTCAAGCTTCTTCTTTGTTTCTTCTCTTAATTCATGCCTTAAACTTCTCACTGTCCCTTCAATCTCCGCTTGTTCCGGGATAACATTATGAGTTGTCCCAGAATGAAATTGTGTAACAGATACTACGAGAGAATCTAACGGATTCGTGAGGCGAGATACAATTTGCTGAATTTGCGAAACAACTTGTGCACCAATGGCGATACTATCAACTGTTTCATGCGGAATTCCAGCATGCCCACCTTTTCCCTCTATCGTAATTTTAAAAACGTCCGGCGCCGCCATCGCAGGACCATAAATTACACCTACTTTTCCAACCTCTAATGACGCCCAAAGATGAGCACCAATAATGTAATCCACACCTGCCATCACTCCCGCTGCGACCATTTCCTCTGCACCGCCCGGAAAGTTTTCTTCTGCATGTTGAAATAAAAAGCGAATCTCTCCTTTAACTTTCTCTCTTTCCTCTACCAACTTATGTACTACACCAAGCAATATTGCCATGTGACCATCGTGACCACACGCATGCATCACACCTGGATATGTAGAAATAAAATCAAACTTATTTTCTTCATGAATAGGAAGAGCATCCATATCAGCACGAACCGCGATAGTTTTACCAGGCTGCTTACCAATTAACCTTGCCATTACACTATATTTAGTAGGCCTTGAGACTTCTAAATACGGGATTTCCCGAAGTATGTCGAATACAAATTGAGATGTTTTCTCCTCTTGAAAAGATAACTCTGGATACTTATGAAAATGCCTTCTCCACTCAATCAACTGATTCTTTGATAAAACCAGTTCCTTTGCGACATCCATTTCTCTTCTCCCCTTCTTTACCAAGTTAAATGTTAGTATAGCGCGAACTGTTAACTTTTAAAAGAATCTTCAGAATTTTCTGCAATAAATATTCAAAAATAAAAAGCCATCTCAAGATGACTTTTCATTTTATAAAATAGTAATCGCTTGTTTCCCCATTTGCTCCCACGCCTTTTCAAATTCAGCACGAGGAACAGCTTTTCGTGGATTGTTTGCAAGAGGATCATTTACGTATACAAAGTTTTGATCATATCCAATTACTACAACACTATGCTCATAATATGTAATTTTCACTTCACCTGAACTCGTATTCCATGTTTCAAAACTACTTTCAGCTAATGGTTTAAACGTTGTATTAATAATTACCCATACCGGAGAACCAGAACTAATTACTTTATATAGATCTTGCACGTCTCTGCCCGTTAAATTAATTACTTTTTCAGGAACATACTTTTCTGCTAAATTAAAAATTGGTTGATTATATACACCGTATCCTCGCTCAGCTTTCGTATAAATATTTCCAACGAATCCCTCATAAGGATTTCCATGCAAACCATTTTGTTCAAATGGGACGCGATGAATCTCACTAGCAAGTTGCATCTTATCTACTTGTACACCTTTATGTTGCAGTAGCATAGCTAAACTTGTCACTTCACAACCTCTAGGTAATTCAGGTAACTGTCTAATAAACGGAACCTCTGTAATCATTGCACTTTCTTTCATCTCAGAGAAAAGGTCTAACCGTAATTCTTGTGCCTTTCTCATAATTTTATCTTTCTCGAAAAAAAACACGACAGCAAATATAATACCGAAAATAAAAATATATTTTAACTTTTTCATCATAAACCAAACTCCATTATATCAATTATTTAAAGGCGCAACTTCTATCATTGTACCTTTCTTCTTACTAGTTTGCTAGAAAGATTCTGTAAATTATTATTCGCAAATATCATCGTAAAATTCTAATTTTTTCGACAAAAAGAAAAAATGATATGCTTTTTCAGAACGTTTTACTAACAACAAAATTATTAACATAGTGAAAGAATCGCGTTTCCTTCACTATGTTAATAAACATTCTAAGGTATTTAGTCATAGTTAGTTTTTCCTTTACATACTCAGTTCACAACAAAATAAACCGAGTATGTTTTTCACCCCGCTAATGATTAAAAGTACCGAATGAAATCTAATTAACACATACAAAAAAATATGGGGGGAGGGGCATATGAATCAACAAGTAGAACAAGCAGATTTAAAATACCGTACACCACTTTATCCAATAGTTCCAATCGTAGCTTTCTCATTCAATTTCCTTACATTTGTTAGTTTAGCCTTTATTCCAGATCAGAGAATTTCTCTGTCTTGCGGGATTCCATTTATAATCATTTGCTACATTTTATACCAAATTAAACATTCGGAAAGTTGTCACATTTGAACAAAAAAGAAATATAACCTAGGTAACAAGTTGAATATACTAAAAATTCAGTAACCTTTCTTATGATAAGATAATTTTTTTCTATTTATTGGATATGTTGGTATAACTTTATTTATCTTAAAATTCTCACAATAACGTTTTTATCTGGAAAATAGTTTACAATGTTATCAAGTTACAAATGATATTCACCTTAAAAAGCGTGCATTTGTGTCTATTTTTTAACAATATAATAAAAACTATTGCCAACTATAAATTAATAGGTTTATATTGTTTTATTGGCATAGTTTCAATCCAAGGAGAAAGGAGATTTTCAATCGTGCAACTAAAGAAAGCATTTTGGAAGTTGGCTTCGCTTCTTCCGTTATCATTAGTTCTGTTCCTCGGTGGCTGTGATAAAAAACTAGCAGTATTAAACCCGCAAGGACCTGTTGCAAAGGCACAGTATGATTTAATTGTTTGGTCATTCTTGCTTATGTCATTAATTATCGCAATTGTATTCATCTTGTTTACAGTCATCTTGATTCGTTATCGTGAAAAACCAGAGAATATGGACTATGAGCCACCTGATCAACACGGTAACACATTATTAGAAATCATTTGGACGATTATTCCTGTTATTATCGTTATCGCATTATCGATTCCAACAGTTAAAGCAACTTATGCTTCGGAAGAGGTTCCGCAAGAGTCCAAACATATTAAACCAGTTGAAATTTATGTTACATCTGCAAACTGGAAATGGTTATTTAGTTACCCGGAGGAAAAAATTGAAACCGTTAACTATTTAAACATCCCAGCTGGTGTACCAATTCAATTTAAACTGACTTCTGTAGGTCCAATGAATGCTTTCTGGGTACCAGAACTTGGTGGTATGAAGTATACAATGGATGGCATGATCATGGACTTATATTTACAAGCTGACAAACCAGGTTCTTACCTAGGTCGTAGCTCGAACTTCTCTGGTGAAGGATTCACTCACATGGAGTTCGAAGTTGAAGCAAAAACAAAAGAAAAGTATGACAAGTGGGTAAAAGAAGTACAAGAAACTGCTCCTAAACTAACAGAAGATAAGTACAACGATATTGTTAAACCTGGTGTAGTTGGTCGTATGACATTCTCTAGTCATCACTTAAGTTATGTAGATCCAAAATCACTTGAATATTGTGATTACAACTACTACAAAAACAAAAAATAATAGCTATTATTCCAACAGATTGGAGTGAACACAGTGAAGCTTGATGAATTTTTTGTCACAGGTGACCCGATTATTTACGGAGCTGACGCATCTATCGTTCTTGTGACATTAGCGATTCTTTTCGTACTAACAAAGTACAAAAAATGGAGATGGCTTTGGGATGAATGGTTAACAACTGTTGACCATAAAAAAATAGGAACCATGTATATTATCTCTGCCGTTATAATGTTATTCCGTGGTGGTATGGACGGTTTAATGATTCGTGCCCAGTTAACATTCCCAGATACAACATATTTAAACGCTGAACACTATAACGGAATCTTTACAACACATGGTACAGTTATGATTCTTTTCATGGCGATGCCATTCGTTCTAGGATTAATGAACGTCGTTGTACCATTACAAATTGGTGCTCGTGACGTTGCATATCCGTTCTTAAATGCTTTAAGTTTCTGGTTATTCTTTATTGGAGCAATGTTATTCAACATCGCTTTCGTAATCGGTGGTTCTCCAGACGCTGGGTGGACTTCTTACTTCCCAATGGCGGGTACAGAGTTTACTCCTGGTGTAGGAAATAACTTCTACGCAATCGCCTTACAGATTTCAGGTCTTGGTACGTTAATGACAGGTATTAACTTCCTAGTTACTATTTTAAAAATGCGTACACCTGGAATGAAATTAATGAAAATGCCAATGTTTACATGGTCTATTTTAATTACATGTGTAATCATTATTTTCGCTTTCCCAGTATTAACAGTAGCTCTTGCATTAATGACATTTGACCGTCTATTTGATGCTCACTTCTTTACGATGGCGAGCGGCGGTATGCCAATGCTCTGGGCCAACTTGTTCTGGGTATGGGGTCACCCTGAAGTATATATCGTTATTTTACCGGCATTCGGTATTTTCTCTGAAATCATTAGTACATTCTCACGTAAACGTCTATTCGGTTACAGTGCGATGGTATACTCAATGGTTGCAATTTCTTTACTAAGTTTCGTCGTATGGCTTCATCACTTCTTCACGATGGGTGCAGGTCCAGCGGTTAACTCGTTCTTCTCGATTTCGACAATGGCGATTTCGATTCCAACCGGTGTTAAAATATTTAACTGGTTGTTTACGCTGTATAAAGGACGTATTCGTTTTACAGTTCCAATGCTTTGGTCATTGGCATTTATTCCAAACTTCGTAGTTGGTGGAGTTACAGGGGTTATGCTTGGAATGGCAGCAGCTGATTATCAATACCATAACAGCTACTTCCTAGTCGCTCATTTCCACTACGTATTAATCGCAGGTACAGTATTCGCTATGCTTGCTGGATTCACATTCTGGTATCCAAAAATGACAGGTCATATGCTAAATGAACGCCTTGGTAAATGGACATTCTGGATCTTTATGAGCGGATTTAACATCTGTTTCTTCCCAATGTACTTCCTAGGTTTAGATGGTATGACTCGTCGTATGTACACTTACTCTGAAAGCCTTGGATGGGGTTGGTTGAACCAAATCGCATCTGTCGGCGCAGTAATGATGGGTATCGGATTCGTAATTCTTTGTTACAACGTAATTTGGAGTGCACGTCACGGTGAACGTGACACAACTGGAGATCCATGGGATGGCCGTACACTTGAATGGGCAACTCACTCTCCTGTACAACATTACAACTTCGCGAAACTTCCTGAAATTAAAGAAGCTGATGCTTTCTGGTTCATGAAAAAACGTGGAGAAACAATTACACCAACAGCAGATGAATTAAAACCAATTCACATGCCAAGTAATTCTGGTGTGCCTATTATTATGTCTGCATTCTTCGGTCTTGCAGGTTTTGCATTAGTATTTAGCTGGTTCTGGATTGCAGCAATCGGTGGTATTGGTATTTTAGGTTGCTTAATCTATCGTTCATTCGATTATGATGATGGCTACTACGTAAGCATTGAAGAAATTAAAGAAACAGAACATATAGCATGAGAGGTGAAATGACATGGCGGCTTTAGATAAAAGCTTACCTTTGGAATATCAATCTGAACAAAGCAGATTGAATATCCTAGGATTCTGGATTTTTCTTGGGGCTGAAATTATGCTGTTCGCAACACTTTTCGCCTCTTATCTAGTCCTTGCTGGTCGTACGGCTGATGGCCCAACACCAGCGCAATTGTTTGAAGTTAAAACACTTTTAATTCAAACACTGTTACTTTTAACAAGTAGTTTTACATGTGGTATCGCAATTCACGAAATGCGTAAACACAATCAAAAAGGAATGTTAGCTTGGTTTATCCTGACTTTACTTTTAGGTGCAGGCTTCCTATTCTTTGAAATTGAAGAATTCATTTTGTACGTTGGTGAAGGCGCAACTATTCAAACAAGTGCTTTCTTATCTGCATTCTTCGTTCTTCTTGGAACGCATGGTGCCCACGTAACAGGTGGTATCATTTGGGCAACTTGTGTTATTATCCAAATTTTAAAACGAGGTTTAACACCAGTTACAGCTCGTAAAGTATTTATTATCAGCTTATACTGGCATTTCCTTGATCTTGTTTGGGTCTTTATTTACACACTAGTTTACTTGAACGGGATGGTGGCGTAAATGGATCAAAATAACAATCAAGCAAATGCGCATAGCGGATTCCCATGGTCACACGTTTTCGGATTTATTTTATCGCTTGCACTAACGTTTCTAGCGTTATACGTGGCACTTTACACAAACCTGCCACTTTCAACGATATTAACAACTATCATCATCATGGCAGTTGCGCAAGCGTTATTACAATTAATTATGTTCATGCACTTAAAAGAAGGAGAAGGAAGCATTCAAATCCTTACAATGATATACAGTTTCTTCGTTGCAATTGCAACAGTTGGTCTTACTGTATGGATTTTCTTCTCAATGTAATTTGCATGAAAAAGACTGCTGAGATTCCTCGGCAGTCTTTTTTTATTCTCTCCCCCTATTACATCCACATTACGGAATTAACAACAAAATCATGAAAAATATACTTATTATGACAAATGTTAAGAAAACTCATTCTTTATGAAATCGAATCCATATGCGTTGCTTTTCTACCTATTATATGGCTAAATAGGTACTATATTTATTTGAAGGGAGAGAACGCAGTGGAACATCATTCTTCTGTTCTATCACTGATGGTTGTTGTCGCAATCACGTTTTTCGTTCCCCTTTTGTTACAGCGCTTTAAATTAAAAGCACTTCCTGTCGTTGTTGCAGAAATTATCGCAGGAATCTTTGTAGGTAAAAGTGGATTTAACATCATTGAGCCAGATATGTGGCTTCAAGTCTTATCAACACTAGGGTTTATCTTCCTAATGTTTTTAAGTGGTTTAGAAATTGACTTTTCGATCTTTAAGCAAAAAGGGAAAAAGAATACGACAAACGAACCAAACACATTCCAAGCAGCAAGCATTATCTTCTTATTTATTTTCATTTTATCTTATGCCCTATCATTACTATTCGTATGGCTAGGATTCGTAGACAATGCAATGTTCATGACTTTAATTATTTCAACTATTTCTTTAGGTGTCGTTGTGCCCACATTAAAAGAAAATAACTTAGGAAAAACCGCAATCGGGCAAATCATTTTATTAGTCGCTGTTATTGCAGACTTAGTTACAATGATTTTACTCGCGGTATTCGTCGGATTAAATTCCGAAAGTGGCCAAAGTATGTGGCTTCTACTTCTTCTATTCGGTGCTGGTATTGTAATTTACTTTGTCGCAAGACGTTTTAAAAATATTCCATACCTAGAAAGCCTAAAAGCCGGTAGTGTACAAATTGATACACGAGCTGTTTTTGTACTCATCTTAATATTAGTTGGATTATCTGAATCTGTTGGGGCAGAAAATATTTTGGGAGCCTTTTTAGCAGGTGTACTCGTATCTTTATTATCACCAAATGAAGATATGGTTGAAAAACTTGATTCCATCGGATATGGTTTCTTCATCCCTATTTTCTTCGTAATGGTTGGTGTAAATCTAGAAGTATGGTCTATTTTTAAAGAGCCTTCTAGTATGCTAATGATCCCAATTCTAATTGTGGGACTCTTTATTTCAAAACTGTTGCCATCACTCGTCTTACGAAAATGGTACCCACGCAATATCGTACTCGGAAGTGCCATTTTGTTAACATCAACACTTTCTTTAGTTATTGCGGCTGCACAAATCGGTGAAAAGCTAGGCATCATTAGCCCAAGTTTATCAGCATCTCTTATTTTAAGCGCAGTTATTACTTGTATTTTTGCACCTATATTATTTAACAAGATGTTTCCAAAAGTGGAAACACCAAAACCGAAAGTATCTATTATTGGTGCAAGCAGAATTACCCTTCCGCTATCACTTGATTTAAAACGTGAAGAGTATGACGTAACACTATATATGATACGTCAAAATAAAATAAATGATGAGGAAGCGAAATCTCATGACTTCCCTATTGTAAAATTAGATGAGATTACTATTCAATCTTTAATGGAACAAAAAGCTTTCGAAGCAGACCGTGTTGTTGTTGCGACAAGTGATGATGAACAAAACTTATTATTAGCAGAACACGCAAAAGAATTAGGTGTTGAACACGTCATCGCAAGTGTAGAAGATCCCCTTCTACAAGAAAAGGCGACTCAAGAACATATCGCTGTATTCTCGACTATTAACTCTACACGTATTTTATTACGTGCACTTATTGATAAACCAAGTCTCGTTCGCTTAATTACAACAGCAAATGAAACGGTGCGTGAGGTTGCACTACGAAGTAATAAATATAACGGCTTAGCACTTCGTCGCCTTCCGTTTTTAGGTGATGTACTTGTCATTCAAATTTACCGTGGTAATAAAGCATTAATACCACATGGTGATACGAAGTTACAGTATGGCGATACTTTACTTGTAACGGGTTCAAAAGAACATATTGATACAATGAAAAATATATTAGAGTAGAAAATGCCCCTCACATAAATGAGGGGCATTTTTTCATTTTCATATGGTAAAATGTTACTATCACGTATTATGGGGATGAATAACATTATGTCTATTTCAACTTTAGCTCTCTTATTATTAGCAGAAGTACTCGTCGCCATTATTCTCATCGGTATTAGCATTGAAATTTGTAGCTACGGATGGAAAAAATCAAATGGAATTAAGTACTTTTGTCTCTTATTTTCACTCCTTCTCGGAACCGCTAGCATACTAGGACTTCTCGTTGCACCCGCATATTTCTTCTTACAACTTATAGAAAAAGGCTTATAAGAAAGGATGATATTATGATTACAGTGAAACATATTGATGCATCTGAAACATACTTATTACGCCAAAAGGTTTTGCGTCCCAATCAATCATTAGCAGATTGTAAATACGATTCAGATTACGAAACAGACGCCTTTCATTTAGGTGCATTTCTACATGATGAACTTGTTAGCATCGCCTCCTTCTCTAAAGAAATACATCCTGATTTACAAGCTGGTACCCACTATCGTCTACGAGGAATGGCAACATTACCTAATTTCCGAAACCAGCATGCTGGCAGCTCCTTAATTCGTAAAGCTGAACAAGTCCTCCAAGAACGCGAAGCAAATATTCTATGGTGTAATGCCCGAATTACCGTAGCCGATTATTACAAACGATTAGGTTTCCATGAGCATGGTGAAATCTTCGAGATTGATCCAATAGGACTACATAAAGTAATGTATAATGAAATATAAGAAAAGCTTTCTGCATATTGCAGAAAGCTTTTCTTATATTTCATTTTCACTTTTTATTTTTTTCATATATATGTATATAAACAAACTAGGAATTAAAAAGCAAGCAAACATAATAAGTCCTGTTATACTAATTTCCTTTATCGAAATATCTGGTGTTACAATGATACAAATAGCTAAAATACCAATAACAATACCTACTGGAATGAATAATAGCTTCATGAAATAACTACGAGATACTCCCCCTGTATGCTCATACACTTCCACCGAATTTTTTAAGTTTAAAAAGTTAATAACTATTATCCCGCCCATAAATACCATTAATAAATCCGAAACACTTTCATATCCTGCCCCTTGCAAAAACATAACGGTAAAACACGATACTTAGTATGACAATATTTTGTAAGATGAAAGCTAGTCTAATATGCTTTAACCCCTCGATCATTAAACGTTCATCTTTCACGATTTTCACCCTATCACTCCTTTTCCTCCCAAAACAAATCATTCAATGTTTTATCTACCGCATAACAAATTTTCAAACATAAATCTAAAGATGGATTGTATTTCCCCTTCTCAATTAAACTAATCGTTTGCCTTGTAACGCCTACTTTTTCTGCTAATTGTTGCTGTGTTAAATCTAACTGAACACGCGCGACTTTTATTTTACTTACAGCCATTCATGTTCCTCCTCTATCTTTATTGTAACATATATATTCCATTAAGTAATTTATATTTTACGTGACTAATTTAATTTTCACCTTACCCCGAATTAACGGGCCGTAAGACTCCCACCTCAAAAGTCGGCAGGAGCAAAGAAGTTAGGTGGGAGCCCTGCTGCCCGTAAACGCCCGATTGGTGAGGGCTGATAATCAATGGGGATGAACAAAATCCCCACTTATTATAGTTTCACTTTATTATACACAAAAAAGGAGCCTCTCATAAGAAGCCCCTTTCTATATCTATATTATAAGAATAAATGACATCCAAACAAAATTGTAAATAAGTATAGTAACGGATGTACTTCCATCCCTTTTCCCTTCACAATCTTTAAGATTGGATACACTAAAAATCCGATTGCAATTCCATTCGCAATACTAGATGTTAACGGAATACCAACGAAAATTAAAAATGCTGGTAATGCATCTTCAAACTCATCCCAATTAATATCACGAATGCTTTGTGCCATTAAACTCCCTACTATAATTAGTGATGGGGCTGTAATAGCCGCTACATTTGATAAAGAAGCAATAACAGGGCTAAAGAATGCCGTTATAATCGTTAAACAAACTACTACAATACCTGTCAATCCAGTTTTACCACCTGCCGCAATTCCAGCTGACGATTCAATTGTCGCTGCTGTCGGGCTTGTCCCAAAGATAGAACCTGTCGTCCCGCCAATTGCATCTGCAATGAACGCCTTACCAAAGCGCTTTTCAGTGTTATCTGTATTTAAACCTGCTTGTTTAATTAAACCAAGTAACGCACCTGTTGTATCAAATAAAAGTACAAGTAAGAATGAAAAAATAACCCCATATAAACCGTATTGAATTACATCTGAAAATGCATTGATAGGGTTTGAAACAATAATTCCTTCTGGTAAATGTGGCATTGCGACAATGTTATTTTCAAACTTTAATTGCCCTGTAAAGAAAGCAATAATCCCTGTCACAATCATACTAATAAACAATGCACCACTAACACGTAATACCATTAATACCGCCGCTAACACTAAACCAACTATTGTTAAAATAACAGCCGGTGAATGAAAGTCTCCGATTGTAACTAAGTTAGACGGATGGTCAACGATAATACCCGAAAGTCGCAATCCAATAAAAGCAATAAATAATCCGATTCCACCTGCAATTGCATGTTTTAAACTGTCAGGAATTGCGACAATTAGCTTTTGCCTAAACGAGGTGAAAGATAATAAAAGAAAAATAATACCTGTTACAAATACTGCCGAAAACGCAATGACATATGTAATCCCCTCTGCCTGTTGAACAACAGAATAAGCAAAATATGCATTCATTCCCATAGCTGGAGCAATAACAATTGGATAGTTAGCTAAAAACGCCATACATAGCGTTCCAACAACTGTCGCAATAATAGTTGCTGTAAATGCTTGATCAAATGGTACACCTGCATCAGATAATATTTTCGGATTGATGACAAGAATATACGCAAATGTAAAAAAAGTTGTGATGCCAGCTAGAATTTCTTGCTTCACAGAAGTGTTATACTTTTGTAATTGAAACATACTTATGTACCTTCCTACATTTGAATTATTATCACACATTCTTTTCTTATTAGTATGTGAGAAAATGTAATACTTAATCTTAACAATCAATAAAAAGAAGAGTCAATATATTCTCTAATAGTTAGAATTTTAAGTTTAAGTCTGACAAATACAGATGTAGTACAGTGTATTATGATTATTTTTGTAGCATAACAGATAGAAATGTTTTATAATTTGAAATAGTTAAATATTTAGTGGATTCATTCAAATATTGTTCACTCTACAGGGGGTATTCTTCTTATGCAGCAAACAAACAAATCTGAAACTTTAAACCGTGGCTTAAAACAAAGGCATATTACTTTAATGTCTCTCGGTTCAGCTATTGGCGTTGGACTATTTTTAGGATCAGCTTCCGCTATTAAACTAGCTGGCCCATCTATTTTACTAGGCTATATGATCGCCGGACTCGTTATTTTCTTCATTATGCGCGCACTCGGAGAAATGGCAATTGAACAACCGGTTGCTGGCTCTTTTAGTAAATATGCAAATGATTACATCAGCCCACTAGCTGGGTATATTACAGGCTGGAATTACTGGTTTTTATGGGTTGTTACTTGTATGGCGGAAATTACAGCAGCAGGCATTTACATGCAGTACTGGTTCCCTGATATCCCGCGCTGGACTTGGGCATTACTAGCTCTTTTATTAATGAGTGCTTTCAACTTCTTATCTGTGAAAGTATTTGGAGAACTTGAGTTTTGGTTTGCTCTCATCAAAATTGTCACAATTATCTGTATGATAGTGATTGGCTTTGGTATTATTCTATTCGGATTTGGAAATGGCGGCGTTGCAACTGGTATTTCAAATCTTTGGGAACATGGGGGCTGGTTCCCAAATGGCTTCTCTGGATTATTACTTTCCTTACAAATGGTATTATTCGCTTATTTAGGAGTCGAACTTATCGGAGTTACAGCTGGTGAGGCTCAAAATCCGAAAAAGACACTCGCAAAAGCAATTGATAATGTATTTTGGAGAATTTTAATATTCTACGTTGGAGCTCTATTCGTTATGATGGCAATTTACCCTTGGAACGAACTTGGCGAAAAAGGAAGTCCCTTCGTGCTAACATTCCAGCAAATTGGTATCGCAAAGGCAGCGGGCATTATTAACTTTGTTGTTTTAACAGCAGCTCTTTCTTCTTGTAACGGTGGTTTGTTTAGTACAGGCCGTATGCTATTTACATTAGCACAACAAAAGAAAGCACCCGAAAGATTCGGTCGTTTAAATAAAAACGGTATTCCGAGTCAAGGAATTATCGCAACAGCAATCGTTTTACTCGTTGGCGTTATATTAAACTATCTTGTTCCTGCAAAAGTGTTTACATGGTTAACTAGTATTTCAACTTTCGGCGCAATTTGGACTTGGGGTATAATATTAGTCGCTCAAATTAAATTCCGTAAAGGATTACAATCTAATAAAAAGGAAAAACTAACATATAAAATGCCTTTACACCCATTAAGTTCATATTTCTCACTCGGCTTCCTTGTACTTGTACTAGGTATAATGGCTTATTCAGAAGATACACGAATCGCATTAATCGTCGGTCCAATTTGGCTTATCGGCTTGGCTATCGTGTATTACATGAAAGGGTTCCATAAACTTGATGAATCATCTAATTCAAAAATTAGTTAAGTCCACGATCTCTTCCTACTTTACTAGGGAGAGATTTTTTCATTATTCACACAAATATTTCTCAATCTAATTAACGTTATCTTTACACTATTTAATATTTTCTATCTTTATTTTTACAGAAAAATAAATTACATTATTAAAGCACATATATTTATTATTAGGGGGATTCTTCTATGAAGAATAAAAAATGGGTTCAATTTTCTTTAGCAACAGCAATTACACTCAGTTTAGGAAGCGCTTATGTTCCATCTACTTATGCCGAAAGCTCTGTAGATCCAGCTCCTGAAATTGCTGCGAAAATTGCAAATCAAAACAATGGGAAAAAAGTATTATTCGATAATACGCACGGTCAAACTGCCGGGACAGCTGACTGGGTTATTGATGGCGGTTTTTCTGATTTCGGAAATGGCATTGCCCAAAACGGATATCATGTAAAAGAACTTCGTAAATCAGCACCTATTACATACGAAGATTTAAAAAACTACAATGTGTTTATCGTTCCAGAAGCCAATATTCCTTACAAAAAATCTGAACAAGATGCAATGTTACAATACGTAAAAAATGGCGGAAGTATCTTCTTCATTGCCGATCATTATAATGCAGATCGTAATAAAAACCGTTGGGACTCTTCAGAAGTATTCAATGGATATAGACGCGGTGCATGGGATAATCCAGCAAAAGGCATGTCTAGTGACGAAGTAAATTCACAGGCTATGCAAGGAGTCGAAAGCTCTGATTGGCTATCCGATAATTTCGGTATTCGTTTCCGTTACAATGCACTTGGTGATGTTTCAGCTAAAAATATTGTCTCACCTGCACAATCATTCGGAATTACAACTGGCGTTTCATCTGTAGCAATGCATGCCGGCTCTACTCTTGCGATTACAAATCCAAAACTAGCGAAAGGCCTTGTATATCTTCCAGAAAACCCATCAAAATGGAATAACGCTGTTGATAGCGGCGTTTATAACGGTGGTGGCGTTGCAGAGGGGCCTTATGCTGCCATTTCGAAAGTTGGCCTTGGAAAAGCAGCCTTTATTGGTGATTCTTCTCCTGTTGAAGATGCTACGCCAAAATATGTTCGTGAAGATTCAGGTCAATCAAAGAAAACTTATGATGGTTATAAAGAAGAAAACGATGCTGTTCTATTAGAAAACATCGTGAATTGGTTAGCGAAGCAAGAAACATTTACAAGCTTAGATCAAGTGAGTGGTTTACAGCTTGATGCACCTACAGCTCTACAAACATTTGAACAACCAAGTTTATCAACAGAACCACAACCAGAACCTTGGAGCGCACCAAGTCAAGATTACCAGTGGTTCAATACAAATACTTTCAAACCAGGTTCATACGGCTATAACGGTGCAGTGACAACGAGTGATTACGTAATTACGCACCCTAGCATTCTACCAAACAATGAAGTGTTCCAAATGAAGATTCAAGTAAATAACTTATTACCGAATACAACTTATAACAACTATTCTTTAGGTATCTTCACTACTGGCGGAACACAAGTAGCAAAAGTACAAAATACAAACGGCACTTGGCCATCTACTTTCGGATATAGTAGTACGTTCTCTTTCATAACAAACAGCCTAGGTTCTGCTGAAAAAATTGTAAATGTACAACTTGATCCAAATACAACTGGACAAGCAACACTTCGTCTACGTCAAAACACAACAGCGAAATATAGTGAAACTGTAACGATTGGTAAGAAGTAAAGTACAGTAAAAGGCAATCCACATATGGATTGCCTTTTTTTTCACTTCTCTTCTTTTGAGAAAAACATTCTTGAAATAACGATACCTATACTACCAACGATTAAGAATAACACCGCCCTAATCATCATCGACACCTCTGGTAAATCGAGAAGGAATAACTTCCCTACTGTTACTACTAATACGACTAATCCAGCATATAATATTTCGTTCATCTGTCTATAACGGCCAAACCAAACTGCAAATAACGCATATACCATCCATAATAACGATACAGATACGCTAATTATACTTCCATCTGTAGAAAGAACTTCACCGATTCTAGTAATTGTAATAAATACAATGACCATTAACGAGTAGAGCGCTATCGAATAAACATATTTACCAAAACTCGCTAACACTTCTTTCGCTTGTCTCATGCAATAATAGAACGTTCCTATCAAAATAATATGAGCGACAAATCCTGCCGAAATGAAATGATCAAACGGGCTAAAAATCGTCTGCACCATTCCAATCGCATAAATCGTTGCACTTACATATAATTTAATATTTTGCTTTACTTTAATAGCAGTAACCATACCAAGGAAACCTTGTAACAATAATACGATTGCTGCATTCACCAAACTGTACTCGTATAAAATCGCTAAACTAAATGACCCCATTGCAAAGCCAAATATTAGATTTGTAAATACAGAATGTTTATTCTTCCTATATTCAAGTGCGAACATAACAACATGCACGAATGCACTTATAACTAATCCCCACGTTGTAAATTCAGGAATTTGAGAAATGGCTAAAATAAAGAAAACTGCATTCGCACTAAATATCGCCAATCTTGCTTCTTGTATAAAACTTCTCTCCGAAAACATATGCCAAAATAATAGTAAATGAATTGCGCCGTATACAACTGTTAACTGTACTTGCACATTCTCTACTAATATTGACATAACAGCAAAGAAGACAACTAGGACAATTGCCGCCACAACATAAGAAATCATATACAAGTACTTATAACGGTTTCTCAATGCATACCATAATAGACTAATTGTTAATATCGTCTCATAACTAAAGAAAATATACGTATTAGGAGTCGTACTATTTAACAAGAAAGGAACAAAAAATGCTCCTACCGCCACGAAAATAGCGAGATATTCCGATCTATATCTTTTCGCTAAATAAATCCCTGAAATAACCCATATAATGTTGCAAATAAACGCAATACTTGCAGGAATAAATTCATATAAATAATGTGCCGCAAACGTTGTTAAAACAATTCCCGTAATACTTCCTCCAGCTAATACTAACCCTAACGCTTGCCGCTCTCTTTTAATTTGTATATCTCCTACATAATACAAACCGGCAGATAGTACGATGCCAAACACAACCCGTATCGCTGGTGTTAACAATCCGGCATTTACCCCTGCTTTAAATAACCAAATAACGCCAAGTAGCATAATACCGACAAATATGCGTGGTAACCATGTTTGACAAAACTTTATAATATTAAATGGTTCTGGTTTAAATGCAGATATATCTACTTGTTTCACCTCTGGCTCTTGCATGGACTCCCTCTTCTTAACAACATCTTTTTGTAACTTTTCATTACTTACTGCTTCAATATATTCTTTCTTTTCCTTATTAACATTTTGTTGAACTTTATCTACTTCTATTTTTCTTTGTTTCGCTTTCAATTCATAAAGTGTCTCTTGCATCGTTTCAATTGCCGTTTCGAGCGCTTCTATTTTCTTATTTAAATCCTCCTTCATACAATCCCCCCTCATCATCGATTTTTCACTTGACCTATATATTACCAATTACCTTTATCATACTCTTAGTCTATTCATTTTCAATACTATTTTTCCCAAAAAAGAAAGGTGTTTTCCCAAATAGGAAAACACCTCTTACTTATTTCTTCTTATTTATAGCAATACTAACAATTACACCGAGGCAGACACCTACAAATGCCGGAACAATCCATCCTACACCTTCTGTATAAAACGGAAGAATTTTTAGTAGTGGTGTCCATTTATTCATCAGTACATTTTTGTTTAAAACATCAATCGCACTAAATGCCGCTACGAGCCCAATCGTTACCGAATATACGTATACATACTTCCCAATATACTTATGGAATAACCCTAAAATAATAAGCGTTAGTGCAACTGGATAAATAAATCCAAGAATCGGTACCGATACTTTTAAAATTTGCGTTAATCCTAAATTAGCTAAAACCATACTAACAAAACTTAATATAAATGCCCAAGCTTTATAAGATACTTTCGGAAATACACTTGCGAAAAATTGACTACACGACGTAACAAGTCCGATTGAAACGCATAGACAAGCGACAGTAAAAATAAGGCCTAATAAAACTAGCCCACCTTGTCCAAATAATGTCGTCATAACTTGTGCTAACACTTTCGCACCGTTATCAAATGTACCCAATGAACCACTAATTGAACCAACATATCCAAGAATGACATAAATAATAGATAATAAAAGCCCTGCTCCAATACCAGCAATACTCATATATTTCGCTAAACCTTTATCATCCTCTACACCTTTTGCACGCAGAGCATTTGCAATAACAATCCCAAAGATTAAAGCCGCTAATGCATCCATCGTTAAATAACCATCTAAAAATCCTTGAAACATAGGAGCTTGTCCATAATTTCCTGTAGGCTCTTTCACACCGCCTACTGATGTAAACATACTTTTTATAAATATAATGGCAATCATACATAATAATAAAGGCGTTAACACCTTTCCAAACAAGCCCATTAATTTGGACGGAGATAAACTTAACCAGTAAACAATGCTAAAGAAAATAGCCGTGTACAATAACAAAACTACGCTACCCGCTTTTGGGAACAACTGACCTGGTCCCATTTCAAAAGCTAAACTTCCTGCACGTGGTATACCAAGACCTGGTCCAATAAATAAGTACACAATACATGGAAAAATAATTGCAAATGAAGAATGAACCCTGCCCGCTAACGTTTGAAAGCTCCCTGCTTTCGCAATAGCGATAACACCTAATATCGGAAGCCCTGTTGCTGACATAATAAAACCTAGCAATGCAATCCACACATGCTCTCCCGCTTCGTATCCAAGGAAAGGTGGAAATATAAGATTCCCCGCTCCAAAGAACATAGAGAATAACATAAGACTAATAAGCAAAATTTCTTTTTTCTGTAACAATTTCATTTCTTTCTCCTTCTTCAATTTCATCTCGCATGAGATCCATTCCACACGTAGGAAAAACGCGATAATCCGCTTCCTTACAAAGAAAACATAGTCCATAGTCTACCACAAAAGAAACACCCATTCTATATCTACTTCCCTTTTCCAATTTCTTCTGAAAAATCAACCTTTATTGACTTCCAATAGTTAATAAGGTAAAATATTAAATATACAAAACTATTAACTTTGTTTTTTGTTTGTGTCAGGAGGAAAAATCACATGGAATCAACGATACAACTAGAAAGAGAACAACAAAGAAAAAAGAAACATCCTCCAGGTTTGTACTTACTCTTCTTTACAGAAATGTGGGAAAGATTTAGTTACTATGGATTACGAGGATTATTAACATTATATTTAACAACAGCTTTAGTAAGTGGTGGTCTTGGGTTTAGTCCCGCTTGGGCACTCTCTATTTACGGATTTTATACTGGTGCTTGTTATTTCACACCATTGATCGGTGGATACTTAACAGACCGTTTTCTAGGTAAACGAAAAGCCATCACAATTGGTGGTATAACAATGGCAATCGGTAACCTTACACTATTTGCCTTGCAAAACCAAGCCGGTCTATACCTCGGATTAGCGCTTATTATTATCGGTAATGGATTCTTCAAACCGAATATCTCTACACTTGTTGGAGAATTATACGAAGAGCACGATCCAAAACGTGATAGTGCATTTACAATATTCTATATGGGTATTAACGTCGGTTCATTTTTAGCTCCACTCGTTTGCGGATTTTTATCAGAAAATTTATTTAAAACAACAGTGGACGGTGTTGTTCATTACGGATTCCGTTACGGTTTCTTAGCCGCTTCAATCGGAATGATCATTGGACAAATTTTATTTACAACACTATCAAATCGCTTCCTTGGTGATATCGGTAAAAAACCAACTCGCGATTTGCAAACGGCTGCTGGACAACAAACAGTAGGAAATACACCGTTAACAAAAAAAGAAAAACAACGTACAACAGTTATCGTCATTTTAACATGCTTTGTTGTCTTCTTCTGGGCTGGATTTGAACAAGCTGGTAGTTCGTTAACATTATATACAAACAAATTTGTAGACCGCTCTGTGTTCGGATGGGAAGTTCCAACATCTTGGTTCCAATCGGTCAATCCGTTATTTATTATTTTACTTGCTCCAGTCATTTCAACATTATGGGCAAAACTTGCAACTAGAAAAAATGGGGATTTAAAAATCCCAACAAAAATGGGACTTGGTATGATCCTACTCGGTATCGGTTATATCATTCTTGTTATCGCTACATTAAAAACAGGTAGTGATGAACATAACATTACAGAAAAAGCAAACTTACTATTTATCGTCTTTACGTATCTTTTCCATACGTTAGGTGAGTTATTCTTATCACCTGTTGGACTATCAATGGTTAGCGCACTTGCTCCAGTAAAACTTGCTTCTTTATTAATGGGAGTATGGCTAGCAAGCTCAGGAATCGCCAACATTATAGGCGGACAGCTTGCAAGCTTCACAACTTCACTTGGATATGCTGAAGTATTTACAGTAATCGGAGCTGCAGCAATTATTTTAGGTTGTGTTTTATTATTAATTTCTAAGAAATTAGTGAAATGGATGGATTAAAAAAGATGAGGAAAAATTCCTCATCTTTTTTTTATGCTTTTTTACCTTTTTCTATTGCTTGTTCATAAAGATTTTTGTGCTCTTTATATTCACTTGGCACGAAGTTTTTATAGAAAAATGAAAGCCAGCTATCTCCTTTTTTATATCCTTCTTCTCGGATTTCTGCTGCCTTTTTATTTGATTTAAATCCTTCCGTAAACCATTTCTTTAATGCTTCGTGTTTTTCATACTTAGCAGGAACTTTCAAATCATAATTTTCAAATGCATATGTATATCCAGCTTTTTTTTCCATTTTTTAGGCAGACTTATATCCTGTTTCATACGCGGTTTCATATGCTTTCACATATGTATCCTTTTAAGTATTTCCAGGTTTCTTTTCAGCTAATGCTTTACCAGCCTTTTCACCAAGTTCCGCTTGTTCTTTTTCAATCTTTTCGGTTCTCTCTTTATTACCTACTTGGAAACCTTCTGCAAAGTTCACCTTAAACTCAGGAGTAATTTGACTATCGTCCATTGCCTCTTGTGCTAACCCTTGATCTTTACCTTTTTCAAAATGTGCTTTTTTCTGTTCTTCTAAAGACCATGCCGCAGCATAAGTAGTTGTAAATGCTTGTTTATATGCATCTGACTTTCCAGCTACATGTCCTTCTGCATTGTTTTTTCCTGCTTTAAAATCTGTCTCACCGTTTTTTTGCCCTTCAGCTTGTCCCTTTTCAGCCTCAGCTTTACGCTGCGCTTCCTCTGCCTTACGTGCTTCTTCTGCTTTGCATTGTTCTTCTGCAGCACGCTGTCTCTCTTCCTCTACTTTGCGCTGTTCTTCTGCAGCGCGCTGTCTCTCTTCCTCTGCTTTACGCTGTTCTTCTGCAGCACGTTGTTTTTCTGCCTCCACATTGTGCTGTGCTTCTGCTTGTCTTTCAGCTTCTACAGCACCATTATTATTTTGGCTAGGGGCTGGACTCGTTGTACCACTACTAGAAGCTGGTTTATTGTGATAATGATATTCCCCGTACTGCAATCCCCATTTTTCACAATTTGTACGACACGTATGTCCACCATTAGCATCTGTACGTCCTGGATGTGCATAAGCAGAAATTGGCGCTACCAATAACGCTACGCTTGTTGTTAAAAGAAGTTTTTTTACTTGCTGTTTCACTTTTGTTCCTCCCAAAATCTAGAATCATTACTTTATTATATAAAAATAGAAAAATACTTAAATACCAACTAAAATATTCTTTTATTTCTTAACATTGGATAAAAAAAGAAGGTTCACTCTTTAAAGAGTGAACCTTCTTTTTTCTTTATTTCTTCGCCTTTGTTCCTACTAGATCACCCGTAATAACAAAACGCTTAGAATTATCCTTAACAGATACACATGTAATAAGTGTTATCTCATCTTTCCCATGATCCTCTACAACTTCCCATTTATCAGGAGTCACTTCAGATACACCGGTAACAGTATACTCATACTCATTTGCATTGTCATACAAATAAATTTTATCGTTCTTCTTTAAAGTTGATACATCACTAAATAAAACACCTTTTTTTGACATATTATGCCCTGCAAGCGCATAATTCCCCTGTCCCATTACTTGATTTTCTCTTACAGTTGCCGCACCTGATAATAAATTCTTTTCAGTCGACGCTTTTAAAACAGGAAGTTCTAATGAGATGCTCGGAATTGAAATACGACCGATTACTTGTTTTTTATCTAACGATGCACTCGCTACTTCTGCCAAGTCTGGTTGATTAATTTTTGAAGCATCTACAAATTCCGTGTCGTGCTTTTCATATTCCATCTTTTGAACAGCTTGTACATTCGCTGTCTGTTTCGTCTCTGCCTTATATCCATCATAAAATGGCTTTCCGATTAATACACCACCTACAACAAATAGAAGGATTGCTACTATACTATAAATTCTTTGCTTATTCATATACAGTTCCTTTCCGTTACAAAATCTTACTCTATATAAAATGATAAGACAATATTGCTATATGTACAAGTGTAAGCTGAAATAGAACCCTTCTTGCTAATGCAAGAAGGGTTCTTTTTAGACTAATTTATTTCTGTACAGGGATACGTAAAAGACTGTCATTTGAATAAAAAACATGAAAAATAAAATATATAATGGATATCCAGGAATATATAAATTAGCTACAGGAGAAAGTGTTAAAAATCCAATAGCAATAACTATTCCATACCAGAATGAAATAAATGTTGTCCGGCATGCCTTTTGTGTAATTGCTTTTTCCCGCTCGTCTTCTTGTGGAAATAATAACGGGTACATCCAATAAGAAAGAGCTTTATGTTTCTTCTTTTGAACTTTATAAAAAACCGTCGTTATAATAGCTACAATTGTTAACAATCCTAATGGTATCATATTGATTGTTACTTCAAACGGTACTTTCTCAGTTTCAATAATATTTGCCAGCTCTATCCAAGCATAATAGAGTTCAATAAACGCCCAAAAAGCTATCACAAATCTCAGCACATTTAAGATATAAGAAACCCCAATTCTATTCATCCTCTTCCCCCTCCTTATTTAAAACAAACACATCTTCCATCTTTAACTGGAACACATCACAAATCGTTAACGCTAGTAACAATGAAGGAACGTAATCCCCTTTTTCAATTGCAGCGATTGTTTGTCTCGTCACCCCAACCTTTTCTGCTAATACACTTTGCGTAAAATTAAAGCGAGCTCTTAATTCCTTCACTCTGTTTAAAATGGTCAAATTTACCACCTCTCAATATTATTGTATGCTACTCTTAACAAAATGTAAACTCAACTTAACATTATTTTCACAAAAAAATCCAACTTTACGTTTCGTAAAGTTGGATTACGTTTTAGTTTAAAATTGTAACTTTAACACTTCTTCTGCCCCAATTATTAGCTGTAGCTGAATCTGGCATTAATAAATCAATTATATGACCTTTAATCGCACTACCAGTATCTCCAGCAATCGCCGTACCGTAATTTTCCACATATACAGTAGAACCTAATGGAATCACAGCTGGATCTACAGCAATTAGTTTCATGTTTGGATTTGCAGTCAAATTATGTCCTAACTTAGACTTTACAATTTCACCCGGTTTATAGCCATTTTCAGATGGATCAGCTGTATAAGCAGTTGCTGTTACATAAAATTCTTTTCCACCTTGAGCTGGTTTTGGATCCGGCTTAGCTGGTGTTGTATCTTTAGCTACAGGCTCTGCCGGCTTAGCTGCCTGTTCTTCTTTTTGCTTAGCTGCTGCTGCCTTCGCTTTTGCCAACTCTTCTTGCTCAGCCTTTGCAGCTGCTTCAGCTTTTGCGCGCTCTTCTGCTGCAATTCTTGCTGCTTCTTGTTCACGAGCAATTGTTTCTTGTACTGCTTTCATATTTGCTTCAACTTTTGCTTTCTCTTCCGCTGCTAAATTAAGTTGGCTTGCAATCTGATTATATTTAGCTTGAACCGTTTGTAAGTTATCTTGACGTTTTTTCAAGTTATCTTGCAAATCTGCTTGTGCTTTTGCTAATTTTTGCTTATCTACTACTAAAGATGCTTCTTTTTCGTCAATTGCTTTTTTATCTTCTTCAATTTGACGAAGATCTTGTTCTTGTAGACGTAAAATTTCTTTATCTGCTTCTAGAATAGTAGTAACTGCGTTCATACGTTGTATGAAATCTGCAAAGTTTTTTGATTCTACAACAACTTCTACTACTAAACTCGTATTTGAGCTATTTTGAACAGAAACCATACGTTTTTTCATAATATCCTTACGAGCAAGGACTTTATCTTCTAAAACGATAATATCTGCTTTTTTTTGTTCAATCTGCTTATGTGTTTCATCGATTTTATGTTGAATAGCAGCTTGATCCTCTTTATTTTTTGCAATTGTATTATTTAAATTATGTAGTTCATTTTCGATACCTTGAATTTCTTTACTAACAGCTTGCTTCTCTTGCTCTTTCTTCTGCATATCTGCATCGTTTTGCTGCAATTGCTGTTGCATGTTGTTAAGTTTTTCGTCGTTTGACTCTGCTTTTACAGCGACTGTACTAGAAAGAACAATAATTCCTGCTAATAATAGACTACTGATTCGCTTAAAATAGTTCATAATCCGACTCCCTTCTTATACAGTTATACATGATTTATTTTACAGTTTGTTTACAAAACCATTAAATACAGTTTATTTTTCATGACAAAAAAAAGAGAATTGTGAATAAAATGTAATAGATTCTTAAATATTTAACAATTCCTATATTTAAAAATTATAAAAGATGCTAAAATCCAAATATAGAGAAAATATAACTTCTAAAGGCGGTTGAAATAAATACATGTTTACTCAAAAGAAGGCACTCCAACATAAAATTGATCAATTAGAAAATCGTATACAAGAATTAGAAGCAGAATTAAAACAAAAAGATATTGAAAAACAAGAGACTATTTCTTCTATCCACAATCGTATACAAAGCATTGTGCAAGAGCATCAACTTGTAAATAACCAGCACCATACACTCCAAAACTTAATTCAACAATTGAACGCATGCTTTGAAAATGTTTCTATGCGTACTACACATTCCAACGAATTAAATAACGAAATGCTACAAAAAGAGCAAAACTTAATTCAATCTATTGAAGAAATTATCGATTGCTCTAATGAAGGAAAAGAATCTGTTCACCGTTTACTCATTGTAATTAATAAATTAGGTGAACAATCTCAGCGCACATCTAATAGTATGAATCATTTAAGTGAACGCTCAAAAGAAATCGAGCAAATTGTAGAAGTCATTCAAAACATTGCAGCACAAACAAATTTACTTGCGTTAAATGCAAGTATTGAAGCTGCGCGTGCTGGAGAGCACGGTAAAGGGTTTGCGGTTGTTGCCAATGAAGTAAGAAAACTAGCAGAAAGTACGGCAGAGAGTACAAAAAATATCGGCAACTTAACGAAAAAAATTCAAGAAGAAATTGAAAAAGCATACGAAAACACAAAAGATAATTTACATTTGGTCGATGAAGGTGTAGAAATGAGTGCCGATACAAACGCTAGAATCGAAAATATTTTAATCATGATTCAAACGTTACAAAATGGTGCTACAAACGTTATTCAAGCAATTGAAAACCAAAAATCTTGTAATGATGATATATTAAGAGAATTTGCAAACACTCAACAAATGTTCCAAAAATTAAATACTACTATTATGAGCCATATTCATGATGCTGAAAAAGTCGATGTTCAATTGACTAAAGGTCTTCAAGAAACAGTATCTTCTCATTAACAATAAAAGCCCCTTATATCGCTATAAGGGGTTTTTATTATATTTCGAATATTTATTCCTTCTCAATATTCATCTATATCTTTGTTATAATGGAAAAGTTGTTTCTTTAGACTAATTAACAAGGAGGATGTTATGGAACAATTTTACTACATTTTAAAATACTTAATTCTTGGTCTGTTCCAAGGACTAACAGAGCCAATTCCGATTTCTTCAAGCGGTCACCTCGTTTTAGCACAGCATTTGCTAGGACTAAAAATAGAAGGGTTTAGCTTCGAACTACTTGTTAATTCAGCTTCATTATTAGCTGTATTACTTATTTATAGAAATGATTTAATTCGTCTAACGAAGAATGGTCTATCTTATATATTTACAAGAGCAGAAGACGCAAAATCAGATTTCTTCTTTATTATTTACCTTGTTATTGCAACCATTCCAGCAGGTGTAATTGGAGTTTTATTTAAAGATTATATCGACCACTATTTAAAAGGTGTGAAAATGGTTGGGATTTCCCTTCTTATTACTGCTATCGGCCTTTGGATTATTCGAAACTTGCGTGGACGTAAAAATGATGGCGACCTTTCTATGAAAGATGCAATCATTATTGGTCTAGCACAAGCTTGCGCACTAATTCCTGGTATAAGCAGATCAGGTGCTACAATCGTGGCAGCAATGTTACTTGGTATGAAGCAAGAAACAGCTCTTCGCTTCTCATTCTTACTATACATTCCTGTTAGCTTAGGTGGTTTATTGTTAAGTATTACAGACATTGCAAACGATCCAAATTTAGATACATTATTTGTACCTTATATTGTTGCTTTCATCGCAACATTTGTCATGACATATATTTCATTAAAATGGTTTATGAACATTATGGCAAAAGGAAATTTAAAATATTTCTCTTTCTACTGTATTATCGTAGGTGTGCTAACTATCATTTTCTTATAAAGTGAAACTTTAATCAGTGGGGGTTTTGTTCATCCCCCACTGATTATTAGCCCGCACCAATCGGGCGTTTACGGGCAGCAGGGCTCCCACCTAACTTCTTTGCTCGGGCCGAATTTTGAGGTGGGAGTTTTACTGCCCACAAATAGCGGGATAAAAAACCTCTTACTGCCCTCATACAGTAAGAGGTTTTTCCTTATGCATAAACTTTCTTTTCCTGACAATACAAGCGAATAACATGTGTATTTTTTTGAAATAAATCATGTGTTAAGCGAATAATAATAAAATTTCGTTTTGTATTATCATCATGAACAAAAATCTGTTCCCCCTCCTGAAAACGCCATGTGCTTTCAAAAGTTGTAATATGATCCCCGCTTACCGAAAAAAGCTCATATCGCATATCTAGTACCCTCTCTCAACTTATATAATCACGATATCCTTATATTAGATTTAGTATAACTTAATTTCGATAAAATTTGTAATTCTTTCTATTTCGAAATATTTTAACTTTGTTTTAAACTCCTTTTAGCGCTATAATGATAAACGAATTTTCATTGAAAGGAGCTTCATTTTGACTGCATATTTATTTCCAGTAAAAACAGCTTTTATTTTATTTCCTATTTTAGCAATGTTTCTATTAATTCCTTTTTTAATATTTAATTATCGAAAATACGGTTATTTAAATAAATGGCGCTCATTTATTTTATACTCATTATTACTTTACTTATTAAATGCCTATTTTCTTGTTATTTTGCCGTTACCACAAACGTATGATACTTGTAGCCTACAACCCGCTAATACACAGCATATGCAACTCTCACCATTTTATTTCATACAAGAGATTAGTAACCATACATCGGCAATTTTAACGAAACCAACTACTTATTTCTTGTTATTAAAAGAATCTGCATTTTTACAAGTTGCTTTTAACGTTCTATTAACCGTTCCATTCGGTATTTACTTACGTTATTATTTCCGACGTAGTTTCTTACAGACTATTTGTATTTCTTTTTGTCTTTCACTATTTTTCGAGCTAACACAGGTGACTGGATTATATGGTATATATAATTGTGCCTATCGCCTATTCGATATAGACGATTTGTTTTTAAATACATTAGGAGGAATCATTGGTTTTATTATCGCACCAATATTTACGTACTTCCTTCCGAAAGCAAACGAGTTAGATAGCCGTATTGATTTGGAAACGAAACCAGTTGGTTTTGTACGTCGTTTGATCGCTATGCAAATTGATTGGATTTTCTTATCTATCGTTGTACCATTCATTAAAAATAAAGGAAATTCTATATTTATTTCTAATATCCAATCTTACACAAATATATACGAACTCATTTTCATTACATGTTCGATCTTTATTTACTTTATTATCATTCCATACTTTACGAACGGAAAAACAATTGGGAAAGCATTGCTTCGTATTTACGTGAAAGGAAAGTCAGATCGTATTACAATGAAGGAACTATTCATCCGTTACGGTATATTCTATTTCATTTTAGGTGGAATCAACTATATTCTTTCTAGTAGCTCTATCTTAAATCATACAGAGCCTTTAGTATTACTAGTTATACTGTTATTCCAATTCGTAATTAACGGGCTATTTATTATTCATGTTTTATTACATGTATTTAGCAGTGATAAATTACTATTTTACGAGCGTATTAGTCATACAAGAAATGCAATTACACTTAAAAAAGCTGACAAATAATAATTTGTCAGCTTTTTTTCATACTCGTAAATAACTTTTCTGTATAAGGGCTTAAAAACATTCCTGTTTCATCTAGTGACTTCCTCATTTTTAGAAACGAATGCAATTCTGGATATATATTTTGTAATTTTTCGTACGTTAACGTATGCATTTTCCCCCAATGTGGGCGCCCTTCATACTTTAGAAAAATTTTCTCCACTTCACCAAAATAAGCGGCATATTTCATACCTTTATACATATGAACAGCAATATACGCTGAATCTCTTCCGTACGCTGGACTGAGCCATATATCATCATCTCTCACGTAGCGGCATTCAATCGGGAAGTGTACCTTATACTTTTTCTTTTCAATAAGATTTGAAATCTCTTCTACAACAGTCCTCATATACTTTGAAGGGACACTGTACTCCATTTCATAAAATGGAACCGTACGTGATGTAGCGAACACTTCATAGCTTGGTCCAATTATTTTTGTGTTTGGTACAGCCTTAGCTGATAATCGACTTACTCCTTTACTTATAGAAGGAAACCATTTACACCCTTTAGATAACAAAGAGAACATCCTATTTTCAAGTAACTCCACCTTTAGTTTATGCCATTTCAAATCACTTTCTTTACTCGTTGTTTTGTTTGTAAATTTCACTTGCACTTCATCTGAATAAGGAAAAACGAAAAATTCAAAATGACGATTCTTCTTATATTCTTCTAGTTTGTTCATTACAGTAGTTAATGACTGTTTTTCGCTTTCATAAACGAGAGAATACGCTGGGATAACCTTCAATTTTATCTTTACAATAATACCTAGCATTCCAAGCGACAGCTGAAATGCTTTCCAATATTCGGCGTTTTCGGTTTCTGAACAAACTATACTCTCACCTGTTGATAAAACTGCCGTAATCTCTATAACTTGTGTTGATAAACTCCCAAATGTAACACCCGTCCCATGAGTTCCCGTACTAATCGCTCCTGCAATAGATTGTGAATCAATATCCCCTAAATTTTCTTGCGCATAACCTTTTTCCTGAAGTAACTTCCCTAAATCATGTAACTTTGTTCCCGCCCACACTTCAACAGTCATCTTCTCTGCATCAATATTCATAATGCCCTTCAATTCATCTAAAGAAACTAAAATTTCTTCCGTTTGCACAAGAGGTGTAAACGAATGCCCTGAACCGACAACACGAATTTTCTTTCCTTTTTTTCGTGCAAGCCCCACAACTTCTACTACATCTTGTATACTTTTTGGATACATCGTATAATGCGGTGTTCCTTCTACATTCCCTGTCCAATTTCTCCATTTTTGTCCCTTTATAGAAAGCATTGTCCATCCCCCCGATATGTTGAATACTCTCCAACAATTTCCCCTTGTTTAATGCGATACAAAACAGGAAAACGCTCACATAACTCTCCAGCTTTACTATGACGAAACAAGATAGAATCTCCTATCGCTACTCGTTCCTCACCGTTATAAAAAATTGGCGTTTGCACTTCACCAGCACCTTCTAAAGCTAATAGTTTTGCACCACCCGGTCGCCAAACCTCAGGCTCTTTATCTTTACCAACTGCACCTGAGGCAATATATCCGCCACCTAGGCAAGTATAAATAAAAGGAGCCGGTTTACGTACAACTGGTAAAGCAAATCCAACGGCTGGCTGAAATTTTACTTCTTTATAATAATCAAACAGTTTAGGAGAGTAAAAGGCGGACCCTACAGTAATCTCCGTAACTGAGTTATCTTGCTCAGTTGTTTTTATACTTCCTGTTCCTCCCCCATTTACAAATCTTAGTTCAATACCAAGGTTTTGTAGTTCTTTTACGATACGTCCTCTTCTTTCTTTAACCTCTAACACTGATTTCTTCTTTAAATACGAAACCACTTTACTTTTCATCCATTGATTCGGTATATGATCCCCCACCCCGGCAATTTGAGCTTCATATCCCATTACACCATCTAGTATTAAGTATGATGAGCCCTTCACCTTTTCTACTATTTTCAAAGCGCTCTGCACATCTTTTACCGGGGATCTTTTTACACCAAAATGAAATTTCAAAAAACGACTACTCATATCAATATCCAAACAAACGCGAAAACACCCTTTAGACTTCTCAGCAATTTTTTCTAAATAAACAATATGGTCTTCACAATCCACCATACAAGTTATAATGAGCCCTTGCTTTGTTAGCAAACTAATTTCATATAAAGCTCTTTCATCATAAGCAGGATATCCGAGCAGTAGATCATTAAATCCTTGTTCAATTAAAAACAAAGCTTCTCTAGGAGAAAAACACATAATACCTTGAAAGCGATTATTTGCAGCTAAAATCTTTTTCATAATTGGAACAGAGCGTAATGATTTACTCGCTATGCGAATCTTCTTATCTCCACTTAACTCTATAATCGATTGAATATTCCTCTCTAAAGCCACTTCATCTAAAAATGCACACGGTAATGGAACTTCCTTAAAAATTCCTCTATCCATATTTTTCTCTCCTCTTCTATATATGTCTTATACATATTGGAAAGAAAGAATGATTTTCCTGTTTTCAAATAAAAAAAGTTTCTTCTTTACGAAGAAACTTTTTCAAGGCTACTCTACTTCATAGAAATAGTCGCCTCTACTGGATAATGATCCGAGTAATCATTATATGTATATTTTTTGAGCCATGACGTAACCGTCCATTGTGGCGATTTCGACTGTAACACCTTATTCTCTATATACGATGGATTAGCATGGTCCTTACTTGTAATAATATAATCTAAATACTCGGCAGGGCTATCGGGGAAGTTATATTTCGCAATACTGTTTGTCATCGCATCCCAAGTTGCAGTATGTCCAGTATAAGATGGAATAGAAGCGTGCAATGTTTTGAACATGGATGCGTACTCTGAGTCACTATTGTTCTCAGCATTTATTTTATTTACATTCATATCACCACCAATTAACACATACTCGTTATTTGGTATATTTTTATTTTTAATAAACTCTTGAATTTCTTGTAGCTGTTTTGTACGTACAGATGCTGGCAAAGTTTGTCCACACATATTATCTTCAGCTTGTAAATGCGTCCCAATTACATGCACGAAACGATCATTTTTCTTAATTTTTGTGTATACAAATCCTTTATTCGATAAGTTATCTGGCCCGCAGCCTTTTTCGAATACATATTGAACCTTTTCAACAATTGGCCATTTACTTACAATAGCTACACCGCCATCTTCAGGGGTCGAAGATGAATAGTTACCTAACGTTTTATCCCATTCGTTTCCGTTACTACGACCTAATACCGCTGTTTGGTTTGGATATTCTTTCTTTAAATTCCCTAACAAATGATTCGAAGCGTTATTATCAAATACTTCATTTAATATAACAACATCTTGATTTTTCATATAATCCGCTGCCCCAATTAAATCCGCACGCTCATTTTGTCCCCAGTTTGGATATAAATTCGTTGATAACATATATACATTATGGGTCATTACTTTTAACGTATCATTTTGATTTGTAGACATTTCTGCTTGAGCTGAAGATCCACTATATAAAGCTCCTAAACCAATACCAAAGCTAAGTACACCTTTTAGCAATTTACCTTTCACGTTTCATACCTCCATGTACTGTGTAGTGATAAAAAGGCCAAATACTCTATTCTGAGATTTGACCTTTTTCAAATATTTAACGATTTCCGTACGTATCAAACCAAAGCTGGATGTATCCAGCAGTAACACGTTGTGCATCCATTAATCGCGTACCTGTCATTGGTGTAACTTCAGCGCGCCATTTATCTGCATATTCTTGTGATACAGCCGCTTTCACGAACCAATCTTTCGTATTATCATTTACAATGCCAGAGTAATCTTGTTTCGCAACTACTGCCGCTCCATGAATCCAATCTTCTGGATTTGTACCTTTCCAGTTCCAATATCCATTTCCATCCGTTACTTTATAATTATCTTTTATCGTATCTACAAAGTTTTCATATTTAGAATGGAACCCTTGTGGATACGAAAGATTTGTAAAGTTTGCTGCATGCATCGGTTGATTTACATCCCCTAAATAATGAAGAGATAACCCCAAATAGAAGAATGCTTGTTTCATATCTTTATTTTTGTATGACTCACCTGCTAATTTGAAATATTTAGCTCCAGTTTCCTTTGCCTGCTTTGCAAATGGAATATAAGTTTTTCCATTGTCAGGGTCATAGAAGTGTGAAGCAAATGTGCTATTATCATAATAAGGATTTTCATAGTCAGCAGCATAAATACCGTTCTCTAACTCCGTACGCCATTCATTTAATAGTGCAACTTGATCTTGTTTTACAAGTGTTGTATTACGAGACATAATATCCATTGCACGGTTTACAATCCATAAATGAGAGTTTACGCCTTCTTTATGCTTATCTTCAGCAGACCAGCGCGGAATAACTCCAACTCTCT
Source organism: Bacillus sp. FSL H8-0545 (assembly GCF_038006105.1). Lineage (NCBI taxonomy): Bacteria > Bacillati > Bacillota > Bacilli > Caryophanales > Bacillaceae > Bacillus > Bacillus sp. FSL H8-0545. Next base: position 651,045 of record NZ_JBBOUO010000001.1, on the reverse strand, counting down.
GTCCTCCATCGTTTTCATGAGCAAATGCAACGCTTTGTAATGGCGCTACTAACGTAATAGCTGCTGCTAAAGCAAGAACTTTCTTTTTCATCTGAAATCCTCCATTTTATAATTGAATTATTGTTCATATTTTTTTAGGATCCTATGATGTCTTCCGGTTAACCTATGACTAGAATATCCCACCTTTCACAAAATTTCTATCAATAAATTAAAATATGCAAATGTTCATATTACTATAACTTTATACATAGTGAACGTAATGAATGAATACACTTACAGTGTAATAAAGTATTGTTAAGCTACTGCAAATAATTTTCTAAACTAATGTAAAAAAAGAGTAAAGCGATTAACCGCTCTACTCTTTTTTTCTTTTCGATAATATACTTGGCAGTTGCACATTAATTGCCAATTTATGAATAAATCCAAACACTAATCCAATCCCGATAAATATGTATAAGATCGTAAATACCTTTCCAAAATCAGTTTGCGGACTAAAATTCCCATCACCGACAGTCGTCAACGTGACCACACTAAAATATAAAGCGTCAAGAGGACGTAATCCTTCAACTGTACTATAAAAAATCGTCCCCGATGTTAATGTCAAAATTGTTAATACGAATAACACTTGAAACTCTTTATCTTTCCATGCTCGTAAACAGGCTCTTAACATCCGTTTCAATGTCAACATAAATGAAAGCATTGGACTTCCCCTTCCAAACAAAAATACCTTTAGTTAAAGGAAAGTCTATCACCTTTCAGTATAGAAAAAAAGTAGCCCTTTTCTATTGTATATTATTTAGGTGAAACAAGAATTTTCACTTGTTTTTTATCTTTTACAAGTGCTTCAAAGCCTTCTTCAACAACTTGGTCCACTGTAATTTTTTTCGTAATTAATTTCTCTGCTTGAATTTGGCCAGAGCTAATTAATTTAATAACAGCTGGGAATATATGACGATATCCAAGAATACCGATAACTTCTTTTTCTTTTAATACAAGGTTGTTCGGAGTAATTGTCGCATCTTTTTCCCACACACTAACAATTACAGTTTGGCCTTCAAAACTTGTACTTTCAATTGCTTGACGAAGTACAACTTCAACACCTGTTACTTCAAAGCTAACATTTACACCTAAACCATTTGTTAAGTTACGAATTTCTGCTAGTACATCTTGAGTTGCTGGATTTAATACGTAATCAGCACCTGCTAATTTAGCTAGCTCTTGACGTTCTTTAGAAAGTTCCACTGCGATAACAGGAGTTGCTCCTGCTGCTTTAGCTGCTTGGATAACAAGAAGTCCAATTGGACCACAACCAAATACTGCTACAGCTTCCCCTTCTTTTAATTTACTTTGACGTACTGCATGAACTGCTACTGCTGCTGGTTCTACAAGCGCACCTTGTTCATACGTCATTTCATCTGGAATATGATGAACCATATCTTCTGGTACTACTGTATATTCAGAGAAACCACCGCCGTCTCCACCAAGACCGTGGAAAACAAGTTGTTCACAAACATTGTAATGTCCATGTTTACAAGCTTCACATTTACCACAAGAATAAATTGGTTCTACAACAACGCGGTCTCCCACTTTATGAGATGTAACTCCTTCACCAATTTCTACTACCTCACCACTAAACTCATGACCTAAAATAACCGGTGCTTTTACGTGTGTTAATGGATGTTCTTCTGTTGGAATAAAAATAGGACCTGCTAAATATTCATGCAGGTCTGTCCCGCAGATACCACACCATTTAACTTTAATTTTCACTGCTCCTGGTCTTACAGTTGGTTCTGGTACTTCTTCTACTCGTACATCATGTTGATTATGCCAAAGTAATGCTTTCATTTTATACATTCCTCTCTATGTATATACTTAACCTGGTGAAGTTTACAAATCTATTATAATACTTTTATCCATATATTTCAAAAAACAATCTCGTTTTCACTAATTTTTAACAAATAACGTTCAATATTTTGTCACTTTGTACTTTTTTCCACATCTGTTAATTCAATTTCATTGCGGTTGAAATTAGCATTATGCCATAATAGCATAGGAGAGGTGAATATCGCTTGAAATATTTTATTTACTTTATTGTTATCGTAGCGTTTTTAGATACATTTTCACAATTACCTATTATGAGTACTTTCGCTCAAAGCCTTGGAGGAACCCCTCTTGTTATCGGGCTAGTTGTCGGTATGTACTCATTCGCTAATATGATCGGTAATATTATTGCTGGAGCCGCTGTTGATAAATTTGGTGCAAAAAAAATCCTTTATATAAGCATGGGAATTACGAGTTTCATAGTCTTGTTATACACCGTTGTTCAAAGTGGTGAACAACTATTAGTTGTGCGCTTTATGCACGGTTTTAGTGACGGATTTTTAATTCCTGCTGCCTTTACGTTTTTATCAAAACAAACAAATTCAGCAAGGCAAGGTAAGGCAATGGCTCTATCTGGTGCTGCTGTTGGAACAGCGGCAATCGTAGGACCTGCTTTCAGCGGCATTATGAAAGCAACAGCTGGTATAGAGTGGGTGTTCATTACCATTTCGATTTTAATGGTCCTTGGTACAATCGTATCTCTATTCTTCTTACCAAATAACGTATCAAGGAAAGATACATCAAGAACACAAATGATGAACCAAGAAGATATGATTGAACTATTGAGATCTGAACCTTTATTACAAGCATATATTGGTGCTTTCACACTCATGTTTTCACAAGGGATTGTCACTTATATGTTACCAGTAAAAGTTGAGGCGTTAGCACTTAAAGCATCTACAACAGGCATGATGTTAAGTGTATTCGGAATTACCGCTATCCTCTTCTTCTTACTGCCAACAAATCGCATTTACGATCGATTTAATCGTTCAAAACTAATGCTAATCGGGATTGCAGTAATGGCACTAGCGTTATCTTTACTCGGATTATTTGCAACAAAAGGCATGCTCTTTATCGTTATGATGATTTATGGAATTGGATTCGCTATCCTCTTCCCAGCAATTAATGCTTTACTTGTTGAAAATACAACAGATGGTAACCGAGGGAAAGCATTCGGATTGTTTTATGCATTCTTCTCGTTAGGAGTTGTTGCTGGCTCCTTTACAGTCGGAGCAATCGGAGCATCTCCTAGCGCTAGCTTTGTTATCGGAACAGCATTCTTATTAACATTTGCCGGAATGATTTATGTAAGAAGCAAAGTAAAAAAGACAATGATGGGTTAATTCCATCATTGTCTTTTTTTAAAATGCATATTGATATAATCCGTAATATAACGGAAAAGTTGGGATAATGCCAATTAATTTAAATATAAAAGGTAATGGCTCATCTTTCTCTTCATATAATCGTAAAACAAAAACTGCAGTTAAAGTCCAAATGATGCTAAACACAAAGATGCATTGCCAAACGATTGGCGTCAATATTTGTACATCAAAAACAAATCCAAATAGTCCTATCCATGTAATAATAGACACTACAAAATCAAACTTTTGAATCGGTGTTTGAAACATCCCTCTTACTAACGAAGTAATAGCTAATATCGCTACAATTACTAAATAAATTTTCCACAACATAATGATAATCTCCTATTCAATTCAACTTTTAACTTTCAACAAACCATACTTAATGAATAATATGGCATTATATTTTTCATAGAAATAATACAACGGATAACAAAATAAGAAGAAAATAAGTACGGTTGGTACATGATCTACAATAGAAAAATGTTTTCCTAGCAATTCTTTAATACTCTCTCCAATAATAATAAACAGTGGGATAATACAAATTGCCGCTAATATTAAACATGGTGTTATCCTCATTTCTTTCAGCTTTACCTTACAATGCGGACACCTTAATGAAAAAGGATGTGGGATATCGATAATATGTTGTGCAGTAATACTCTCTTCACATTGTGGACATGCAATTGTTTCTTTCATTTATAACTCACTCCTTTCTGTCATTAAAAAGGAGCTCTATCCAATAGAGCTCTTTTTTCGCCTAATATATTACTTTTGTGTATAGCCAAATAACAATGTAAATAAATTGCACTGTAAAAGCAATGCTACATCTCTTCTTTTAAAAAGAAAGTTTATAAATACCAACGATACTTCGACAATTTCCTCGGAAATATTTCCTTTCCCCACATAATTTGATACACTACATATAGATAAACAGTTGTATTACACAAGCTAAAATAATAACTTAATGTACAAATATAAAAGCACACTCTTCATATGAAGAATGTGCTTTTATTTTATTAACGTCTAATCCAAACAGCACCTGCAGACTTATCATCTGCTTGTCCAACAACTTGGAATTTAAGCCCAAGGTTTGGAACTTTTCGTCCTGCGTCAGCAATTTGTTTGTTGCTGTATACTTTTGAATCATCAAATGTTGTAACACCTTGTAATCCGGTATAATTAAATTGTCCACGTGTTAATGAATTTGCACTCCATGCTGGCGTTTGATCAAATGAAAATGCAGCATCTGCAATTTGCATTCCAGTATTACCGTACGCTGGTTTCCCGTTTAGATTGCCAACTAACGCTTCTGGATGAGAGTCAACAACACCAAGGAATCCTTCACCTGGATGCACCCCAACCCAGTTATCTTTGAAGCTATCATCTGCATACCAAACGACAAGACCTGTATTATACACCGGACCTCTTCCCGCTTTTAATCCATTATCTGACCCAGCATAGTTTCTCCACTCTAGATAATAATAATGGGGTTTCTTTTCTGTCCCATCAGAAACAACGAATCCATTTAACTTCATTTTAGATTGTCCTTCTGCATCATCTGAAAATACTACTTGTCCATCAACTGTTACATCTACATTATCCATTGCAAAACCTTTATATGTTAAAGCTGGATCTGTAATATAGTCGAATTGTAGTTTAACTTTCTTCCCTTTGAACTGACTTAAATCGTATGATTTATCAATCCATTTCCCATCTGTTGTATCTTTATCATCTTGTACTATCTTTTCTCCTAATCTATCAATCAATGTTTTTGTTCCATCTTCAGTTACAACATGTACTTCGATGAAATCACACTCAGCTTCTAATTCATAATTCGCCTTATAATCAAACTTTGCATTTGTTCCCTTCGTTAAATCAAAGAACGGTGTTTCTAATTTCGTATGAATATCATCGCCTCTTGTACTATAGTATGCCTGTTTTCCAAACCCAGGCTTAATTGTTTCGATACTCTTATCTGGTAAATTGACACGTACTATACCTGGACGATTTGATTTTGTAACACTTTGATCAATATATGTAGGAACTCCTACACCACGCTTAATTTTATCGTAATCTACTTCTAAAATTTCCGCCCAGTTGCCGCCCATATTCTTTTGTAAAAAGTCTTTATTTTGTGGAGAAAAACTAGTTGGCTCTGTTCCTGCGATTTTCCCTGTCCAGCTACCTCCACTCATCAATGACCAAGCTTCGACTGGTGATCCAGTTCCAGTATACTTCGTATCATATTCATCCGGTAAACCAAGGTCATGTCCAAATTCATGTGCAAACACACCTACTGCACCGTCTTCTGGTTCAATTGTGTAATCATGCGCTGCTACTTTTCCATCCCAATAATCTACCTTTGATTTTGTACCTTCAATCGCTACTGGATCTCTTGCTAATTTTGAACGATGTGACCAAATCGCATCATCACCTAATTTACCGCCACCAGCTTCTTGACCAACACCAGCATGGATTACCATTAAATGATCAATTACACCGTCAGATTCATTTTGATTCCCATCACCATTTGTATCATATCTATCGAATTGATCAAATTGAGATAAATCTAACCCTTTCTCAGCAGCTGCTTGTAAAGCTTCCTTCACTAAATCACGTGCACCTTTTGGTCCTTTATTATCATGACCACTGCTACCATCAGCTCCGTAATCAGATGCTTTGCCTGGGACAGTTAGCCACTCCGTTACATATCCGTCTGTCGTATAACTACCGCCAGACTGCTCTTCATAATATTGTTTAAATGTTTTTACTTTCGAACCATCAAATAATGTGTAAGGTTCCTTACCGAATAACATCTTTTGATAATGTTCTCTACTAAAGTCTTTCGAATACATATAACCTGGTGTTTGTTCAATATTATTATGTTTATAATCACTAAATTCAACGAGTAACACTAACACTTTATCATTGCGAACAGATCCACTATATGGAGCTTGTTTCGCCTTAGAAGTTGGAACTTTCCCATCTAATTGCTTTTTATTTGGCTCTGGCTTTTGCTCAGGGCTAACATTTTTTTCAGCTTTCTTTACTTTTTCCTTTTCTTCCATCTTTTTCTCTTTTACCTTTTTCACGAAATCAGATGCTTCTTGAGCAGCATCATCTGGAAGAATTTCTTTATTTGCCTGATCCCCTTGTTTCTTTTCAATATATTGCTCTACAGCCTTTTTTGTCTCTTCTTTTGATGATGCTGGATTAATTGTTCCTCTTTCTTTCAGCGCTTCCGCTAAACGATCTTCTTGAATTAAGTTATGATCAATTGGCGTTGTAGACACACTTTCTTTTGCTGGCGTTTCTGCGTATGCTAACGGAGCACTCATTACAGCTGAGCATCCGATGAATGTCGCGATCGTTAATGATGACAACACTTTAAATGGCGCTTTTTTTCTCATTTTAATCATCCCCTTGTATCAATCTTAAACTTCAGATAAAAACACGTAATCTATCCTCCCTTGTATAATAAAAGACATGATTCTATAAGCAATAAGCTTTCTGTTATAGAATCATGCCCTCCAGTTTTCTGGTCAGACCCTCTATCTTTTTATGTCGAAATGTGAAAAATAAAGAGTGATTTGTTATATATTAAATAGCTTATATTAAAAATTTAAAAGACAATATGCACAATTGCATGAAAATTCTTTCAAACAAAAAAAAGAACCCAAGTTAATTAAACTTGGGTTCTCCATTTCGTATTATTTCTCTTGTGTTTTTTCCCAATCAGCTAAGAATTTCTCAATTCCTTGATCTGTTAATGGGTGCTTCACTAATGAAGCGATTACGTTTGCTGGGATTGTTGCAATATGTGAACCGTTTAATGCTGCTTCTGTTACGTGAACACTGTGACGTACAGATGCTGCAATGATTTCTGTTTCAATGCCGTGAATTGCAAAGATTTCTGCGATTTGGCGGATTAAGTCCATACCGTTATGACCGATATCATCTAGGCGACCTAAGAATGGTGAAACGTATGTCGCACCAGCGCGAGCTGCAAGTAATGCTTGCACTGCAGAGAATACTAATGTAACGTTTGTACGAATTCCTAAATCTGAGAATGCTTTTACTGCTTTTAAGCCTTCTGTTGTCATTGGAACTTTTACAACAACGTTTGGAGCGATTTTTGCTAACTCTTTTCCTTCTTCAATCATTTTATCAGCTTCTAAGCTAATTACTTCTGCGCTTACAGGTCCTTCAATAAAGCTGCAAATTTCACGAATACGCTCATGGAAATCTACGCCTTCTTTTGCTACAAGTGATGGATTTGTCGTTACTCCAGCTACTACACCTAATGCATTTGCCTCTTTAATTTCGTTAATGTTTGCTGTATCAATAAAAAATTTCATTTGTTATTCTTCCTTCCTAATTTTCATTTTATATTTATTTATTTTTTCTTAATAAGCTCTAATTCAATCGGAACAAATTTGTCCACTTTTTTACCTTGCGTTATTTCTTTCGCTGTTTCCATCGCCTTCTCTCCGATTAATTCCGGTTTTTGAGCGACTGTTGCTGCCATGCGCCCATCTTTAACCGCTTTTACAGCATCGTCCGTTGCATCAAATCCAACAACGACTACGTCCGTTTTGCCAGCAGATTTCAACGCCTCAAGTGCGCCTAATGCCATTTCATCGTTATGAGCAAACACTGCTTTTATATCGCTATTTGCTTGCAAAATATTTTCCATAACGGATAACCCTTTTGCACGATCGAAATCAGCTGCTTGTTTTGCTACTACTTTTAAAGACTTATCAGCTACGTTATGGAATCCTTTCCCACGCTCACGAGCAGCAGATGATCCTGGGATTCCTTCTAACTCAGCAACATTTGTTCCTTCACCAACTAATTCCCGAATGTAATCACTAGCCATTTGACCACCTTCGACATTGTTAGAAGCAATGTGAGAAACAACTTTACCTGAATTCGCAACTCGGTCTACTGTAATAACAGGAACATTGGCTGCATTAGCTGCACTTACCGCTGAAGCAACGGCATCTGAGTCAGTTGGATTAATAACAACTACATCGACACCTTTTTGAATTAAATCTTCAACATCGTTTGTTTGCTTCGCTGCATCATTTTGTGCATCAACAGCAATTAGTTCAATGCCACTGTCTTTTGCTTTCTTTTCTGCACCTTTTTTCAACGTGACGAAAAATGGATTATTTAAAGTGGAAACAGAAAATCCAACTTTAATAGTTTTATTTCGACCTTTATCGCTAGAATCCTTTGCCCAATCTGGTGGTTCCATTGAACAACCAGCAGTAACTACCATGATGCATGCAACGAGTATCAGTAACCATTTTTTCATGAATTGCCCCTCCATTACGCTTCTTTTCGACGATCAATTAGTACAGCTAGTAAGATTACAAGTCCTTTTACAACTTGTTGGAAGAAAGAAGATACACCTAATAAATTTAAACCGTTATTTAGTACACCAATAATAAGCACACCGATGAATGTACCAACAATCCATCCTCTTCCACCTGAAAGACTCGTTCCTCCTAACACAACTGCAGCAATTGCATCTAATTCGTAAGAAGTACCAGCAGTCGGCTGTGCAGAATCTAATCTTGATGTTAAGACAATACCTGCAAGCGCTGCCAAAATTCCGGAAAGACCGTAAATCATTACTTTAATTCTCGTAACATTAATACCAGATAAAGCTGCCGCTTCTTCATTTCCACCAATCGCAAACGTACGGCGACCAAACGTTGTTTTCTTTAAAATAAAGTACAGTACTGCAAAAGCGATCATCATTGTAACGGCTGGCACAGGAATACCAAGGAAATAACCACGGCCAAACATTTGGAACATTAAATGATCACCAAGACCAGTGATCGGACGTCCGTCCATATAAACAAGCGTCAACCCGCGAAAAATAGTCATTGTTGCTAAAGTTGCAATAAACGGAGCTACTTTTCCCTTCGCAATAATGATACCGTTTATAATTCCCATTGCAAGACCTGCTAATAATCCAACTACCATTGCAAGGAACGGATCCATGCCACTTGCCATCATTCCGGCAACAAGTGCACTTGATAATGCTAAAATAGAACCTACCGATAAGTCAATACCCCCTGTTAAAATAACGAAGGTCATTCCAAATGCAATGAGTGCATTAATCGATACTTGGCGCAGTATATTAAATAAATTTGGAATTTCAATAAATGCTGGATTTAAAGCTGTAATTACTACGATAATTAATACTAATCCAATTAAAGAACCAAGTTGTTGTAATACATTCCCCTTCTTAGCCATATCTTACTCTCCCCCTGTAGCTAGTGCCATAATAGACTCTTGCGATGCCTGATCCTTCTCTAAAATACCACCGATTTTCCCCTCATGAATGACGAGAACACGATCACTCATTCCTAAAACTTCTGGAAGCTCAGACGATACCATAATAACGGAATCTCCTTGCTCGGTAAGCTTATTCATAATAGAGTAAATTTCTTTTTTTGCCCCAACATCTACACCTCTCGTTGGTTCATCTAAAATGAGTAACTGCGGATGAATACCTAACCATTTTGCAATTACAATCTTTTGCTGATTTCCACCAGAAAGAGATTTTACAGCTTGCTCTCCGTTTGCTGCTTTCACATTAAGAAGCTTCATCATATCCTCTGTAAATTGCTGTTCTAAACCTTTATTAACAACGCTTCCCTTTGAAAGACTTTCTAAATTTGGTAAAGCTAAATTTTCACGAATCGAAAAATCTAACACAAGCCCTTCAGATTTTCTATCCTCTGTAATAAAGGCAATTCGTTGTCTAATCGCATCAATTGGACTATCAATTTTTACTTCTTGTCCATTCATAAAAATTTGTCCTGAATCAAGCGGTTCATATCCAAATATTGCTTTCATAATATCCGTGCGACCAGCTCCCATCAAGCCCGCAACACCAAGGATTTCACCTTTTCTAACTTGAAACGAAACATTTTCAAATTTCCCCTTTTTCGTTCCGTTACGCATTTCAAAAATCACTTCGCCAATTTGACTATTTCGTTCTGGATAACGTTGACCAATACTACGGCCCACCATCATGCTAACTACTTCATCAAATGATGTCTCCGGAATTAATCTTTTCCCTACATATTCTCCATCACGCAAAATCGTAATAGCATCACATATTGAAAAAATTTCTTCCATCCGGTGTGAAATATAAACGAATGAAACGCCCTCTTTACGTAATTTATTAATAACAATAAACAGAGTTTCAATTTCGCGATCTGTTAATGCCGCTGTAGGTTCATCCATAATAATAACGCTCGCCTTTGTCATTAATGCTTTAGCAATTTCAATAATTTGCTGTTGTCCAACAGATAATTCACCCGCTAGCATAGCGCCTTTCACTTGTAGACCAAGATCTGCCAATTGCTGCTGGGCAATCGCATTCATTTGACGCGTACGTAAAATGCCCGTTTTCCCATACATTAACTCTTTTCCAAGAAACATATTTTCAGCTACCGTTAAATTCGGTAATATGTTCAACTCTTGATGGATAAATGCAATACCGTACTCTTCCGCTTCTTTCGCATTTTTAAAAGTTCGTTCTTGTCCATCAATTGTGACTGCTCCACTGTCTTTTTTATATACACCTGTTAGAATCTTCATGAGCGTCGATTTCCCCGCTCCGTTTTCCCCCATCAATGCATGGACTTCTCCTGTTTCAATCATAAACTGTGCGTTTTTTAGAACAGGATTACCACTGAACGCTTTTGAAATGTTCTTCATTTCAATATGCATTCTCATCACATCCCTTTATTAAAAAATCACGCCTGCATGTAAAATAACATTCGCATAAGGCGTTGCTTCTCCTGTACGAATAATCGCCTTCGCTTTCTTTGTATACTCTTTAAATTCCTTATGAGACACATATTCAAATGCTGGCTCTATTAAACGCATCTCAACTTCTTTATTTACCACCGCATTATTCATAATGACTTCTTCTGCTAACGTCACTTTCTCAATTGCCATATCATCAGCAACAACTTGTAATACGTCTAAAAAGCTAGGCTTTCCAATTTCAACTGCTAAATCAATTCGTTTTACTCCATCAGGAATAGGTAACCCGCAATCAGCAATTACAATCGTATCTGTATGTCCAAGTGAAGCAAGGACCGCCGCAATTTCACTATTTAATACACCGTGCTTTTTCATCCGACAATCACCTGCACTTCACGTACTCTATCTCTCGTTGGCATACCGCCCTGTGCCCCAAGTTTCGTTACAGAAAGACCACCAGCAATATTTGCAAAACGAATTGCCTTTTGAAGTGTTTCTCCTTCAGAAAGCGCAACTGCTAGCGCGCCGTTAAATGTATCACCAGCTCCAGTCGTATCTACTACATCTACAGCAATACTTGGAACTTGAACAACTTCCGTTCCGTTATGGAAACGAACACCATTAGAGCCTTCTGTCATCAGTAGTTTGTTTGGATACTTAGCCAGTAACTCTTCAATTGGTGATGTGAAATCATTTAATACGATGCGACATTCATGTTCATTCGGCGTAATATAAGTCGCTTTTTCTAAAATATCTTCTGATAAAAATTGTGCTGGAGCCGGATTCAACATAACTGGAATTTTATGTTCCTCACAAATAGCCAGAACGTATTTTACTGTTTCAAGCGGAATCTCTAGTTGAAGAACAACCATATCTGCTTTTACAAGAAGGTCTTTTGAACGATCTACAATCGACTCATTTACAAGAGCATTTGCTCCTTGTACGACAACAATACTGTTGTCCTCTTCTGCTAAAATGATATGAGCAATTCCTGTCGTTCTATCTGTAACCGGTACCACATAGTCGATAAAAACGCGTTCGTTCTCCAAATTTTTTCTAACTACTGTTCCGTAATCATCATTTCCTACTGCACCAACCATCGCTACATTTGCTCCTAATCTAGCTGCAGCAACTGCTTGGTTGGCCCCTTTTCCTCCTGGGATCGTATGAAACGCTTCACCAATTACTGTTTCTCCTGCTTTCGGCCGTATTTTTGAAACAGCCACTAAGTCCATTGAAATACTACCTACTACTGCAATATTTGGCATCTGTCTCATCTCCTTACTTCGTTGTATTTCGTTCTATAATTTCAATCGGTAAACGATAGTGTTTCTCTTCTAATGGATTTCCTTCCATCTGCTCTAAAAGCAATTCTGTTGCAATTTTCCCCATTTCATAAATTGGCTGTGCAACAGTTGTAATAGATGGATACATCATTTCTGTTAAAGAAATTCCATCGAATCCGATAATTTGTAAATCGTCTGGAATAGAAATTCCCTTTTGAAGTGCAGCCTTTACAACGCCGATTGCAATTAAATCATTCCCAGCAACAATTCCATCAATATGCGGATATTCTTCTAATAATTCCACCGCGACCTGTTCACTATTAGCTGGATCGAATGTACTCTCTGCAATCATATAAGAAAGATTATTTTGCGTAATAACATCTACAAAACCTTCAAAACGTTCATTGGCTGTACTCACATCACGAGGTCCACGAATATGTGCAATATGTTTACACCCTTTGTCTATTAATAACTTTGTCGCCGCCTGACTCCCTGCATAGTTATCTGCATATACAGTAGGAATGCGCTCATTAAACATACGGTCAATCGCAACAACTGGAATAGACAAATTCATGTAATTAACACTATTTTGTGGATTCGTTGCCACAATAAACCCATCCACATTATTTTGTCTAAGCACATCAATGTATTGTTTCTCTTTTTCTAAATTTTCATCAGAGTTACAAAGGACAACTGTGTAACCTTGCTTATGTGCTACATCTTCTACGGCACGTGCAACTTCTGGAAAGAATGGATTCACGATATTTGGAACAACTAAGCCAATTAAACGAGATTTTTTATTGTATAAAGATCGTGCTACTGTACTAGGCTTATAATCTAGCATTTCAATTGCTCGCTCTACTTTTTTTAATGTATCCTCATGAACATATCCATTTTTATTTAACACTCTGGAAACGGTCGCAACAGATACCCCTGCTAATTTTGCAACGTCTTTAATCGTACTCATTCTCTTTTCTCCTCATTTCATGTAACCGTTTACAGAAAATAATATAACGCATTTATGAAAATACGTCAATCATTTCTCACTAAAAAGCTTTTAAGGTTATACTCAAAAAAAGCACCGCCATAAGGCGATGCTTTTTCATTATGAATATGATACAGTTTGTTCTTTCTCTTCTACAGCAGGCTCTTCTGCAGCTTTTTTACGATCAGATAGTTTAATCTTCTGTAAGAAAATCGTAAAGATTGCACCTACTACGATAAATACTAATCCTGTTAAAAATACAGTATGAAGCGAATCCACCAAAGAACTTTTCAAAACCGGTACGATACTGTTAGAAAATGCTTCTGGCATTTGTTTTAATGCCTCTGGACTAAAGAGCATAGAATATAAACTCTGTGGATCTGTATGAATCATATCTTTCAATTTTGTTACCATTTGTCCCGCTTCTTTTGGGAATGTATCTAATACAGGTACTAATTTATTTGTTAACGTTGTACCTGAAGTGTTATTCATAATTGATCCTAAAATTGTAATCCCAAACGTTCCACCGATTTGACGGAAGAATTGACTTGATGATGTTACAACACCAAGATCTTTTTTCGGGAAGCTTTCTTGTAATGCTAATGTTAATATCGGCATAACAAGACCCATTCCTAAACCGATAATCATCATATAAGAAGTAGCGGTAAGCTTAGTTGTGTGCATATCCATCGTTGTTAATAACCAGAAACCACTAGCCATAATAAGCATCCCTGTAATAATTTGTGGTTTCACACCAACTTTTAATACAAGTTGACCACCGATAATACTCATAACGATCATTGTGATCATCATCGGTGTCATAATCGTTCCTGATTCAGCAGCACTTACGCCTACAATTCCTTGCATAAAGAACGGTACGAACATAATTGCTCCAAACATTCCGATACTCATAAAGAAACCGATCGCATTCAGTAGTGTAAATGTGCGGTTTTTAAAGAAGTGCATCGGTAAAATTGGTTCTTCAGCCTTCGTTTCAACAATAACAAAGCTAACAATACCAATGGCAGCTAGTGCAAATAACCCGATAATTTGCCAAGAACCCCATGCATAATCTTTTCCACCAAACGTTAACGCAAGTAATAAACTTACAACACCGAGAATCATCGTGAAGATTCCAGCGATATCAATTTTAATTGGTCCTGTTTGTTTATGTGCTTTTAATCCCATTGCAATAAAGATTGTCGCTAAAATACCAACTGGTAAGTTAATATAGAATACCCATCTCCAGTCCACTGCGTCTACAATCCAACCACCAACTTGTGGTCCAATTACAGAGGCAAGACCATATAGAGCTCCAAAAATACCTTGCCATTTAGCACGTTCTTTTCCCGTGAACATATCTCCAATAATAATCATAGCCATTGGCATCATAATACCGCCACCAAGACCTTGAATACCACGGAAAATAATTAATTCTGTCATACCGTTTGCCATACCACATAACGCTGAACCAGCCATAAAGATAATTAATCCTGCTATATATACGTTACGACGCCCAAGTAAATCCGCTAATTTACCTGCAATCGGTACAACCGTTGTTGATGTTAACATGTAAGCTGTTGTTAACCATGTCATTAAACTTAATCCACCTAGTTCACCGACGATACGCGGCATTGCTGTACCAACGATTGTTCCGTCCAATGCAGCAAATAGCATCGCGATTACTAAACCGATTAACAACAACTTTCTATTCTGATTTTCTTGTTGCTCCATGTAATCTCCTCAATTCCTCTTAGTTTTTCTCTTTTTTCTCTTGTGTCCCGCAAATAATTGTTTCTAGCTTTTCAAAGAGGCGTAACAAATCTTCCCTCTCTTGTAATTCTAAGTGTGAGAAGTATTTTGCAATATGCTCATTACGAGCCGCCATCGCTTCTTCTACTGTAGCTTTCCCCTTTTTCGTTAGCTCAATGATAACAACGCGGCGATCATTATCGTCGTGATAGCGCTCTACTAACCCATGATCAATTAAACGATCAATCATTACTGTAATCGCGCTCGGTTTCACGTACATTTTCTCCGCCAATTGTGTCGCTCTTGAAGCTCCGTAATGATCTAAAATCTTTAAAATATAAAACTGCGGTGGTGTAAGTCCTGATGCTTGCATTTGTTCTAATAGCTCTGTTTGCATTTTCTTTCCTATAGCGAATGTAAGAGCTTGAATCTTATCAATATGAGTCATATCATTTGGCATGTTATCCACCTCTTATTTAAGCAATAAAATATTTAACGTATTTAAATATTAATCCCACAAACAAAATACGTCAACAACTTTCTTTATAAAAACGTTTACATTTCTGTCACAAAGTTGTATAATTTTCGTCGAAGTTAATATTGACAGTCACGGAGAATCGGAGTATACGGCTATGAATCATAAAAAAGGGAACTTTTTTATATTTCATAGCCTTTTTGTGTTCTCTCTGTCTTAAAACGCTCCGAATTAATTAGGGGAGGATTTTCATTTTATGTTTTTCACACAATTATTTAAACCTGCGCCCCACGCAGAACGCTTACCAGCTGATCGCACTGATAGCGAATACCGTAAATTGCGTTTACAAGTATTCTTAGGTATCTTCATCGGTTATGCGGGTTACTACTTTGTTCGAAAAAACTTTTCACTCGCAATGCCATACTTAATCGAACAAGGCTTTAGTAAAGGGGAACTTGGGGTTATCCTTTCAGCAGTATCTATCGCTTACGGATTAAGTAAATTTCTTATGGGTATCGTATCCGATCGTTGTAATCCTCGCTACTTTTTAGCAGCTGGGCTATTTTTATCAGGTATCATTAATATTATTTTCGGCTCATTTTCTTTCATTACAACGAGCATTATACTTATGTTTGTACTTCAGTTTTTAAATGGATGGGTACAAGGTATGGGATGGCCTCCTTGTGGCCGTACGATGGTTCACTGGTTCTCCGTTAGTGAACGTGGTACAAAAATGTCTATTTGGAACGTCGCTCATAATGTCGGCGGCGCGCTTATGCCTTCTCTCGTTACATTAGGCTTATATTTCTTTGCAAATGACTGGAAAAGTATATTTTACTTCCCAGGTATTCTTTCAATTTTAGTGGGTATTTATGTATTAATTACGATGAGAGATACACCTCAATCTTGCGGATTACCTTCTATTGAAGAACACACTGGGGAATATCCATCAGATGAAAAAGTAGCGGACCGTGAACGCGAGCTTTCGGTAAAGGAAATTTTATTTACATACATATTAAACAATAAGTTTTTATGGTACATCGCTATCGCTAACGTTTTTGTTTATTTCGTTCGTTACGGCGTTGTAGACTGGGCTCCTACTTATTTAGTAGAAGAAAAAAGCTTTACTCATAGTAGCTCACGTACAGCTTATGCTCTATACGAATGGGCTGGTATTCCAGGTACACTTCTTTGCGGATGGATGAGTGATAAACTATTTAAAGGGCGCCGCGCACCTGCTGGTATTTTATTTATGGTCGGTGTATTCATTGCCGTTCTCGTTTACTGGCTAAATCCCGCTGGTCACCCAATCATTGATAGTATCGCACTTGTTTCCATTGGATTTTTAATTTACGGACCTGTTATGTTAATCGGTCTACACGCGCTAGACTTAGCACCAAAAAAAGCTGCTGGAACTGCCGCTGGTTTAACTGGGTTCTTCGGTTACCTAGGTGGAGCTACTTTTGCTAGCGCAGCCATGGGCTTTATTGTAGATGGATTCGGATGGGACGGCGGATTCATTTTGCTCCTTGCTTCTTGTGTGCTTGCAATGTTCTTCCTTGCTCTTACTTTAAATACAGGATCTGCAAAACAAAAACAAGCTTAAACACTAATATTATACTTACAAAAAAAAGAGAGACAGTTCTTTCCAGAACACCTCTCTTTTTTCTACATATAGTACTTTTTTATTACAAATAATTTATCAATCCAATCCATAATTGTTAGCGTTTTAAAAAGGTTTTTATCCTTATATTACTGCGTCTCATCTCTATATAAAAAGATTTTTGAATATTTACTCTTGTCAAACATTGTCATTTTATATTGAAATAGCAACAACATACTAAATATTTAGTTTTTTCAGAAAAGATGGAGGGATAGCCATGAAGAATCCACTTCTTCGCATTGAAAACTTACAGACTTCCTTTCGTATACAAGATCAATATCATGCAGCAGTTGATAACATTTCGTTAACTGTCCATGAAAATGAAATTGTCGCGATAGTTGGTGAATCAGGTTGCGGAAAAAGTGCACTTGCCCTTTCCATTATGCGACTGCATAATGAAGCAAATACAAAATTACAAGGGCAACTTTACTATAGGGATAAGGATTTACTTACTATGTCGACCGCAGAAATGAATAAAGTACGCGGATCAAACATCGGTATGATTTTCCAGGAACCTCTTACAGCACTCGATCCTCTTATGACAGTTGGAAAACAAATCGAAGAAAACTTAGACTACCACACAAACCTTTCGAAAGCAGAAAAGAAAGAACGCACCTTAGAACTACTCCATCATGTTGGTATTCCAAAACCAGAACTTACATATAAACAATACCCTCACGAATTATCTGGCGGAATGAGACAAAGAATTGTTATCGCTATTGCGATTGCTTGTAACCCAGCACTCATTATTGCGGATGAGCCAACAACGGCTCTTGACGTAACCATCCAAGCACAAATTTTAGACTTACTAAAATCTATTCAAGAACAAACGAAAATGGGCATCATTTTAATTACACATGATTTAAGCGTTGTTGCCGAAACAGCTGATCGTATTGTCGTTATGTATGCAGGACAAGTTGTAGAAACAGGAACAGTAGAAGAGATTTTTAATAACCCGCTTCACCCATATACTCGTTCTCTATTAAACTCAATTCCATCTGCATATGCTGAAAAAGAAAAATTGCATGTAATTCAAGGCGTGGTTCCTTCGTTAGCGAAGCTTCCTCGCACTGGATGCCGATTCCAAGCCCGAATCCCGTGGGTTAGACCAGATCAGCATGAGGAAAATCCTGTTTTACATGAAGTAAAACCAGACCATTGGGTACGTTGTACTTGCTATAAGCACTTCAAATTCCAACATAAGAAAGGAGATGACGTAACTCATGGCACTGCTTAAAGTAGAAGATTTAAAAGTACATTTTCCAATTAAAGGTGGTTTCTTCGGACGTACATTAGATTACGTACGAGCAGTTGATGGCGTAAGTTTTGAATTGCAGCCTGGTGAAACGTATGGAATCGTTGGTGAGTCAGGTAGCGGTAAATCAACAACGGGTAAAGCAATTATGCACTTAACGAAAGCTACAGGCGGTAGCATTCATTTTAATAATAGGGATTTAACGAAATTAAGTCGCTCTGAGTTAAGAGAACAACGAAAAGATATCCAAATGATTTTCCAAGATCCGTATTCATCATTAAATCCCAAAAAACGTGTTATCGATATTATTGCCGAACCACTTCGGAATTTTGAAAAGCTCTCACCCGATGAAGAGCGTCGAGCAGTTCAAGAATACCTTGATAAAGTTGGGTTAAATCCAGAGTCTATTTATAAATATCCACATGAATTTTCCGGTGGACAAAGACAGCGGATTGGTATTGCACGCGCTCTTACATTAAAACCAAAGCTTATTATCGCGGATGAACCAGTATCTGCACTTGACGTGTCGGTACAAGCGCAAGTTTTAAACTTCTTACAAGATTTACAATCTGAACTTGGATTAACGTACCTATTCATAAGTCACGATTTAGGAGTAATTCGCCATATGTGTGACCGCATCGGTGTAATGTATCGCGGGCGCATTGTCGAAGAAGCGACTAGTACAGAAATTTATAATAATCCACAACATATTTATACGAAACGCTTAATATCAGCTATTCCTGATATTCGTCCTGAAAACCGAGAACAGCAACGTAAATTACGTCAGCAAGTGAGTTCTGAGTACGAGAAATCATACGAAAAGTATTTCAATGAAAACGGTCGTGCTTACGATTTAAAACCAATCTCGCCAACTCACCGGGTGGCATTACCATAAGGGAGTGATAAAACATGTGGAAGTTTATACTACGGAGATTCTTAGTGATGATTCCGCAATTATTCGTATTAAGTATCCTTGTCTTTCTACTAGCTAAAGCAATGCCAGGCGATGCCTTAACCGGTAGAGCAATGAATAACCCAAAAGCGGATCCAAAAGTCATTGAAGAACAACGTGAAAAGCTAGGATTAAATGACCCGGTTACAACACAATATGTACGCTGGATTAAAAATGCCGTCCAAGGTGACTTCGGTATTTCCTATGCACATAAAATGAAAGTAACCGACTTAATTGGTGAGCGACTTGGAAATACAGTATCTTTAGCACTTGTTATTCTTATTCTTACTTACTTAATTGCCATTCCACTGGGAGTTATAAGTGGGCGTTGGAATGACACCTGGGCTGATCGACTCATTACCATTTACAACTATCTAGGTTTTGCTACACCGCTATTTATATTTGCACTAATTATGCTCTTCCTTTTCGGATTTAAGTTTGCTCTGTTTCCGACTGGCGGTAGCGTAGATCCTCAAGTTGCAACAGGTACATTTGCTTACTATTTAAGCAAATTCAATCACATGCTATTACCAGCTTTATCCGGCGCATTAATTGCGACAGTTGGTACTGTTCAATATTTACGAAGCGAAATTATCGATACGAAACATAAAGATTTTGTACGTACAGTAAGAGCAAAGGGTGTTCCAGAATCAAAAGTCTATTCTAGACATATTTTACGAAATTCATTCTTACCAATTGCAGCTTTCTTAGGTTATGAAATTACAGGATTAGTTGGTGGTGCCATCTTCTTGGAAAGTATCTTTAGTTATCCAGGGATTGGACAACTATTTATACAATCTATCTCTCAACGCGATTTTAGTGTAATAACTGCACTCGTTATGTTTACTGGATTTGCAACGTTACTTGGAACTCTCCTTTCAGATATTATTCTAAGCATCGTTGATCCACGTATTCGTATTGATTAAAGAAAGGAGGGTTTTTAATGTTAGCAAACCCTGAAAAACAAACTGAAGTTATTCATTACGAAAAAAGTCCTTCTGGGTTCACTATTATGTGGCGAGAACTTCGTAAAGATAAATTAGCAATGTTTTCACTTTTTTTCCTAGCAATCTTATTATTAGCAGTCTACGCAACATCTTTTATTATGAAACAAGAAGAGATTGTACGAGTTGATTTATTCGCTATTTATGCTCCTCCCTCTGCTGAACATTGGTTAGGAACAGATTACGGAGGACGCGACATTTTCGGCCAACTTATCATTGGTACACGTAACTCATTTACAATTGGATTAGCTATTACTATTCTTTCTTGTTTGATTGGTCTTTCAATTGGATTAATTGCCGGTTATTTTGGAGGAACTATTGATAATATCATTATGCGCGTTATCGATTTTGTCATAGTTTTACCATTTTTAATGCTTGTAATTGTTTTTATTACACTTGTTCCTACATTCAATATTTTTACTTTCATTTTAATTATGACCGTTTTCTTATGGACAGGAAAGGCAAGATTAATTCGCTCAAAAGTATTAACTGAAAAAGAACTCGATTATGTCTCTGCATCAAAAACATTAGGAACACCAAACTGGAAAATCATTCTTTTTCAAGTACTACCTAACTTAAGCTCAATTATCATTGTCAGTGTTACATTAAATCTTGCTGGAAACATCGGTATTGAATCTGGTCTAACTTTCTTAGGATTCGGTCTACCAGAAAGTACACCAAGCCTTGGTACACTTGTTAGTTATGCTAGAAACCCAGATGTATTACAAGAGAAATGGTGGATTTGGTTACCCGCATCAATCATGATTTTAACATTGATGCTGTGTATAAATTTTATTGGTCAAGCGCTACGCCGCTCGGCTGATGCAAGACAGAGAAAAGGATAAGGGGTGGAGAAAATGACGAATAAACCAAAATTTTTCAAAGTATTAAGTACACTTGCAGTTTCAACATTACTACTTTCAGCATGTGGGGGCAGTGGTGGTAGTGAAAAAACTAGCAGCACAAAAAAAGTAGATACAAATAAATTTAGTACAACTGTTAAAAATGACAAAAAAGAAATTAAAGATGGTTCATTAACATATGGTCTTGTTTCTAACACACCATTTGAAGGCCTTTTAAACTTCGCTGTATATGAGGGAGAACCTGATAATCAAGTCCTTACAATTTTCGATGAATCTTTATTATCAAATGATAAAAACTGGGAATATACTAATGATGGAGCTGCTACATATGAACTTTCTGAAGATAAAAAGACAATTACATTAAAAATTAAAGATAATGTGAAATGGCATGATGGGAACCCTGTTACTGCTGAGGATTTAGAATATTCTTACCTGGTGATTGGTAGCAAACTATATGCTGGTTCTCGCTATGACTCTCAAATGCAAATGATTGAAGGTATGGAAGATTATCATAATGGAAAATCCGAAAAAATTTCAGGTATAAAGGTAACGGATCCAAAAACAATTTCTATTACATTTAAAGAACCTAATCCTTCAGTGAAAACTGGACTTTGGACATACCCTCTTCATAAGAAATACTTAGGAGATGTACCAATCGATAAATTAGCAGAATCTGATAAAATCCGTAAAAATCCAATTGGCTTTGGGCCTTTTAAAGTGAAGAAAATTACGCCAGGAGAATCCGTTGAATTTGAACGTTTTGATGACTATTATGGTGGAAAGCCAAAACTGAAAAGCATGGTTTTAAAAGTTGTCAATCCTTCCGTTGTTAACGCGTCCTTAAAAAACGGCGATATTGACATTGCTGAAGTAAGTGCAGATCAATATCCAAATGTAAGTAAATTAAAAAATGCACAATTAGTCGGAAAAACCGATCTATACTATAGTTATATCGGCTTTAAATTAGGCCATATGGATAAAGAAAAAGAAGAAGTAGTTATGGATAAGGATAAATTTAAAGATGTTCGTGTACGTCAAGCAATGGCTTATGCTATTGATCGAAAAGAAATTGGTGAAAAATTATATCATGGCCTACGTTATCCGGCTAACTCACCAATCCCACCATCTCTACCAAAATATCATAACAATAAAGTTGGTTCTTATGATAAAGATATAGAGAAAGCTAAAAAATTATTAGATGAAGCTGGCTATAAAGATACGAACGGGGATGGATTCCGTGAAGATCCGAATGGTAAAGAATTTAAAGCTAATTTCTTATCAATGAGTGGTAGCGATGTAAGTGAACCACTCGCAAAATTCTTTATTCAATCTTGGAAAGACATCGGCCTAAAAGTAGAGCTTCTTGATGGTCGCTTACATGAATTTAACTCATTCTACGATATGATTAAAAAGGATGATCCAAAAGTTGATATTTTCTCTGGGGCTTGGGGAACTGCCTCTGATCCAGATCCTTCTGGTATTTGGGCTAAAAATGCACCGTTCAATTACACACGTTGGTCTAATGACAAAAATAATGAATTATTAAAACAGGGTATTTCTCCAGCAGCTGCTGATGAAAAGTACCGTAAAGACGTATACGATAAATGGCAAAAACTAATTCATGATGAAGTACCATTAATTCCACTTCATTATAAATTCGACTTAAGAGGTGTAAACAATCGCGTAAAAGATTATAAATTCACACCAGAAGATCAATATAAGTGGGGTAACGTTAGCGTAACAAGCGATAAAGCAGAAACAGAAAAATAAAATAAAAATAGCTCCTAGCCTATACTTTCTTTCGCTAGGAGCTATTTTTTATTTATCTCTAAAGTACAAATTTTGTAGTTTATAATGACCATTTCCCTTCTACTTATACAATACGATTAAAACATTTACTGAAACATCTTTATTAAAACAGCTAACATAACAGATCCAGCAAATCCACCTAAACAAATTAAACTTACTCCTTGGCTATAAGACAAATTTTGAAATGATTTCATACCTTCCATCCTCCCTATATCCCCTTTGATATTCTTATTTTATCAATGGAAAAAATTTCATAACATCGATTTCACTGACAACTAACTTACAAATTTGTAAGTTAACAATTTCCCTCTAAACTTATATCTAGTATGGCCATAACCTCCCCCTCTATACATCAAAAAAGACCTCGAATTATATCAAGGTCTCGCTTACAATACAGACTATCTCACTCAATTTATTTTATCCCGCATTAACGGGCAGTAAGACCCACACCTCAAAATTCAGCGAAAGCAAAGAAGTTAGGTGGGGGATCAACTGCCCGTAAATGCCCGATTGGTGAAGGCTAATAATCAGTGGGGGATGAACAAAACCCCCACTGATTAAAGTTTCACTTTATAATCATCACCGGGCATTTCACACGCTTTGCTATTTTATGACTTACACTACCAAGCACCATCTCTTGCAGTGTATTTAGCCCTCTACTCCCAGCAATAACAAGATCTATATCTCCTGTATTTACATATTGAACAATCGTATCTCCTGGATCGCCATGTAGAATCGTAATTTTGTAGGAAATGTTCTCTTTCTTTAATAAACCCTCAATCTCTTTTAATTTATCTTTTCGACTAGCTGATATTGTTTCTAAATCCGTTTGTCCTTGTATAATATCTGATTTTGCCGTTCTATTATCTACTACGTACACAACTTCAACATGTGTTTCTTCGTTAAATTTCGCAATATATGTTGCATGCTCGGCTGCTCGAAGTGCATGTTCAGAACCATCACATGCTAATAAAATTTGTTTGTACATATGCTGAATCCCCTTTTCGTTATCCTACTCGTATTATATAATAAAGCCCCCTAAAAAGGAGGCTTCTAACTAGCAATTCTCTTATTATAAGTAGCTAGATTTGAAACAATCTTCGAGCTACGTTCATTTAACCCTGTGATCCTTACTTTCACACCATTCTGTTCATACTTCATGATAACTTTATCAATTGCCGCTACTGCTGAATCATCCCATACGTGTGCATGAGTAAAGTTCATCTCAATTTCTTTCACATCTTCATTGTATGAAAAAGCATTTATATACTCTGCCGTAGATGCGAAGAATAGTTGGCCGTGAATTTCATATATTTTCTTATTTTCAATATACAAATGTTTCACGTGAATCTTTGCCATATTGAATGCAAATAAAACCGCACTAATTATCGTTCCGATAATTACACCTAATCCTAAATTATGTGTGATTAGGACAATCACAACTGTTACGATCATAACAAATGCGTTTCCTTTTGGTACTTTATGAATTGTTGCTACAGAGTTCCAATCAAACGTCCCAATCGAAACCATAATCATAACAGCAACTAAAGCTGCCATCGGAATATGAACAACATAGTCACCTAAAACAAATAGTAATATGATTAAAAAACCACCGGCTACAAACGTCGATAATCTCCCGCGACCACCTGATTTAATGTTAATAACAGATTGTCCAATCATTGCACAGCCTGCCATTCCTCCGAAGAAACCAGCGACAATGTTTGCAATACCTTGCCCACCTGCTTCCTTATGTTTATTGCTTTCCGTATGTGTCATATCGTCTAAAACCGAAGCTGTTAATAATGACTCTAGTAAGCCGATAATTGCAAGCATAACTGAGTACGGTAAAATAATACCTAATGTCTCAAGTGTAAACGGCACATCAGGAATACTAAAGAACGGTAATTCTTTCGGTAAGCTTCCCATATCCCCTACTGTTTTCAACTGTAATCCGCTCATAAGTGCAATACTTGTCACAATAATAATTGAAATCAGTGTAGACGGTACAGCCTTCGTAATACGTGGAAATACATATATAATTGCAAGTCCTAATGCGACAAGTGCATACATTTGCCAAGTTGCATTTTTAAAATGTGGCAATTGCGCTGTAAAAACTAAAATTCCAAGTGAATTTAAAAAACCACTCATAACGGATTTAGGAACAAACTTCATAAATGAACTCAGTTTGAACAAGCCAAAAATAATTTGAACAATACCTGTTACTATTGTCACAGCAAATAAATATTGCAAACCATGATCTTTAACGAGTGTCACCATTAATAATGCCATCGCACCCGTTGCCGCCGAGATCATCCCAGGTCTTCCGCCAACAAATGAGATTGTAACCGCAATACAAAAGGCCGCGTACAATCCAACCGTCGGATCTACACCTGCAATAACAGAAAAAGCTATCGCTTCAGGAATTAATGCTAAAGCAACAACAATCCCCGATAGCACGTCCCCTCTCACATTAGAAAACCATTCATTTTTTATCTTTTGAAACAAGCTACCACCCTCTACTCTTTTATCATTTGATTCTCTCCGTAAGAAAATCTAGGCCGACTGCACGAAGGCTATTATATAACGAGCAAAGGATGTTGTGCTATGTAAAAGTTTCCTAAAGAAAAGACGCTACCTTAACAGCGTCTTTTCTCATTTCATTAATGTCCACCGTGACCTTGACCACTTTCCTGAACAATCTCTAACCTCTCATCTAATATCCCTTGTGTTTCAAATGAAATATCACTAGTACTTCCTAATAGGAAACCATGGTTATACGGTCCAAGTGTTGGATCATCTTTAAACTTCGGCTGAATAGTAGCAAGGAAGTCATAAACTGGTTGTGAAGCTCTTCCTTCCTCAAGCAAAACAACAGGGGCATGTTTACCCATATGTGAAAACGGTGCTCCCGCAATTGCTAATTCTGGTGTTTTACTCGAAACAAACGACAAACCGTGACCAGGTTTTGTGAACCCCCAGCCAAATTTCGTTTTTTCATCTTTAAATTTCGCAAACGCAATCGAATTTTCTGTTGGGGTCTCTCCACTAATCCGTGTTACTTTTCCGTATTTACTTAACTCTTTTTCTACTTCTTTTGAAATGATTTTTTCTGGTCCTAACACATATATATTTGCTTTATCTTTTCTCATTTTTAATGCCTCTATCGTCGCTTCTGGCACCTTATCCTTTTCTGTATATAAAAGTGGCTCTGGCATATGAGAAATCCAATTTACAGCTGGTGTTGTATATAAACGTCCTTCTTCTTCAGACGAACCGATAATAACGCTATTTGGATAATTCCCTGTTATATCGGCATATTCTTTATCAACATCTTTAGCAAATTTAGCTGAATCCGTTTCTTTTATTTGCTTTACTTTATATTCTTTTAATTGCTCAAGCGTAGATGCCTCTACATCCCCCATCACCATAATTTGCGTTCCATCTTTCGTTCCGAGCGGATTTAATCGTTTTATTTCTTTTAACGTCATTTCGGGTACCACTTCTTTTTCTATAAATAAAATCGGTCCGTTATTCGGATGATGAATAAGATCCGCACTTGCAATACCTAATTGCCACTCGTTCACTGGCACTAAAATAACAGCACCTGGCTGATTCTCTTTATGCGTTGCTGGCCATATTGTTTGCGAAGTTAACACTGCCATTTGCAGAGGATCATTTGTATTTAATCTCGTTACATTTTTTAAACTTGTCGTTAATAAATCATCTGATGCCCCGGCATTCATTTCTTTCGGCGCAGTTACCTCCTGATTCATTTTCATTTCCTTTTGCTCTGTTTTCTTCTCTTTTGTAGATTCATGATTTTTATGATCTGTATTCGTTTGTCCGCATGCCGCAAGACCGACTGCCGCAATTATTGTTATCCCAAAAATTCGGGTCATCTTTTTCACTATATCGCCCCCGTAATTGTTTTCGAACCAATCTTATTACCTAAAATGGAATTTCAACTTTACAATAACAAGCAATTCTGAAGAAATTATGCAGATGCATTATAATCTGCACCATTTCTTCATGATTTTGACTTACAATTTAAGTAATAACTACAAATGCGGAGGTACTCTATGATCGATATACTACTTGTAGATGATGAACCGAGAATGCTTGAATTATTATCACTTTATCTTACTCCAATCGGATACAACTGCGTATGTGCAGTGTCCGGAGAAGAAGCTATTTCACATATAGAAAATCGAAACTTCAAATTTGTTTTACTCGATATTATGATGCCAAAGATGGACGGGTGGGAAACGTGCAAAAGAATTCAATCATTTAGTAACGTTCCAATCATTATGGTAACTGCTCGTGATCAAACTGTAGATGTCATCCAAGGGTTAAAACTTGGAGCGGATGATTACGTGACGAAACCTTTCCATGAAGAGGAGCTTTTCGCAAGAATTGCAGCTGTTTTAAGGCGAACAAATCAACACGCGCAAATCCAATATCAAGGCATTTTATGGGATGAGGCCAAGCATTTCATTTCTGTCTATAATGAAGAACTTCTTCTCACTCCAATCGAATTCTCTTTACTCGGATTATTTTTACGTCATGTGAACTACGTATTAAGCCGTGATCAGCTCATTGAACGAATTTGGGGATTGAATACAAATACAGAAGATAGAACAGTCGATTCACATATTCGTAATTTACGTGATAAATTACGAAAAGTAAATTTCCCTATTGATCACCATTTAAAAACTGTTTACGGAGTAGGGTATCGATGGATTGATACCCTAGATTAAGGAGCAAAGCGATGAAGCGAATTTCTATTCAACTCGGATTTTATTTTCTAATTGTTACACTTTTAATCGAAAGTGTTCTATTTGTCTTGCTCTATTATAGCCTTGTGAACACTAGAGCAAATGAAGAAATGACTGCTTTATTAAAGCGTGGAAATAGTCATCGAGATGTCCTTGAAAAGTATTTTGATAAGCAAACAATCTCCCATGTTGCTTTAATGGAATCCGAAGCTGAAACAACTGTTATTATTACAAATGCAAATAAAGAAGTACTAGCTAAATCCAATGAAATAAATACTACTATAAAAAACCATATTGAAGGAATGCAAACACGAACAGATCATGATGGAGCGATTATAGAGAATCATTGGAAAACATCTAATTATATATGTACAGTTAGTCCAATTGTAGTGGCAGGAAAAACGGAAGGCTATGTATATATGTTTCTCGGAACGGAATCAATCGAAGAAATGGTTAACGGGCTAACAAGACAATTCATTATCGCCGGAGTCATTACTTTTCTATTAACAGCCATCACCATCTTTCTATTATCACGTTTGTTAACAAAACCATTGTTACACATGAAACAAGCGACTGAAAAAATGAGTAAGGGCGATTTATCAGTTTCATTAACGACTACTCGAAATGACGAAATTGGTGAACTAGCATCATCTATTCAAACGCTCGCAAATGATTTACATTATATGAAAACAGAGCGAAGTGAATTTCTAGCAAGTGTTGCTCATGAATTAAGAACACCTCTAACATATGTAAGAGGTTATGCTGACATTGCATTAAAAGAAAGCACACCTCCTGAGCAACGTTTACAATACTTATCCATTATAAAAGACGAGTCTGATTATATTACAAACTTAGTTCAAGATTTATTTTCACTCGCTCAAATGGAACACCATAACTTTTTCATTCAAGTAAAGGAAGTGCATTTACACACCTTTCTTACTCGCATGACCGAAAAAGTAAACGCGATGTATAAGGAAAGACACATTAAAGTTTCTTTCACTTGTCCTCCTTCACTGTTAGTAAACTTGGATGAACAGCGATTCGAACAAGTTGTAGTGAACATTTTAAATAACGCTTATAGACATTCAAAAGAACATTCTCATATTAATATTTCTGTTACAGAAGAACATAAACGTATTTCCATCAAAGTTGAGGACGAAGGAGAAGGTATTCCCCCTGAAGACCTCCCTCACATTTTCGACCGCTTTTACCGTGTTGATAAAGCGCGCTCCAGAGCTACAGGAGGCACTGGTTTAGGGCTCTCCATCGTAAAAGAAATTGTAGAACTACACGGCGGAAATATTACTGTCACAAGTGAAATTGATCACGGATCTTGCTTTACAATTTCATTGCCATCTATATAAAAACACGACTACTATCAGTAGTCGTGTTTCTTTATCCTTTAAGATTTTACTTTATAATATAGATTTACAAACTGACCAAAACGTTTTGTATCCGTTAAAGTTAAATTAATTTCCGGGTTCTTTTCTTTAAATAGCGGAATACCAGAACCTAATATGTGAGGTGTAATCGTAACAACATATTCATCAATTAGATTATTCCTAAAAAACTCTCTCAGTAGACTCCCTCCACCGACCATCCATATTTTAGATCCTTCCTGCTCTTTCAACCTTTTGGTGAACTCTACTACATCTCCATTTACAAATTCCACATGTCCATTTGAACCTTTTTCAGAATTAGAAAAAACATAACATTTCTTATCTAGGTACGGGAATGGTTCCATATGCTCTACTACATAATCGTACGTTCTCTTTCCCATGATTATTGTATCAATTGTCTCATACATTTCCGTATAACCGTTGTCTCCCTCTCCTTCCGTTTCGATTAACCACTCTAAATCATCGTCTTCTTTCGCGATAAATCCATCTAAGCTCGCTGCAATAAATAAAACAATTTTACGTGACATTTCTTTTCCTCCTTGCGTCTCATCTTGATAAAATTATGATATAAACAATATACTAACCGTAAAACATGACAATTAATGTCATGTTAAAAAAAGAAACGAGTGATATATTTGTCAAAAGCAAAACGTTTACTAGACATTCTTATATTTGCTTCTGCGAAAAGAAAATTTACAGCTCAAGAAATAGCTGATGAGTTCAATATATCCGTTCGTACTGTCCATAGATATATTTTAGATTTAAGTGATATGGGATTACCCATTTACGCTGAACAAGGTCGCAACGGAGGATATAAAGTATTAACAAACAACATGCTTCCCCCCATTTTATTTACCGAAGAAGAAGCAGTCTCCATCTTTTTTGCTTTTCAATCTTTAAGCTACTATCGAGACTTGCCTTTTAATACAGAAATCAATTCTGTTACTCATAAACTGTATAGCTCTCTACAAAATGATGCGAAAGTTAAAGTCGATAAACTACGTTCTTATATCGCTTTTTGGAATCCGAAGAGAACAATTGAGACACCATTTTTAAAAGAAGTGTTAACCGCGGCTATTGAAAATAAAAATTTACACTTTCAATACGAATCTAAATCTGGAATAAAAACAAAACATGTTCATCCTATCGGTATATATGCTCACGACGGTTTATGGTATTTGCCATCCTATGACTTTAGTAGAAAAAAGGTATTACTGTATCGCGTCGATCGTATTCTTTCTATATTATCAACGGAAGAAAATGAAGATACATTCATAAATTTAGAAGAATGGTTTGCCTCTAACTCTGACGTAATAAACATTCCTACTCAGTTACATGTTTTATTAACGACAGAAGGCGTGCGCCAATGTAAAAGCGTTCCCTACCTTGAAGAGTTCGTTATAGTAAACGAAGATGGGACATGATATATAAATACAACAATTGATAAAGGAGAAATTAACTTTGTTACCCCTTTATTTTATAGACTTGGAAAAGATGCAAAAGTTTTAGAACCGAAAGAATTAATAGATGGTTTACGCATACGTGCGAAAGAAGTTTTACATATGTATGAAGACGAAAAAAGCTGCTAAATATAAGCAGCTTTTAGTGTATTTGTTCCTATTGTTTTACTATTGACGAATATCAATCCACCAACGATATGCCGCATTCATATTTTCAGTGCCACCATTCCCTCTGTAATGGAAAGCATCAAGGAAGATTGAATCTAGTTTATCCTCATCTACAAAATAGCCTAAGTTAACCTTTACCGTTTGTCCTGGTCGGATACTGCCAATATTGTAAAAGCTTTTCCCGTCTCCGTGAGGTTCTAAATAATCAACTTCGCCCGTCATAATATTTTTCTCGGCAATTCCATCTTCTTTAGCGTAGTTCCATGTATTACCTTCGGATTTAAGCAACTTTATGGATGGATGCATATAGATTTCCTCTGTCGCCTGTTTACCAATATTTTTCACTGTTGTTGTCAAATAGACAAATTTAAGATTAACTAATTGTGACTCTACTAATTTGTCAATTGAATCTTTACCATTTCCAACTTTATATGCATCCCGTCTGTACGGTATCAGTTTTCCTGTCTGATCTAAAGCCTTATTCTTGCTTAGTTTATCTAGTCCAAATTCATTAAAGTTCTCTTGTTTAAAATCTTTGATTGAATCAAAAACTTCAACTTTTTCTATCACATATTCAATTTGGCTGTCATCCATCGTTATCGTTACTGGAACCTTTTGCCCTATATGAAATAGTCGTTTACTATCTTTTTTCAAAGGAATAACCTTAGTTTCTTTCGTTTCAGCTGCTTTGGTAAAGCGATTTTCATCATAATCTGCTATATGTGATGCCTTTTCTTTTGACGTAGGCTCAAGTGAAATGTTCCCTAACACATCCATCATTTGTTCTTCGTTTACATCGGATCCAATATAACTTTCTAACATAATCCCTTCTTTCTCAAAAAAGAGAAAGACCTTTCTGTCAAACATTACATTGTTGTTTCCTGTTTCTTTATGGACAATTACTGCTTTCCTACCATTTATCTCTTTTTCTTCGTAACTTTTCGAATACAGAGTTTGAAAATCTGTATTTCCCCCTACTCTCCGAAGAGCGAATGAAAATCCCCCTTTTGCATAGTTATCTTTAAAGGAATATTTCATAGCCGAGTCATCAATTGCTTCCATATTTTCTGGTAATTTACCAACTTTCAACTTATACCACTTATCAATATTTTTCGATTCCTTATTTGTTACTGAAACATTTACTTCGTAATTTTGTTTTTGGACAATCATATTATAGACTTTCACTGCACCAAAAACGGTTGTCGGCATGCCAATCAATAAGCAGGCAGCAGCGATTAACATACGATGTTTTTTACGCTTTTTCTGCGGTTGCTCGCCTTTCAGCTTCATTTCCTCCATAAACAATTTCTTTTTGCGCGTATATGTATGTGAAAATTCATGTTGTTCATCCAGTTTATCAAAATCATCTAAAGCAATTTTTTCAGCAAGGTCATACATTTCTTTGGAGTTCTTTGAATTCGTCATTTTGTATACCTCCTATAATACTTTGTACTCGTTTTCGAGCGCGCTCAAATTGCTTGCGGACATTAGCCTCTGTTATCCCCATTACACTTGAAATTTCTTGATACGTTAAGTTATAGAAGACTTTGTACTTAAAAACCTGTCTGTTAGATTCATTTAACTCTTTTAGCAATGTATCAATCTGAACCTCAGACATTAGACGTTTTTCCCACTCTTCAATATTTTCATCTACTACTTCTGTTGATTCTCGTTGATATTCTTCTAAAAATGTTTCATGTCGTTTATTTTTCCGGTAGCTATCAATCGCTTTGTTTTTCGCAATCCTCAAAATATACCGTTTAAGCTCTTGAGTGTTCAAACCATGAAGCTTTTCCAAGTTCTTATAAAGAGTAATAAATGTCTCTTGAACTGCATCTTCAGCCTGCTGAATATTATTTAAAATAGAATAAGCTACATAATAAATTTTTTGTTCATACAACTCGTATAGCTCTTCCATCTTTTCGTAATCTTTGTTTGTAACTTTCATATAATTCCTCCTCTCATTCTATATAACGAATGAGCAATATACTTTGTGACACTGAAGACATGAATGTAGAAGACTTTAATAGGTAAAATCGAATAATAGAATAAAAAAGCCCAATTTCTCTATTTTAACTGAGAAATTGAGCTTTTTAATATTATAAATTTCCTGACTGTCCCCTTAAGAACATCCCTCTTACGCCTTTTCAGTATGCAGTATTTGCTCTATCGCTTCTTTTAACAATACCTGTGCCTCTTCAAAGCCATGACTCTGGTTCTCTCCCGGTTGTACCGTATAAAACTCAGCAAACGAACGCTCTTTATATCTCGGTACGACATGCATATGGTAATGCGTTAACTCGTTAAAGATTCCACCATTTTGACAAATTGTAATTCCATCAGGTTGATATAATGCCTTAATCGCTTTTGCAATAAGCTTAGAAGCATCCATAATTGATTTTGCTACAACATCATCTAATTCATCTACTTCTAAAACATGCTGCTTCGGCACAATTAAAGTATGTCCTGGGTAGAAGGGCACATGATCTAAAAAACACGTTACATACTCATCTTCATATACTCTATATATTTTTTCCTCTTCATTTGCTAATTTACAACCTAAACATTCCATCATGCTTCCCCCTCTGCTAAAAACATAAAAACGTGAGCGCCCTATTCTCACGTTTTTATGTTTCACTTTATTAATTCAATTGTTTCCGTAACTTTTATACTATCTTTTACAGATTGAACAATCGTACAATTCTTTACTGCAAGTTGCAGTGCCTTGTCTAATTGTTCTTCTGTAATGTTTTGCGCTTTAATTTTATAGTGCAAATGAACACTTTCAACTGGTTTTGATAGAGCTTCACTTCTACCAATTTCAGTTTCAATTGTAAACGTATCGTATGTAATGCGTTTCTTTTCTAAAATCGTTCGAAAAACAATTGCACTACACCCTGCAATAGAAGAAACGAGTAATTGTAACGGTGAATACCCGTTTTCTTTCCCTATCGCCAATGAACCATACGATAAATCTGCCTCTATATCATCATGCTTAATTTTTATTTTCATACTTTGCTTCCATCTCCACTTTCATCGGTTTCTTCCGCTTCTTACTCATATAATAATATATGTAGCAGAAAATGATAAATGGAATACCACAATATAACGCCATTCGTTGTTCTGGAATAAACGCTAAACTAATAACAACGATACTATTTGTAATTAAAGCTAAAATTGGAACAAGCGGGTATAGTGGTGTTCTATACTTTAAGTCCTCTAATTTTCCTCCGCCTTTTAAATACTGACTTCTAAAGCGAAGTTGCGATAAAGCAATAATGATCCAACTTGAAACAGCAGATAAACCAGCTATAGATAATAAGTACATATATACTGTATCTTCTGCAAGGAAGCTTGTTAATAAAGATAACGCCGCAACAGCAATTGTTACGACTAACGCTGTAATCGGAATACCACGTTTATTTACTTTCTTGAAAGAAGTTGGTGCCATTCCTTCATTTGCAAGTGACCATAGTATACGCGTTGCTGCATATAACCCTGAGTTCGCTACAGATAGAAGAGCTGTAATAATAACGAAGTTCATAATATCAGCTGCATATGGGATACCGATTTTATCAAATACAACTACGAATGGACTTTCAATTATCCCTGCTTCTTTCCAAGAAATTAACCCTACTAAAATTGTCATTGTTAAAATGAAGAATAACATAATGCGCCATACTGTATTACGAATTGCACGTGGAATTGTTTTTTCAGGATTCTGACTCTCTCCTGCTGCAATCCCGATTAACTCTGTTCCTTGGAAGGAAAAGTTAACTGTAATCATCGTAAGAAGCACTGCAGCTAGTCCATTTGGGAATAGCCCACCATCACTTACAAAGTTAGAGAAAAGAGGCGCTGCTTCTTTTCCGTCGTATGGTAAAAATCCTAGTAATGCGCTACCACCAAGTAGAATGAATGCAATAATTGTAACTACTTTAATACTAGAGAACCAAAACTCTAATTCAGCATAACTCTTCGCTGATATTGCATTTGAAGCATATAAAATAACTCCGAATACGAGACACCACACCCAAACATCAACATTCGGAAACCATCTTTTCATCATTAAACCGATCGATGTTAATTCTAATCCTACTGTTACTGCCCATCCAATCCAGTATAGCCAGCCGATCATAAATCCAGTTCCTGGTCCAATAAACTTCGTCGCATACTTTTGGAAAGATCCTGAAACTGGCATTGCTACCGTTAGCTCTCCAAGACAAAGCATTGTTAAATACATAATAACTCCGCCCACTAAATATGAAAGGATGGCTCCCCCTGGTCCAGCCTGATTAATGGTGTAACCTGAACCTAGAAAAAAACCAGTTCCGATTACACCACCTAGTGCGATCATAAATAAATGTCTACTCTTCATCGTACGATGTAATTGCTCATTCGTTGTTTGCTGCATCTTAATCCTCCCCTACAAGTACCCCTATATCTTGTTAAAATTTTCTGATAATAAAAATATACACGAAAGCGGTTACAATTTCTATATAAAATTAAAACTTTTCTGATAAAATAATATAAAAATTCAACTATTAAGAGCTTACAATACTAATTCGAGGTAAAAAAGGATTTATAAGGAAAAAACTCTTACATTTTTTGTAAGAGTTAACGTATTTCTAATCTTCTAGATAAAATTGATAAACCGTAGTTTACAACAAAATACATACAGGCTGCTAGTATAAATGTCGGAATCATATAATTTACATTCTGCCCGCTAATAATTTGAGCATTATGCATAAGCTCTGGCAATGATATAACAACCGCTAATGACGTATCTTTTAACAATGAAATAAATTGACTAACAAGCGGCGGAACCATTCTTCTAAGTGCTTGCGGTAAAATAATGTGCCAAAGCGTTTGGACATATGTTAATCCTGAAGAGCGCGCCGCTTCAATTTGTCCTCTTTCGATAGATAATAAGCCACTTCTAACAATTTCAGATATCATCGCTGCTTCAAATATCGTTAAAGCAACAATTGCGGCTGTTATAATTTCTAACTTCAAACCTGCCTCTGGAAGTGCAAAATACGTAAAAAATATAATTAAAAGAAGTGGTAAATTCCGAATAACTTCAACGATAAAGCCTAGTATTTGTGAGATGACGGGTATTTTTGCATAGCGCAACGTTCCTA
The DNA here is from genome assembly GCF_038006105.1 of Bacillus sp. FSL H8-0545. NCBI lineage: Bacteria > Bacillati > Bacillota > Bacilli > Caryophanales > Bacillaceae > Bacillus > Bacillus sp. FSL H8-0545. The sequence continues at coordinate 615,018 of NZ_JBBOUO010000001.1, read as the reverse complement.
TTACACTACCGATAATAAAACTAAGTACAATCGCTACAAGAGCGACTTCTAGCGTGATAAGCAATCCTTTTAATAAAAAGAGTATATGATCTCCTGTAATAGCACCTTGAAAATCCATCTACACCCCCTCCTTTGCCAAGCGTCTTTCCAAATAACGCACCAGCATACTTAGCGGAATTGTTAATACTAAATAAAACATCCCCACAAATATATATACATCAAACGTAACAAGCGTCTTCATTGAAATTAAGTCTCCTTGATACATTAAATCCGTTCCAGCAATAATTCCGAGTATTGAAGAGTTTTTTACTAAATTGAGAAATTGATTTCCTAGAGGAGGAATTACGATTTTCATCGCTTGAGGTAAGACGACATAATACATCGCTTGCGTATAAGTTAATCCTGAAGAACGCGCTGCTTCCATTTGACCTTTCGCGACTGATAAAATACCAGCACGAATTACTTCCGCAATAAAAGCCGCTGTATAAACTGTAAGTGCAACTGTCCCTGCTACAAAACCGTTGAAAGTAATTCCTATTACAGGAAAAGCAAAATAGAAAATGAATGCAATTAATACGAGTGGAATATTTCTAACAAACTCTACATAAGCAGAGCCAATCCAATTCAAAATACGAATAGGTGAAATTCGCATCACTGCCATAATAATTCCTAAAACAAAACTTCCTATTAGCGCAACTACACTAGACATTACCGTATATTTAAATCCTTCTAAATACATATCAATATTATTCGTCAAAATAGAAAAGTCAGGCACATATTCTCCCCTCTTTCTTTATAAGAAGAGGATGAGCATCCCTCATCCTCTCACTCTTACTATTTATCCCAATTGGTATAAGCTGCTAATCATCAGTAGGAGATAACCCTTCCCCACTTATTAAAGTTTCACTCTATTTTTCTTGCTTTTGACCAATCCATTTTCCATACAATTTATCGTATTCCCCATTCGCTTTCATATCTTTTAATAAACTATTAATCTCTTTCGTTAAATCGTTTGCACCTTTTCGCACTGCAATTCCATACGGTTCATCCGTGAAAATTTTCCCTACAACTTCATAATTAGAATCTTGTTTTGCCATTCCATAAAGAATCGCATTATCTGTCGTTAAAACATCGCCTTTACCTGCTTTTAACGCTGTAAATGCCTCACTATAATTCTCAAACTCTAATACTGTTGCTTCTGGTGATTTTTGACGGATGTTATTTGTTGACGTTGAGCCTTTTACAGCCAATACTTTAACGCCTTGTTTCACATCATCAATATTTTTAATATTACTCCCTTTTTTCACAAGTAACGATTGACCCGCTTTAAAATATACATCTGAAAAATCCACTTCTTTTTTACGCTCTTCCGTAATTGTCATTGTCGCAATAATGGCATCAATATCACCATTTTTCAGCATTGGAATACGTGTTTTAGACGTTACTTCTTTCAGCTCTAGTTTCTTTTCATCACCAAGAATTTTTTTCGCAAGCGCCTTCGCGATATCAATATCGAATCCTTCTACCTGCCCTGTTGAAGGGTTTTTCAATCCAAATAAATTCGTATCATTTTTCACTCCGACTACTAATTTCCCGCGCTTCTTAATTTGTTCAACAACTCCGCCTTGTTTCGTATTTGTTTCTTTCGCCTCGTCTTTTTTACCCCCGCATCCAGCAACAATAAGCACGAATAAACATGAGAATACGATTAGGGTAAACAGCTTTTTCATTTTAAGCATGAAATTCCTCCTTTAATGATTTAACACTCGGCTTAAAAATAGACGAGCTCTTTCTTGTTCAGGATTTGCAAAAAATTGTGCTGGTGTTGTATCTTCGATAATTTGACCGTCATCCATAAATAAAATCCTATCTGCTACCTCACGTGCAAATCCCATCTCGTGTGTGACGACAACCATCGTCATTCCTTCTTTAGCCAGCGCTTTCATAACATCAAGCACTTCCCCAATCATCTCTGGATCAAGAGCAGACGTAGGCTCATCAAATAGCATAATTTCCGGTTGCATCGCGAGCCCTCTAGCAATCGCCACCCTTTGCTGTTGTCCACCAGATAATTGATGTGGATATACACCTGCTTTCTCCGGGATCCCCACTTTCTCTAAATAAAACATCGCTGTTTGCTCCGCCTTTTCTTTGGAAACTTTATTTACTTTAATCGGTGCTAGTGTAATATTTTGAAGAACTGTTTTATGCGGGTATAAATAAAAGTGTTGAAAGACCATCCCAATATTTCGGCGCAATTCATTCATATTTGTTTTCGCATTGTGTACTTCCGTATTTTGTACAATTAATTCTCCATCGGTAATTGCCTCCAATTGATTTATACACCGCAGCAACGTGCTTTTTCCTGATCCCGAAGGGCCAACAACTACTACCACTTCACCTTTTTTCACTTGTACATTAATATTTTTCAAAACTTGAAAGTTACCGTAATATTTATTAACTTTACGAAACTCAATCAACATACTCCCCCCTTCCCCTAACAAAGCATGTACATTCTTTTTATATTCAAAAATAGGCAAAAAAATAACTTTCAGCTTCATTTTGTCCATAAAAAGAGCAAAGGGATTTCCCTTTGCTCTCTCATTCCTATTCTATTAAGATACTTCTTCTTTTTTATCTTTCCCATATTCATGCTCCCAGAAATCAGCATTTTTAATTCCTAATGACTGTGGATCGAATACTGGATCTTTTCCTTCTTTTTTCTGCTTTTCATAATCCTTTAATGCGATCAATGCCGGTTTTTGTAATAATAAAATCGCAATAATGTTAACCCATGCCATAATTCCTACACCAATATCTCCTAAAGCCCATGCTGTTTCTGCTGTTTTTACACAACCGTAGAATACAACTCCTAAGAATACAAACTTTAGTACGATAGACATCCAAGGGCGGTCTTTATCACGATTTAAGTAAGCTATATTCGTTTCTGCAATGTAGTAATAAGCCATAATTGTTGTAAATGCGAAGAATAGTAGAGAGATTGCGACGAAACCGTTTCCAAATCCAGGGAAAACAGATTCTACCGCTGCCTGTGTATAACCAGGACCTGGCTGTGCACCATTTAATTTATTGACGATAAAGTTTTTTCCGCTTGCATCAAATACGTTATACATGCCTGTAATAATCATCATAAATGCTGTTGCTGAACAAACAAATAATGTATCAATGTAAACGGAAAATGCTTGTACTAATCCTTGTTTAGCTGGATGTGATACTTCAGCAGCTGCCGCTGCATGAGCCCCAGTTCCTTGCCCTGCTTCATTTGAATAAATACCACGTTTTACACCCCAAGAAATTGCTAAACCGATAATCCCGCCAAAAGCTGCTTCTAATGCAAATGCACTTTTTATAATTAACATAAAAGCATCTGGTAATTTTTCAATGTTCATACCTACAATTACACAAGCTACTAAAATATAGCCAAGCGCCATAAACGGTACTACAACTTGCGCTACGTTAACAATTCGCTTAACTCCACCAAAAATAATAAGTGCTAATGCCGCTACTAATACTGCTCCGGATACAGCAGTATTAATACCAAAAGCTGTTTCTAGACTTACAGCAATACTATTCGCTTGAACACCTGGAAGCAGCATTCCTGTTGCAAGAATTGTCGCTGCAACAAACACTAATGCGTACCATTTAACCCCTAGTCCTTTTTCAATGTAATAAGCAGGACCACCACGGAATTGTCCTTGATGCTTCGTCTTATATATTTGTGCAAGTGTCGATTCTACATATGCAGAACCAGCTCCTAGAAAGGCTACCGCCCACATCCAAAAGACAGCCCCTGGACCACCAAAGGCAACAGCCGTTGCAACACCGGCAATATTTCCCGTTCCAACGCGCCCTGATAACGAAAGTGCTAACGCTTGGAATGAAGAAACACCCGCATCAGACTTTTCCCCTTGAAATGTAAGCTTCACCATTTCTCCTACATGTCTTACTTGTAAAAACCTCGTTCGAATGGAAAAATATAAGCCTACTCCTAAACATAAATAGACAAGTGCGGGACTCCAAACAATATTATTTATCCAACTTACGATAGCTTCCAACATTCCTCCTCCTTTTTGTAAAGAATATTCAGAATATACATAAAATTATATAATGCAAACCGAATCTATGACAATATTATTTTAATAAAACAAACATATTTTTGTATAAAAAAACAAAGTATATATTTATTTTACATACTTTGTTTTGAGATGAATGTATTATGTATTCACAATTGCTTCCTTCTTTATAATTCTTTCATAGAGTTGTTCTGCTAATTCTCGGAAATGATCTGGCATATCTTTCCCTTTAAACTTCTTTTGAAGCGTACCGTATAAACCAATATCACGTAGACGTAAAAATAACGGTAACGCTTCATAGCAACTATCCGCCAGTCTGTGCTCATATTCATACCCTTTTCGTAACACTTGTAACTGTTTACGAGCAAATTCCGTCTTTTTCTCCAATGTCCACGGTGTAAAAAGAACAGAGTAATAAAGAACCATTGCCAAATCATGAATGAAGTAATTATAGGCAGCGTCATCAAAATCAAAGATTGTTAGCTCTTTTCCATCATAATGAAAATTGCCTGGATGAATATCGCCATGCATAAGGCCGAACGTTTCTCTTTTAATTGGAAGAGCCTTTATTTCATCCATTAATACAGTAGCAATCTCTTTCACCTTCGTATCTTCTAATCCACTAACAATTGCACTCTCATCCTCTTCCCACGTATCACGGTAGTCTGTTTTAGGATAATCCATTGTAAGGCGATGCAGTTGTCCAATCGCTTTTCCCCAAGCTTCAAAGAAAGCATCTCCCCAATAAGGCGATTCTTCTCCTTTTGCTTGCTCGCCTTTTGCATATGTAAATAAAGACGCAAAAAAGAAAGTGCCATCTTCCGCTCTGATTTCTTCTACAAAATTTTGAGATATTGAATTAAGAGGTCCCGCCACTTTCGCCCCATGCTCCGCAACATACCGTAAAAAATCTAGTTCGGCCTCTACCTCTTTTTTAGAACGATGAGAAGAATGAGTTAAGCGTAATACGTAATCTTCATCATTTTTATCTTTCGCCGTAAAAATATAATTTTCAAAATCACCAAGTGGCTTTTCTTCTACTTTCACATTAAATATCTTTGCAGCTTCTGCTAAAATCTCATTTGTAAAAACTCGTTCCACAGCTATTTCCATATTTATTCCCTCCTATATGTACCCTCTAATTAATTCGACATGAATGTGAGAAGTACTGCTATGAAATTGAATAATGCGTGGGCAATCATAGCCGATAAAATAGAATTTGTTTTCTCATATAACCACGCAAATACTACTCCGCTTAAAAAATTCACCGGTAATGTGTTATATGTGGGAATATGAACAACTGTAAATATTATTGAACTTATAAGCACACCGCCCCATATGCCATATCTATCTCGAAAAAACGTATAAAAAACACCCCGATATAAAATCTCTTCATATATTGGTGATATAACCGCCGCTCCAATTACCGCGATACAAAATGAATATATTGATTTATCATTTTGGACCGTATCCGTTTTACTATTTTCAAAGGAAATACCCATTTTCTCCATTATCATTAATACACCAATACTAACTACAATCAAAGAAATAACCGCTACAAATGTCCACAAGTAATCTTTCCATGAAAGCTTCCGAATCCCAATATCTGCCCACGACAAGTTATATCTTTTTATGCAAAACACATAAACTAAAAAAGTAAATACAACTGCCATAATAAATCCCATTAAAACCCCAGCATATAATGAATTCCCTAATAGATTTAAAGCATATTTATAAAAAATGGATTCAATTGTTACTGGAACAATAATAAATACAAAAACAAATAAATATAAAATTTCTTTCCATCCCCACATATATTTTAAAGTCATATATACCATCCCCTACTTCTCATTTTCTTTAGTATAGAAGATGACGTAACGTAACTTTCAAGTTAATTTTTTTCAAATAATCCAAGCATAAATTTTTCATAAAAAACAAAAATTAACAGTGATAATTTAATCCTAAAAGGGGTGGACAATGTGACAGAACAAAACAATAACCAACAGACGAATAAAACGAAGCCTATGTTTCCATCACTTGCGGAAAATATTAATTACATTGAAAACAAGCTCTCTCATTCCGATGATATAAAAAATTAGATGTTCCTTTTCAAAATGGAAAAGGAAAAATCTTATATATCGAATCTTTAACAGACCCCAATTTAATTCACCAATTAGCTCTTGAACCACTATTAACTCGATCTGATTTGTCTATGGAAGAAAAAAAATTGGCATAAGGATTATGAAAAGGTAAAATTTAAACCGGAAGTAGAAGTAAAGATTTTATATAGCGGCGTCTTAAAATAAAAAGGTTGTATGCCAAGCGGGCATACAACCTTTTTATTTCGTATATCGATATACAATTGACTCATACGGTCTTAAGTTAAGTTTCGTAATATCCTTACTTGAATCTTTGTAATTTGATAATAATACTTCTTGTTTCATTCCATCCAATTGAACATTCACTGGTGCAGAATACGTTATTTCTTCTCCGTAGAAGTTATTGATAACAAGCAATACTTCATTATTTACAGTACGTGTATATGCCCAAATCTTAGGATGATTCCCATCTAAAACATCATATTTCCCTTCTGTAATTACATTGTATTTTTTTCTAAGTTCAATTAACTTTTTATAATGATAAAAGACAGACTCTTTATCTTCTAATGCCTTCCCTACGTTTATTTCTTTAAAGTTTTCAGCCACTGAAATCCAAGGTGTACTTGTTGTAAAACCACTATTCACCTCTTCATTCCACTGCATCGGAGTACGTGAATTGTCACGAGATTTTTGTTTTAAAATCTCTATAATCTCTTCTTTGGATAATCCTTCTTCTTGTTTTATATCATATATATTTAACGATTCTACATCACGATATTTCTCGATAGAATGGAAGTTAGGATTCGTCATACCGATTTCTTCCCCTTGATAAATGTACGGTGTTCCTTGCAGCATATGCATAGCTGTCGCTAACATTTTAGCAGATTCATTTCGGTACTTCTCATCATCACCAAACCGTGAAACAATACGAGGCTGGTCATGATTACACCAAAATAACGCATTCCATCCTCCGCCCTTTTGCATTTCACTTTGCCAATCAGACATAATTTCTTTTAATTTAATGAAATCAAAATCAGCTTTCGTCCACTTATCACCATTCGGATAATCTACTTTTAAATGATGGAAACTAAACGTCATACTTAGTTCATTACGCTCTGGGTTTGAATATTTAATACAATTATCAATTGTCGTAGATGACATTTCTCCAACTGTAATTACATCTTTCCCTTCAAAAACATTTCGGTTCATCTCTTGTAAATATTCATGGACGCGTGGACCATCCGTATAATATTTACGCCCATCACTTGTAGCCGTGGTGCCTTCATCACTTAAAAATCTTTGATCTTTTGAAATTAAATTAATAACATCAAGGCGGAATCCTTTTACACCTTTCTCCAGCCAAAAGCGCATCATATCATACACTTCTTCACGAAGGTTTTCGTTTTCCCAGTTTAAATCAGCTTGTGTCTCATCAAATAGATGTAAAAAATATTGCTCTGTCTTCTCATCATATTTCCAAGCAGATCCACCAAACTTAGACTGCCAATTATTTTTTTCATCACGCCAAATATAGTAATTACGATATGGGCTATTTCTATCTTCCTTCGCTTCCTTAAACCACTTATGCTCCGTCGAACTATGATTTACAACGATATCAAGCATGATTTCAATGTTACGTGCTTTCGCTTTTTCTAAAAGCTCTTCAAACTCTTCCATCGTTCCGTAAGATGGATCAATACTGTAATAATCACTTACATCGTATCCATTATCGTTTTGTGGTGATTCGTATATCGGTGTTAACCAAATATAATCTACTCCGAGTTCTTTTAAATAATCTAGTTTCTCTGTAACTCCTTTTATATCACCAGTTTCTTTATTGTAATAACTATTAAAGCTCTTCGGATAAATTTGATAGACTACACTTTTATGCCAATCCTTCATGTTTAACTTCCTCCTACTTCTGTTTTACTCGTTTTGCAAATAACCATGTTAACGTAAATGGAATTACAACCGCGATAATCATCCCGACAATAAATATTGGAATCGATTTCGGAATGATAGAAATAAATGCTGGTAATCCGCCAATCCCGATAGCAGGTGCTAATACACCATTTAAAGTAATGAATATCGCCGCAATAGCAGATCCAATAATAGCTGCATAGAACGGGAATGTATTTCGTAAGTTTACACCGAACATCGCTGGCTCCGTAATACCGAAGTACGCTGAAATTGCTGATGTTGATGCCATACTTTTATCATTTTGATTTTTAGAAATCCAGAACATCGCTAGTGCCGCACTACCTTGTGCAATGTTAGAAAGAGCAATCATTGGCCAAATAAATGTACCGCCGTGCTGCGCGATTAATTGTAAGTCGATTGCAATAAACATATGATGCATTCCTGTAATTACAAGCGGTGCATATAATGCTCCAAATAATATTGCCCCAAGTGCTGGTACCGTTTCATATACTCCTACTAATCCGGCTGTTAATAAATCTCCAATATGACGTGTAACTGGACCGATAATCCCTAATGCTAATACACCCGTTACAACGATTGTTGTAATTGGCACAACTAATAATTGAATTGCGTTTGGCACATGTTTCTTTAAAAAGATTTCCACTTTACTTAATACGAATGCCGCTACTAAAACCGGCAGGATTTGACCTTGATACCCTACCTTTTCAATTTGGAATAACCCTAAAATATCGAAGTACTCAATCTTTTGTCCCTCTAAACCAGTCGCTGCTTTTCCATAATCCCACGCGTTTAATAAGGCCGGATGCACAAGCATTAATCCCATAACAATACCTAGTATTGGACTACCACCAAAACGCTTCGTCGCTGACCAACCAACAAGTGCCGGTAAGAATACGAATGCTGTATTGGCCATCATATTAATTAAGTCCCAAAGCCCGCCTAAGTTCGGATAAACATCTAATAAATTTTTACCATCAAAAAATAAGTCCTTTGCCCCTAATAAATTGTTAATCCCCATCAGTAAACCAGCTGTTACAATCGCTGGTAATATCGGCATAAATACATCTGAAAATACTTTTACAAACTTTTGAACTGGATTTAACTTTTGGTTTCCAGAATCTTTTACGTCAGCTACTGTCGATTCTTCCATACCTGCAAGCGTTATCAATTCAGCGTATACTCGATCGACATCGCCTGGACCAATTACAATTTGAAATACCCCAGCGTTATGAAACGCTCCCTTTACTAATGAAACAGACTGTAATTTATCATTATCTATTTTACTTTCATCTTTTACAGCGATACGGAGCCTCGTTACACAGTGCGCAGCTTGTTCAATATTGTCTTTCCCACCAATATACTGCAACACTTCTTCTGCTGTTTTACGATAGTCTTTCCCCATATTCCCGTCCCTCTTTTCTTTTTTTGATACCGTTTACACTTACATATTAACTCGTATATATAAGTTAGTCAACACTCATATATATAAGTTGATGATTTTTTTATAAATAAAGAGATGGAACGATTATTTCGCCCCATCTCTTTATTTTCTTCGCGCCACATCCGAAAAGTGAAAAATATCTAAACGGTGACGTGATTCCGTATATTCGAACTGACTCCCATCGTATAAATGAGTAAAGTTTTTTACAACGACAACATAGTCTGTTCCATTTAAATCTAAATACTTTCGGTCATCATCTGTACATGGTTGTACTTCAATTACCCGCTGTGAATAGCTAATATGTAGCCCTAATTCTTTCTCAATGTATTTATAAATCGATGCAGTTGCAATTTCTCTCGTTAATCCTGGAATATACTCCGATACAAAATGGTTTATATCTAAAATTACTTTTTCTCCATCAATATTTCGTACACGTTTAATATGATCTATTTCCGTTTTTTCTTTCACGTTTAATAACTTTGCTACATCTTTCGTAGCTGTCATTTTCTCTATTTCCACGACTTCCGTAATACAGTAACGTCCTAAACGTTCATTTTCTTCTTGAAAACTTACAATACCACCAAAGTTAAATTCAATATTTTTGCGCTTTAATACAAAAACACCTTTTCCGTGTATTTTTTGAACATATCCACGCTCTTGCAATAAATCTACAGCTTTTCTTACAGTACCCCGGCTTGCCTCATACTGCTTCATTAATTCCGTTTCTGATGGGATTTTGCATCCTTCTTTTAATTGTTTATTATCAATAGACTTGCTGATTTCTGTATAAATTTGTTCATACTTACTCATCATCTACAATAGCCCCTTGTCACCTTCTAGTTCTATATGTATTATACCACGCTATACTCTTCTGCCAATCTCTCACTTATTTTCCAGTACAAGAAAACTATAGGTAAATATTTAGTCTCTAAAACGTATTTTTATAAATTTTTTTATATTTCTCTTTTCATTCAAAAAAACATGTAGTATACTAACTTCAAAATCAGAGGAGAAAGGGAGCAAAAAACTATGCTTACTTATACAACTGTAGTTACATTTGCACAAAAACATCATCATCATACTTAACCCTTGAAACCTAGCGGAAAAATTACGCGTAGGTACAAGGGTTATTCCCATTGTACCTACGCTTTGGCAAAGAGCCATGTAGGTATTTTTTATCTACATGGCTCTTTTTTTATTGCAAAAAATGCTAGTAAAAAATGATGTTTAAGCAAAACTTACTACAAAGGAGTTAACAAAAATGGAAACGAAAAAATGGGGATTATGGATTTTAACAGCTTTTGTTATCGGGAATATGGTTGGCGGTGGCGTATTTATGCTCCCAGCAAATTTAGCACACGTATCAGGTCCAATGGGATCTACACTTGCATGGAGTATTACAGGACTTGGTGTATTTATGATTGCACTCGTATTTGGAAATTTAGCAATTCGTAAACCAGAATTAAAAGCAGGACCACAAAGTTACGCCCAAGCAATGTTTACCTCCCAAAAGGCAGGTAAAGTTGCAGGATATAGTATGGCTTGGGGGTACTGGGCTGCTAACTGGGCTGCTACAGCATCTGTAATTATTTCCTTTGCAGGATATTTATCAACATTCTTCCCAGTTTTACAAAGTAAGCAAATTCTCTTTTCAACAAACGGATTTTCATTAGAACTTGGAAAAGCTTTAACCTTCATAGTATGTAGTATGATGCTATGGGGAATTCAATATATTCTTTCTCAAAATATTGATAGAGCAGGAAATATGAACCTTCTTGCAACAATCGCAAAAATCATCGGATTTACAATGTTTATTGTAATCACATTATTCATTTTCAATGCCTCTAATTTCGGGGACGGTCAAACATTTATGAATGAAGCTGGACAACCTATTTCGTTGGGTGGACAAATAAATTCAGCTGCTATTGCAACACTTTGGGCGTTTATCGGCATTGAGTCAGCAGTTATGCTCTCTAACCGCGCAAAATCTCAGCACGATGTTAAGAAAGCTACGATTTTCGGATTAATCATCGCTCTTCTTATTTACATGGCAATTACTCTACTAACAATGGGTGCTCTTCCACAAGACGTTTTAAAAGAGTCTCAAAAGCCATTAGTAGATGCATTAAATTTAGCAATTGGTACTAAGGGTGCTTATATAATGGCCTTACTTGCACTCGTATCTTTATTCGGCTCTACTGTAGGATGGATCGTTGTTAGCTCAGAAGTACCTTACCAAGCAGCAAAAAATGGGGTTTTCCCTAAGTTTTTCGGAAAAACAAATAAAAAAGGAAGTCCTTCAAAATCATTATTTATTACAAATGTGATGACACAAATTTTCTTATTTTCAACGATTTCTGGTACTGTTTCCGAAGCATATAATTTCGCTATTGTTGTAGCGACATTAGCATATTTAATCCCGTACCTTGTTTCTACCTTGTACCAGTTAAAATTAGTTATTACGGGAGAAACGTATGATATAATGCCTGGATCTCGAATAAAAGATGGGATCATTACTGCACTAGCATTTTTATATTCCATTTGGGTTATTAAAACAGGAACTGCTGATTTAAAAACGTTCTTCTTAGGAATTGGGTTGTTTGTATTAGGCCTTATTCTTTATCCAATTTTAATGAAAGATTCACAAAAAAAATAATAAAAAAGAGAAGCTTTCCGCTTCTCTTTTTTTTATTAAAAGTCAGTTAATAACTTTTCTTTTAGTTCACCTACATCTAACGGTCTCGCATAATAAAAACCTTGTACAAAGTCGCAACCCATTGATTTTAATAAACTTTCTTGTTCTACCGTTTCTACCCCTTCAGCAACCACTAATAAATTTAAACTATGGGCAATTTCAATAACTGATTTTACAATCGTTCGCTCTGGCTGTGCGTGATCATAATGAAACTCACGAATAAAATTACGATCAATTTTCACAATATCAAGTGGTAGTTTTTTTAAATAATATAATGAGGAATATCCTGTTCCGAAATCGTCTAAAGCGATTAAAATCCCCATACTTCTTAATTCTTGTAATGTAGCAATAATATAATCAAAATGACGTACAGCTATACTTTCTGTTATTTCTAATATTAAACGATTTGGTGGAAATCCTGTTCGCTTCAATATACTACGAACAGATAAAATAAAGCGCTTTTGCATCAATTGTTGTATTGATAAATTAACAGATAACTTCAGTCCCTCTTGATACTCTGGCAAAGTTTTAAACAATCGACATGACTTTTCTAGTACCCAGTCTCCTAGTTTTATAATAAGTCCACACTCTTCAGCTACAGGTATAAATTCACTTGGTGAAATAGGACCTTCTTCTGTCTTACAGCGTACTAAAGCCTCAATACCAGTACATTTCTTTGTTTTCAAATCAATAATGGGCTGTAATGCCACTTTTAATTCTTCGTCACGAATTGCTTTTTGCAAAGCAAACTCTATTTTCATTCTACGATTTATTTTCGCACGTAATTCATCTGTAAAGAAGCACGCCCCATTTCTTCCTTGCTCTTTCGCACTATACATGGCTAAATCTGAATTTTTCAATAATGTTTCAACGTCTTTTCCATCTTGCGGATAGGAACAAAGTCCTAGACTGGCTGAAATATATACTTCATGACCTTCCAGCATAAATGGTGCTTGAAAGCATGACAACACAGATGTCGCTAACTGCCTCATCTCATCTTGTGTATGTTTTTTTGTTAATAGTACAAATTCATCTCCACCAAGCCTAGCCAGAACATCTTTATCTCCTAGTACGTAATGCAATCGGGAAGCGACTTCACTTAAAAGTAAATCTCCTATCATATGACCTAACGTATCATTCACTAATTTAAAGCGATCTAAATCAAAGTAAATCATGCCAAACTCTATTTTCTCTGCGATCATCTTATTTACAGTCGTAATTAACTGTAAACGGTTTGGTAAACTTGTTAACGCATCATGATAAGCAAGTTCCCTATAACGACTTTCGCTTAATCGTAATCTTTGCTCTGCTTCTTTCCTACTACTTATATCATTTCGAATTGCAATAAATTGATAGGGTTCTCCCTTTTCATTTAAAAATGGAACAATTGTTGTTTTAACCCAATAATACGTACCATCTTTTGCTTGATTTCGAATTTCCCCCGTCCAGACTTTTCCACTCAAAATACGCTTCCATAGGATTTGAAAAAATGCTTTCGGATGATATCCGGAATTTAAAATACGGTGATCTTTTCCTATTAACTCTTCTCTTTTATATTTTGATATTTTACAAAATTTATCATTCACATATGTAATAAGACCATTTCGGTCTGTAATAGCAACAATTGAAGACTCATCTAATGCTAATTTTAAATCTTGCAATGAAGAGTCATATAATGCATGACCTCTTTGTTCTAGCATGCGCACCTCTCCTTGCTTCCTATCTGACTAAAACACAATTCGTTTCTCTTCATAGAAATAGAGATATTTCATTTTCTAACAATATGCCTTTACATAAAGTGAAACTTTAATCAGTGGGGGTTTTGTCCATCCCCCACTGATTATTAGCCTTCACCAATCGGGCTTTTACGGGCAGTTATCTCCCACCTAACTTCCTCGCATTCACCGAATTTTGAGGTGGGAGTCTTACTGCCCGTTAATGCGGGATAAATCACAAATTTTTTCTAAATAGGCCGATTAAAATAACATAATATTATTTATAAAAAAAAGCAATATAGTGCCGTTTTAATTATAGTAGAGACTTTTCACTTCTCTGATTATCTGATCTTATTATACCGTATTCTCTTACATTTTTTTAATTTATAAAGCGACAATTTAATCAATACTAGCCTCTGCTCCCTACTAATGTGGCCTCACACCTAATCTCTTTGCTTTCATGAAATATTAAGGTGTAAATCCAACTGCCAACAAACTAACGGAATAGAGATTAAAATTGGCAGTTAATATTTTGAATTACAATAACAAAATATTAACATATTTTTACCTTTATTTTGGAAGTATTTTATAAATATATACATTATTAAACAAAAAGAAGGTATCCTCTTTTTTTGTTTAATAATATGGATTCGATATTTGCTGGTAACCTGGATATGGCGTTGGGTAAGTTACTGGATATGGAGCTGGGTAATATCCCCCACCACTAGCTGCACCTGTTAACGCTCCAGCTGTAAGTCCTCCTACTACTCCTCCTGCAAAACTTCCTGGGAAAAATCCTCCGCCCCATGAGCCGCCACCCCAGCCCCATCCGCCGCCGTGATGGTGGTGATGATCATAATGATTGTGTCCACCATGATGATTATGCCCGCCGTGATGATGGTGCCCTCCACCCCCGTGATGATTCCGATCATATCCGCCATAATTTCCATTATAGTTCATTTTTCTTCCTCTCCTTTTAGCATATAGTTCTGCCTCTCTTTAATATGTGGAATAATAAGGATTCTGCTGATAATCCGTATAGTATGGTGTATCTGAATAATATGGATAACCATATCCGCCATAACCAAACGCAGGACTAAGTAAAGCCCCTGCTACAAATCCAGGAAAGAATCCTCCGCCAAAAAATGGAGAATGTCCAAAACTCCCATGAAATCCGCCATGTCCGAACCCTCCAACTGGACGACCATACATTTTATTCATCCCCTTTTCTATATAAAAATGTAATAATATACTGTATGTAGGACAAATGCGGAAAGCATGGGGAAAATGTCTATATTTTGTAAAAAAAACAAAACACTTTATAATAAGAATGTCAGATTACACCTTTTATATAAGAAGTCTATATTTAAGAAAGATTAGAGGAATTTTATAGAAATGAAGAAGCCTATCGTTCAATTATTATTAATATTTACAATCGTATCTATCGTTCTTTTCCTATTAAATACATCGGTTATTTCGTTATATACGTTTGTTGGTGCTCTATGGTCCATCACAATCGTAGGAATTTCATTCGTTATTTTTATCGAAAACAGGTCTCCTCAAAGTACCTTAGCGTGGTTTTTAGTATTAGCACTTCTTCCTGTTGTAGGTGTTCTTTTATACTCCCTCTTCGGTCGTAGCCGTTGGAGAAGAAAAAAACATCTTCATCGTTCAGAAGAACAAAGAAAATTATTCCGTGAAATATTAGAAGGAAGACGACTAGAACTTTCTCTTACAGTTCCATTACATGAGCGTTCTATACATTTAACAGAAGTAGTACAAAAATTTGGAGGCGGTCCTGCCGCAGATAGAACGACTACAAAACTTTTAACAAACGGAGATCAAACATTTTCAGAAATTCTGCACGCTATTGAGCATGCAAAACACCATATACATATTCAATACTATATTTATAAAGCCGATGAGATTGGTACAAAAGTTCGGGATGCTTTAATAAAGAAGGCAAAATCCGGGGTTATTGTACGCTTCCTTTATGATGGACTCGGAAGTAACACGTTAAGAAGACGATTTTTACAGCCTATGAAAGAAGCTGGAATTGAAATTGTGGAATTTGATCCTATTTTTTCAGCTTGGTTACTTGAAACAGTCAATTATCGTAACCATCGTAAAATTGTTATTGTAGATGGAGAAATTGGATTTACTGGAGGACTCAACGTCGGTGACGAATATCTCGGCCGTTCAAAGAAATTTCCCGTTTGGCGTGATAGTCATTTAAAAATAGAAGGAAAAGCATTATATAAATTACAAGCAATCTTTCTAGAAGATTGGCTCTATGCCTCTAGTGGTTTAAGTAACTATTCTTGGGATCAATTTATGAATGTACAATACTTCCCTGGTAAAGAAATTTCGAATGCAGAAGGTGCTGTTCAAATTGTAGCAAGTGGACCAAGCTCAGATGATAAAAGTATTCGTAATACGTTACTAGCTGTTATGGGCTCTGCCAAAAAATCTATTTGGATCGCTACGCCATACTTTATTCCCGATCAAGAAACTTTAACATTATTACGCTTAAGTGCAATATCCGGCATAGATGTACGCATTTTATATCCAGGTAAAAGTGATAGTATTATTAGTGATCAAGCATCTCAATCCTATTTCACTCCACTTTTAAAAGCCGGTGCTTCCATTTACAGTTATAAAGATGGTTTTATGCATGCGAAAATTGTACTCGTTGATGATAAGATCGCAACAATTGGAACAGCAAATATGGATGTACGTAGCTTTGAGTTAAATTATGAAATTATTAGTGTACTTTATGAATCAGAAACCGTTCATGATATTAAACATGATTTTGAAGAAGACTTTAAGCATTCCACTGAAATTAAATGGAACTCGTTCCAAAAAAGAAGTATCAAAAAACGAATATTAGAGTCTTTCATGCGACTCATTTCTCCTTTGCTATAAGCAATCAATATAATATTGATTGCTTTTTCTTTTACATTTCCCCTCTCTCCTTTTCTTTGCATACCATATTAAAACAAGTTATCATAAGATGTATTACTTTATGAAAATAATGTTAGGTGGGAAATACATGTTAGAACAATTTCATATACACGCTGATTTAAAACAACAGCTCTCAGCCCTTCACGAAAAAAACAAACAAGAAGCTGGCGAAAATGCACATTTAATTGGAAAGAAAATATATAAAGCATCTGATAACAGCATTATTGAAGATGCCATTACAGCACTTTTACTTGGTAAAAACATTCTATTAAAAGGACCAACTGGTAGTGGTAAAACAGTACTAGCGGAAACTCTTTCTTCTTTATTCCAAAAACCAATGCATAGCATTAACTGTTCTGTCGACTTAGATGTAGAAGGTATTTTAGGATACAACACATTACAAACAAAAGAGGGTGCATCTGAAGTTACATTCGTTAATGGTCCTCTTATGAAGGCAATGAAGAACGGTCATTTCTTATATATTGATGAAATCAATATGGCAAAACCTGAAACATTACCACTTCTTCATGGTGCGTTAGATTATCGTAAAATGATTACAAACCCATTTACACAAGAAGTTGTATACGGTGATGACGAATATCGCGTAATCGCTGCGATTAACGAAGGTTATGTTGGGACAAGTGAACTAAACGAAGCGTTAAAAAACCGTTTCGTTATTATTGAAGTTCCTTACATTCAAGGTGATACATTAAAAGAACTATTACTATCTGAATCAAAATTAAATGATGTTGCAACAATTGAAAAGTTCGTTGCATTCGCAAGCGATCTTATGCCTTTAGCTCGTGATGGACGCGTAAGTGAAGAAGCAGCTAGTATTCGTGGCATTATCGATGCATGTGATTTAGGTGTATATATTCCTGTTATGCGTGCAATTGAACGTAGTATTATCGCAAAATTAAACGATGAAACAGAACAAATGACTGTCCGTGAATTAGCAGAAAGTTATTTCTTTGAGGAATAATTCATGAGACAAATTTTTAGTGACAAAAAAATTGATGCGTCGCTGTTTCTACAAATGGAAAACTTAATGTATGCTCTTCTAAAAGAAGACGATGCCTATCTTGAGTATGGCTATAAAGCATACTACGACGAAATTGAAAAAAAGGTTGTCATTAGTCACTTTTGGGATGATCGAAAAGAAGAGGATACAGTAATCGGATTAAAAAGCGAAGTGTTCTTAAAGGCACTTGGTAATAAACATTACTCGGACATGACTTTAATTCGTTCTTATGCGATTGAATTACAAGAATCGCCTCTAAAAAAGTTTTTAACACAATTATTTGTTCTATTAGAAGATTTACGTGTTGAGGAAATCGTCAAAAATTTACGTCCTGGCACAAAACACATTTTTAAACGCCGAAAAGAAATGTATCGCAATTACTTTGGCTCACAAAATGAAATAAATCGTGTTCGTAACTATCACGGTGACCGTCTATTTTGTCTATGCTATCTTTCATTAACGAGTGATAAATATGAAATGTTTAATAATGAATATTTCGAGCAAATTGAATCAATTTTGCATGAAACATTCCAAGCCCGTAATACGGAAGATATTATGTATATCGTTGAGAAAATTCGCTATCGCTTAGAAGGGCTTCTTGAAAGTGATATGCTTAATAATTATTTCGGACATGCCCCGCTTTATTTATCTGTTATTGCAGATGAGAAAGACAGTCGCGCTGAAAAATTAGCAAATGATGATACGCAGCTCCTAGATGACGATGATAACAAAAACAAAATGGATGAAAGCTTCTCGACATGGCACCGTGAAAATAAAAACAATGAAAACGAGAACTTTTTACGCTTTGAATTAGAAAGCGGAACAAAAACAAATATGATGGGTGATACTGCTCGTGAATCAGAAGATGGTGACCAAGCACTTGGTTCTGTACAAGGTACTTCCCAAAAAAGTACACAATCTAACTTTGATGGTGCTGATACAGAGGAAGCAAGAGCGTCTCATGCTTCTAGCCAAAACGACGGCGCATACGGAAAGTATAATGTGGGAGCTTCTCATACATTTAAAGAAGCTCGCAAATCAAATCCTGATGAGAAAAAAGATTACCAAGCTATCAAATCAGTCGTTAATAAAGATGTAAAAGAATTAAAGAAAATCATCGAAAAAACAATTGAAAACAAAACGAATGCAAATAGTGATAAATATTACGGAAGACTTCGTAAGAAATTCCTTCGTATTTATACTGAAAAGCAGCCGCGTATGTTTTATAAAAAAGGACAAGAATCTCAAGAATTAGACGTTGCATTCCAACTATTAGTGGACTGCTCTGGTTCTATGTATAACAAAATGGAAGAAACGAAGAAGAGTGTGGTCCTATTCCATGAAGCTTTAAAATCTTTAAAAATCCCGCACGCTATTAGCGGATTTTGGGAAGATGCTTCTAGTGCTAAACCTGAAGATAAACCGAACGTTATCCATGAAGTAGTGACATATAAAAACTCAACGTTACCAAACGTCGGTCCAGAGATTATGCAACTTCGCGAAGAAGAAGATAACCGCGACGGGTATATTATTCGTATCGTTTCTGAAAAGCTTGCGAAAAGACCAGAAAAACATAAATTCTTACTTGTCTTTACAGACGGTGAACCTTCTGCACTAGACTATCAACAAGACGGAATTTTAGATACGCACGAAGCAGTCAAACTTGCTCGTAAAAGTGGTATGGAAGTAATCGGCATCTTTATCGAAGAAGGCGAAGCAAAAGAAGCGACTTATCAACTAATGAAAAACATTTATAACCATCACTTCTTAGTTGCAAATCATGCTGAAGATTTACGCCTGAAGATTAAACCATTGTTGAAGAAACTATTACTGAAGACGATTGAATAGAAAAACAGGAGCCACGAGGCTCCTGTTTTTCTTCGTTAACTTACTTTGTTTCTGGTTGAAACTTGTATGGAATGGAAACTTCTAATAATAATTCGAACCCTCCATCGTAGTATGGGAATCGCTCATTCGCGATTTTTCTATCTACCCACTCGATTGCGGAAATTTCTCCTTCATCTTCTGCACCAAGTTCACCTGTTACTACATTTGCTCGGAATGTAAAAAATAATGCATGATGTCCTTTCTCTTCAAAAAACTTCTCATTTAATGCGACAAGTCCACTGAGTGCAGCAGTTAAACCTGTCTCTTCTTTCACTTCTCTTACTAGTGCTTCCTCTAACATTTCACCTTTTTCAACTGCCCCGCCCGGTAGTGACCAAACGTTTTGTTCTACATTATGTACCATTAATATTTTATCTTTTTCGCTATCGTATATTAGTGCATATACAACATCAACTCTTTGCATGTTGCTTTTCTCCCTTCCTAAAATAATTAAGAGCCGATTCCTAAGAATCAGCTCTTCCTATTAATTCATCACTAACTCATCTGCAAGCTTTTTTTTTAACTTAGCAAGCATGTCAGTTGTCATTTTGTCTAAATCATATTCTGCTTTAAAGCCCCACTCTTTCATTGCTGCAGTTGCATCAATAGAGTTTGGCCAGCTATCAGCGATCGTTTGACGAGCAGGGTCTACAGCGTAATCCATTGTAAAGTTCGGGATGTGTTTACGAATTGATGCTGCAATTTGCTCTGGTTCAAAGCTCATTGCTGTAATGTTAAATGCATTTCTATGCACGAGTTTACTTGAATCAGCTTCCATTAATGAAATGATCGCTTGTAAAGCATCTGGCATATACATCATATCCATGTATGTTCCTTCAGCAATGTATGAGGTGTATGTACCTTTTTTAATCGCCTCATAATAAATTTCAACTGCATAATCAGTTGTTCCGCCTCCTGGAGGAGCTACGTAAGAAATTAAGCCTGGGAAACGTACGCCGCGCGTATCAACGCCGAACTTTTGATGATAATAATCACATAGTAATTCTCCTGCTACTTTGTTTACCCCATACATTGTAGTAGGACGTTGAATTGTATCTTGTGGTGTATTATCTTTTGGCGTTGATGGACCAAATGCACCGATAGAACTTGGCGTGAAAAACTTACAGTTTAATTCACGTGCTGCTTCTAATGCATTTACAAGTCCGCCCATATTTAAATTCCAAGCAAATAACGGATTTTTTTCTGCAGTTGCTGAAAGTAAAGCCGCTAAATGAATAATTGTATCTACTTCATTACGCTTTGCAATATCATGTAATTTTTGTCCATCTGTTACATCTAACGTTTCAAATGGACCAGACGTTACCACTTCACTATCTGTTTCACGAATATCTGTTGCAATAACATTTGATGCGCCGTATACATCACGAAGTTTCATTACTAGTTCAGAACCAATTTGCCCTAAAGAACCGGTTACTAGAATTTTTTTCATTTTTCCCACTCCTCATTTGCAAGCTATTCAAAAGATGTCGTTAATTAAATGATACCCATTTCTTTCCCTACTTTTTCATACTTACGAATTGCTTCATCTAACATTTCTTTCGTATGAGCTGCTGTAGGCATATTACGAACGCGTCCCATTCCTTTTGCTACGGTTGGGAATACGATAGATTTTGCGTATACGCCTTCTTCATTTAGACGTTTACTAAATTCTTGCGTTAATACTTCATCACCAATAATACAAGGTGTAATTGGTGTTTCACTTTCTCCAATGTTAAAGCCAAGTTCTTTTAACCCTTGTTTTAAATAGCGACCATTTTCCCATAAACGATCGTGTAACTCTGTGCTTTCCATTAAAATTTCAATTGATCTCATACAAGCAGCTGCATCAGCTGGTGTTAAAGCTGTTGAGAATAAGAATGGACGTGAACGCACTTTTAACCAATCGATTAAGTTTTGTTTTCCAGCTACATATCCACCAATTACCCCAATTGCTTTTGATAATGTACCAATTTGGAAATCAACTTTATCAGAAAGACCGAAATGTTTTACAGTACCTGCACCTTTGCCAAGTACACCTGAACCGTGTGCATCATCTACATATGTCATTAAATCCAGCTCTTCTGCAATTTCAACAATCTCTGGTAATTTTGCAATATCTCCATCCATTGAGAAAACACCGTCTGTAATAACCATTAATTTATTATAAAGACCTGATTCTTTTGCCTCGATTGCTTTTTTGCGTAAATCTTCCATATCAGAATGCTTATAAACGATGATTTTCGCTCTTGATAGACGACTACCATCAATAATAGATGCATGGTTTAATTCATCTGAAAGAATCGCATCATTTTTATCCATAACAGCTGAAATCGCTGCCATATTACAGTTAAATCCTGATTGATAAGCAATTGCTGCTTCTGTATGCTTAAACTTTGCAATTGTTTCTTCTAATTTGATATGCAAATCTAAAGTACCATTAATTGTACGAACAGCTCCTGCTCCAACGCCGTACTTATGAATTGCACCAATTGCTGCTTCTTGTAAGCGATTATCAGTCGCTAATCCAAGATAGTTGTTTGAAGATAAGTTAATATATTCTTTTCCGCCAATTGTAATAATCGGTCCATTTGGACTTTCAAGCGGATCAATTACGTTATAAAGCCCCTTTGATTTTAAATCCTCTAAATTTTCTTCTAAAAAGTTTGCAAGTGTTTTACTAGACATTGTGAAGCCTCCCATCGTTCATGTAAGCGGATTAATATCTCAATAATTCCAATAATCCCTCTACTAGCTTAACACGTTTTCGAAATTTGTTATAGAAAAATAGTTTAAAGAAAACGCTTACAGTTTTAGATTATATATTATTGAGTAAAAGAAATCTATTATTTACTTTTCGAATTTGATAGAATTAAAAAAATATTCAAGGAGGCTTCAAACATGGCATTTACTGAATCTGATATATATAATAACGAATCGTTTTTAGAACAATATATGAAGCGAAGATATCGAGAAAATAGCCCAAACGAAGTACTTGAAAAACCAGCATTCTTTCAGCTCATTGGTAATGTACAAGGAAAACAAATTCTCGATTTAGGCTGTGGTGACGCTAAATTTGGCGAAGAATTATTAGAAAATGGATGCCTCTCTTACACTGGCATTGAAGGCTCCGAGCTTATGTATGAAAAAGCTAGTAAGCACCTAGAAAATAAAAATGGATCTGTTCATTTTATAAACCTCAAAGACTATACCTATCCTCCTTCTACTTTTGATTTAGTAACATCTAGACTCGCCTTACATTATATTGAACATCTTGATATCATTTTTCAAAATGTGTTTCAAACTTTAAAAACAAACGGGACCTTTACCTTTAGCGTTCAACATCCCGTTATTACCTCTTCGTTTGCAAGCTTACAAACAAGTTGTAAAAGAACTAGCTGGCTCGTCGATGATTATTTCAAAACGGGGAAACGAGTTGAGCCGTGGATTGATCAAGAAGTTATTAAATATCATCGGACAACGGAAGAATATTTTACATTATTACAACAAGCCGGATTTACCATTACAAACTTAAAAGAAGCCACACCAAATCAAAAATATTTTCAGGGTAAAGAAGAATATGAACGTCGCTTACGTATTCCCCTTTTCCTACTATTTTCTTGCAAAAAATAAAAAAAACGATGTACTCTGTAAAATAAAGAAATAACAATAGTTATCCTCTCTTACAAAAACAAAAGGATGTATATAATGTTGCACATTATATATGTATTGGTACATTGCTCAATAAGAGTGATGTACTTTTTTTATTTTGCAGACCCCTTTATGACCTCATATACAACAACAATTTCATAAAAAATGTTGTTTACAACAACATTAGTGTGGTTACACTAAACAAGAATGTATGTTTCCATTTTAAATAACCATTTATTTTTGAGGTGCTTACATGAACATGTATACAGTAAAAGAATTGGCGTTAACTTTACAGAAGCATGAAGAAACAATTAAGCGATGGCTACGGTCTGGAAAGTTTCCAAACGCATTTTGCAATAGCGATAAAAAAGGATGGAGAATTCCTGAAAGCGACCTTGTACATATCAAACAAAGAACAAGATTTGTAAAAGAAGATTCTCAGCAAAGTCAACAAGTGGTACAGGAAGAAATTGCCGAATTGGAGTTAGTCAAATTAGCATATGAGGCAGTTACACTCACATCTCCAACGCAAGAAATTCTTACTCTTCTGTCCGTTGTTGGGATTAAACGAACATTAGAGATTCTATTGATTATGCAACAATCTACTAACAAAGTGAAAAACCCTGACGGATTTATTAAGAAAGCCATCCGAGAAAATTGGAGTCCAACAACTATCCCTTTTAAATTACCAAAGAAGCAAAGTAAACACATCTACGACCTTACCCAACAGGAATATGAGGCGATGGGGAATCAAATACAGCATGAATATCAATCAAAAGTTCCTATTTTCAATTGGTTAGAGGAATAAGTGGGTCTGAATATCTAACAGGAGGCTTTGAAAATGAGAGATAGTTATTACCACTTACGTTGTCCAAAAGGTGTTCAAAGCCGATATACATTACTTGTGTTTGAACCGAATAACAAAGTATTTCTACCACTGACAGAATTTTATGATGATGCCAGTAGAAAAATTTCAGAAAGTACGGCGTTATCGTATCTCCAATGCCTTCTGCCGTTCTTCACTTGGTTAGACAAATACAGCAACTATCAAGGGCAACATGTACAATGGAGTGATTATCCTGAAGCCATACGGGTCGCTGCGGAAGATTATTTGATGGACGAAATGGCTTGTAAAGTACGGGAAAAAGATTCTTTTCGCTTTGTCAATCGTTCCAAAAAAAGTCCGAATACCGTTCATCGCTTCCTTTCCGCTCTCAAGTCATTTTATAAGTCCTTGATTACACTGAGACAGTATGGCTATCGGAATCCTCTTATCGATTCTCATGCGATATTGGACGATTACAAAACAAATACCGAAGGTGTGAGAGAGAACAAACCTCGAATGCCTGCCGAAGCAGGAACAGAAAGCCCAATTGTGCATAGACGTTTGACAGATTCATACTTCAAGCTCATTAACGAGGAATGGCAACCTGAAATTATTGATGACCCTCTTCTCTATCATAAAGTTAAACAGGCAGGTAATCAGGTAAATTGGTCATTGCGAGAAAAAGTCATCGTCCGTATGTTATTTGAGACAGGGGCGAGAGTTTCAGAGGTAATTGAATTGACCATTGGCGATTATCGTTCCCGCAAGTCCTTTGAAGAAGTCAGCACGTTTAACAAAGGCAGTCATGGACGTAGAGCAAAGTTTCTGAGGTTCAGCAAAAACACAACGAAGCTTCTGTTTCAATATATCAATCAAGAGCGTAAAAAAATTGACCATTTAGGGCGGAATTTTGATTCTCTACCTAACGATGCACCCATGTTCCTGACGGAACGAGGAACACCATTTTCGTATCAGGCTTGGTATCCACATTGGAATAAGATCATGAAGATGATGGACATGAGGTTAAATCCACATAAAACAAGACATTGGTATGTCACGACAAGTATGCGTGAGATTTATAATGTTTCCAAGACAAATGCAGAAATTAAACAGCGAAAAGATGAGCTCATTAAATACATGAAGTGGAAACAAAAAGACACGATTGAAGTGTACGAACATCACTTTGACGAAGAAAGATATCGAAGTTTTCATGACAATATGCTTGAAAATATAGCAGAGAAAGAAAAAGAGTACATGGAACAGCCGAAACAGAAACGTATTAATAAACCCCTTCTGAATGTTATAGATACAGCAAAAGAAACAGAGTTAGAAGTAGATATACAAGCACTATTGGATGATTTGGAGGATGAATGATGACACCAACTACGAGTTCACCAAACTCCCCTTTTTATAAGGAATTAGCAGGTAAAGTGGATGAACACATTCTTCATTTGCGTGATAGCAGAGGTGTATTTCTGTTAGATAAATTGGATGAATTCCCTGTGAAATATTTCCTTAGTAATTGTTTAGATACACCTTGGCAGAATCAATTACTATTGACGATGCTTATTAGCGGAGACAGAAATTTGGATGCACGAACAGTATATAATAATATCAGATATATAAATGTTAGGTTTAAAAATATATTTCATGCTTACGACTTACAATCCTTTACTGATTTTGATACAGAGACGCATATGTATGACTATTTGAAAGGTCTTATTTATCCCGAACATTCAAATAGCCAAAGAGCAGTATTTCTACAAAACTACACCGCAGTTACCTATTTCACTAAGAAATGGCTCGTATTAAAGTT
Organism: Bacillus sp. FSL H8-0545; assembly: GCF_038006105.1. Lineage (NCBI taxonomy): Bacteria > Bacillati > Bacillota > Bacilli > Caryophanales > Bacillaceae > Bacillus > Bacillus sp. FSL H8-0545. The sequence continues at coordinate 588,871 of NZ_JBBOUO010000001.1, read as the reverse complement.
AAATCAAGAACAACAGGAATATTTTCAGCAATTCTTACTCCCTATACCTATGTTTGATATTCGAGATTTTACATTTAATAAGCAAGCAAAGGAACAAGCTCGAAACACCCGCAAGAGTGAAACGGATGCCATCGTGCCTCATCTTTCTCAAATTCGGTCGGAAGCAAACTTCCGCTGGAATCAGATGAAACGATTACGAGAAGCCTTTCTGACAGCTTGCTTACAAGCTGAACAAGGAGATGTCATGTTACCTTTAGAGTTTCATTATGAAGAGCCTGAACGCATTGGAGAGCGATTTTATTTTCGTTTATGGGACAAACCTTCTTTTGTCGTCTATCACAAAGAAACATTTACAAAATCTATTGTAAACTCAGCCCAAAAGTGTACAGGAACGTATTCTAAGGAAAATAATCATTATTTTGTAGAGTTTTTGAAAGCCGAACGATTGGAAGATGACGATGTAACGGAGGGGCTATGGTTTACAGAAATCCTACAAGCAGGCGTGTTGGGGATGTGGTTTCAAAATGCGACAGAGGAAGAAATAAAGCAGAAACGAAAACTCTTGTTTTCATGGGGATATGGAGAAGAAAATTTAACAGGAAACACCGGACCGTTTTGGTCCAGACAAAAGGGTATTCTATCTACAAGTACCTTTGTTTCTCTTCACAGCAGTAAAGCCGAAGGCATTCTATTTGATGTAGAACCATTTTATGTCGCAACAACCTTCGGTTTGTTAGCGGTAGACATTCTCACAACAACAGGAGCAAGGCTCAACGAACTATTACAACTTAACAGTGAAAAAGATTGTCTACAAGCTATTAAGGTAAATGGAGATTTAAAATTCTCTTTTTATGCTATCCCAAAAGGGCGAGATGCGCTTGAACCTTATCCAATCAGCAAGCAAACCTTTCAACTAATAAAGAGAGTCAATTTGATGCTGAAAGAACATTATAATGGCGCAATTCCAAGTGTAAAGTATCGAGGTGACAGAAAGCACCTATTTCCAGAACCAAAACCTTATTTCTTTCAGTATAATGAGAAATCATTTAATACACATTCGATTACTTCTTGCCTACGTCTTCTCTTGCATGGATTGTTTTTTGAGACGCAAGAGGGAGAAACTGTTGTCATTAAAACGCACTTACTACGTCATGCATTCGCAACGGAAGCTGTTCAACGTCAGGAAATTCCGATTGACATTGTAGCAAAAATGCTCCATCAGCATGACTTGAATGTAACAAGATATTATTCGGAACCTACTCCAAGTCAAGTAGCTGAAAAAATTGGAGAATTACATGACGTGATTGCTAACTATATTGATTTAGATGAGGCGATTCTTCGAAGTCCCGAAGAACTTCAGCGGGAATGGGAGGAATACAAAGCCAAAGTAGGTGTATACAACAACGTGATAGGCGGTACTTGTGTAACAGACAAAGTATGTCCTGTGAAAATGGCATGTTTAGGATGTGTGGCAAAAATTCCGCAACCTGAAAAGAAGCATGAACTTCTTGAAACAATTGAATTATCAAAGGATATGGAAAAGCGTTTTGCTTCTATGGGTTTGACGATTGAAGTAAATAAGGCAAAACAGATGCGGAAACTTGCAAGGAATGAATTAAAAGAGATTGAATTGATTGAAAAATATCGGGAGGAACAGACATATGAACCGAACATTTCCTTCAAAAAATAATCGAACATGGCTCAAAGGAGTTCATGAATCTCGAAGCCAACGCTCCCTCCTGTTAGGGAAGGGGGCAATTGACCTTCTGGTCAAACAAAACCTTCCTGTTACACTAAAAACTGTATCGGAGAAGTCCAAAGAGATTGATTCCGAAGGAAAAGGGATTCACCCCAACACAATTACGACAAATCCACAATTGAATGAGTATTATAAACAACACAGCAAAACATACAAGCAAAAATCAAATTCCAATCAGTCTCTACAAAAATGTTCTGTCGCCTTTACTTCTGTTGATTATCGACGTATACGAGCAGACCGAAGCATAGAAAACACCGAACGAAAATATATAAAGATGTCTAAGAAAGAACTTGTACAACGACTCATCTTGGCAGAACAATATATTGCAGAAAACAATGAAGCGTGGGTAGCCAAGCAATTCGAGCAGTTCCAATAGAACATCTTTATGTACCACTACAAAATGTAGAATGACAATAAAGTTGTTTAATTCACAACATAGTCATTTAAAAAATAATAAAGTTATTTAAAAATCTTTCTTTCAAGCGGTCAAAAGGTATTTTCAACTTAGTACAGAACTATATCATAGTAGGTTGACATAAAATAGGTTGGATAAAATTGATATGAATAGGGAGAAAAATACCGATGGATTGCTTAGTTGCAAAGGGTAGTATTTATTATGAAATCGTAGGGAATGGCTTTCCAATATTAATAATGCATTCAATGGGTACAGACCATAAATCTATGAAAGCCTGGATAGAGCCAATTTTTGATAAGATTCAGGGTTTTCAGAGGATATATATAGATTTACCTGCTCACGGTCGAAGTTTAATTGACGAAAATTTCAACTCTTCAGATGATATGCTTTTAAATATTTTGAACTTTATTGATATGACAATTCCTAACCAAGCATTTTCTCTTATTGGTTTTTCATTTGGAGGATATTTGGCACAAGGTGTTTTGCACCATAGACATAAAAATGTAAAGAGTATTTGTTTGCTGGCTACTTCACTTCATTTGAAAGATAGGGATCTTCCTAAAAAAATAGTTGTTACAAAAGATGAAGATTTATTAACAGAATTGGATTCTGATATAAGAATGGCTTTTGAAACATTGATGAATTATCAAAATAAAGAGAACCTCAACTACTTTTTAAACGAAATCCAACCTGGACGATTATTAGCTAATAAAAATTTTTTAATGTCAAATTGGAGAGAGAAAGGGTATTTTCTTTCTGAAGAACCGCTTAATGATGTAGGTACACTTACACAACCTGTACTCATTATTCTAGGGAAACAAGATTCAATCTGTGGTTATAAAGATCACCTTTTTCTTCTAGAAAAATTTCCGAATGCTACGTTTTCCATTTTAGATGGTGCTGGTCATATGCTTCAAATAGAAAAACGTAAAATAGTACAAGAACTAATCAAAGACTGGCTAATTAGGAGCAATTCGGTTTGCGAATCAAGCGAGTAAATACAATCGATAACTTTTTTAGCCAAATTTCCATATCTGTTGCTTGTCAGTTCATTTTGTTGTTCTTCAACTAACAGGTGCTTTAGTTCAATAAGGATTAAATAACTTTATTATTGATTTTTGAGTGCAAAATGCAATTAAATGGATAGAAATTAAACAACTTTAAAGAGCCTTAGTACAATAAAATGTGCAAGGCTTATATATATTTCATAACAAAATTCAATAACTTTATTATCACTTTACACAAAAGCAAATACATTGTAGTAGTAAATGAGGTCATTTGTAGTACAATAAAAGGATAGAACAAGCAGAATTCCTCTGTTTGTTCTATCCTCTTCTTTTTGTCTATATAATGTTGCACATTATATAATTATTCTTGGTGTGCATATACCAAACGCCTTTCTCTTGATTCTAAATAAAAAATTATTCATCGTTTTTTTATTATCTCATCGCCTGAACAGCTTCTTTACGTACACTTCTTCCTCTTCCGTGCGGGATACAGAGCGGTGTTCCAAATAACGGATCAGCGCTTATTTGACACTCCATACGGAATACATCACGAACTAACTTTTGATCAACAACTTCTTCTGGTTTACCTTGCGCATATATTTGTTTATCCTGAATAGCTACAATATTGTCTGCATAACGGCATGCCAAGTTCAAATCATGCAATACCATAACAATCGTTCTTTTCTCTGTTTCATTTAATTCGAATAATAAATCTAACACTTCAATTTGGTGAGTCATATCTAAATATGTAGTTGGCTCATCCAGTAAAATAATATCGGTATCTTGTGCAAGGGTCATTGCAATCCAAGCACGTTGACGTTGTCCACCTGAAAGAGCATGAACATCACGCTCAGCAAATTCTGTCATACCCGTTGCCGCAAGCGCTTTTTGTACCATTTCCTCATCTTTTTCTGACCACTGCTTCAGCCATGTTTGATATGGATAACGTCCTTGCTTAACAAGTTGCAATACTGTAAGTCCTTCTGGCGCTTGTGGACCTTGCGGTAAAATCGCCATTTGACGAGCAATTTGCTTCGTTTGCATACTTTGAATTGCTTGATTATCTAACAAAATGTCACCGGTTGTTGGCTTTAATAATCTAGCTAGTGAACGTAATAAAGTTGATTTCCCACAACCGTTAGAACCGATGAAGATTGTAATTTCCCCTTTTGGAATTTCTAAATTCAGCTCATCAATAATAATTGTTTCACCATACGACAGCGTCAAGCGTTTCGTCTCCAATGCTTTTTGCATATTCATCTCCCTTTATGAATTCCGACTTTTATAAAGTAAATAAATAAAATAAGGTGCACCAATTGCTGATGTAAATACCCCTGCTGGAATTTCAAGTGGTGTGAAAACTGTACGCCCAATTAAATCTGCAGCAAGTACTAAAATTGCACCGATAATCGCCGCAACTGGGAGCAATGCACCGTAGAAAGAGCCAACTAACCTTCGTGAAATATGAGGTGCCATTAAACCAACAAATCCAATTCCTCCTGCAAAGGCAACTGCCCCGCCAATTAAAGCTGTACTAAGTAACAACATAAATACACGCGACTTCGTTAAAGGAACACCAAGTCCCACTGCTATATCATCCCCTAGCTCTTGTGCATTTAAATGTCTCGCAGCGATAAATGATATTACCGTTAAAATGAGAACCCAAGGCGCAAGTACCATAACATTTTGCCATGAAGAACCATAAACAGTACCTGTAATCCATACATTCGCTTGACTTGCTTGATAAATTGGGGCTAACAACATAAATAAAGTCGTTGCCGCTTTCGTTAATGCCCAAAATCCAACACCAATTAAAACAAGACTAATCGGTGATAACCCGTCATTTCTCCATGCAAATAAATATACAAAAAACGCAACAATCGTCGCACCAGCAAAAGCTGCGAGCGGCATATAATGAATGCTTACTGTTAGCGCATTATTTTTATCACTAAATATCGCTAAAAAGAGTACAACTGCAACACTTGCACCACCTGTGATTCCAATGATATCAGGAGAAGCAAGTGGATTTCGAACGAGCCCTTGTAAAATACATCCTGCTACAGCAAGTGCGATTCCTACAAGAATAGCAATTAAAATACGTGGCATACGAAACTTATTTACAACCATATTTGACATCTCATCGCCATTTCCGGTAATCGCTTGCCATACATCATAAGGAGCAATTTTCATATCGCCCATCCCTGCACTGGCAAAAAATAATCCTATTAAAATAGCTAGTAAACTTAATAAGACTAGAATAGCTCGTTTATACATTAAAAACGAGAACCCATCTTTTCCTATACGAAACGGAATATACTTCTTCATTTGCTAAGCCCTCTCTTACGTGCAATATAAATAAAGAATGGGGCTCCGATAAATGCTGTCATAACCCCTACTGGTACTTCTTGTGGCATAATGACATATCTTGCTGCTATATCAGCCAAGATTAGTAGTATTGCACCTAACAAGCCGCTATAGGGTACTCTCCATCTGTGATCAACTCCAACAAGAGATCTAGCAAAATGCGGAGTAACAATTCCAATAAATCCTATTGGGCCAGCAACCGCAACTGAACCACCAGACAACAGTACAATAATAAGTAGTACGAATGATTTCATTAAAATTGTTCGTTGTCCAAGTCCTTTCGCGACGTCTTCTCCCATCATCAATGTATTTACTTTCCCTGCCATCATAAGAGATGCAATCCAACCTACTAATAAATACGGGAATACAGATTGTAAAATTTCTAACTTTCTCCCTTGTACAGATCCAGCAAGCCAAAATAAAACTTCTTCCAGCGCCTTTTCATTTAATACAAGTAACCCTTGTGTTAATGATGAAAACAAAGCACTTATCGCTACACCCGCTAATGTTAACTTGAGCGGGGTTGTCCCTTCTTTTCCTAAAGAACTAGAAGCGAATACTAGTACTGCTGCAACTGCCGTTCCTAAAAAGGCAATCCAAGTGAAAGCTGATAATGATGTAACGGAAAAAATCACAATTGCTACAACTATGAAGAAAGCAGCACCTGAATTTAATCCAATAAAATCTGGAGAAGCAAGTGGGTTCTTTGTTAAAGTTTGCATTAAACAACCCGCTATGGCTAAACTAGCACCAACACTGGCTGCAATTAGTGCCCTTGGTAGACGCACATTTTGAATAATAATATGTTCATTTGAACCATTAAAATGGAAAAAAGCATCTAACGCTAATTTCCAACTCGTATTTGTATATCCGAAAATAATACTTCCCCAAATACAAATAACGACTGCAATGATCCCAACAAATAATCCAATCCATTTTGCTTGATTTGTTTTTAATAACATGCAGCGTTTCCCCTTCAATGTATAATGATACGTTGTTAGTTTATTTCAACTTAATTCGCATTGTCAATAAAACTGATAATCATTTTCAGTGATATATATTGACAACCGAGCAGCAAAGTTTTAATATCATGCTTGCAATTGAAAAATTTTCTCAACATGTAGGGGGTACATAATGAATTTCATGAAAAAGAAATCGTTTACAGTATTTGTATTTCTACTAGCATTTTCACTGCTTTTAAGTGCTTGTGGAAAGTCAAATAACAAAGAAGAAGCAACAAAAGAAGATAATAAAAAAGAAATGATTACGGTTGAACACGCAATGGGTAAAACAGAAGTTCCTGCTAATCCAAAACGTGTCGTTATTTTAACGAATGAAGGAACTGAAGCTTTACTTGAATTAGGTGTGAAACCAGTTGGTGCTGTAAAGTCTTGGACTGGTGATCCATGGTATCCACATATTAAGGACAAAATGAAAGATGTAAAAGTTGTTGGCGACGAAGGACAAGTTAACGTTGAAACAATTGCTTCTTTAAAACCAGATTTAATTATCGGTAACAAAATGCGTCACGAAAAAGTATATGAGCAACTAAAAGCAATCGCACCTACTGTGTTCTCTGAAACATTACGCGGTGAATGGAAAGATAACTTCAAATTTTATGCGAAAGCATTAAATAAAGAAAAAGAAGGTCAAAAGGTTTTAGCTGATTACGAATCACGTATGAAAGATTTAAAAGGCAAACTTGGCGATAAAGTAAATCAAGAAATTTCTATGGTACGTTTTATGCCTGGTGATGTTCGTATTTATCATGGTGATACATTCTCTGGTGTTATTTTAAAAGAACTTGGATTTAAACGTCCTGGTGATCAAAATAAAAATGATTTCGCAGAACGTAACGTATCTAAAGAACGTATTTCAGCAATGGATGGCGATGTATTATTCTACTTCACATTCGATAAAGGAAATGAGAAAAAAGGCTCTGAACTAGAAAAAGAATATATAAATGATCCTCTATTTAAAAATTTAAATGCAGTGAAGAATGGTAAAGCATACAAAGTTGACGACGTTATTTGGAATACAGCTGGTGGTGTAATGGCTGCTAACCTACTATTAGATGATATCGAAAAACGCTTTGTTAAATAATATTTTTCTAACCAGTTCCCCTTCTATGGAGCTGGTTATTTTTCATTTTATTTAAATTTCACATTATTTCATTTTGTATTTTTATTCCCAATATGTTATATTATAAAAGTAAATAAAATATTTTTTCTCTATATCAGAATAGATTTTTTAATCTAAATTTTCTGATTAATCACTATTTTATTTTCTTTTAGAATTCAATTATTACATTTGAAAACGCTTATTATCTTGTTTTCAGGGAAAAATACAATAACGGTTGAAGAAAAATAGATTTTTTTAGAAATTTTCTTGCTATTTCCATATAATTCTATTGACTTCTAAATATTTTGTGAATTAAAATAATTACATAAATATCCGTTATACAGGATTAGGGGGAAACAAAAATGGATGCAGCTTTAAAATTAGAAAAAGCTGGAGAACAACAATCACCAAAAAAACATCCACCAGGATTATATTTGTTGTTCTTAACAGAAATGTGGGAAAGATTTAGTTATTATGGAATGCGTGGCCTTTTAGTTCTTTATTTAACAACTGCTGCTGTTAGTGGCGGGTTAGGATTTGATAAGGCAGTTGCAGTGCAATTATATGGTACTTTTACAGCGGCAGTATATTTCATGCCAATTATAGGCGGATGGCTAACTGATCATTATATTACAAGACGTCATGCCATTACTCTCGGCGGAATTATTATGGCGATTGGTAACTTTGTACTATTCTCCATGAATACAAAAACAGGACTATTACTTGGATTAGTACTATTAGTTATTGGTAATGGATTCTTTAAACCAAATATTTCTACACTGTTAGGTGAATTGTATGACGAAAATGATTCACGTCGTGACAGTGCATTTACTATCTTCTATATGGGTATTAACGTAGGTGCTTTCTTCGCTCCACTTATTTGTGGATTTTTAGCAGAAGATTTCTTTAAAACAAGCGTTGATGGCGTTATGGTTATGGGATATAAATACGGATTCTTAGCAGCTTGTATCGGTATGATTATTGGCCAAATTGTTTTCAACTTATTAGCTCCTCGCTACCTTGGTACAGCAGGAACAACAGTTGTTGGTAAAAAAACAAAAAATCAACCTGCAACTGAAAAGAAACCTTTAACAAAACAAGAAAAAAATCGCACTTGGGCAATTGTAATTTTAACTTGTTTCGTTGTATTCTTCTGGGCAGGATTTGAACAAGCTGGTAGTTCTTTAACACTTTATACAGATAAATTCGTAGATCGTACAATTTTCGGATGGGAAGTTCCAACATCTTGGTTCCAATCAGTTAACCCAGCATTCATCGTACTACTTGCACCATTCGTATCTATGCTATGGTTAAAACTTTCTAAATCAAAGCGTGGCGATTTAAAAGTACCAACAAAAATGGCATTTGGTATGATTTTACTAGGTATAGGTTACCTTGTTTTAACATTAGCGGTTCTAAAAACTGGAAGTAATGAAGCTGATATAACTGTTAAAGCAAACTTATTATTCATCGTTATCACTTATATGTTCCATACAATTGGCGAACTATTCTTATCACCAATCGGTCTATCAATGGTAAGTGCAATTGCACCTGTTAAATTAGCATCATTACTAATGGGTGTATGGTTAGCTGGTTCAGGTATGGCTAACTGGTTAGCTGGTAAGCTTGCTTCCTTTACACAATCATTAGGCTATCTTGAAGTATTTGCAAGTATCGGTATTATCGTTATCGTCCTAGGATTTGTACTTCTTCTCTGCTCTAAAAAAGTTGCAAGTATGATGGAATAACACAAAAAAGACGCTTCTACAATTAGAAGCGTCTTTTCTATTACATCTCTTCTAAAGCCGTCACATCCACGTGAACGCTCTCTCCTGGATTGGATATGTCATACACTTGAGCACTCCCCTTCTGCTCATCACAGCTCTCAATCCATACGGGGACTCCCTCATATGTAACATCAATTCTACTTGAAGAAGATAATATCTGTTTCACACGTTTTACATCCATTATATTGTTCCTCCTTTGGCTTACAACACTCCTTTCTATCTTTTCATATCCCTTCAGAATATATTCCGTCAATTTAGTACTTCAACCGATAGTTTGTTTGTTTCTCACGCGCTAATATATACGCTCTCAAATCTTCCTATTATTACATCCTTTCCAAATAAAAAAAGACGTATATTTCACACGTCTTCTTTCCATAATATTCAAAAATTAAGAAAATAATGTTTTTACTACTTCACTTACTTTATCGTTATGAATTTGATAGTACACTTCTAACCCGCGTCTCTCAAAGCGTACTACTTTATTTTGTTTTAATTTCGTTAAATGCTGCGAAACAGTTGATTGCGGAATTTCTAATACCTCTTGTAATTGTGTTACATTACATGTTCCACGCTGCATTAGTTCCATTACTAAACGTAGACGCAATGGATGAGCTAATGCTCTTAACATCTGTACGTCTTCTTCTGAAATACGACAGTCAAATTGGTTTTGGTTCATAAAATTCCCCTCATTTTCGTTTTTTATTTTCTTTATTATTTATTTATATATCTGTTCTTATATTTCCTGTTACGACATAACTTTATCAACCTATAATGCTGAGAAAATTTTCCGACTTTTATCAGCACACAGTTCAAGAAAAAATCCCACCTGATTTTGAATATTATACTATATGATACAATAAAAAAGCAAAACAAAGGGATCGCAATACTTTGCTTACAAACGTTGTTTTATCAGGCTTTTTGTTATATTTTCACCTCACTGAAATGTACAGTAATGATATTGTAAAATATCGTCTATAATTGATAACCTATCGTAAAGTAATTTGACCATATTTAACCACTTTGTTACGATAAAAAGGAAATTTAAGTAAGGAGGATGATGTAATATTAAAAAATGGTTTATTATTGCGTTAATTAGCATTGCGGTTAGCTGGACTATTATCGATCACTTCCTATTAGACAACAAAGAAGATATAGCTTCAAAATCAAACACCCCAGTTGGAACTGAAGTTGGCAATGTTGCCCTCAATTTCCTTCTGGAAACAACCACTGGTCAAGAAGTTCGCCTTACAGACTATAAAGGAAAAAAAGTAATATTGAATTTTTGGGCAAGCTGGTGTGGTCCATGCAAAATAGAAATGCCTGATATGGAAAAGTTTTATCATGATACTAAAGATATGGGGATTGAAATTGTCGCTGTAAATGCGACAGCTACTGAAAAAGACCCGAACAATGTAAAACAATTTCTTGAAGAAAACAAATATACCTTCCCCGTCCTATTAGATCAGAAAGGACAGGCAAGTGCCGCATATCAAATCATCAGCATTCCAACATCTTTTGTCATCGATACAAACGGTGTCATTCAATATAAGCATGTAGGACCAATGACATATGAAAAAATGAAAGAATATGTAAATAATTTATAAAAGCGTATTCAAATCAATTTGATTACGCTTTTTGTCCACTTTATGAACAAAATGTTACTTTTAACACTATTATGGAATAATTATACTTTTTCACGTTGACAATAGTGTTGAAGGAGAATATACTAAGCATGTAAGTTGATTGTGAATAGTTTCACAAATAATGTGAATTTCTTCACATATAAATAGATAGGAGTTGTCATCATTATGAGTACTTGGACACAAATTTATGACCCGTTAAACAACATTTGGTTATCTGCACTAATCGCTGCACTCCCAATTTTTTGCTTCATTATTTGTTTAGTGGGATTCAAAATGAAAGGTTATATCGCTGGTCTCTATAGTGTAATTGTAGCTATTATTCTTGCAATATTTGTTTATAAAATGCCAGCAACTATGGCCGTAGCATCTGCCGGATTTGGTGTTTTATCTGGATTTTATCCAATTTGTACTATCGTTATCGCAGCTATTTTCCTTTACAAATTAACTGTTAAAACAGAACAATTCAATGTCATTCGTGATAGTATTTCAAGCATTACAAATGATCAACGTTTACAAGTATTATTAATTGCTTATTCTTTCGGTGCTTTCTTAGAAGGCGCAGCTGGTTTCGGTGTTCCAGTTGCTATTACAGCAGCATTACTTGTAGGTATGGGCTTTAATCCATTAAAAGCAGCAGGTATTTGCTTAGTAGCTAATATCGCTGGTGGCGCTATGGGTGCTATGGGTATTCCAGTTACAGTACCTGCACAATTAACTCAAATTGATGCATTAACTGTCGGTCGTCAAACTGTTTACATTTTACCATTCATTAGCATTATTTTACCTTTCTTACTTGTTTCAATGGTAGATGGAATTAAAGGTATTAAAGAAACTTGGCAAGGTATTCTTGTAAGTGGTGTTTCTTTCGCAATTACTCAATTCCTTGTAACTTATTTCTTAGGTGCAGAACTTACTAATATTTTCGCAGCCGTTGTAAGTATGGTCTCTCTTGCATTATTCTTACGTGTGTGGCAACCAAAATCTTCTGCTAAAGAAGAAAAACAAGAAGAAAAAGAATCTCATACATTCAATCAAATTTTATATGCTTGGTCTCCATTCGTATTCTTAACTGCATTCGTAACAATCTTTAATTTAAAACCGATTAAAGCTTTATTTGCTCCGGATGGTCCATTGGCAAACTTAGTATTTAACATTCAATTCCCTGGTCTTCATAATGCGGTTATGAAAACTGCACCAATTACAAAGGCTGATACACCTTTCGCAGCTATTTTCAAACTAGATGTATTCTCTTCTACAACTACTGCGATTGTATTAGCAATTATCGTTTCACTTATCGTCTACCGCGTAAACGGCAAAATGATTAAAGAATTAATGATCGAAACAATAAAAGAATTAAAAGTTCCAGTATATACAATTTGTAGTGTTATCGCTTTAGCTTACGTAGAGAACTACTCTGGTATGTCATCTACACTTGGACTTGCATTCTCTTCTACAGGAAATGCATTCCCAGTTCTTTCTCCAATTTTAGGATGGATTGGCGTATTCATTACAGGTTCAGTCGTATCAAGTGGTTCATTATTCGCACCACTTCAAGCAGTAACTGCCGATCAGTTAAACCTCGTTCCATCTACTCTCGTTTCATTAAACGTAGTTGGTGGTACAATCGCAAAAATGGTTTCACCACAATCTGTAGCAGTTGCTTGTGCAGCAGTTGGACTAGTTGGTCAAGAATCTGCCTTATTTAAAACAGTGATGAAATATAGTTTAATCTTCTTAGCTATTATTAGCTTACTTCAACTTAACTCTGTATTTAATATCTTTTAAAATAAAACACCGATCCCTATATAAGGGGGATTGGTGTTTTATTTTATACTTTTTTATTTTTTAATAAAGATGCACCAGCAATTTCAGGATGCGTCATTTCGTATGGATCCAAAATAATATCAAGCTCTTCTGCTGTAAGTACACCATGTTCTAAGCATAGCTCCCTAACAGACTTTCCTGTCGCAATTGCTTCACGTGCAATGCGAGAAGCTGCTTCATAACCAATATGAGGGTTCACTGCTGTAATAACTCCAACACTTTTTTCAACATATTGCTTAAGCAACTCTTCATTCGCTGTAATTCCTTTAATACAATATTCACGGAATACACGGAATCCATTGTTCATAATACTGATGGATTGAATTAAATTAAATACTAATACCGGCTCCATTACATTTAACTCTAATTGTCCAGCTTCTGACGCTAAGCAAATGGTATGGTCATTTCCAATTACTTGGAAAGCAACTTGGTTAATTACTTCTGCCATAACTGGATTTACTTTACCCGGCATAATAGATGAACCTGGTTGACGAGCTGGTAATTGGATTTCCGCCAATCCAACACGTGGACCAGACGCCATAATACGAAGGTCATTTGCAATTTTAGACATATTCATCATACATACTTTTAGTGATGCAGATACTTCTGTATACGCATCTGTGTTTTGCGTCGCATCAACTAAGTGCTCTGCACCAACAAGAGGGAAACCACTAAAAGTTCGTAAATGCTTCACAACTTGTTCTATATAAGTAGGGTTTGCATTTAATCCCGTACCGACAGCTGTCGCACCCATATTAACTTCGTATAAATGTTGACGAGACTGTTTAATTCTTTTTATATCACGCTCTAGCACTCTGCTATATGCTTCGAATTCTTGCCCAAGGCGAATTGGAACTGCATCTTGCAAATGTGTACGCCCCATTTTAATGACGTGATCAAACTCTTTTGCTTTATCATGAAAAGCAGAGTGAAGTTCTTCCATTGTAACAAGAAGTTCTTCTAGCATCATAAGAGTTGCAATATGAATCCCAGTTGGGAACGCATCATTTGTTGATTGGGCCATGTTCACATGAGTATTTGGGCTAATTTTCGCATATTCACCTTTTTCGTATCCCATACGTTCTAACGCTCTATTAGCAATTACTTCATTAGTATTCATATTAATTGAAGTACCTGCTCCACCCTGAATTGGGTCTACAATAAATTGATCATGGAACTTTCCATCCATAATCTCTTGTGCAGCTTCTGCAATTTCTTGCCCGATATCTTTAGCTAAGTAACCTGTATCTATATTCGCAAGCGCTGCCGCTTTCTTTACAATTGCCATTGCCGTAATGAGTGACGGATGAATGCGGTATCCTGTAATAGGAAAGTTTTCTACGGCACGTAATGTTTGTACACCATAATAAGCTAAACTCGGTACTTCCTTTTCACCTAAAAAATCTTTTTCTATACGTATATCCTTCGTTGCTATCATTTTTCATCACCTATACTTTTCATTCTAAATCCTTATCTAAAGAATTCGCCCTATAAAATACGAGTATCATTAAAAGAATTCTTCAGTATCCACCTTCACTATATAGCACCCTTTTTGAAAGCGCAAACATTTATTTTTCTATATATACTTTTTATTAAAGTTTATATAATAGAAAATCCATTCATTCTTCTACTTTCTTTATTTCAACTCGCTTAATTTGATGCATATCCTTTTCAAGAACTTTAAAAGAAAAGCCGTGTTTCTCAATAATATCCCCCTCAGCAACGATTTGCTTTTGTACCATAATCCAACCACCAATTGTATCAACATCATCAGCGACCAAATGTATGCCAAATAAATCATTTACTTCGCTAATAAGCACTTTCCCCTCTACAATTTTACACACTTCACTTATATGTTCTATAGGTGGATGCTCATCTTCATCGTATTCATCTCGGATTTCTCCAACAATTTCTTCTAAAATATCTTCCAATGTAACAATCCCTGCTGTGCCACCATATTCATCATATAATACAGCTAATGGAATGCGCCTTCTTTGCATTTGCAATAGTAAATCATGGATTGGGATATTTTCTAACACTTCAATAACTGGACGTGTATATGGTGTAATCGAACACTCTTCATCTCGATTACCATCCATATAACGAATAAATAAGTCCTTTACATTAACCATCCCAATAATTTCATCTTTATCTTCACCAAATACTGGATATCTCGTATATTTTTCTTGTGCGATTACTTTAATATGTGTCTCAAAAGGCTCATCTTCATATAAACCAACAACTTCAGTACGAGGTACCATGATTTCCTTTGCTACCCTGTTATCAAATTCAAAGATGTTATTTACATATTTAAATTCAGTTTGATTAATCTCGCCACTTTCATAACTCTCAGACAAGATTAATCTTAGTTCCTCCTCAGAATGCGCAACTTCATGTTCAGAAGCCGGATGTAAACCAAATAAGCCTGTCACAAATCGCGCAGAGCCATTTAAAGCCCAAATAAATGGATACATAACTCGGTAAAAATAAATAATGGGCTTTGATAATAATAAGCTAACTTGCTCTGCTTTTTGGATTGCAAAAGTCTTTGGAGCAAGTTCACCAATTACAACATGTAAAAACGTAATAACTGCAAATGCAATAATAAATGAAACTGTACTTGCAATTGCAGGAGATAAATCCAATTTTAAAAACAGCGGTTCGAGTAAATGTTTAATCGTCGGTTCTCCTAACCACCCGAGCCCTAAAGCAGTAATCGTAATTCCTAACTGACATGCCGATAAATACTCATCTAAATTTGAAGTTACTTTTTTAGCTGCCAATGCGCCTCGTCTTTTTTCACTAACAAGTTGATCGATACGACTGCTACGCACCTTTATAATTGCAAACTCTACAGCTACAAAGAAACCTGTTAGCGCAATAAGAACAGCTACCATCAATAATTTTAAAATATCCACATATGTCCTTTAGCTTTTCTTAGCTAAAGTTACACCTCCTTTAAATAAAGAAGTTTCACTTTAGTTTCTTCATTTACTTGAAAGCAACCCTATATAAAATTCACCAATTTTCAGCCTTCATACAATTCTAATGGCAAACCGTCAGGATCTTGGAAAAAGACGAATTTTTTTCCCGTTATCTCATCAACACGTATCAATTCCGTCTCAACATCGCATCGGTTTAAATGTTTAACAGCTTCTTCTATATCAGTAACCGCAAAAGCTAAATGTCTAAGTCCAGCAGCCTCTGGAAAGCTTGCGCGGTCAGGCGGACTTGGAAATGAAAATAATTCAATTTGATACTCTCCTCCTACACATAAATCTAACTTATACGAATTTCGTTCCTTTCTATATACTTCATTCTTCACTTTGAAACCTAATATTCGTGTATAAAAATCCTTTGACACTTCATAATTTGAACAAATAATTGCAACGTGATGTATTCTACATATATTCATGATTCCTCTATTCCTCTCTTTACCAAACATGCATATTCTCACTTTAAATGAAAAACATATATCAGAATATCTCTTTTAGGGGGCTTATTATGAAATTTATCACTTTTTTCGTTGGACTTATCGTTGTTTTTTTCCTTGCCTACATTGCTAGCAACAATAAAAAGCATATTAAATTTAAACCAATTTTCATCATGCTTATTATACAGGTAATTTTAACCTATTTATTATTAAATACAGAAATTGGTCTCATACTTATTACGATAATTTCCAGCCTGTTTACGAGGCTACTTGAGTATGCTGCCAGTGGTATAAACTTTGTATTTGGTGGCCTTGCAAATAAAGGGGAAATGCCATTTTTCCTTAACGTATTATTACCGATTGTCTTTATCTCCGTCTTAATTGGTATATTACAACATTTCAAAATACTACCATTCTTTATTCGTTGGATTGGTTTCTTTCTTAGTAAAATAAACGGTCTTGGGAAATTAGAATCTTACAACGCCATCGCTTCCGCTATTGTCGGCCAATCAGAAGTTTTTATTACGGTTAAAAAACAATTAGCCCAAATTCCAAAACATCGACTATATACACTTTGCGCCTCTGCTATGTCAACAGTATCTATGTCCATTGTCGGTGCCTATATGACAATGATTGAACCAAAATATGTAGTAACCGCACTCGTTCTCAATTTATTTAGTGGTTTTATTATCGTACTCATTATTAACCCTTACGACGTTAACGATGATGAAGACATTTTGGTAATAAAAGGGGAAAAACAAAGTTTCTTTGAAATGCTTGGAGAATACATTCTTGATGGTTTTCGCGTAGCTATTGTCGTCGGCGCTATGCTCATTGGATTCGTCGCATTAATGAGTTGCATTAATGACCTATTCCTCATTATATTCGGCATTACTTTCCAACAACTAATAGGCTATGTATTCGCCCCTATTGCATTTCTTATTGGCGTACCAAGTTCTGAAATTGTCACAGCTGGTAGCATTATGGCAACAAAGCTTGTAACAAATGAATTTGTAGCAATGATGGATCTTAGTAAAATTTCCAGCACTCTCTCTATCCGTACAGTTGGTATTATTTCTGTCTTCCTCGTTTCTTTTGCCAACTTTTCTTCCATTGGAATTATTTCCGGTGCGGTAAAAGGGTTAAACGAAGAACAAGGAAATGTTGTTGCCCGCTTCGGCCTAAAATTACTATATGGCGCTACTCTTGTTAGTATTTTATCTGCGATTATTGTAAGTATTATGCTTTAATTAGGTAAAATTTTATCATTTTCTTATCCCTGTCTTTTGTATACAATAACGAATAGATGTCTTATAAAGTGAAACTTTAATCAGAGGGGGCTATCCCCCTCTGATTATTAGTTGAACCAATCGGGCATTTACGGGCAGTTATCTCCCACCTAACTTCCTTGCATTCGCTGGACTTTGAGGTGGGAGTTTTACTGCCCGTTAATGCGGGATAAATAATCAAGACATCTATTTTTTATACATGTACAATACCTTTTATTTAGCGTAAAATATTTTTTATGTGTTTTAATACACTTTTAGATGTATACACTTTGATTGTTTTAAAGGAGAAAAAATGATGAAATCCGACATTAACAACGAAACTCGAGCCAAAAAAGGACGTTCAAAGAAAAAGCGCCTACTTTGGTTCCTTCTTATTCCCTTACTTATTGTAGCAATGGGAGCAGGAGGCTATTCCTTCCATATATACAGTAAAGCAAAATCCGTCTTAAGCAACGCCTATTCTGAACTCGGCCGAGGAGATAAATCCAGCAAACGTGAAAAAGCTGTTAAACCTATGACTGATAATATTTCTGTCCTGATCATGGGTGTTGATGAAAGTGATATTAGGGAAAAAGGT
Source organism: Bacillus sp. FSL H8-0545 (assembly GCF_038006105.1). Taxonomy (NCBI): domain Bacteria; kingdom Bacillati; phylum Bacillota; class Bacilli; order Caryophanales; family Bacillaceae; genus Bacillus; species Bacillus sp. FSL H8-0545. Next base: position 570,652 of record NZ_JBBOUO010000001.1, on the reverse strand, counting down.
TACGGAAAAGCGACTCGTACAGATGCATTACTACTTGCAACAATTAATAAAAATGATAAATCTGTTAAACTAGTCAGCATTCCACGTGATTCACGCGTCTACATTAAATCACGTGATAAATATGATAAAATTACACATGCACACGTATTCGGTGGTGTAGACAGCACAATTGATACAGTAGAAAAATTTTTAGATGTCCCAGTTGATTACTACGTAAAATTTAATTTCAAATCCTTTATCAAGATCGTTGATTCTCTAGGTGGTATAACTGTCGACGTTCCAGTTGAGTTCACAGAACAAAACAGTAGCGACGAAGCAGATGCAATTCACCTAAAAAAAGGGCGTCAACATTTAAATGGAGAAGAAGCACTTGCACTAGCTAGAACTCGCCATATTGACAGTGATTATATGCGCGGTCAACGACAACAACTTGTTTTAGAAGCTATTGCTGAAAAAGCACTATCTCTCAATTCCATTAATAAAATCGGAAGCCTATTAGATGCTGTCGATACAGACTTAAAAACAAATTTAACTTTTGATGATATGATGACTATTGCAAAAAATTCAATGGATTCAAATTTAAAAATGGATAAATTGCAAGTGGAAGGTACTGATAAATATATAGGTGGTATTTATTATTACGTTCCAAACGAAAAAAGTGTTAATGATATATCGACAACACTTCAAGAACATCTCGGTGTTACGAATAAAAATGAGCATAAAAAATTATAATAAAAAGGCTGCTAGATTTTTCTAAGCAGCCTTTTTATTATAATTTTCAACATATTTCTCATGCATATTGTGACAAAAAGAGACAATTATTACAACGGTGTAACATTTTTTATAAAAACATTACACGCGTAGTGAAAATAATAGTATACTAGTACGTACATAATGTTATTTTCATCATTTTTATACAAAAAATGTAATACATATATTTATACAAATTTTTCTGGGGGGAAATAAATGAAGCTAAGCAAAATACTGATTGGTTCCGCTATTGCTGGTGGCATATTACTTTGTGTTGGTGGTGTTGGTGGATATCAATATGTATCCAAATTAAATACTCAACTAAATACAACTGCACTACCAAACACTACATTTGAAGGTATTTCTCTTGATGGAAAAAATAAAGCAGATATTCAAGCTATTGTTAATCAAAAGGTGAATGAATTAAATCAAAAATCTCTTAACTACGTATTCCAAAATGATAAACAAAATTACACATGGAAAGATTTAGGAGTAGATTATAAAGAGAAAGATATTGTCGACAATATCTTTAAAGAGCAAGAAGGGAACGTAATGAATCGTTACAACATGCGTAAGCAAGCTGAAAACGGTGAAGTAAAACGTGACTATAAATTAACACCACAATTAAATACAACAACTTATGAAACCTTTATAAAGGATAAATATAATGAAACATTAAAAAATCCTGTCAACGCCGAATTAAGTGTTGAAGGCTCTACAGTAAATATTAGCCAAAGTCAAAATGGGGAAAAAATTAATAAAGGAAAATTAACCGATTTAACAAGCGCAGCTATTACTTCTGGCACATCCGATGTTGCATTACCAGTTACACTAATAAAACCTGAACGTTCTACAGAAGATATACAACAGATGGGGATTAAAGAAGTGATTGCTGAATACTCTACCCCAATGGCTGGCCGTAATGGAAATCAGTCCTATAACGTAAATAAGTCAGCTAATACTTTAAGTGGAGTTATTGTTGCACCTGATGACACGTTTAGTTTTAATGGCCGTGTTGGCGTAACTGATGCTGCAAATGGCTATAAATCCGCAGCAGTATATTCACAAGGTAAAATTATACAAAGTGCAGGCGGAGGTGTTTGCCAAGTAAGTAGTACTTTATATAGTGCAGCTTTAAGGGCAGATTTAGGAATTGTTTCTCGAAGCAATCATTCTATGCCCGTAAATTATTTACCACTTGGGCAAGATGCAGCAGTGGCAGATTATGGTCCGGATTTAAAATTTAAAAACAATACAGGTAAGCATATTTACATTCAAGCATTTTCAAATGGCGGCAGTATTACTACACGTATTTTCGGTACAAATACTGGTAAAAATGTTGAAGTTTCTTCTCAAGTAATTAGTAATACTGGTGATAAAATAACAGCGGTTACGTACAAAAAAGTAACACAAAACGGTGAAGTAATATCAAATGGACAAATTTCAAAAAGCGTATATAAAAGTGCCCCAAAACAATAAAATAATATCAAACGGACAAATTTCAAAAAGCAAAAGAAAAAGGCGTGATCTACTCACGCCTTTTTCTTTTGCAATAATAGTAAAAAAGTTTCAAGATGGTCTTTCGTTTCTTCTAAAGACCACATACGATTCCCTTGCTTCGCAGCTAATACGCACGCTTCTTCCCACGCGTTCTTTTTCTTCATATTTACTAATTCATCGCGTAATTTCAAAACAATTTCTTCGTCTTCTTGCTCTATGAACTCTTCCATCACGCTTACTATTTCATCCTCATGAATACTTAACGTACAGTATGATTTAAGAAAGTATTGTAATGTTGGATACATATATACTCCCCCCTTTATTTATCTGATGGATAAGAAGTAATAATCTTAAATCCTAGATCTCCTGATTTATCTCTCGCTAAAACAGTAACAGTCTTTACTAGTTTGTCTTTTACATTCATATTTTTCTTTATTACTGTTTTTCCAACTGGGAATGAATGAGTTGTATTCAATACAAGGCGAGTCTCTTTAGAGTTTTTCAACCAATCCTGAATTTCTTTATCATGTTGTTTTAAACTATCTTTCACAGCCTTTGTCGCTGTTTCCTTATCATAGTATGTACTTGCCGCTGAAACTTTATCTGTCTTCAAACGATTCTTCAAATCCTCTTCTGATTTTCCTACATGCCTTTCAATCGTATGACCATTTTTAGGTGGCCCTTCCATTTCATCTAAAATATTATCACTAATTTTTTCTACTGATGTAGAATGATCCTCTTTTGGTTTTTCTGTTTTTTGTTCTTTTCCTGCACATCCACTTAAAATCAGCATTAGTGCTAATAAACTACTTAGGAAAAGACTACTTAGTCGTTTCATCGTATCACCTCTTCCATGATTATTATCGTAACTCCACTAAAAGTCAATTTCACAAAGAAAAATGTATACAATTTTAAAATCCCTCATTCATTTCACTATATTTTCCAATCCCCTTTCATCAAATCACTGTTTTTCGCCCCCCTTAAAATATACCCCCATGTTTTTTTAATTATTTCCCAGATAAAAACACCAATCACAACACTCCATAAACCCTTTAAATATAGGATTTATGGAGTGTTTTTTAAACAGAAAAAATATACCCCTACTTTTATATACCCAATACCTATATAAGGTATATAAATCCCTTTCTATCAACTGTTTTCTACATTATGTAAATTTGCACTTGCCTATACAATGGAAATATGGTGTAATGCAAAAAAAGATAAAGGATTTTATAAAATGGCTGAAACAATTCAAAACTTCTTAACAGACTATTATTCAATCGCAATTCCACTTAGTATCTTAATCAACATCATCATCAGTCTTTTAGGTTTTATCCCTAGTATTTTTTTGACCGCCATTAATATACAGCTCTTCGGTGTAACAAATGGCACAATCATTTCGATCTCAGGTGAGGCATTAGGGGCTATTATCTCGTTTTATATTTATCGCATAGGCCTTCAAAAGTTCACTCACGATAAAGTAAATAAGTATCCAAAGGTAGAACGTCTTCTTTACGTAGAAGGCAGAGAGGCATTTCTACTCGTCCTATCTTTTCGTTTTATTCCTTTCATTCCGTCCAGTATTGTTACTTTATTTGCAGCTCTCGGCAAAATGTCATTACTCTCTTTCAGTATTGCCAGTACAATAGGGAAAGTACCAGCCTTATTGATTGAAGTATATTCTGCATATCATGTCATTAACGGAACAAATGAAGCGAAATGGATTATTACAATCGCAGGTTGTGTTGGATTATTTTATTTGTGGAAAAAATGGAGAAAAAAATAAAGAAGGAGCATAGGCTCCTTCTTTATTTTTTGAAGTATATTCTATTAATATATATCTCTTACGAATAGAAATATCTTAGTTTACACCAACAGCACTAAATGATTGCTTAACTGCTGCTACTTCTGCAGAGCTAGCACTATATAAATCAGCTGCTGCTTGCACTAAGCCAGCACGCGCTTGGCTAAATGTAGTAGATTGCGTGAAATACTGTGTATTTGCACGGTAGTAAATTGCACCTAATTTATCTTTGCCGATACCATTTACAGTTACACCAGAATGCGTACCGCCATTTGCTAATAAATAAGCTTGTTTGTTAATAATTCCACTGTTTGTATGAACTCCACCGTTATCACTTGAACCAGTGTAACGCTTAGAATAATGGTCTGGGTCACCATACTTTGCAGGATCACTCATAGAACGAAGTGCATCTCCCGCTTTACCAGGTGTATAAATATCTTCACCAATCTCCCAATCTGGGTTACGGTTATCATAATACTCTACTAACGTACCAAAAATATCAGAAACTGCTTCATTTAACGCTCCTGATTCATTTTGATAAATTAAATCTGAACTGTTTTCCGTAACAGCATGTGTTAATTCATGGCCAATTACATCAATGCCACCAGATAACGAAGTAAATGTTACACCATCACCATCTCCGTAGACCATTTGTGAGCCGTTCCAGAACGCATTATTATATTTACTTCCATAATGAACTGTTGATTTTAATGGTGCTCCCGCATCATTAATAGAATTTCGGTTAAATGTAGCTTTATAGTAATCATATGTTCTGCCTGCATAGTAATGAGCATCAACTGCCGCTGCATCATATGCTGCATTGAAAACATTATCTGCATCTGCCCATAATGTTCCTGGTAACGTCGAACGATTTTTCGCATCATATGTGAAAATCGTTGCTCCGCGCGTATTATCCTGTAAGTAGTAAGATGATCCAGATAACGTTGTATTAAGCGATTTCGTATCTCCTAATACACCTTTACCAGTTCCCACTTTATTCGTTCCTGTTACAGGCTTTACAACCGCTTTCGCTTCCTGTTTAGGAGCATCTTGCTTAACTGGTGACTTATCATCATTCGTTACATGATCAAGTTTATTATATTTATTTAACACTTTACCGCTTTCCGCTTCAATGAAATAGTAATAGTTTCCTGGATTTGGCTCTAAGAAGTTTAAATTCACAACATATGCATATGTTGTTTCTTCACCATTTTGATATACATATAAGTCCGCTTTTGGATCCACCTCATATTTAGGTGTTACCCCTAAATCTTGTTGCGCGATTTCAATTGCTTTTGCGCCTTCAATCTTATTTTTGTTTTTCAACTTTTCCTTCTTGTCTAAATCAGGCGCAACTGTTCCAGACAGTACTTTTAAAGAACCATCTTTACTTACGTGAGCTACTTGAGTAGACCCCCATACAGGTACTCCCTCGTAAACTTGTTGCATACGTACTACTGTTGAATCAGTTACAGCATCTTTTTTCACTTGTTTCACTTTGAAAGAATCTTGGGCACTCTTTTCTCCTAACTTATAATCACCTTTTGCCGCGTTTAAGTAATCAAACACAACAGATTCCGCTTTCTTACCAGTCGCTCCAGTTAGATCACCAGAAATAAACTCAGGTGACTGTACCGTCTCATTGTACTTCTTTGTAGAGAGCACATTTTTAGAATCCGCAAATGCAGAGCCTGTCCCTCCAAATGTAGTAACTGCCATTCCTGTCGCTAACACTAACGCTAAACTCTTCCTTTTCATATAACCTTCCCCCTAATAAAAAATTTTTGAAAAAGAGTAATTTCATATTAGCATTATGTTTCCACTATTAATATACTAAAAATTCAAATAACTTTTTTCTCAAGTTTTGTAGAATTTTAGGGAACAAATAATGAGAAACCCCTTTCCGTTTGGAAAGGGGTTTTTCATTATCATACATTTACAGTTTGTGATACACTAGCATCTAATCCATAAGTATCCGGCTTACTCGTATACTGTACTCCGCCGACAATTGTAAGTACTACTACAACTGCTAAAATTCCAGCTAATGCTTTTTTCATTTTTCATCCTCCTTATGCTTTTCTAACATTTCAATAACTAGCTTATAATAGTGATTACTTTGCTCAAAGTTTAGTAACTTCGAAAAATATTCCGCAAGCTCCACATATACTTTCTTCAGTTCTATTTTATTACCTGCTGATTTATAAAACGGAATAGCTTCTAATTCTAGAAATTGTTTATACTCTCGCGCCTCTTCAAAATACTTATTTCGAAGCATAAGCAGTAAATACAATTTTGTATTAAATCTCTCTTCACGTTTAGCAGCGCCAATACCTTTCTCAATCCATTCTCTTGCTTCTTCAAACTGCTCTAATTTAATACACGCTAATGCCATTTCATATAATGTGTCTATATAATTTAAATCTATTTGTTTTTGAAGTTGTAAACTCTCTAAATAATAATCTTTCGCTTGATTATATGTTTTCTTTTTATAGTATATATTCCCAATATTACTTAAAGTAATATCCATTAGAACGTCTTTATCTGCAAAAGCCCCTGATTCCCTCAGTATACTCTCATACATTTCTAAAGCTTCTTCATATTGCCCTTGTTCCGCATAACTTAATGCAATAAGAATTTGACAGTTTATCACGTTCCTAAATTTATACTCATTTCTAAATGCCTCTAGTGCAATATTTGCAAAATGCAACGTAAGATGTTGGATTTCCAAATGACTATAAGTAAGAGCGATATTATAATAAATTCCTGTCTCATGATATCCTAGCTCTTTTGCCATGATTTCTGTCTCTAACAAATAACTTAATCCCTTTTTCCACTTATATTGTAAACAGCATAATAATCCTTTACTATACGTATACAACAACTTCTGAAAAGGTGAGAATTTCTTATATGCCTTCTTAAGTTTCTCCAACTCTTCTGCAATCGTCAGCAAGTCCCTTTTTATCATTAAATAACGTATATTAAGTAGTTTATAATAATTTATAATTTCAAAATCTAAAACATGTTGCATATCTTCTTGTAATTCATTATATATACGTTCAACCTGTGCCTTGTCCAAACGGATTAATGCATTCAACCACTCGTCCAACTTCACCTTCACATCTTCTTCTACATCTCTCAAATCCGTCACAGCAATTTCTAGTCTTGTGCAGAGCAATTGTAGAATTTCTTCTGATGCTTCAATCTTTCCATTTTCGATCTTACTTAAGTATGAGACAGAACAAATGCCCTGACATAATTCTTCTTGTGTCATTTTTTGCTGTAGCCGTTTATAAAAGACTTGCTTGCCTATTTTTTCTAATGTTTGTTGCATTGTCCTCCTCCATTCTCATTACCCCCATTACTCTAATAATACATAAAATCTAAAGAAATATAAATTGATAAATGTAAATTTTCTAAAAAATATGCATTATTTCATTTTTTTCTCTCTTGACTTCAATCCCCTATTACTTCTTTGCTACGAAAGGGGAAAAATTGGTATACTATAACCAAATTACGGAGGTGTTTTCGCAATGAATCATTATAAAGACGATAGTTACGCCTTACATACAGATTTATATCAAATCAACATGGCTTATACATATTGGAAAGATGGTATTCATACTCGCCGTTCTGTTTTTGATCTATACTTTCGAAAGCTTCCGTTTGAAAACGGCTATGCTGTTTTTGCTGGGCTTGAAAAAATTGTAGAGTACATAGAAAATTTCAGCTTTACCGAAAGTGATCTCGCTTATTTAGCCGAGCTGCAATTTGAAGAAGACTTCCTTCATTATTTACAAAATATGAAGTTCACTGGAATAATTCGTAGTATGCAAGAAGGCGAAGTTGTTTTTAATAATGAGCCTTTATTACGTGTCGATGCACCACTTGGCGAGGCACAAATAATTGAAACCGCCCTCTTAAATATTGTAAATTACCAAACATTAATTGCTACAAAAGCTGCACGTATGAAGCACGCTGCAAATAATGATGAACTTTTAGAGTTTGGTACAAGACGTGCTCATGAGTTTGATGCTGCCCTTTGGGGAACACGAGCTGCTTTCATTGGCGGTTTCTCTTCTACAAGTAACGTTCGGGCAGGGAAACGCTTTGGCATCCCTGTAGCCGGCACACATGCCCACTCTTTCGTTCAAGCATATCGTGATGAATATGTTGCGTTTAAAAAATATGCTGAAACACATAAAAAATGCGTATTTCTCGTCGATACATACGACACTTTGAAATCTGGTGTTCCAAATGCGATTCGTGTCGCAAAAGAATTCGGGGATCGTATCAATTTTTATGGCATTCGCTTGGATAGTGGTGATATGGCATATTTATCAAAGGAAGCAAGAAAACAACTTGATGAAGCTGGATTTACAAACACAAAAATTATCGCTTCTAGCGACTTAGATGAATATACGATTATGCATTTGAAATCTCAAGGGGCAAAGATTGATGTATGGGGTGTTGGCACAAAGCTGATTACAGCCTTTGAGCAACCAGCATTAGGGGCTGTTTACAAACTAGTCGCTATTGAAGATACTGACGGAAAATTAAATGATACAATTAAAATTTCATCTAACCCTGAAAAAATTACCACTCCAGGACTTAAACGAATTTATCGTATTATTAACCGTGTTAACGATCATGCAGAAGGCGATTATATTGCGTTAGAGTCAGAAGAACCTGGAAAAGAAGAACGTTTAAAAATGTTCCATCCTGTTCACACATATATAAGTAAATTCGTAACAAACTTTGAAGCACGCGAACTGCATCAAGATATTTTCGTTAACGGTAAAAGAACGTATGAATTACCCAATATATTAGATATCCAAAAATATAACGAACGCAGCCTCTCACTATTTTGGGAAGAGTATATGCGAACTTTAAACCCTGAAGAGTACCCTGTCGATTTAAGCCAAGAATGTTGGGATCATAAAATGAATTATATTCAAACTGTTCGAGAAAAGGTTGCGAAAAATATACAAAAATAAACAGAGAAGTTTCTCCTTCTCTGTTTTTTTCAATATTACGTTACCAACAGTCATCCTCAATAACACAGTAAAATAATAAAAATAAGAGAGGGCGTAATCGCGCCCTCTCTTATTTTTATAAATCTTTCACTCTCAGTACACGCATTGCATTTAAAACTGCAAGTAGCGTCACACCAACATCTGAGAAGACTGCTTCCCACATTGTTGCAATACCAAAGGCGCCGAGTAATAACACTAACCCTTTTACCCCTAATGCAAATATAATATTTTGCCATACGATGCTACGTGTACGTTTTGCAATTTTTACTGCTGTCACAATTTTTGAAGGCTCATCAGTCATAATAACGATGTCAGCAGCTTCAATTGCTGCATCTGACCCTAAACCGCCCATCGCAATACCAACGTCTGCTCGTGCTAATACTGGTGTATCATTAATACCATCACCAACAAATGCAATCTTTTCTTTACCACGTTTTGCTGCATCAATTTTTTCGATTTCTTCTACTTTTTGGTGTGGTAATAATTCGGCATGAACTTCATCTAAACCTAATTCTTTACCAACAGCTGCACCAACTGATTTTGCATCACCAGTTAACATGACTGTCTTCTTAATACCTAGTTCTTTTAACTTTTGAATTGCTTGTTTTGAATCCTCTTTTACCTCATCAGAGATAACAATGTAACCCGCATATTTACCATCTACAGCAACATGAACGAGTGTACCTACTGTTTCTGGCTGCTTAAATGTAATATTTTCTTTCTTCATTAACTTTGCATTACCTGCGAAAATTTCTTTTCCTTGTACTTTTACAACCGTACCATGACCAGAAATTTCACTATAGTCTTCAATAGCATTTTCATCGATTGATTTTCCATATGCTTTTCGAATAGATTGTGCAATTGGATGATTTGAATATACTTCTGCAAATGCTGCATATTCTAATAGTTCTTCAGCTGTAGTACCTTCACTAGGATCCATCTTCGTAACTTTAAAGACACCTTTTGTTAATGTTCCTGTTTTATCAAAAACGATATATTTCACATCATTCAATGCTTCTAAATAGTTACTTCCTTTTACTAAAATACCACTTTTAGATGCCCCACCAATACCGCCAAAGAATCCAAGAGGAATCGATACAACGAGCGCACATGGACAAGAGATTACTAAGAACACTAAAGCTCTGTAAATCCAATCGGAGAATGTAGCACCCTCTAAAATAAGTGGTGGAATAAATGCCATTATTGCCGCTGTTATAACTACAACAGGAGTATAATAACGTGCAAACTTCGTAATAAAGTTTTCTGTTGGCGCTTTTTTGCTACTTGCATTTTGTACTAAGTCTAAAATTTTCGATACAGTCGATTCACCGAACTCTTTTGTAACTTCAACAGTTAATACACCATTTTGGTTTACAAAACCACTTAATACGTCATTACCAACTTCCACTTCTCGCGGTACAGACTCACCTGTTAACGCTGAAGTATCCATCATTGATGTTCCCTCAATTACTTTCCCGTCTAACGGTACTTTTTCACCTGGTTTTACGATAATATACTCACCAATTTGCACATCTTCTGGTGATACTTGTTTCGTTTCGTTTCCAACTTTCACATTCGCATAGTCAGGACGAATATCCATTAATGACGTAATTGATTTTCGAGAACGATTTACTGCAATACTTTGGAACAGTTCCCCTACTTGATAAAATAGCATAACTGCTACCGCTTCTGGATATTGTTGAATCGCGAAAGCTCCTAAAGTTGCAATTGCCATTAAAAAGTTTTCATCGAACACTTGGCCGCGAGTTATGTTTCTTACCGCTCTCCAAACGATATCTCCACCAATTAATAGATACGCAAGGACGAATAATGGAATTGTTATCATTTGCGGTAATCCAGCTAATGCAGCAATTCCTGTCAAAATTCCGCCGACTACTAATCGTCCTATCATCTTTTTCACATTTCCATCACCATGATCATGGCCGTGGTCGTGTCCTTTTTCCTCTTCACGAACAACTTTTACATCAGGCTCTAACTTTTGAACAACATTTTTTATATTTTGTACAGTCGATTCAAGTTCTCGTTTATTTGCAACTTCTACTCGTAATTTCCTTGATACGAAATCAACAGTCGCTTCTGAAACTGTTGGCATTTCCTTTACCTTATTTTCAATCTTCATTGCACAATTTGCACAGTCTAAGCCTTCTAATACAAACACTTCTTTTATTAATTTTGTTTTTTGCTCTTCTTGCACTTTAATATGCGGCTCTAATTTTGTAACAAGTTGCTTCGCTTCCGTAACAACTTGATTTTCTTTATTTTGCGGTGTTTCTAAAAGCATCGTTTTTGTTGCAAAGTTTACTGAACAAGACGTTACTCCTTCTATATTCCCAACACCTTTTTCAATTTTCATTGCACAATTTGCACAATCTAAACCTTCTAGCATAAGTTTCTTTTTCACTAATGCCTCTGCCATCGTTCTCCCTCCTCGCGTTTTTATTCTTCCTCGTTTACGTGTTCAAACGCTTGCTCGAAGATATGAATTACGTGTTGATCAGCTAATGAATAATAAACTACCTTTCCTTCTTTACGGTTCTTTACAAGCTTTGCTTGCTTTAATACACGAAGCTGATGTGAGATTGAAGATTGCGTCATTCCTAATAAATAAGCTAAATCACAAACACACATTTCAGCTTCAAATAATGCATGTAATATTCTCGTACGTGTACGGTCACCTAATACTTTAAATAATTCTGCTACTTTACTTAAACTTTCATCAGTCGGAATTGTTTGTTTTACTTGATCCACGATTTCCTCGTGAATTACCGTTTGAGAACATGCTTCCTGTTGCGTTTCTATTTTATTTCCAGCCATTATAGCTCACCTCTTTAATTGAACATATGAACAATCATTCATATATCTTATACTCTTATTATATGAGCGTCTGTTCATATGTGTCAATAAAATCCGTAAGATTTTTTTGACAATTTCGTTCACGTTTCAAAATAAACACATAAATATTCTCCGCATCTATCATGCTCTTCATACAAAAAGGATGCACGAAAGCTATCGCACATCCTTTTCTTATTTATTAACTTTCACTGCATCCACAATTAACGAAGCGAATCCTAATTTACCATCCTGATTTCTATAATCAAAACGTTTCGATCGATAAATAAAACCTCCTTGCTCATTCCAATCATTATACTGAAATTCTCCATTTTCATCGCAATACTCTAGCAACTTTACTTGAAAACCCGCTACTTCAAACATAGATACAATCGTTTTATAGTTATGTACAATTTTATGACTTGCAGCCGGATGATCTAATGGACCTGGCCCTCCTACTTGCACACCTTGCTGATATTCTTCATTTGGAAAAAATGCATCTGGTACCGCACAACGAATGTAACCATCATCTTGTAAAAATTCATAGCATATTTTAGCTGCTTCTATACCTTCTTCATACGATAAATGCTCCCATACGTGTTCAGCCAAAATTACTGATAAAGAATTAGGCTGAAATTTATTAAGCCACGTTTCTCTTTTTAATAAATTTAATTCTTCTTCATTCGTATGTAACCAACCTGGGTTATTATTATATCCCTCTGCTCCAACGACAACTTTCGTCTCCATCTTTCCACCCCTTCTTATATTCCGACATAAAAATTCGACAACATAACATTGGTCTCCTTTATTTTCCCAAAAGAAAAAGCCTTGCGCGCTCCCTAGACGCACAAGGCTTACTAACTTTATATCCCTTTAATTAGCTTCTTCTAAATTATCCTGCGAACTTTCATCTTCTTTTAGATGACTATGTTTTTTCGAATATACAAAGTATACAACTACTCCAATTGCCAACCAAACACCGAAGTATATCCATGTTTTTAACGGTAGATTTACCATTAAGAATAGACAGCATGCAACTGAAATAATCGGTAAGATTGGTACAAGTGGTACCATAAATCCACGTTGTAATTTCGGATGCGTTTTACGAAGAATGATGACAGTTACACCAACCATCGCGAATGTTAATAACGCTCCAATATTCGCTAAATTCGACAATTCTTTTAAATCGATAAATCCAGCAATTACAGCACTACCAATTCCTGTTAACCAAACTGAAAATGTTGGTGCTTCTGTCTTCTTGTTAATTTTCGCGAAAGATTTTGGCAATAAACCGTCACGGCTCATCGCGAAGAATACACGTGTCGTAGCGTAGATGTATGCGAAAATTACAGCCATAATACCAATTACAGCTCCAATAGCAATTACACCAGCCACTTTATCTTGTCCTACAACTTCTAGTACATAGGCCATCGCTTCAGGTACATCTAATTCCTTGTAAGAAACCATACCTGTCATAACGAGACACACTACAACATAAATGATTGTACAAATGACTAATGAAGCAATAATACCAATCGGCAAATCACGTTGTGGATTTTTCACTTCTTCAGCAGAAGTTGCTAATGCATCAAATCCTAAGAAAGCGAAGAATACTGCTGCTCCTCCGGCGAAGACTCCACTTAAGCCGTACGGTGCAAATGGTATCCAGTTTTCTGGTTTCACGTAGAATACACCAACTGCAATGAATAAAACAACAATACCAATTTTAATTAATACCATTATGTTATTTACACGCTTACTTTCCTTTGTACCTCGTGATAATAACCAAGTTATCACCAACGTAACGATAACTGCTGGTAAGTTCACCATACCACCTTGCGATGGAATCGTTAACAATGCTTTTGGAATTTCAATTCCTAATCCACTCACTAAGTTATTGAAATAACCCGTCCATCCACCAGCTACTGCGGCAGTCGTTACGACATATACGGATAGCAATGTCCACCCCATTAAATGGGCAACAAACTCACCAATTGTTGCATATGAATATGTGTACACACTACCTGAAACAGGAAGTGCAGATGCAACCTCTGCATAACATAAAGCTGCAAATCCACAAACAATTGCTGCAATCATGAATGAAAAAATAACTGCTGGACCAGCATCTCTTGCTGCTACTAATCCCGTTAATACTAGAACTCCTGTACCAATTATCGCACCAATCCCTAGCATTGTTAGGTCAAATGCCCCTAGCGTTTTCGTCAAAGTTTTACTTTTACTTTCCCCTAACAATTGCGTAACGGATTTCTTTTTGAATAGGTTGGCCACGATGAATGCCCCCTTTTACCAAGAAGAGCTAAGAGGTATTATCTCTTAGCTCTTATCATGTTGTTTTATATATTGTTCGATTTTGTTTTGTATAATGCTTCTATTAGCAAGATACTGTTTCTGCTTCTAATAATTCTTTAGCACCTTTGTACTCTACACCGTGAGCTTCTGCAACTGCTTCGAATGTTACGTAGCCTTCTAATGTGTTAATACCTTTTAATAATGCAGAGTTGCCTAGGCAAGCTTCTTTGTAGCCTTTGTTAGCAATTTGTACTGCATATGGTACTGTTACGTTTGTTAATGCAAGAGTTGATGTACGTGGAACTGCACCTGGCATATTTGCAACTGCATAGTGAACAACGCCGTGTTTTTCATAAGTTGGGTTATCATGAGTTGTAATACGGTCAGTTGTTTCGAAAATACCACCTTGGTCAATCGCGATATCTACAACAACAGAACCTTGTTCCATTGATTGAATCATTTCTTCTGTTACAAGTTTTGGCGCTTTTGCACCTGGGATTAATACTGCACCGATTACAAGATCAGATTCTTTTACAGCTTCTGCAATATTGTAAGGATTAGACATTAAAGTTTTTACTTGGTTTCCGAAAATGTCATCTAATTGACGAAGACGTTCTGCACTTAAGTCGATGATTGTTACATCCGCACCTAGTCCAACTGCAATTTTAGCAGCATTTGTACCAGCTTGTCCACCACCGATAATTGTTACTTTACCGCGTTTAACTCCTGGAACACCTGCAAGTAAGATACCTTTACCGCCTTTGTTTTTCTCAAGGAATTGCGCACCGATTTGTGCAGCCATACGACCAGCTACTTCACTCATAGGTGCAAGTAATGGTAATGAACGGTTTTCTAATTGTACTGTTTCATATGCGATAGCAACAACTTTCTTTTCAATTAACGCTTTTGTTAATTCTGGTTCTGGAGCTAAGTGTAAGTATGTGAATAAGATTAAACCTTCACTGAAGTGTTTGTATTCGCTTTCAACTGGTTCCTTAACTTTCATAACCATTTCCATGTTCCAAGCTTCTTCAGCTGTATCAACAATTTTTGCTCCCGCTTCAACATACTGAGCATCTGTGAAACCAGATCCTACACCTGCATCCTTTTGAATGAATACTTCGTGATTGTTACGAACTAAATGTACAACACCTGCTGGTGTCATTGCCACACGGTTTTCGTTGTTTTTAATTTCTGCTGGTACCCCAATACGCATAATGAAATGCCCCCTTATAATTAACAGAAAAAAGGAATTCTTTTTTCTTTTTTAAATAATTAATAACTTATGTCCTTATTCTAGCATAACTTAAAAGTTATGAAAACGCTAACATACTATTTTTTTAAAGTTTATATATTTAGAATAGTGTAAATATATAAAACATTGATTCTATTGAGTTCTGCGTACCACTTCATCATCTATCACTCTATTTCTATTATATCCATTCAAAATGCATAGTTATTATTTATTATTTGACAATAACGTAACAATGTAAAAAAACTAAGTAGTTACGTATACATATACACTTATTACTTTGTACAATACTTTAGAAATATATTCTTTTCATAAAAAAACAGCTACTAGCATTTAGCCAGCAGCTGGGTAACTTATAAATAATTTTGAAAACAAGTCTTCTGTCGTTTCTGTAATTTTATCAAATATATCGCTTTCTTCAGCTTCTTGTTCTTTTAACATCTTAATTGTTTCACGTGCGTCTTCAGGATAATCGGTAATGATACCATCTACGTTTAACTTATAATATGCCTTTAAACTTTCCATATCATTTACTGTCCATACGTAAATTGGCTTATTTAACTTCCTTGCTTCTTTTACTAATTTTTTATTTAACATGTATTCTTCTGCTACATAAAAATCAGCCTTCACATTCTTTAAGTTAGCTCTACTTGCATACAGTATATATCCTACTTTTATATCTGGATTTGCACGCTTAAACTCTTTAATGAGCGGATAATGTAACGTTTGAATAACGCACTGTTTCTCAAAGTCATTATCTTTAATTGCTTTTAATACTTTATTTACGAAGTCCTTCTCATTACCGTGAAGCTTCACTTCTATATTGAGTTTTATTTTATTTTTTGAAAGCTTAATAATCTCATCTAATGTACTAATTTCTCCTGTGAGCCCATCTTGACTAAGAGTAAGCTCCCTTAGCTCATCCATCGTCAAATCTGATACATGCACATTCGCATTCGCAAGACGTTTCAACTTCAAATCATGTATGACTGCTAGTTCGCCATCTTTTGTTTGCAAGACATCTATTTCAGCATAGTCTGCTTTTGCATCAATGGCACCTTGCACTGCTTCTTTCGTATTCTCTACACCTTTTGATATATATCCACGGTGCGCCATAATAATTGGTTCTTTATATGTGTTTGAAATAAAGGTCACAATGAAGGCAACGACCATTCCAGCAGTAATAATTCCCACAATATATACACCAATAAATTTCCAACGATGTTTTTGGAAGAAACATTTATCTGCTTTCGATTTTGAATAGTCTAATCCTTCTTCTAGTAAAACATCTTCAACCGGAACCTTTTGCAAATACAATCGCGTAATCGCCATAATATAAAATGGTGTCACGATAAAGCTAAATAAATACAATGTACTTGTTAGGAATACAGACATTGTTGATTCAGCTAACAATGCGAATGTTCCTTTCGGGTTTGTAAATTCATACACACCCCATAGGCACAATAAATATATTCCCCAAAATACAATATACACAATCCCTATTGAAATGAAAAAACCTACTAAAAAGAATAGTACTTTAAAAAAGCTTTCTTTTACTAAAGCTGCACTTTTGCGTGCTGCCACGCGAAATGTTTTTTGCTCTAAAACGACAATAGGTAGAACAAAAATCCAGCGAAGGTTCAAATACGCGACTACAGCAAAGAACGTGTAATAACCAACTTGTCCCATCGTTGTCTTGAAGAGTTCTCCTGTAATAAAGTTAGGAATTTGAATTTGCGGAATTAATGCCGTTTCATATCCCATATTTAAAAGAGGTAATAATACGACAGCATATAAAATAAATCCTGGTAAGCAATATGTGAAAAGAGTAGGTAAATACGTTACCGTTTTATATAAAATCGGACGTAATTTCACCTTTTGTCTTTTATGAGCAAAATACGAAATAATAATAAGTACCGCAAATTCCGTAAAAATAAGAAACAGTGCTAACAATGACAAAATTACGATTGCCAAGATGCCGTATGGTGTCTTTAAAAACGCTAATAATTCATCGTTCGTTGCATTTGCATAACCACCAAAATACAATAACTTATTAAAAATGATCCCAAATAGCGGGACAAATACAATCGCTGCTAATAATTTATAAACAAGTTGAAAGGTTAATACATTCCAAAAAGCAAATCTAACTGTTTGAAAGGAATGTCCCATTACTCCTGGTATAGATAGTTTTTTACGGTGTTGCATATATTCCTCCAAATTCTAAAACGGTATTTGAGATGGATTCCACATTTCCAGTTCCAATCCATCTTTTTAATAATAATATATTCCGCTTAACATGAACACTCTTATACATATAATGAAAAAAGTGATGGCTAATCCCATCACTTTTTTTCACTCACTCTATTTTTTCTCTAATCCTTGTCCAAATGCTTTTAAGAAACTAAAACCGAATGTAATCGCCCTGTTGATATCTGGATCTTTTAATACCTTAAAGAAATCCATCACTTTTGTTTTCTTTCCATTTTTCAGCTCATCCGTTGCAAATTGTAATCCAGTGACTAAACTAGATGTTATTTGTTTCGTTATTTCTGGGTCCACTGAAGATAATGCCTCTCCTGCCCCCATCATATTGTTTAATGCGTTTTTTACTGGTTCACGATTCAATTGTTCAACAGCTATTTTGGAAACATCTTCTTTTGCAACAAGTAAACTAATTGCTGCATCTAAAATTCCAGCTTTGTGCAACTGCGCTAATAGCTGCATCGTCTCTTCTACTGCTTCTCTATTTTCAGCTAGATCATTTAACAACTCATCTGTTACTTGCTGTTTTTTTTCTTCTTCTGTTACAATCTTCTTTTTAATTAAAGTAATCTCTTTTGCCACTATCTCCGCCCCCTAATTCTGGTCCACAAGTGATCCGTATTGTTTTCTTTGCCACTTTTTCTCGATTTCAACACCATTTTGCGGATGACGTTTTTTATCTCTCGGGTTTGAAGATGGTAACGGACGATTTCCTTTTTCACGTAATACGCGCAGTTTCACCATTGTTTGTTTATAAGCTGGTGTACACGTATAAATGTCTGTTGCTGTTCCTGTTAAAATATTGATTGCCTCTTCATTTACTGTCGCATGCATCGGCAAATATAACTCATTTCCAGTTACACGATCTGTAACAAGCGCTTGTACTTTAATCTTTCCAAATGGTGATGCTAACTCTACAAGACCACCATCTTTCACATTGCGTTCTTTAGCAAGTTCAGGTGAAATTTCAACAAATACTTCAGACACTTTAGATAAAATTCCAGCCGACTTATTCGTCATATTTCCTTCATGGAAATGCTCTAGTATACGGCCATTATTTAATAGTAAATCATACTCATCTGGTGCTACAACTGGCGGAACCCATTCATCTAGTGATAATCGTGCTAGTTTGTCTGGGAAGTTAAATCCATCTACATATAATAACGGTGTATCACTACCATCATGGCTACCCCAACATAAACTATTCCAGCCTTCTAAACGGTCATACGTTGCTTGTGAATATAACGGGGCAAGCGATGCAATTTCATCCATAATTTCACTTGGACTTCCATAATTCCAGTCTCCGCCCAGTGCACGAGCTACTTTTTGTAAAATCCACCAATCTGGTTTAGAATCACCAAGTGGCTTCAATACTTCATACAATCTTTGAATACGGCGCTCTGTATTTGTAAATGTTCCTTCCTTTTCTAAGCTTGGTGCTGCCGGTAAAATAACATCGGCAAAACGAGCTGTTTTCGATAAGAACATATCTTGAACAACAAGGAAGTCTAAATTCGCTAAAATATGTTGTACATGGTTGGCATTTGAATCTACTAAAGCCATTTCTTCTCCCATAACATACATACCACGCAGTTTTCCTTCTTCGGCCGCAAGTAACATTGCGATATTATTTAATCCCGGTTCTTTCGGAATGGTAGTACCGTATGCTTTTTCAAATTTCGCACGATGCACATCATCTGAAACTGCTTGGTAACCCGGAAGCCAGTTCGGTAATGTCGCCATATCACAAGCACCTTGTACGTTATTATGCCCGCGTAACGGATACGCACCGGCACCAGGACGACGGTAGTTACCTGTAACGAGAAGTAAATTTGAAATTGCTGCCGACGTTGTACTTCCTCCTGTATTTTGAGTTACACCCATTCCCCAAAGTATACAAGTACCATCTGCTTCATATACCATACGAGCCATTTCTTTTAACTGAGCTTTAGAAATCCCTGTAATTTTCTCAGTATAATCAAGCGTATATTTCTCTAGTATTTTGCTATATTCATCAAAATTCTTTACATTTTCAGCTATGAACTTTTTATCGTGCCAATCTTGATCGATAATGTATTTCGTTATCCCAGCAAGCCATACATAATCCGTCCCTTGACTCGGGTGAACAAATATATCAGCACGCTCCGCCATTTCATGTTTACGAAGGTCTGCGACAATTAGTTTTTGTTCATGTAATTTATGAGCACGTTTCACTCTAGTTGCAAGTACAGGATGTCCTTCTGTTGGATTTGCACCAACAATAATAACAAGACCTGCCTCAGCAATATCTTTCACTGTTCCAGCATCTCCGCCCATACCGACAGTTTTAAATAAACCGTCTGTTGCTGGAGATTGGCAATAACGGGAACAGTTATCTACATTATTTGTTCCATATATTTGACGAGCTAGTTTTTGCATAAGATAGTTTTCTTCATTTGTTACTTTCGAAGAAGAAATAAACCCAAACGCATCGCTACCATATTCTGATTTAATATGTTGCATATTAGATGCAACAACTTCAAGAGCCTCTTCCCATGAAGCCTCAACAAACATATCTCCTTGGCGAATTAACGGCTTTGTAATACGCTCTTCACTGTTCACAAAGTCCCATCCGAATTTGCCTTTTACACATGTGGAAATACCATTAACCGGTGCATCTGAAACAGGTTGCACTTTTAAAATTTGACGATCTTTCGTCCAGACTTCAAATGAACAACCTACACCACAAAATGTACACACTGTTTTTGTCTTATTAATTTTCGTCTTACGCATCGCGGACTCTACTTCTGAAACTGCTAAAATACTGCTATATCCAGGCTCTACATCTTTTACAAAATCAATCATTGGATTTAGCACATCTGGTTTTAAACCAGTCATAAATCCAGCTTCTCCTAGCATCGTTTTTTCCATTAATGCATTACAAGGACAAACTGTTACACATTGCCCACAGCTAACACAAGACGAGTCATTTATATTCACACCATTGTCCCAAATAACACGTGGGCGGTCTAAACTCCAATCAATCGATAAAGTTTCATTCACTTGTAAATTTTGGCATACTTCTACACACTGCCCACAAGCAATACATTGATTTGGGTCGTATCGATAGAATGGATGCGACGTATCCACTTCGCATGCACTTACTTTCGGTTCATATGGATATTTCTGTTCTTCAATTCCCATCATATCTACTGTATTGTGGACTTTACAGTTACCATTATTATTATCACATACCGTACAGTACAATAAATGATTCTCTAATATTCGATCCATCGCTTCAGTTTGTGCTTCCTTCGCACGTTCCGATTGCCTCTCAATATGCATGCCATCTTCCAACTTTGTTGAACAAGCACGCATTAACTTTCCATCTACTTCTACAATACATGTATCACAAGTTTGAATAGGATCTACCTCTGGTACATGACAAATTTGAGGATGTTCTAAATTACTTTCTTTAAATAATTGGAGTATCGTCTTTTCACCTGATGCGAAAAATTCTTTACCATCAACGGTTACACGGACTGTCTGTTCTGTCATAGTTTCCCCTCTCCTTACAACTAACTGTACAACACATTTTTGAATCCGTTTTCAAAAATGCGTTGCTGTACATATTTTTGAAACGCCCTGTTGAAATACTTTCCTTTGGAAGTCGATTCTAGATGTTATAAGGTATAACTACGAAAGCTTGAAAATGTCGCTATTCTACAAATCTATTATATCGTACATATACAATAATAACCAAAATAATCTGCTATCTTCTTACTAGTAGATGCTTTTGTTTTTTCGATGTTTTATGATAAATATGGAGAAAAATATATATAAAGGGGAATTTAATATGGGGCCTACTCAAGAAACATATACGATTGTACGCTATCAATCTGGTACATTTTCAAAACAAACCGATGAGGTTGTTACGGAATCTCCTATTACAATTAAATTAAATAGCGAAGAATACGTAACAGTTGTATGCACTCCTAATTACATTGAAGATATGGTAATCGGTTTTTTAATTTCTGAAGGAATTATTTCTTCTTATAAAGATATTGAAGAATTATGGATCCAAAAAGAAAACGGTATTGTTCATGTAAAATCATCAAAAATTAATCCGCTCTATCAAACTTTATATAATAAACGGTACGTAACTTCTTGTTGCGGAAAAAGTAGACAAGGTTTTGTTTTCGTCAACGATGCAGCAAAAGCAAAGAAGTTACATGATATACATATAACTATTACTCCGGAAGAATGTTTTCACCTAATGACTTCCTTACAACAATCTTCAACTACATTTCGCCAAACGGGTGGTGTGCATAATACCGCTCTATGTGATCGAAAAAACATTCTTTTAGCACGAATGGATATCGGAAGACATAATGCGCTAGATAAAATATACGGTCATTGTTTACGAAACAATATATCCGTTCAAGGGAAAATCATTGCGTTTAGCGGACGCATCTCATCTGAAATTTTGTTAAAGGTTTCAAAAATAGGTTGCGAAATTGTTCTATCTAAATCAGCTCCAACTAAACTAGCTCTACAACTCGCCCATGATTTAGGTATTACCGTAGTAGGATTTATTCGAAATGGATCTTGCAATATTTATACACATCCAGAACGAATCGATGGCTACAAAATAAACGATTGACTATGTAAAAGAAAGTGAAAATTTAATCAGTGGAGGGTTTTTCCCTCCCCACTGATTATTAGCCCAAACCAATCGGGCTTTTACGGGCAACCCGACTCCCACGAATAGTGGGATAAAAATGACTCCTTTACAAAGCGGAAATTTTAGTTATAAAAATGTAATATATTAAATCCTTGAATAGTTAATGAAGTTAATATATAATTTCATTACATAAATAAAATAAAAACATAGTAGCATAATCTCTTCATTCTTTTACAAATTAAGAAAGAATAGTCACAGAATACATTTAACTAAACTTAATCTTACAAAGTTAATGAATTAAATTTGAATCAATCTAGGAGGTTACAACTATGGAAATTCGCTTATTAACAACAGAGGACGCAGAAATTTATTTGAAAGTTTGTATGGAAGGTTTAACGAAAAACCCTGAGGCTTTTAGCTCTTCTTATGAAGATGTTCTTAAACATGAAAACCCTGTCGCTGCTATGGCAAAGCGATTAAGCAATCCGGATAAGTATACTCTAGGTGTCTTCAAAGATAATGATTTAGTCGGTATTGCTACTCTAGAAACAAAGCCATTTATTAAGCAAGAGCATAAAGCAAAAATCGGATCCGTTTTTGTTTCTCCAAAAGCGCGTGGTCTCGGTGCAGGACGAGCTTTAATTAAAGCGATTATTGAAAATGCCGATAAATTACATGTAGAACAGCTCATGCTTGATGTTGTTGCTGATAACACTGCTGCAAAAAAATTATATGAGTCCCTCGGCTTCCAAACTTACGGTGTGCAAGAACGGTCCTTAAAACATAATGGCCAATATTGGGACGAAGAGCATATGGTTTTATTCTTAAATAATTAACATTTTAATATAATTTTTCAAAAGCATCTTCTTATTAATTAAGATGCTTTTTTCATTACAACAATGTAATCTTCATGTCACCTTTATCAATCGTTCCAATCCTTTCCATTCGTTATACTAAAAATATAAAGTGAGACTTTAATCAGTGGGGATGATCCATCTCCCGCTGATTATTTCATGAACGTATAGCATGCAATTGATATGTAGAGGAGAATGTAACATGAAACAAAACAAACAAGCTATCTTTTTAATATTTGCTACAGCAATTGTAACTTCTGGACTGGCAATTCTACCTTGGTTTATTATATAGAAAACATTAAAAAAGCTTATTGCTTCTTAAGAAGCAATAAGCTTTTTTTATATTATAAAATCCCGAAAAATTTATTTACACAACTTATCATAATAAGCATAGATACCGCAACACACATTACAATCGCATTACGATCTTGCTTTTCTTTTTGTAAATGTTCTACTTTTTTACTCATGTGTACAATCCCCTTTATATTAAAAAAAGTGTGAGATAGGAAATTTTTCTTATCCGATGCGAGGTGAATACGAAAACCCTCTCTATCTCACATACACAATAGAATGGAATTGTCATTTTATAAATAAAATGACATGACGTTATGTCGCAACATAGGGTATTTGTGTCGCTACGTTTTCTATTATAAAAAATAGTTGTGCAAAACTAGTGCATTTTTTATGTCAATTGCCCTGATTGAAAAAATCAGCCATCCATTCAATCACATAAAAAGAGTTTTTTATTATTTTCATGTAAACTATACAAGTAGAATGAAGAGTTTGGGGTGCACAAGATTATGGTGAAAATTTTATTAGTAGACGATGAAGAACGTATGTTACGATTATTAGATCTGTTCTTAAGCCCTCGTGGCTATTTTTGTATGAAAGCTACCTCTGGCCTTGAAGCGCTAGAATTAATCGAACAAAAGGACTTCGATATTATTTTATTAGATGTTATGATGCCAAATATGGATGGGTGGGATACTTGCTATCAAATCCGTCAAATTTCCAACGTTCCAATTATTATGCTAACAGCTCGCAACCAAAATTATGATATGGTCAAAGGCCTGACCATGGGAGCAGATGACTATATTACAAAACCATTCGATGAACATGTATTAGTCGCGCGAATCGAGGCTATATTACGTCGTACAAAGAAAGATAGCTTTGTTAGCTTCAATGGTATTGAGTGGGATAAAACGAAACATACTGTTACAGTTTATAATGAAAAAATCTCACTAACTCCTATTGAATTTTCGTTACTCGGACTATTTTTACAAAATACAAACCGTGCCTACAGCCGAGACGATTTAATCGAGAAGATTTGGGGCTATCAAACAGATATCGAATACAGAACTATCGATTCACATATTCGTAATATACGGGATAAGTTACGCAAAAAAGGATTTCCAGTTGAAGATTACTTAGAAACTGTCTATAAAGTTGGATATAAATGGAAAAGCGAATAATTAATTTGATCAGTGGACAATGGTAGACCACTGACCCTTTATATGAAATAAGGTATGGTGAGAAAATGAGCAGACTTTCCCTTAAAGTTGGGACATACTTTTTAATATTAGCTTTATGTATTGAGACAATCGCTTTCGTATCTTTTTATAAAAGTCTTTCAAAAATGCGTGTTGAAGAGGAAACCATTGCTCTTTTAGAGAAGGGAAACCGCTATCGTGATACGATTGAACGACGTGCAAAATGGAGCAAATACGGCAAATACGCTGAGCAAAAAAAACATGCTGAACATCTCAACCGCCCTGCCTCTTCTGGCTTCTCTATTGAAGATGCCGCTGAAGACTTAATGGAAACAGAAGCACTTACTAATTCTGATATAGCCATTGTTATAACTGACAGTAATGGAAAAATCACTTCGGCCTCAGAAACAGTAACAAAAGATATGCAAAAACAACTTCATTGTAAAATCCCCCCAGTTAAAAAGGGGGGATTAATAGTAGAAAAGAATTGGAAAGAATCAAAATTCATCTCAACAGTAACACCAATTGACACAAAAGACTTTCAAGGTAAATTACACATGTTCTTAAAAACATCCTTCTTAGAAGATATGCTACTTAGACTCATGAATCAATTCATTATCGTGAGTATTTTGACACTTATTTTAACAACTATTTCTGTCTTTGTTTTTTCTCGAGTTATTACAGATCCTCTTATAAAGATGAAGAGAGCAACAGAAAAAATGTCAAAATTAAACAAACCAATTCAATTAGGGATTAAACGAAATGACGAACTTGGAAGTTTAGCCACAACCATTGAGGAACTGTCTAGTGAACTGACGTATATGAAAAAAGAGCGAAACGAATTTCTTGCCAGTGTAGCGCACGAGTTACTAACTCCACTAACTTATATGAAAGGTTATGCGAAAGTGGCAAAGAGGAATTCTTTAACGAAGGAAGAACGTGAAGAGTATTTACAAATCATCGAGGATGAAACCGATAGTGTAACTGATCTCGTACAAGATTTATTTATGCTCGTACAATTAGAGCAACATCAATTCGTTATTAAAAAACAAAAAATGCTCCTGAGACCATTTTTAGAACGCATGGTTGAAAAAACAAAAACAACATTAACCAACAAACAAATAGAAATTCATGTATACTGTAAAAATGATTTAGAAGTTTGTATAGATGAAAGGCGTATGGAACAAGTGATGTTAAATTTATTGCATAATGCTTATCAACATTCGCTAGAAAACACTTCTATAACAATACGTGTACTAACCAGTGCAAATACCTTTACAATAAGTATACAAGATGAAGGTGAAGGTATTCCAAAAGAAGATATCCCACACATTTTCGATCGCTTTTACCGTGTCGATAAATCTAGAACACGAGCTACGGGAGGAAAAGGTATCGGACTAGCTGTTGCAAAGGAAATTGTAGAACTTCATGATGGTTCTATCGAAGTTAAAAGCGAATTAGAAGTCGGAACAGAATTTATAATTGAATTACCATTTGAATAATATATGCGTGAAATCACCAGTAGCAGAACACTACTGGTGCTATTTTATTTATAAAACCAGCTCATATAAGCTAAGCTTTTGAAATTATTCTTATTTCAATATAAAATATAGGTATAACTGTCAAAGATTTGGAGGGTGATATAATTGGATATCCATGTATTAACAAAAGACGAAGCAGAAATTTACTTAGAACTTCGAGTAGAAGGGTTAAAACAAAACCCGGAAGCTTTCAGCTCTTCTTATGAAGATATTATTAATAAAGAGTGTGCTATTGAATATAAAGCCCAAAAATTAGCACAAGATGAGAACTATACACTAGGTGCATTTAAAGATGGAGAATTAATCGGAGTTGCAACACTGGAAACGAAACCATATGTAAAACAAGAACATAAAGCGAAAATTGGTTCAGTATACGTGTCTCCAAAAGCACGCGGACTTGGAGCGGGAAAAGCACTTATTAAAGAATGTCTTGAGCTTGCTAAATCTTTAGAAGTAGAGCAAGTTATGCTTGATGTTGTTGTCGGAAACGATGGTGCAAAAAAACTTTATGAGTCATTAGGATTTAAAACATTTGGTGTGCAAGAACGCTCATTAAAATATAACGGACAATATTGGGATGAAGAGCATATGGTTCTTTTCCTAGATGAAGAAAAATAATAAAAAAACATCCTCCATTTATGAGGATGTTTTTTACTTTCTTGTAAACCATGCTGTATATAATAATTGAATGGCCTCTTCAATTTCTTCCTCTAATAAAGTCGCAAATCCAAGCAATACTGTACTTTTGGGAGAAGTCCCTTCCCTATAATACATCGAAACAGGGTACACTTTAATACTCCTTTCAGCTGCAGCTTCCATTAATTCTTTCTCTTCCATCCCGTTATGCACTTTTAATAAAATATGTAGGCCGGAATCTTCCCCTATTACTTCAATGCGATTAGAAAAATATTTTTCTATTACCGAAACAAGACGGTCTCTCTTCTTTCGGTACACAACACGCATTTTATGAATATGTTTTTCCCAATGCCCGTCATTTAAAAATTTCTTAATGATCTCTTGATCTATTCTTGAAACGCTTTGTGTGTAAAATAAATATTGCTCCTGATACTGCTTAATGAGGGGTTTTGGCAACACCATATAACTCATCCGTAATGATGGCAATAGCGCTTTAGACAGCGTCCCCATATAAATTACTTTCCCATCTCTATCTAACCCTTGCAGCGCTGGAATTGGCTTTCCTGAATAGCGGAATTCACTATCATAATCATCTTCAATAATATATCTTCCTTCTTCTTTTTTCGCCCATTGCAAAAGCTGTATTCTTCTCGTAATTGGCATAATCATCCCGCAAGGAAACTGATGCGAAGGTGTAACAAATACAACATTTGCATGGCTATCCGCTAACTGTGACATACGAATTCCATCTCTATCTAAAGATAACATTTGTACATTTTGTTCCCCTTGCTCGAAAACAACCATTTTCCGATGGTACCCAGGGTTCTCAACCGCATAACGACTTCCCTTTAACAACTGAAATAACATTTTTACTAATATTTGCGTACCCGCTCCTATTACAATTTGACTAGCTACGCATCGTACACCTCTAGATTCATACAAATAGCTCGCGATTGCTTCTCGTAAACTTACCTCCCCTTGCGGATGTCCAATAAAAAGTAAATCTTTATTTTCAAATTGCCATACCTCGTTCGTAATTTTTCGATATACATGAAACGGAAAAGTATTAGTATCCACACCCGTTTGAGTGAAATCAAATTTATACTCCTTATCTTGAAAAGGCGCTTCTCCTATTACCTCTTCGCTGCCTTCCACATGAATCATTTGCTCGATTTCACATACAAAATAACCTTTTCTAGAAATCGACTCAATATATCCTTCAGCAAGAAGTTGCTCATAAGCAGCTTCAACTGTATTTTTACTCACTTGTAAATATGTCGCCAGCTTCCTCTTAGCCGGTAATTTCGTAAAGGCCGGAATCGTTCCATCTTTAATCTCTTTTTTTATATACTCATATAATTGTACATACAATGCTGTCTTACTATTTGCACTCAAATTAGGCGTTAGTTCTAACACAACATCTGACCCCTCCCAAAAATACATAACTGATACTTTTTGCAGTACCAGAAGTTCTATATAATTCCTTTTATCATGTAACACATTAATAATCAAATACTAGAGAGGAGATGCATGATAATGAACAATGGTAGACGCATCGGACTTATGATGATTATTACAGGAGCTACCCTGTGGGGATTATCTGGTCCCATGATTCAGTGGCTATTTCAACATACGAACGTATCATCAATTGATTTTTTAACAATTCGCCTGTTACTCGCAGGAATATTCATTTTGGCTTTCTTGCTTATTAAAAAACAAAACATATTTCACATTTGGAAACATCCTAAACACTTTATACAACTTATAATTTTCTCTATTCTTGGCATGCTTGGTGCGCAGTACGCTTTTATCGAAACAGTTCATATTAGTAATGCCGTAACGGCAACACTATTTCAATTTCTAGGTCCTGTTCTTATTACCATTTACGTTGCGTTTGAGCAAAAAAAATTCCCTGCTTCTATGCAAATACTCGCAATTATAACTGCTCTAACAGGGACATACTTTATTATTACAAACGGTTCAATTGAAAATATTGTTTTATCTAAAGCAGCTATTACTTTCGGCCTATTAACAGCGATTGGTTTTGCTTTTTATACCCTTCATCCGGCTTCTCTTATTAAAGACTGTGGAACAACTATAGTAATTGGCTGGGGGATGTTAATTGGAGGGATTGCACTGCTTATTTGTAATCGTTCTTTTGGATGGAATCAGATTTCGCAAACGTTCACACTTCAAACTTTTTCTATGCTTATTCTTATCATTACAAGTGGCACTCTTTCTTTCCTTCTTTATATCGGGAGTCTTAAATATTTAGCAGCAACAGAAACAAGTATTTTATCTAGCATTGAACCACTTGTAGCTGCCATCGTTTCAATTGCTTGGCTTAATGAATCTTTTGGAGCATATCAATTATTAGGCGGAGTATGTATCGTTCTTTCTGTTATTTTCTTAACAATGCCTCAAAAAGAGAGAGAACCAACCTTTTCAACTGAACAAATATAGAAAATGTCAAAAGAGGTCGTACAAAACTTACGACCTCTTTTTATGATTTAAAGGAATTGTCCCGCCTGCTAGCAAATACAATTACACTAACAATAAAAATTAGGAGTGTGGCACCATGAAAAAAATCGGAACTATGCTACTTTTCTCCTTCCTCATTACTGGCTGCGCGCAAGTGCAGCCAGATTCAAATGTACCTAAAAAAGAAGTACTAGAAACGTCATCTTCTCAAATTAACGCACCTTCTTTTTTTCATCTTAGTGTTTTAAAAGATGTAAATTGGGAAGAAGCTCCATCATTCGTAGAAGGAAAAATACCGTTAAAAGGCATCGAAGGAAAAATCGCCATGGCTGATAGCTCTATTATCGCAAATGAACAAAATGAAATAATGTGGTTCTTCCTAGATCCTGAAATGCCAACTGGAAAACTATCTATTATTGCTTTAAAACAAGGCTCTATCCTTCCAACACCAATAATCGTTCCAAAAGAAACTTCCGAACCAAATTGGACTACTTCAAATACAATCGATACTACAATAAAAGAACTCCCTCTCGTAATGTCACTACCTTCATCTGGATTATGGGTATTAAACATATATGTGAATGAAAGATATTATGATCAATTTGTAATCACTGCCGAATAAAGTGACAAAACTGGAACACTTCCTTACAACAATGTAATTTCTACGTCACGTACTTCAATAGTTGGATTCTCTCTCTTCTCTTATACTTAAAGTAAGAAATGAAGCGAGGAGAGATGAGAGATGAAAAAAATGATAGAAGTGATCGTAGCAGTAACTGAGGTTTTAGTAAATGGTAAACAAGTTGCAATGGAATTAAATAAATAATGAAGGGACATAAATAATTCTACCCTTCTTCATTATTTTGATTTCTTATCTCAAAAAAAGCAGTGCCTTTTTAAGGCACTGCTTTTGACTATCTATAACTTGGCATTTTCGTAATTTGCGCCACCCCTGAATCAATGGCTGCTTTCGCTACTACTTCTGCAACACTTGGAACAACTCTTTTATCTAATGGATTTGGAATTACATAATTCGCATTACGCTCTTCGTCTGTAATTATGTTAGCGATCCCATATGCTGCCGCTAATTTCATCTCTTCTGTAATATCAGTCGCACGTACATCTAACGCACCGCGGAATATTCCAGGGAACGCCAATACATTATTTACTTGATTCGAATAATCAGAACGCCCAGTTCCTACTACAGCTGCCCCAGCTTCTAATGCGTCCTCTGGGAATATTTCTGGAATTGGATTCGCCATTGCAAACACAATTGGTTTCTCGTTCATCGTCTGTATAAGTTCTTTCGTTAATACGTTTGGAGCAGATACACCGATGAAAATATCAGCTTGATGAATCGCTTCCTTTAATGTTCCACGTACATATTCTCGATTTGTCTTCTGTGAAACTTCGATTTGCGCTTCGTTCATCCATGTTTCACCTTCACAAACAATACCTTCTAAACTAACTAACGTAATGTGTTTTGCGCCAGCTTTTAATAATAATTTTCCAATTGCAATTCCTGCCGAACCCGCACCGTTAATAACAATTTTCACATCATCCATTTGTTTACTTACAACTTTTAATGCATTAATAACAGCTGCTAAAACGACAATAGCCGTCCCATGCTGATCATCATGAAATACAGGAATATTCGTTTCTTCTTTTAATCGTTTTTCAATTTCAAAACAGCGTGGTGCTGCAATATCCTCTAAATTAATACCTGCAAATGTAGGCTCTAGATTTTTCACAAGGGTAACGATTTCATCCACATCAGTCGTCCCTAAACATAGCGGGAAAGCATCTACATTCGCGAACTTCTTAAATAAAATACTTTTCCCTTCCATAACAGGCATAGCCGCTTTCGGTCCAATATTCCCTAAACCAAGTACTGCTGTTCCATCTGAAACAACTGCAACCATATTCCCTCTTGCTGTATAGTCATACGCTGTTTCCTCATCTGCTGCAATTGCTTTACAAGACTCTGCTACCCCCGGTGTATAAGTCAAACTTAAATCATCCGCTGTATTCACTTCTACTTTACTTGTAATTTCAATTTTCCCTACTAACTCTTTATGCAATAACAATGATCTTTCATTAATTTGATTTTCTAACATACTTATAATCTCCCCTTAATTTGACAAGCTAGCTATACGAATATAGCTAGCTTGTTTTGATCATGAAAACATTTTCAATAAAATTGTTGCTGTTACGACCACTGCAGCCCCGCCTAAACGCGTTGAAATTTGCGCAAACGGCATTAATTCCATACGATTTGAAGCTGATAGAATAGCAACATCTCCAGTTCCACCTAAACCACTATGACATCCAGTTACAATTGCTGATTCAACTGGATACATTTTCATCACTTTCCCTACAAGAAAACCTGATGCTACCATTGTAAGAACAACTGATGCACAAACAACAACATATCCTACAGAAAGAACTGCTGCTACGTCTTTTAACGGAATGTATAGCAATCCTAAACCGACCATTAACGGCCAAGTTAAATTCTTTGAAATAAATTTATATAAATGGAATGCTCCTTGCTCCATTTTTGCTGGCATTAATTTAAAGTATTTCACAAGTGCTGCTGAGAAAATCATAATGATTGCCCCAGGAATACCGATAAACTTAGAAGCGAATCCTCCGAAAATAAAGAATGTACATGCAATCAATAACCCTGCTCCCATTAATGAGAAATCAATTGGTTTTTCTGTATTTTGCTCTTTTAATAACTCTGCTTGATTATCTGTTTTTACTAATACACCATTCCCACTAAGCTCAGGTCTCTTCTCACCTAAACGCTTCATATAGCCTGCGCTCACAATTGCAAACATATTTCCGATAATAGCTGCAGGAATAAGCTGTGATACAAATGTTGCTGATGATTCATTTAAAATATCACCGTAAGCTAGTGATAGCGGTAAAATCCCTTCCCCAATACCACCACTCACAATTGGTACGATGATAAAGAAGAATGTCTGCTTCATTTCAAATCCAAATAGTGAACCTACTAATAAGCCTACTGCTATAGAAGCTAACGTTCCTACTACTAAAGGAATAAACATGCGAACGAAACCTTGTACTAACACTTTACGATTCATTCCCAAAATACTTCCTACTACTAAACAAGAAATATATAAATATAAAAAGTTCGATTTTTTCATTAACATAGTCGCAGCTTCCATTGAAGCTGGATTCATCCAGTTGAAAAATACAAGTAACGATGGAATAAATAATGAAAGAATTGCTGGACCACCGATGTTTTTTAGAATTGGAATTCTCATCCCAATGTCACCTAAGAAAATACCCATAATCATAATAACTGCAAATCCACCAATCATATCTGCTGGTAATTTATTATATACAGATGCCCCATAAATAATAGCAGCCAATACTACATATAACGGTAAAGGTATTACACCGATTTTTACATTCATAATTTTAGAAGCGAACGATTCTCTTTGTACCTCATTTCCCTCAGAAAATGATACCGCTTCCACATTCTTTTGAATTCCCATATGGCACCCCCTTGTTTTCTTAATAACAATATTAAAACGCTTTCAATAGTAAAAATAGTTTTTGTAAGTTTTGTAACTACTTTTGTAATTAAAAAAAGTATAAGCGACCTATAATAAGTCGCTTATACGTAAAAGTCTATTTTGTTTTGGTCAATACACCTTAATTTACTTACCGGCCTTCCCACATGTTGATACACCATTTCATTCTCTAAAACTCCAATTTCAGTCAAAAACATTACATACTTTCGAATAGAAACTCTTGAAACCCCTACTAATTTCGCCATTTCATCTGTTGTAAATGCTTGTCCGTGAAGCGATTTGATTTGCTGCCAAATTAGTTGCAATGTTTGCTTTGTTAATCCTTTCGGAAGCTCTTTATAGTCAAAGGACTCTCTTTTTTCTTTTTGTAAAATTAGCGTATCTAATTCCGATTGACTAATTTTTTGTTGTTCTTTCATGAAAGTAAATTTTTCTCGATACACAGTTAATGCTTCCTTAAAGCGTTCAAATGTAAATGGTTTAATTAGATAGTCTACAACTCCATATTGTAATGCTTTTTTTATACTTCCCATATCATGTACAGCTGAAATCATCATAATATCAATTTCTTTTTCTTGATTTCGAATATACATTAAAAGCTCAAATCCAGTCTCCTCAGGCATAAAAATATCAAGTAATATGAAGTCTACTCGTGACTTCTCTAACACTTCTATCGCCGATTTAACTGAGTTAACTGCATGGACCAGTTCAAACCCTCCAACTTGCTCTAAATAATGCGTATTTAACATCGCAACCATCGGATCATCTTCTACAATCAAAACTTTGATCATCTTATCTCTCATCCCTACTTTTAGGTATTTCAATCGTTATTGTCGTTCCCGTTCCTAACAATGAATGAACATAAATTCTCCCATTTATTCGCTGTATGCTTTCCTTTACAAGATGCAAACCATACCCCCGATTATCACCCTTTGTGGAATAACCTTTTATAAATAATGCATCAATTTCATCTTCTTTTATGCCTTTCCCCGTATCTTGTACTGTAATGATTAATGTATCCCCATATTGTATTCCAACTTCAACCTGCTTCTTCTCACAATTCGTCACCGCGTCTAATGCATTATTAATTAAATTTCCGACAATGGTGATCAGTTCATGAATGATACGTTCATCATATATTTCTGGTAAGTAAGAATCTTCTTTTATAATTAACTTTATATTTTTCTCTCTAGCATAACTAAGTTTACCTAGTAAAAACCCAGCAAATACTGGGCTTTGAATTTTTTTCATAATCCCCCCAATTTCATATTGATGCTCTGATACCATACTACTTACATATTTCTGCAATTCTTCATACTGTTTCATATGTGTTAGCCCTAATACGACATGCATTTTATTCATAAATTCATGAGATTGAGCCCGTAATGCTTCCGCATATAGCCTAATACCAGTTAGTTCTTCTGCCAATTTTCTGATTTCTGTTTTATCACGAAATGTTGCAATCGCACCAACTATTTCACCTTTTACATATAAAGGAACACGATTCGTAACAATCGTAATTCCATAAATATTTTGTTCTTCATTTAATTGTACCTCTCCAGTTTGTAACACTTCTTTTATACGTGAATTCGGCATATACAATTCAACATCTTTACCAATAAAGTCTTCTTCAAGTCCACTTTTCTTAAATAGCCGTTTTGCTTCATTATTAATTAACGTTACTTTCGCTTCTTTATCCACAGCAATAATACCTTCTTTGACCGATTGTAACATCGTATTTCTTTCTTCAAGAATTTTCGCTATCCTATGCGGCTCAAGACCAAATAAACTTTTCTTTATATGCCTAGCTAGCAATATCGCTCCTATAATGCCAACTAACAATCCAACTCCGACACCTATATAAATAATATGTCTACTTTCCTTAACTCTCTCTTTTACATTATCAGCTGAAATACCAACAGCAACCGCACCAAGCTGTTCACCTGTGTCAGCAAAAACAGGAACGAATACTCGCATTGAAATCCCTAAAGTTCCTTCTGCTAAAGATACATGTTCCTTTCCCTTCAATACCGTTCCTTCATCCCCTCCAACGAAATGATGACCTATTTTTTGGGGATTTGGATGAGATTTTCTTATTCCATCCATGTCCATAACGACAATAAATTGAACACCTGTATTTTTTAATATCCTATTTGTATACGTTTGGATGGCGGAAGTATCTGCTTTCCCAATTAAACCATCGATTACCACCGAATCATTCGCTACAATATGTGCAATCGTTTTTGCCTTCTCTGCTTGGCTTTCTTCTGTCGTTCGTTCAACATTATGGCTAATTAAAATATCTGTTACGAGTAAAGAAAAAATTACAACTGTACACACTAATAATGTAATCGTTTTCCATAAATTCCATAGTTTTTTTCTTTTTCTCATTCCTTCAATAGCTCCCCTAGTTATTAAATAGAAAAATAAGTAAGGTGGTATCATTTTCACCTTACTTATTTGCTGTTATTATACTTTAAATTTACTAGTCATTGCTTGTAGTTCTTCTGCCATCTCAGCTAAGTTTTGCGAAGCCGAACTAATTTCTTCCATCGAATTCACTTGTTCTTCTGTTGAAGCCGCAACACTTTGCATACTAGCTGTATTTTCTTCTGCCGCCGCTGCAATTTCATCAATAGCATTTGTCACTTCATTTGCATCTCCAGCGATTTTCTTCGTTGTTTCTACCATTTGATTAACTTGAGAAACAATATGAGTAGTAGAACTTGAAATTTCTGCAAAACTTACTTTCGTTTTGGTTACAACTTCTAAGCCCTGTTGAACTTCCACACTCACATTATCCATCGCCTTAACAGTATGTTCAATATCAGCCTTAATTTCTGCAATTAAATTTGCAATCTCTCCAGATGATTCTCCTGATTGCTCTGCTAATTTTCTAACTTCATCTGCTACAATAGCAAATCCTCGTCCCTGTTCACCTGCTCTTGCTGCTTCAATAGCTGCATTTAAAGCTAATAAGTTCGTTTGAGTAGCAATGTTTTGAATTGCTTCAGAAATAGCCCCTACTTGCTTTGATTTCTCATCAAGAAGTTTAATAATAGCGTCTGACTGGGATACCGACCTAGAAATAGACTGCATTTGTTTTGCGGTTTGTTCAACCAATTCTTCTCCCTCTACAGCTCTTCCTCTCGCATGTAGTGAGGAGATGGAAATTTCCTCCGCACTTCCAGTTACATCTTGAATTGCTGTATTTACTTGTTGTAATGTAGCCGCGCCTTCTTCAACACCTTGGCTTTGTGATTCAGCCCCACCTGATACTTGTTCCATTGCAATTGTAATTTGATCTGTCGCATCATTCGCTTGCTGTACGCTCGCTGTTAACTCTTCTGCCGATGCTGCGACATGTTCTGCTGAAAAGCTAATTTGGGTAATCACGTCTTGTAAAGAAGCAGACATTTCATTAAATGAATTCCCTAATTTTCCTATGTCATCCTTGGAATAAATAGTAATTTCCTCTGTTAAATCCCCCTTACTAATCTTATATGCCGAGTCAGCTATTTTTCGTAATGGTCTTGTAATAGAATTTATAATGAAATAAATTAATACACTACCAAATACAATAGCGATGGCTATGACAACCAAAGTCTTATAAAAAACTGGATTCGCAGCTTGAATAATTTCTTCGTCAAACATAACTCCAACTACTTTCCATCCCGTTTTCTCATTTGTTGCAAAGATTAAATTCTTTTTATCATCTTGTTCTGTATAAGATACATTTCCTTGTTTGTCTTCATAAATTGGTTTAATCCAAGGCTCAGTAACCTTTGAACCTGGTTTTCTAGATGGATGACTAACAATTTGCTTATTTTGATCTAAAATAACCGCATAGCCTTTTTCACCAATGTTAATCATTTTTGAAACCTTTAGGATGTTATCCAAATTCAAGTTAATGCCTATAACACCTTTACCATCTTTTACTTCTTTAGCAATTGTCACTACCATATTTTTTGTAGATGCTGATTGATACGGTGTAGTA
The DNA here is from genome assembly GCF_038006105.1 of Bacillus sp. FSL H8-0545. NCBI lineage: Bacteria > Bacillati > Bacillota > Bacilli > Caryophanales > Bacillaceae > Bacillus > Bacillus sp. FSL H8-0545. The sequence continues at coordinate 533,666 of NZ_JBBOUO010000001.1, read as the reverse complement.
ACAATTACTTTTCCTTTATTTTCATGCGCTTCTTTATACCACGATCTATCTGTTGGATTATACCCATCAGACATTTGAATAAATGGTTCTCTTATAAACTTTCCCGTCTGCGTTCCAATATAAATACCTTCTACTTCTGGATGAAGCTTTATATATTGCGCTAACTTCGTTCTTACTAGCTCTTCTTGTCCATTTGGATATGTATCCTCTGTTAAGATGTCTGCAAAGTACGTCGCATCAACAAATTTCTCTTCTATATTTTGAGAAATAACAGTATTTAAAACTGAAATGTTTTCCTTTGCTTTACCTGTAATTTGTTGTTCAAAATTTGTTTTGGCAGTTTGATATGAAACACCACCGATAATAAGTCCCGGTATAGTTAAAATAATAAAAAATGAAATGATTAATTTTTTCTTGATACTCATACTTTTAACCCAATTGAATATATTTTGCATAATAAGCCTCCTTTATGTAATAGAACACTTGTGTAATTTTATACAATCAACATGTATAAAACAATATATAATGATAACATGTAATTTTTTTCTTCAATTATGCATTTTTACATATCCAATTCTCCTAAACATTTTAATCATAAAAAATAAGAGAACTTTAGCATATATAATAAGCTAAAGTTCTCTTATTTCTTAACAGCTTCTCTTCAAAAAAAACCTGCAAAACTTCTCTTACAATTCCTTAAATCTTTATCCTTCACCTTATAGTTATATAGTTCATGCTCTCCTTCCTAATTTATTTGGAGTTATTTATATAGCTAATTGCCTGACTCCCCATCTGCACCCATGCCTGTTCAAAACTTCCTCTTGGCACCTTTACATCCAAGCTCTCATTAAGAGGATCGCGAATATATACATATTCCTTATCATATCCAACAAGAACAACACAATGTTCATTATAAGTAATAGAAACATCTCCACCGTTTGTTTCCCATATAGTGAATTCATCCTCATCTAGCGGTGCATATGTTGCATTCGTAATCATGACTACCGGTTGTCCATTATTTACACTCTTATAAATTTCTTCTATACCCTTCCCTGTTAAATCAACAGCTTCATTCGGTAAATACTTTTTCGCTAATTGAAAAAGTGGTCCATGATATACACCGTATCCCGATTCAGAAAACGTATAAATGTTCCCAACAAATCCTTCATTCGGATTTCCTCTTACACCATCGTCTAAAAAATTAACTTTTTTTATTTCACTCGCCAATTTCATCTTATCTACAGAAACACCCGCGTATTGTAACATCATCGCTAAACTTGTTACTTCGCAGCCTCTCTCTAGCTCTGGTAACTGCTGAATTAAGGGCACATTTGATAACATGACTGTTTCATCGTTATTACTAAACTCTATTCGTTTTTGACTTTGTATACTTGATAATAGTAACCCCTTTACTTTCTCCACATACGTTGTAATCCCATTTGTATATGCCCACCATATTCCTATACATAGTACGGTAATACATATATACCACTTCCATTTCCGTATCACTCTCACGCCCTTTTTAATTCGTTAAATACGAATAAAACGCATCTGCATCTGTTTGAATCATTGGTATAAATTTTAGTTCGTTTCCTTTTTCAGGTTGTTCTCGTTTTATTTTTTCCGCTAGCTCTTGAATGCCCATAGTCGTTCTATCCATATTAAGCTCCTCTGCTATCTCTATTACCTTTTGCTCATTTATTTCTCTTAATACTTGATATATATCTTTGCCATATAAATCAATATGATATTTTTTTGCTTCTTCCTGTACTTTTTGTTCGTACACTTCTTGTGCTAACTCTTCCATCTCTTTTCCTTGTTGAGCAATATCTAGCTTTTCTGCCTCTTCTTTAACTTTCGTGCCGTAGATTTCTTCCTCAATTTCTTCTATTTCCTTTCCTTCAGTTGAAACACCAAGCTTTTCTGCTTCATTATTAATTTTAATCTTATTAATTTGATCAATTAAACTTACAATCGACGTATTCTCTATAGATATTCCTAGTTTCAACGCTTCTTGCCTCACTTTTGTTTCATAAATTTCTTCTGAAAGAATTCCAACATCTTTTCCTTCTGCCGAGATACCTAATTGATCAGCTTCTCTTCCTACTTCCGTCTCATGAATTTCTTTTTCTAACGTAATTTGTTCTTTCCCATCCGTTTCAATGCCTAACTTTTCCGCTTTTTCTTCCGTATGCATTGCATGTATTTTTCCATCATTTAATTGTTCTTTACTACGCTGCGTGTAATCTGTCTTTCCTTTTGTCATTCCAGAAGGAGAGGCACCCCCTAATATACTTAAACTCATTACTCCAATAGTAAATACCGTCATCATTTTCTTTTTCAAGACTTCTTCCTCCCTCGCACGCTTTCTTTTTCCAGCTTTCCCATAATTTTTTTTATACTATACATAAACTTCCTCTCTGTTAGAAATAACCTTTTGATTTATCCAGTTCATTCAAAAAACCTTACAGCTTTTCTTTCTATCACAAGTTTCCATTATGTAATACATGCTACAAGTTATTCCTTAACTTTCCCTTAAAAAAGACGACCTTGTAAAAACAAGGTCGTCTTCTCACTTATAATCTTTGATTTTTTGGGAAAATCACTTCAAAACAAGTTCCTTCTCCCCATTTGCTCTCTACCGATATTTTCCCATAATGCTTTTCTACAATCCAATTAGCGATTGAAAGACCTAATCCCGCTCCTTCTGATGGACTTCTCGCTTTATCTCCTTGATAAAAACGATCAAATAACTTTGGAATATCCCCTTCTTTAACTCCTATCCCGTTATCTTTCACTTGTATGCGAATTGAACTACTCGTTTGCATACAATTAATTTGAATATGTCCACCTTCATTCGTATACTTCATCGCATTATCTAGCAATATGACCATCAATTGATGGATTCTCTCTCTATCGCCAATAAACGATATGTCACGTTCTACTTTTAATATCATCGCTTTTTCTTGATAAGAAGCAATTTCTTTATATGGATCTACTATTTCTTCTAACAATTTACCCATCTCAAATGTTTTCTTATCCATCTCGATTTGATTAGAATCCGAACGTGCTAACAATAATAAATTAGCTACGAGCTTCGATAACCGTCTACACTCCTTTGAAATCGTAGAAATATCCATCGCTTTTTCTTCTATCGTCGCAGATGGTGACTGGAATAATATATCTGTTTTTGATTGAATAACCGCAAGTGGTGTCCTTAATTCATGTGATGCATCAGAAACGAACTGCTGCTGTTTCTCCCATGAATTTTGAATGGGTACAAGTGCCCTCCCAGCTAAGAAAAAGCCGATTCCTATTGCACATACACTCCCTACACTACAGCCTATAACAAGAATTAAAAATAAAGTATTTAGCATTTCTTCTTCAGCTGTTATATCGCGTACGATTTGAACTATTTTTCCATCTTTTTGAAACGCGAACGTTCTAAAATATAGCCCTTGCACTTCAATATCTTGCAAAGATCCTAATTTTTTTGGAGAAAACTTTTCCAAATTGTCTTCAAAGATAAAACGGCGTTTGCCGTTTTCGCCACCTATCTCCACTCTGTTTCCACTCCAAGTTAACTCTACTATCCTCGGATCCCCAATTGGAAAATATCCCCTTATTTTTTTAGGTAGTTTTTTATCATCTGAAATCTCTCTATGCTGAACCATTTTTTCTATGGATGTATCTACTTCATTATAAATGCGCTTATATGTGTATGAATAAATAATACTCCCTAATACTCCTATTAATAGGATAAATACTAATGAGTTTACTATAGTCAGACGAATACGTGTTTTTTGAAACATACTTCCCTTTTTCATTGTTCTTTTAATATATATCCAATACCACGAACAGTTTGAATATCTTTCTGATAACCGAATGGCTCTAATTTTTTACGTAAGTGATGAACATACACTTCTACGATAGCTACTGTTGTATCTGAATCAAATCCCCAAACACGATCAAAAATTTGTTCACGCATTAAAATTTTACCGCTATTTTGAATGAGGTACTCTAGAAGTTCATACTGTTTTAAGGTCAACTTAATTGCTTGCCCATCGACTTGCGCGCCTTTGTCTTTTCCAAACAATTCGATTCCTTTATAACGAATTGTCTGCTTTGTTGTTAAACTACCACTTCGTCTTAATAGAGCACGAATTCTCGCTTTTAGTTCCGGTGCTTGAAACGGCTTAACGAGATAATCATCCCCGCCAAAATCTAAGCCTTTAACTCGATCCTCCAAAGAATCTTTCGCTGTTAAAAATAAAACTGGCGTTTCAATCTTTTCATCTCGTATTTTTTGGATAACTTCAAACCCATCCATTTCTGGCATCATGACATCAAGTAATATCGCATCATATATATTTTGTAATGCTAAAAATAAACCATCTTCCCCATTCATTGCCGTATCCACTTCAAATTCATCACGTAAAATTTGTACTATGGACTCCAATAAAGAAGCATTATCTTCTACTACAAGTAAGCGCATCGGCCTTTCTCACCTTCCACAATATATTTCAATTCTCTTTTTCTCTTATTATTACATCACTTCTCATAATAGCGACAGAAAGCAGTCACATTATACATTGGCTTTTTTAATTATTTACATCTAATAGTTTAGATTGGATATACTTTTGAAGATTTATTATAAAGTCCATTTCTTAACTTTGCCTTAATAAAAGAAAGCCGCATCCCTCTTATGGATACGGCTTTCTTTTATTTTTGACTCGTACGAGCTGAAATACTACTCGCTCTATTTGTTGCTTTATCTAATACTCATTTACTTACAGTTACCCTATAGGTTGCTGTTGCATAACTTCATTCGCTCCAGCTACCCTCAACATATTCGCAATATCTTTAAAACCTCTTTTTTCAGCATGTTGCAATGGCGTATTCCCTTCATTGTTAGCCATATTTACATCCGCTCCATGCTCAATAAGCATTTGAATTACCCTTTTATGGCTGTCACTACCATTTCCTAACACAATCGTTTCTAATAATGCTGTCCCACCACGATTATTTTTATAATTCACATCAATATCCGTATGTTCTAATAATTCTTTTACGACCTCTACATGACCACGCTCTGATGCAGAAATTAATGCTGTTCCACCCGACCTAGTAGTTTCTTTCGTATTAGCACCTGCATTAATTAGTAGTTTTACGATGTCTGTATAGCCCTCTCTGCTAGCATAAAGAAATGGATTGCTTTGTTTTTCATCTTGGATTTCAATATCGGCTCCTGCATCAATTAACGCTTTAACTGTCTCTATATGATTTTGATACACCGCTGCCAAGATAGGTGTTTCTCCATTATCGCCCTCTACGTTTATATTTGCCCCGTCTTTTATTAATTTCATAGTCGTTTCTGTATCACCTAGGGTCGCAGAAAGCAATAATTGCTTATCCATTAAACTTATACCAGTCTCTTCTTTATCTTTTTCCTTTTCTTTATGCTTTTCTTGCTTTTTTTCGTTTTTTTCGTTTTTCACGTGAACCGGTTTCGATTCAGGTTCTTCTTGCTTATCACAAGCCACTACCATCATTAAAAGTCCTAATAATGTACATAATAAAATTTTTTGTTTTCTCACAACTACAGCTCCTATGAAAGATAATGTTTTCTTAACCATTCCTCCATCACATGCAATAACTCTTCTTCAATAGATTTATCCATAAGTACCTTATATTCCTTCTTCAATTGTCATAGTATACTTATGCTCATGTTTTCTCAACATATAATTCATGTTTGGAATGATATGCCACCCAGCTCCATCATTAATATTATGGAGCAATTAGTTTAGCATGTTTCAGCGATACTTGTACATCTTTGTTACCCTTAATTCCCCTAAAGATGTCACTATTTTATATTGTAACTGTTCTTCTAACCATTTTACACCTTTTATCTTTCTATTTGCATCTCACTAACAATAGAAAAAGACAACCTTGGGGTGGTTGTCCTTACTCTAGCTACTTTTTCGTATTAATGAGAATGTCCTCCGCTATTCCCATTTTTCGGTTTCCCCATCATCTCTTTATTCATTTCCCACTTATGCTCTGATAATTCTTTGTCGGAAAGGACCTTCCCCTTATATTTAGATACAAAACTTTCCGCATCTTTTTTATCTTTAAACGAGATCACGTTATAAGCCATAGGTGTTGTTATTGTTTTATCATATACATAAGTTGCGTCCTGTAATGGAACCCAATCTTTCGTATTATAGTCTCGTACAAACTTTTCTTTCGTCTTCTCATTTTTATTGTTATCCATCCATTTATACATACAGCCAATATCATCAAACTTTAAGGCTTTTCCATTATCTAAAATAATTTCTGTTGCGAATTGATTATCCATTACCCCTATTTGACAAATATCACACTTATCATTTTTTTCATCAACCGCAATAGCTTCTATGTCCTTTTTCCCACATCCTACTATTGTAAATACGAAGCATAAACATATAACAAGCACAGCATACTTTACTCTCATCCCTATTTCCTCCCCATTAATGACAATACATTACTCCTAAAAATTTATTCATTGTACTCAACTAGGAGAATATCAAAAAGTTGTGTGAGATTTGTGAAAAAACATTGTTCTTTTTGTAATATATGGAACAAAAAAGAGATGTGCAGTTATTTCTACACATCTCTCATCATTCACAACCAGTAATTAACAAATCATCTTCTATCTTAACTAATAATGTATCCGCACTAATTTCCTGTCCAACTTCTACATTTACTAATCTTATATTTCCACTGATCCCAACCCCAATTTTTTCAAGCTCACCATCATGCTTTCGGATCATCATTAATTTTTCCCATTCATATACGTAAGAGGATTCATTAATAAAAATCTCTTCTACTATTCCTGTACATGAACTATAAATTTCTTCTATTCTTGTTTCCATTCAAAATCTACTCCCTACTTCACGCGCTTCTCTTTTTCACCTTATTCTACCATTCTTGTACGAAAGCATTTATCTTTTTAAAAATTCAAAATTACCTCGTGAACAAAATGATCAAAATAAAGATTATGTTTCTAATGATGTTATTTCTTTAATTATTTACCATTCGAATTGAACCTTTTATTATAAATAAAAAACCTTTTATCTGAATTTTCGTTTTATATTGAAAGCGCAATCATTTTTTTGAGGGGGAGATTACATGTTAGCATTACTTGGATTTGCAATGGTATTTGTCTTTATGTTTTTGATTATGACTAAACGTATGTCAGCATTAGTAGCATTAATATTAATTCCAATTATTTTCGCATTAATTGGTGGATTTTATGCAAATATGGGTCCTATGATGTTAGACGGTATTAAAAAGTTAGCACCTACTGGTATTATGCTTATGTTCGCCATTTTATATTTTGGGATTATGATTGATAGTGGTTTATTTGATCCTGTCATTAGTAAAATTTTGAAATTTGTAAAAGGTGATCCTTTAAAAATTGTTGTTGGTACGGCTATCCTTACTATTATCGTTTCATTAGATGGGGACGGAACAACAACATATATGATTACAGTTTCCGCAATGTATCCACTATATAAACGTCTTGGGATGAATCCACTTATATTAGCTGGGGTTGTTATGTTAGGAGCAGGTGTGACAAATCTTACACCTTGGGGTGGACCAACAGCTCGGGTTATGAGTGCTCTTGGACTTGATGCATCAGAACTCTTCACACCACTTATACCAGGAATGATTGCTGGTGCAATTTGGGTAGTTTTCGTTGCCTACTATCTTGGAAAAAAAGAAAGAAAACGTTTAGGAATTATGGATGTGCAATACTTAAAACACATGCAAACAATGGATGAGCAAGCTGCGACAGTTGAAGCTGAAATACATAAACGCCCGAAACTGCTATGGATTAACTTTTTATTAACTGCTTCCCTCCTCGTTTGTCTCATACTAGAAGTTATGCCGTTACCTGTTTTATTTACAGTCGCTTTCGCTATTGCTGTTATGATTAACTACCCTAACTTAGAACAACAAAAAGAGCGTATTGCGTCTCACGCTGGAAACGTATTAGCGGTTGTTTCTCTCGTCTTTGCTGCTGGAATTTTCACAGGTATTCTATCTGGAACAAAAATGGTAGATGCGATGGCTCAAAGTGTTGTTATTCTTATACCAGATGCACTTGGCCCCCAGCTTCCAATTATTACAGCTTTACTAAGTATGCCGTTCACATTTTTTATGTCTAATGATGCTTTTTACTTCGGTGTATTACCTATTTTAACGAAAGCTGCTGCAGCTTACGGAATTAGTGCAGCAGAAATGGGACGTGCTTCGTTACTCGGTCAACCTGTTCACTTACTGAGTCCCCTCGTTGCTTCCACTTATTTATTAGTCGGTATGGCAAAGGTTGATTTTGGTGAACACCAACGATTTACTTTACTTTGGGCTGTTGGAACGACAATGGTTATGTTGATTACTGGAATTGCAATTGGAATTATTCCAATATAAGATGAAACTAGAAAAAACAGTAGAGGAAATGTAATCCTCTACTGTTTTTATTGTTGTGAAAGTCCCCTATGAAGAAACGCGGAAATACCTTCTTTCTGGCCTCCCCACACTTCCATATATAAGCTCCGCATGCACTTTCTTTCCAGAGATCAAATACTCTAAATAGCGCCTCGAAGTCGATCGGCTTACACCTACCATTGAACTTAGCATCTCTGCAGTAATTCCCTCCTCATTAACAGTTAACATATGCTTTTTTATTTTTGCTAACGTTAAAGGATCGATTCCTTTTGGTGCATATTCTATTTGATTTGCCTGCACCCCTCTTTGGGACCATAGATGTTCAATCTGTTCTGAAGATAATTGAGCATTTTTCTTTAACTTCGTAATCTTCTTTTGATAACTTTCTAAACTTGTTTTAAACCGATCAAATGTAAGTGGCTTTACGATATAATCTGTTACTCCGCCTCGTAAAGCATGCCGCACTACATCCGTCTCTGATGCGGCTGTAATCATAATAATATCTGTATCATGCAAATTATGCCTAATATATGTGACGAGTTCAGTCCCTTGCATGTCAGGTAAATATACATCTAATAAAACGAGTTGCGGCTTTACAAACTCTAACCATTCCTTTGCCTGTTCCCCAGTCGTTGCTGTTCCAATTACTTTAAACCCCTCAATTTTTTCAGTAAAACGACGATGAATTTCCGCAATCCGAATATCATCTTCTACAATCAATACTTCAATCCCCTCATTCATTACAATTCGCCTCTCTCTTTCGGTAATGCAATGATAAATAAAGCACCACCTAAATCCCCTTTTTCAATCGCAATACTTCCATTTAAATCTTCCACTAACTCTTTCACTTTTGCTAACCCATATCCACGTTTTTCGCCCGCTTTCGTCGAAAAACCTTTATAGAATATGCTTGTAATTATTTCATCATGAACACCTTGTCCTGAATCTTCCACTTCAATTAATATTTCTTCTCCAATGTCTGTTATAAACATTCTTACTTTCTTATCATGCTCGTGATTTCTTTCAATTGCTTCAAATGCATTCGTGATCAAATTCCCTAAAATAGAAACAACGTAATTACTCTCAATATGCGGACTTAACTTTTCTAAACTACTTTCCCGATCTAACATAAAATCAATCTTCAACTCTCGCGCCCTATTATAAAATCCAATTAAAATCCCGCCTAACCACGGATTTTGAATTCGTTTCATAATAAATTGAACGAATTCTTGATATACTGCTGTTTCCTTATGAATAAGCTCTAAAGCATCTTCATACGACTCTAATTGGATAAGACCTGAAAGCGTATATAATAAATTATTATATTCATGCGTTTGTGCCCGCAATGCCTCTGTATATTGCCGCGTTTGAGACAATTCTGCTGTTAATTGATCCATTTCAGATTTCAGGCGTAAGCTGGATACTACACCAGTTACTTTATGATTAACTTTAATAGGTAGACGATTGGCAATAACATCCTGTCCCTTTATATTTAATTGGCGATCAAATTGTTCTTCTCCGGTTTGAAGTACATCCAGTATCGATGAATTAGGAATAACATCTAAAATAAATTCTCCCATTATATTTTGTTGTTTATCTAAAGAAAGGATATCGTATGCCGCTTGATTTACTAAACTAACCATTCCATTTTTATCGATTACTACAATCCCTTCACGTACAGATTGAATAACTGTACTATGCTCCTCGTATAAAGATGAAATTTCTTCTGGCTCCATTCCAAACATCATCCGCTTAATACTTTTTGCTAAATATACAGAGCCAATTATCCCAATTAACAGACCTGTTATTGTAATCCAAAACACACGCTTTCCATACACGTCTATCGCTCCATGAATATCATCCATTGAAAAACCAACAGATACTACACCAATAATTTCATTATCCTGATTACGAATTGGGACTTTTCCGCGTAATGAAGGCCCTAATGATCCTGTTGCTTTCGAAACGTAAGATTTCCCTTCTAATAGGACCCCTTTATTATCTCCGCCCACCATAGCTTCTCCTATTTTCTCTCGCTTAGGATGTGCATAACGAATACCATCTTTATTTCCAACTACAATAAAGTCAGCATCTGTTTCGATTCGAATTTTTTCTGCAATTGGCTGAATAATAGAAGCTGGATTTTCTTTTTGAAAAGCTTCCCCGATTTCCGGTATAGCAGCAACTGTTTTCGCAACATGCAACGCCCTTTTTCCAATTTGCTCTTCTACTGTTTCAGATAATATATAGTAAAATAAATAACTCGTTAACAGCAGTACAACAAGAATAAGTGTACTAATAGTTAATGTAATTCTCGGTTGTAGTTTCAATTTCTTCAATTTCAAAATCATTCCCCTAACATTACTGAAGATATAATTAAAAGAATATACAGACTTTTCGACTTAATCATACCACATTTATTTCTTTACTTTTATATCATTATTCACTACTCTGCCTTAGTGTTAGCAGAGAGTCCTATAAACACACAAAAGCCCCTCTAGTATCTATTTACTAGAGGGGCTTTTCACCTTACTATTCCTTATCTTTCTCTACTTCTTTTTTCTCATCTTCTACTACAGATACGACAGGTTTATCGTTTGATAGTTGCTGCACGGCACCTTTTCCAGCGAATCCTTCTAGTAATTCTTTTAAATCAATACCAGAAGAGGCTTTTAAAGTTTCTTGCATTGTTGCCATTAAATCTGTCGCATAACCTGCAACTTTTCCGGCGCCGCTATTCTTTCCACCGCCGCCTGTATCGACAACTGTAATTTTATCAATATTGCTAAGTGGACTCGCAATTTCTTTCGCATAACTTGGAAGCATTTTAAGAACCATATCCATAATCGCGGCTTGCCCATATAATTCAAATGCTTCTGCAATTTTTTGTTTCGCTTCTGCTTCTGCTAAACCTTTTAACCTAATAACATCTGCCTCCGCTGTACCTTGTGCCTTTTGTACTTCTGCCTTTGCCTGACCTTGTGCTTTTTCAATTTCTGCTTTTGCTAAACCTTCTACACGAACTTCTTCTGCACGTGCTCTTGCTTCTGCTTCAATTTTATATTGATCCGCATCTGCTTTTTTCATTTGTTTTACTTTTTCCGCTTCAGCTGATTGTTCAACAGCATAGCGATCTGCATCTGCCTTTTTCTTTACTTCTGCATCGTATTGCTTTTCACGACGCGCAATCTCTTTTTCTTCTAACTCAATTTGCTTTTCACGCTCAATGATTTTAACTCGCATTTGCTCTTCTGTAACACCTTGTTGTGCTTTCGCTTGTTGTAATTCATAAGAAAGATCTGCATCTGCGCGAGCTTGTTCTTGGTCTCTCTTATAAGATTGTACTTTTAATTCTTTATGTTTTTCAGCTTCAGCGATTTGTGCATCACGTTGATATTCTGCTTCTTTTGCTTCTTTCTCAGCACGAGCTTTTTCAATTCTCGCCTCTTTTTCACGCTCTGCATTTGCAACTGTTGCATCACGCTTAACCATTGCAATTTGCGGCTGACCAAGTGCATCTAAGTAACCGTTTTTATCCATTATTTCTTTAATTGTAAAGGAAACGATGCGAAGTCCCATCTTCTTCAAATCAGTCGAAGCTACTTCATGCACCTTTTGTGCGAATTGCTCTCTATTACTATAAGCATCTTCTACTGTCATAGAAGATAAAATAGCACGTAGATGCCCTTCTAAAACTTCTTTTGCTTCTACTTTTAACTCTTCCGTTTCTTTTCCTAAATATTGTTCAGCTGCTGTAGAAACTTCTTCAATTGTCGATCCTACTTTAATAATAGAAACACCGTTTACTGTAATCGGTACACCTTGTTTCGTATACGTATCACGTGTTCCAACTTCTAATTTGTAGTTTAATAAGCTAAGAAGTTCTGCTCGTTGCATAATTGGCACAACGAAAGTACCACCACCGCGGATAATCTTAATCTTCTTTCCATCATCAGTGGTAACAACATTCTTTCCACTACCAAGCCAGTTCCCTGTTACAATTAATGCTTCATCTGGACCAACTGTACGATACTTCGTAATGAATACTAAAATGAGTAGAAGTAAAATTGCGAGTAAAACTCCACCGATAATTAATGGAATCGTCATGTAAATTCCCCCTTATAATTTTGGTTTTTTTAAAGAATAAGCGATGTTTTGTACAAGCAAAACACCATCTTGAACTCCCTCGATAATAACTTCCGTTCCTTGTGAAATATCTTTCTTTCCAATTGTTTTAGCTGGTATTGCATTACTTCCAAATTTAGAGGAGATTAATACTTCACCAAATCCTTCTGTAGGAATTGTCGTAATGACTTCTCCCTTGCAACCAATGAATTCATCCATACGTTGCACCGTGTTTTGTTCTGCTTCAGCAATTGGTTTTAAAATTAATATTTTCATTATGAAAACACCGATGAAAGATATAGCAAATGAACCAGCAAAAATAATAGTACTATTAAAGGAAAATAAATATTCTCCTATATAACTAAGTCCACATAACATGGCGAAGAAACTAAGTAGTAAAGTAACAACGGATACAGATCCGCCCCCAAAACTAAATATTGATTCAAATATATCTCCAAAGAAAATATAAATAACAATGAGTATAGTAGCAATAATAAATCCATATAAATAAATTGTTTCAAGTGGATAACCAAACAAGACCATTTCTTATCCCCCTTTCTTAAACAATCCCTTTTTTGTTATGTGTATGCCTCACCTCTTTCAAAGATTATTAATCCTAATTTTCAGTTATTTAATTTTTAAAGAAAAACCTGTAAGACAGGTCTCTAAAAAAGAACAGGAGAAACCTATTGTGACAGGCTCCTCCTAGAAAATAACCGATATATTATATATCTATATAATATATTATTTTCCACAAAAAGTAAAGTTAAACATACATTGGAAAAGCATTTATTTTACTGATAATGCGTATGTTCCATCGCCATTATCATATTTATATACATACAAGTAGTACTTACCTGGTTTTGCATTAAATTTTGCTTCTATATAATTTCCATTAGCTTGACCGTAAGCTGCATAATTTTGCATATCTGATTCATGGTGAAGTACCCATGTCATCCCGATTCCATGCTCATTTAAAACAGAAATATCGATATCTTTCGCTGATGCTACATTAAATGTATAAACATCGGTGTGATTCCCGCCGATAAGGCTACCTTTTATAGTAGTGTTTAGCCCGATACGATTTGCTTCCTCTGGACGATTATTTGGTTCAGATTCTGTTAAACGTCCATCTTTAATCGTAACAGTTGTTTCGCTTCTACTCTCTTTTCCTTTATCATCTTTTACTCTTAACGCTACTTTATAAGCTCCTTCTCTTTCATATGCATGTACTGGATTAACTTCTGTACTTGTTCCTCCGTCTCCAAACTCCCATGAATAAGAAACGATTTTTCCATCTTCATCGTTTGAGCCATCACTTTTGAATTGAATTCCTTCTTTTACAAGCCCATTATAAGGACCGTTTATATTAACTGTCGGAGCTTTATTTTCTCCGTCATCTTTTGCGATACCATGAAAGACTACATCATATTCAAATTGATTGGAACTATTCACACGATAATTGACGAAATATGCTGTAACCGTTTTGTAGCCGCTCCATTCTTTTTGCGGCAATTGTTCTAAAGCTTCATTTACTCTTTTACTCATTGCGTTCCAGTCTTCTGATTCACCTTTTGTTACACTACCTGTAAACGTACCTTCTAATGTAAATGTATTAAAGAATTGAGACTCATATTTTGTCATTTTTGTATCTTTCATAGACAACGTCTCACTAATTTCTTTCTTCACTTCTGTTAACGATTTTGGTGCATGTTCAGTTAAATAATCATCTGCTACTTCCGGCACATTATACTTATCTTGATTATCAATTAACTGCTGCATATAAGCTTGGTACTCTTTATTTAACTTCGGATCTTTACTTAAAGTTTCACGATATGTATCATAATTTTTCACGTCATTCGCACGAATTAAATCTTGAATTTTATCAAACGTTTCAAATTGATGAGTATATAAGTACGACTGCAATGCAAACGAGTAGTTATAGAAATCCCAAGAACCATATTTAGCAAATAGTGTACGCTCTGCCGTATAACGGCTTGCAGGATCAGATGATAACCCACTAATTATGCTCTTTCTCGGTACAACGTTATTCGTACGAGTAGATCCTGCGAAAAATTCTGCATTCCCTTCTTGGAACCAAGTTAATCTTTCATTTTGATACATATCTCCTCTTCCAAATAAACCTGGTACTTCATATCTTCCTTGAAGATAATGAGTAAACTCATGACGGAATAACTCTTCTAAACTATAAATACTTTGCTCTGGCGTACGCTCATATGTAAAGAATGTACCTGTCTCTTCAATATAAATTCCACCGTTATTCGTCTCATATCCGTACAGTTGTCTATTTAACTGATATTCATCCGGAGTATTATAAATTACTATCGTTAATACATCGTCTGCATTGCCTTGTTCTAAAGCTTTATCATTTCCAATTACACGATGATATTGAGCCTTTACTTCCTTTGCTGCCCAATATAATCTCTTAATTTTCTCTTCGGATACTTTATCTCCCGTTTTGAATACAATAGATCCATCATCAAATGTATACGTTTTTGGTAAGTATTGCTCTTTTCCTTCTTTACGTATCTTTTCTAAATCTATCGTATTCCCGCTATAATCTTTCCCGTTATAGTTTGTTGTAATTTGTTCTACCGCAACAAAATACGGTTCACTTAAACGTGGATACATATGCATTGCTTGTGTAACAACCTCTAATCCTTTATTTGGATTGCTATGAAACTTTCCTAAACGGCTAGCAAAATAAATTCCATTATTAACGAGCCATTTATTTTCTGGCGTTACTTCATTTAGAAGAGCAATACGATTTATTTCATTAATAAACCCATCTACTTTTCCATACCACATCGTTTCATTCGCTTCTTTACGAGCCTCAATTAAGTAAGACTGTATATCATAGTCAATGCCTTGCATCATATCGTACACAGCTTGTCCTTTCATACGATCGTCTACATATGCATTAAAATTATCATTATATTGTTTTAAAATATTCGATGCGTATTGCACCGTTTCAACATCACTTGATGCATTACTAATTAATTTACCGTATGCAGATACTACTGTATCTTGCTCATTTGTTCCAAGCTTAAAGTTTGGATTTTTTGCGATTGCTTTTAAAGCAGGTAAACATTTATCCTGGAAGCTTCTTTCATTTAAGGCGCTTAATTCATTATTATAAAATGCAAGATAAAAAGCCGAACGTAACACTTCAGTAAACGTTTGAATTCCTTTTGAATCATCTTTCGTAAATGTACTACCTCTATGAGCTAATTCGTCTATAATTACTTGCATTTTTCCTTTGTCCTGATAAAAAGTTTTCGCGTCTTCATTAAACTGGAACAAGTCTGTAATTTGATTCCACTTAATACTTCCTAACGTTTCAATCAATTCTTGATGACTCATTTTGTTTAAATCCGCCATTGAATAACTTTCTTTAACCTGCTTTACTTTTGAACTCTTCATAATAGATGCTGGTCGCTGTGAAAAGTCTCCTACTTTTAAACGTTCTTGAAATGATAATGTTTCCTCAGCTTTAGAAGCGTGTCCGATCTCATCTACTGGTTTTTCAATTCCAACTGGTTTCGAATGCAATACATTATATGGGACCTTTTCTTCTGCTAATACATTCGTTTGAATTACTCCTAACGATAGCGCCATTGTACTAATACTAAGCATCACTTTATTAATCTTTAATTTCTTGTTCATATCATTGCCCCCTATTTATATATTCCATTCACGAAATTAACATATTATCTGGATAAAATGATATAAAATGCAATATTTCATATTATTTCTTCATACATTTTGAACGTATCGTGAACGAAAAGTACTCACAATTTCCGCTACAGTTTCTCCATTATTTAAGTGATCAAAACATCCTCGTATTAATATCCTTCCCCTATTCAAAAAGACCTTATCATAAGCATATTTCAACATGAAATTGCTATGATAAGGTCTTCTCAAAAAAATATATATTCTTTGTAATAATAAGATAAGACGTTATTTATTTCTTAAATAATCTCTTTCTAAATACAAACATACTTAATGCTGAAAGAACAAGTGCTAATCCAGAAAGTAAACTCGATGTGTTAGCTTGACCACCAGTTGCTGCTAAAGACTTCTGATTTTCCTCTTGCTTATTAGCATGTTGTTTATTTGAATCTTTTTCTTTCGTACTCTCTTGTCCTACCACTTTCATTGGCCCAACTTGATTATCCCCTTTTGGCTCTTGATCCAATCTAGTTGTCGCTTCTTTTACCTCTTCTTTTGTACCTTCAACTTCTTTCGTTGGCTCTTTCACTTCTTCTTTTGTTTCTCCAACTTCTTTTGCTGGTTCTTTCACTTCTTCTTTTGTTTCTCCAACTTCTTTTACCGGTTCTTTTACTTCTTCTTTTGTTTCTTCAACTTCTTTTGTCGGTTCTTTTACTTCTTCTTTTGTTTCTTCAACTTCTTTTTCCGGTTCTTTTACTTCTTCTTTTGTTTCTTCAACTTCTTTTGTTGGTTCTGTCACTTCTTCTTTTTCAACTATATTTTGGATTACCGTTCCGTTAAAACTTATACTAATTTCATCAGAATCCAAATCAAATTTATACACCTTTTCACCTGGGGTACTCCATTTTATTACTCCGTTATTAAGCGTTCCGCCCTCACCTGTCATTTTAATATTGTCAATAGCTTCTCCTTCTAAGTCATATACAGGGACTTGAATTTCTTCATTTACTTTTGCTTCATCTAAAATGATTTTTTGTCTCCCGACATCAATTGAAAACCACTGCCCTAATTGTATTAACGGTCTTACATCACGAATTTCATTCCCTGCTAAATTCAAGCTAAGTAAGTCTAGCATTGAACCAATAACCGTTACATCTTTAATATGATTGTCTGCAAGATTTAACCATTGTAAGTTTTTTAATGAAGATAACGGTGTTATATCTTCAATTTGATTATGAGATACATTCACATTATTCAATTGTTTCAAGTTCGAGATGAACTCAATATTTTTCAAGCCTACTCCTTCTAAAGTGAGGTTTTCTAAGTTCGTCATGTACTCTAAACCTGTTACATCTTTTATCTCTTTTTCTTTTTCTTTTTCTTTTTCTTTAAGTATCTCTAATGTTTTAATCTGTAATAAATCTTCTTTTGTTATAGGAGCGTTTAAATTCTCTCTACCTAAATTCTCTTTATTAATATGTTGTTGTAAATGTTTATCCAAGATTACATTTTGACTTTCTTTTTGTTTTCCAACTATTTTCTGGACAACCATCCCATTAAATCTTATTTTACTTTCACCAGAGCTCGTATCTAATCTAAATTCATATGTTTTTTCTCCAGGACTATTCCATTTTATAAATCCATTATTCAGAACGGCCCCCTCACTTTTTAAATTAATATTTTGAAGTGGTTCTCCTTTAAGATTGTATATTGGAATTTTTATTTCTTCATCTACGCTTGCTTCATCTAAAAAGATTTTTTGTCGTTGAATATCAATTGAAATTCGCTTACCCAATTCCTCAACAGGCCTTACGTCAGCAATTTCATTCGCTCCAAGGTTCATCTCATGTAAATTTGTTAAATTACTCAGCGGCGATATATCAGATATATAATTCTCTTCTAAATTCAGTACTTGTAATTTTCCTAATTTAGATAATGGTGATATATCTTTTAGTTCACTATCAGCAATTTCTAGTTCAATAAGATTACTCATTTTACTAATAGGCTCAACATCACTAATTTTATTATTTCCTATCCATAGTAGTTTCACATTCTTTAACTTCTCAATACCCGAAAGATTACTAATTTGATTATTTGCTAAGTATACTTCTTCTAACGATAACACTGTAAATAATGGTGTAAGATCCTTTATATTATTACCGATTAAATCTAATATTTTAATCTTCTTCATTTGACTTAACGGTGTAAGATCTGCAATTTTATTATCTCTTAAAAAGAGCATGTCAAGATTCTCTAGCTTAGAAACGGGTTGAATGCTTTCAATTGGATTAGAGGATAAATCTAAATATTTCAAATGTCTCAATTCTGAGATAACAGCTATGTCTGTTACGTTAGACTCTCTTAATGTCAACTTCTCTAAGTTTGTCATATATTCTAAACCAGCTATTTCATTTATTCCTTCACCTGAATATATGGTTAATGTTTTAATCTTTAATAAATCTTCCTTCGTTATAGGTTCATTTATATTTTTTCTATCTAAATTGTACTTATTAATATGCTGTTGTAATTTCTTATCAACTATTACATTCGCAACTTTTTCTTGTTGTTCCACTTTATCCTCTTTATTTTCCTTTTGCTTTTCTGGAACATTATTTTCTAAATTTAAAGTATTTACTTCAAACTGTACTTGATATTTATTGTTATATCCCATTATTGCAATATAAATATGCATTTGCATATTATACCTTTTTCCTAGTTCTCCAACTTCAAATTGAATAACCTTCGTCCCATTTTTCTTTTTATCCTCAGATATTACTTTCACATCATGAAACACACCAGGAGTATGAATATCCTCTGTTTTCAAGTATTGAAAGAAATCACTATCACTTAACGTTGCCGTTACGATTTTCTTTCCATTCTCGATTGTTAATTTCGGATCCTTTATATAAACAGCTGCCATGGACTCTTCATTTGTTTTATCTTTATACGCTTTAATAACAGCATCATATGTACCATTTTCTAAAGCATATCCAGTTTTATTTGCCTCAATTGCTACTGCCGCTAAAGCAGGTGTCGAATATACAGCAAACGGTAACGATAACGTCGCCGCTATTAACATTGCATTTATATGTTTTCTTTTGTTTTTTTTCAACTTTACATCTCCTCCGAAATATATAAATCAAAATGTAATCATTCTCGAATAAATGACAATGATTTTCATTATTATTGTCAACTAAAAAAATAAAAAGTTTACAAAAAAATAAACCCCTTCAAAAGGGGTTATGCCATTTTCTCTCCTGATTCTTCTTTAAAAAAGCTCTTCATCGCATGAAATACATCTGCTTTTTGTTTTAAAATATAATATCTGAAGTTCTCATCTTTAATATTTTTATAGGCTGACATGAGCGTACTATGGCGGTTGTACTGATTCACTTCCCCATACCCAAACATATTACACTTCTTCATCAACTCTTCAACAAGCTTTACACATCTAGCATTATCCGAAGTTAAATTATCACCGTCTGAAAAATGGAATGGATAAATATTATAACGGTCTGGTGAATATTTATTATCGATTAACTCAAGTGCTTTTTTGTATACGGAAGAACAGATCGTTCCACCACTTTCCCCTTTTGAGAAAAATTCTTCTTCTGTAACGACCTTCGCTTCCGTATGATGGGCAATAAACTCAATGTCTACGGTTTCATACTTTGTGCGTAAAAATCTTGTCATCCAGAAAAAGAAGCTACGTGCCATATACTTCTCCCATATCCCCATCGATCCACTCGTATCCATCATCGCTAATACAACAGCTTTTGAATCTGGCTTTAACACTTCATTCCAAGTACGGAACTTTAAATCTTCTTGGTGAATTGGATGGAAAGATGCTTTACCACGCATTGCATTTCGTTTATATGCAGATATCATCGTTCGCTTCTTATCGATATTTCCCCATAATCCTGTTTTTCTAATATCATTAAATTCAATGTGTTCAATCCGGTTTTCATCCAGTTCTTTTCTCTTTAAATTAGGCAACTCTAACTCTTTGAAAAACGCTTGCTCCAATTCTAAAATTGAGACTTCTGCTTCATAATAATCTTCTCCAGCTGCATCTCCTGCCCCTTGCCCTTTTCCTGGTCCTTTCTGCTTTTGACCACCTGATCCATCTCTCGCAACGACATCGCCAACTTTGCTGTCACCGTTCCCTTGCCCAACATGTTTATTTTTATCATAATTGTATCTAATCTTATATTCATCTAAAGAACGAATCGGTATTTTCACAACATCCCTACCATTAGACATAACAATATTTTCTTCCGTTACAAGATCTGGTAAATTATTTTTAATTGCCTCTTGTACTTTTTCTTGATGGCGTTGTTGGTCGTCATATCCTTTGCGATGGAGGGACCAGTTTTCCTGTGAAATTGTATAGTTTGGTTGATTTTCTTCGCCCATGCCTTTCCCCCCTTACTGTATTTGTTTTCTCTTATGAACAGCAATCTATAATTTTGTTTTCTAGTGTGCGTAACTATAATATTTGAAAAATAACTGTTCATCGAAAATCATCCCATAAACATATATAGCGTTTTTCATACAATACTCCGAGCATCTTAAACAAAATTTTGCCACTCACATAATAGAAAGAAACATTCAGCCGTTGATAAGAAAGAAACACAATGCATTGTTGCACACATTTTCGTTTTGCAACATATTGTATTGTGTTGGCTTTTTTGTATGAATGGTTGGTTACTCTATCATATGCATATTGTAAAAATAATTGACAATAAATTCATAAAATCGCATCTTAATTTATTATATTCGGACAAGCTATGACATTTTTTACAAATATCAATAGATAACAAAACGCCGTCCCAAGAATAAGAGACAGCGTTTTGTTATCAAACTATCGATTTAACAAACTACCTACATATCGTAACAATTCATTCGCGGATGAAGAATTATAGCCATGCTCATCAATTAAGCGTGCAACAACATCATTGATTTTCTTAAGCTGATTTTCGTCTGGTGTTTTCGTTGATGTTGTAATTTTCACTATATCTTTTAAATCAGCAAATAGTTTTTTCTGAATCGCTTCACGAAGACGTTCGTGTGAATTATAATCAAAGCGCTTCCCTTTACGTGCATAAGCAGAAATGCGAATTAAAATTTCTTCACGGAATGCCTTTTTAGCATTTTCTGAAATTCCAATTTGCTCTTCAATCGAACGCATAAGTTTTTCATCTGGGCTCATTTCTTCACCTGTTAAAGGATCACGTAATTTTGATTTATTGCAGTACGCTTCGACGTTATCTAAGTAATTATCCATAAGTGTCTTAGCTGATTCTTCGTATGAATAAACAAACGCTTTTTGTACTTCTTTCTTAGCAATTTCATCGTATTCTTTTCTCGCTAATGAGATGAAATTCATATAGCGCTCTCGGTCTTCACTACTAATTGACGGGTGCTGATCCAATCCGTCTTTTAACGATCTCAGTACATCTAGTGCATTAATAGATGGTACCTCTTTTCGAATAATTGTAGAAGAAATTCGGTTAATAACATAACGAGGATCAATCCCCTTCATACCTTCATCTTGATATTCGCGTTGCAATTCTTCTACATCAATCGCATTATACCCTTCTACCGTTTCTCCATCATATAAACGCATCTTTTTAATTGAATCAATATCCGGACGCTTCGGATCTTTTAAACGAGTTAAAATAGTGAACATTGCTGCAACGCGAAGTGTATGCGGTGCAATATGAACATTGGACACATCACTTTCACGAATCATTTTTTCATAAATATGTTCTTCTTCACTAACCCGTAAATTATATGGAACCGGCATTACAATAATTCGTGAATGCAATGCTTCATTTTTCTTATTTGCTATGAAGGAACGATACTCTGTTTCATTTGTATGCGCTACAATTAATTCATCTGCTGAAATAAGCGCAAATCTGCCTGCTTTAAAATTCCCTTCTTGTGTAAGCGATAATAAATGCCATAAAAATTTCTCATCACATTTTAGCATCTCTTGGAATTCCATCATTCCACGGTTCGCCTTATTTAATTCTCCATCAAATCGATATGCACGAGGATCTGATTCCGAACCGTATTCTGCAATTGTAGAAAAGTCTAGACTACCTGTTAAATCGGCAATATCTTGTGATTTTGGATCAGAAGGACTAAATGTACCAATTCCTGTACGGCGATCTTCAGAGAAGAAAATACGCTCTACAACTACATCCTCAATTCTTGACCCGTATTCTTGCTCTAGACGCATAACATTTAATGGTGATAAATTCCCTTCAATTCTTACTCCATACTCATCAAAGAAATCATTCCGTAAATGCTGCGGAATTAAATGAAGTGGATCTTCATGCATTGGGCAGCCTTTTAATGCAAAAATCGCTCCACGATCTGTTCGTGAATATGTTTCTAATCCTCGTTTCAACATCGTAACTAATGTTGATTTCCCCCCACTAACAGGCCCCATTAATAACAAAATACGTTTTCTAACATCTAATCGTTTTGCAGATGGATGAAAATATTCTTCCACAAGGCGTTCTAAAGCATCCTCTAATCCAAATAGCTGATTACTAAAGAAGTTATATTTTCTTCTACCATCAACTTCTTCAATTCCAGCATCTTTTATCATATTGTAAATGCGAGAGTGTGCTGTTTGAGCCACCCATGGTCTTTCTTTCACAAGCTCCAAATACTCCGCAAACGTACCTTCCCATTGTAAACGTTCTTCTGCTTCCCGATATTGTTCAATTTTCTTTAGAATATCCATTATAGCTCCTCCCCCATCTCCTTGTTCAATCGGATTATTATAAAAGGTATGCTAGGATGTCCTTAAACATTCTTTAAATCAAAACGAAATATATAATAGCGCTATAAAATTCTCTCCAAAATTCAAAGAAAATTCTGTATAATAAAGGTATTAAAGTTTTTACGCTGCTATTCATTGTAAATAAATTCTTTTCTTCTAGGAACCTTACATACATTTCGATTCACAAATAGGATTCGTAAACCGAAAAAGTAAGGAGGAAATTAGGATGAAGTTATTATTAATTTTAGGTGTATCACTCACATTTCTTACAGCTATTTTCACATCTGGTTATAACGATAAACCAGGTACACATAAAAAGTGATGTGCTGAAAAGCACATCACTTTTTTTCTTGTTTTTTATACACTATTTAAAATAAATATTTTCCACATCGTATATCGATAAAGGACGATTATAAAAATAACCTTGTACGAGTTTCACATTCTTTTCCTTTAAAAATTGTATTTGTTCCGCTTTTTCTACTCCTTCTGCAATTACATTTAACCCTAGAGTATGTGCTAAATGAATAATTGCAGCTGTAATATTCGTATCTCTTTCATCTATATATATACCTTCCATAAAAGAACGATCAATTTTTAACGTATCAATCGGATATGTTTTTAAATAACTTAAAGATGAATATCCCGTTCCAAAGTCATCTAAATGAATCTTTAAATTTTGTTCTTTTAACTGCATTAACACTCTTTTCGATAAATCTTTATGTATAAGAGCCCCTTCTGTAACTTCTATTGCTAATAAATGAGGGGGGACGTTGTACTTATTTAAAGCACGTGTAATCATCTCTATTAGTGTAATAGAACGAAAATGTCTAGCTGAAATATTAACTGCAATTGGTACAACTTCATACCCTTTATTTAACCATTCACGTATCTGTTCACAAACTTGATGTACTACCCATTCATCAAGTTTAATAATAAATCCTGTTCTTTCAGCAAGTGGGATAAATTGATTTGGCGAGACAAATCCTAGCTCCTTATTCTCCCACCTTATTAATGCTTCCATACTGGCTATCTTTCCCGTTTCAATATTAATTTGAGGTTGATAATATAGGAAAAATTCATTTTTCTCTATAGCACGATGTAACTGATTCTCTATTATAAACCTTTGTTCACGTTCACAATCTAATCCACTACAATAAAAATAATAATATCCTTTTCCCTTTTCCTTTGCTTTTTCCAAAGCTGTGTCGACTCTTTGGAAAAGCATTTTTTCATCCATTCCATCTTTTGGAGCCATTACAATCCCAATTGATGCACTCAAATAAACATCCTCTTCTTCTATTACAAAATGCTCACTAATTCTTTTTAATATTGTTTGTGCCACTTCCTCTACGCATTCTTTCGTTATATTTTCTATTAACATAACAAATTGATCATCATGTTCTCTAAATAAATGCATATCTTCTATTTTTAGTTCTCGTAGGCATTCAGTAACTTTTTTTAATACTTGATCCCCTTCTTTATGACCAAATGTATCATTAATAAGGTGAAATTCATCCAAATCTATAAAAACCAATGCAAATTCTTTATTATCATCTAAAAATTCATTTAGTTTATTTGTACATGATATTCTATTCATTAACCCCGTTAACTGATCGAAGTAAGCCAAATACTCTGTTTTCATCTCATTTAATACTTGCCTCGTAACATCCCTCGTAACAATGTACACCCCGACGATTTCACTATTCACAATAATGGGGATAGTCCTCACAGAAATATAAAGTTCATATCCTTCTTTATGAACATATTTCTTTGCAACAATTTGTTTTGCTTTTCCATGTAAAGCATTCTTAAATATAGTTTGAACAGTTTTTTCATATTCTTTATTTATAAACTGAAAAATAAATTGGTCCTTTAACTCTTCATATCGATACCCAAAAATTTCATAAGTTGCTGGATTTGCATATGTAATTCTTCCAATAGAATCTACAGATACAATGGAATCATTATTATATTCTAGTAATGACTTAAATAACATTTGTTTTTCTTCTATTTCCGCTTTTTTCTTAACCTGTGCTGTAATATCTCTAGTAATACAAATAATAAACTGACATGTTCCATTTACATCGCATACTGGATTAAGTGAAGATTCATAATGTATATCACCAGTTGGCAAACTAATTACATCACAAAACGTATTTGCTCTCGCTTCTCTCATTACTTTTTCATATTGTCCTTGCAATAACCTTGCCGTATCTTCTGGTAATACTTCTGCAAAAGTTTTTCCATAACATTCTTTCCCTAGCCTGGCGTGATCCATTCCTATTTTATTCACATAAATATATTTAAAAGTTTCATCGTCAATAACTTTTACAATAAACACTAAATCTTGAATAGCATGTAACAGTCCCTGTCTTACTAAATCCATATCTATCATACTTAAAAAGGTATTTTGATTATTATATTGTTCCTTCATATTTATCTCAACCCGTCTTATCTATTTTTATTCATATATCTCATTCTATATGAATATGTACCTTTTTTAAAATGTATGATTACATATTTTTTTAAAAAATAAAAAAGTCGCCAAATGGCGACTTTTAATAAACGATTTCTAAATCTAATCCTGGATAATTTTGTTGACGGAACGCTTCATAAATTAAAATTGCTGCTGTATTAGATAAATTTAATGAACGTACTTTATCCGTCATTGGAATACGTAAACAATGATCGAAGTTTTCTTCAATTACATTAGCTGGTAATCCATTTGTTTCTCTTCCAAATACGAAATAGTAATCCTTCTCACGTTTGCTATAATCAAATGCTGTATGAGCTTTCTCGCCATACTTTGTTAAATAGAAGAATTCACCATCTTTATTTTTCTCATAAAATTCTTCGATTGAATCATAATACGTAACTTTTACGTGCTGCCAATAATCTAGTCCTGCACGCTTTAACATTTTGTCATCCGTTGAAAATCCAAGCGGTCTAATCAAATGTAACTCTGTTCCAGTTGCTGCACAAGTACGTGCAATATTCCCTGTATTTGCTGGAATTTCTGGTTGATATAAAACAACATGTACTCCCACGCGATATTCACCTCTATTTTTTGTCTACTACGTATTATACCACTTGAACGAAAAATCTCTACCCATTAATAATATGAAAGAATTTATATTTCATTTGTGGTGTATATTTACTAGAGTCTTCATAGTTCCAATAACGCCTGCGGCTATTCGCTGAATGTGCATTTACAAGCGGCATACCATCTGCGTCTTTTGCTACTACAATTGTCGTATGATTCCACCTACCATCATCCTCAAAATCATACGCAATTACATCGCCAAGAATAAGGTCTTCTGGCTTTTCTACTGCCTCTGCTCGAAGACCAGCTGTAGCACCTGACAAATACCAATAAAAAGAGTGTGCTACAGCCCAGCTCCAACTCCACTGGTTTCCCCTTTGCCACCACCCTTTACGAATATTAGGATGTCCATTCATTGGCACTTCTCCAGTGTGCAGACATTGTGAAATGAAATTTGTACAATTATCAGGAAAATTACGGTATGCAGGATTGCGATCATCCCACCAACGCTCTGCATATTTCACTGCCTCTAAACGATTATATTGATATGAACCGTATTTTTCTTTCGTGACTTCCCGTTCTAACGTTTCACCTATTTCTATTTCTTCTGACACTTCAAGAGCATAATCATCTATTATACGACTATTTTTCAAACAAACTCGTCGTTTTAATTGTTCCTCTTCGATATAAAATAATTCTTTATGCTTAATTAAATATTTCAAGTGTATTTGATAATCAATTTCTTGATGCTCATTACTATTTAATTGTCTAATGAAAGAAATATCTGCAGTTGCTTTCACTATATGTGCACTACGCTTTTGAAACAATTGTTTCTTTCTCTGTACCATTTGTAACAAATCTATTGCAATACCATCTACATCTGTTCGTTTTTCTGTTATATATGCTAAAAACTGTTGCACTTGCTTTTCAATATTCGCTTTTACAACCATTTCGTCTCCCTCCCATATTACAATATGAAAAAGGGAGATATTATCTACTCTTTTTTCTGTGCTAACAATTCAAGTCCACGATTCATTTCATGAAGAACCTCTTCATCTTTCTCACGTTCCATCGCTTTCTCAATGTCTTCTCCTACTCCATCTCCACCAATTTTCCCAAGTGCCCATGCTGCTGTTCCCCGAAGTACTGGTCTTGGATCATCTTTCATAACACCGATTAAATCAGGAATTGCTGCTGTTTCTTTAAAATGTGCAAGTGCTAAAATAGCATTTCGTTGCAATGGCTTTTTACCTCTCCATGAACCAGACATAACCCCATATTTTTCCTTGAAATCACGATTACTAATTGTTAAAAGTGGTGTTAATAATGGTTTAACTAATTCAGGATCAGGCTCCATTTCAGGATGGTTATGAAAATCCATTCCTTTATTTTTCGGACAAACAGTTTGACACGTATCACATCCATATATACGATTTCCTATTTTATCGCGATATTCTTCAGGCAGAAATCCTTTTGTCTGTGTTAAAAATGCAATACATTTCTTCGAGTCCAACTGGCCGCCTTGTACTAAAGCACCTGTAGGACAAATATCAATACATTTCGTACAACTTCCACATTGATCTTCTATTGGCCGATCCGGAGGGAATGGAACATTCGTAATCATTTCTCCTAAGTATACATACGAACCAAATTCCGGCGTAATAATAGCGCAGTTCTTACCACTCCATCCAATACCGGCACGCTCTGAAACAGCTCGATCACTTAGCTCCCCTGTATCAACCATTGACTTCACTTCTATATCCGGAAGCTTTTCGATTAAATACGCCTCTAACTTTTGCAAACGATCTCGTAAAACAAGGTGATAATCTTGGCCCCAAGAAGCACGACAAAAAATCCCGCGACGTTCTCCACGCTTACTTAATGGTGCATTTTTTAATTTTGAAGGGTACGCTAAAGCAATCGCAATAATTGATTTCGCACCAGGTAACAATAGCTGTGGATTCGTTCTCTTCTCTATATCAGGTTCTTCGAATCCAGACTGATAATTCAATTGTTGTTGCTGGATTAGACGCTGCTTTAACTCCTCAAATGGTGAAGCACTGGCAAAACCTATTTTATCTATACCAATCGTTTTACTATACGCAATTACATCTTGCTTTAATTGTTCAAAATCCATTCTTTATCGCCTCCTCCGATGAATCCATCCCTTATGTAACGACTATATTGGTTAGCAATTCACTTTTGGAATAATATTCTTTACTTCTATTTTCGCATACAATTATGATTTTCAAACATTAAAAAAACGCAATGCTTCGTTTATCTTAGAAACGAAACACTGCGTTGATCACAATTTATTAGAAAAACATTAAATAAAATTTGGAGCGGGTGAAGAGAATCGAACTCTCGACCAGAGCTTGGAAGGCTCTTGTTTTACCACTAAACTACACCCGCAAATATGAATAAATATAAGATATTGAAATAACTTATGTAAAGTAGTATAGCATGTAAAAAAAATCGAAGCAAGAAATTTATCGAAAAAAGTCGAAAAAGTGATGAGATACCTCATCACTTTTTCAATTCTTTATCAATCGCCTTCTTCATACTATCGAAATCAGGGTTTGCAAGATTCCCATTTATATATACTGAAGGAGCACCTTGAACTTTTAATTTTTGAGCACGATCTGAATCTTTACGTACTTTGTCTTTCATTTCTTTACTGTGTAAATCTTTTTTAAACTGCTCTACATTAATTTTCGGAAGCTTTTCTTTCACAATATTAAGAAGTAATTCTTCTGTAATCCATTCTTCCGTATCTTTCTTTTGATTTTGATAAATCTCATCATAGAAAATCCAGAATGAATCTTGATCTTGTTTATAAATTGCTTCACCGGCAGCTGCACCTAAATCAGAGTCTTTTCCGATAAACGGGAAGTTAATAAAATATAACTGCACTTTACCTTTATCAATATACTCTTCTTTTAATCGTGGTAATACCGTTACATCCCAAGTACGACAAGCAGGACATTTAAAGTCTCCAAATTCAACTACCTTAACTGGAGCATCATCTTTCCCTAAAGATTGTTGCGTAGAATAAGCAAACATCTCATTCCCTTTATCTTTCTTGTCATTTATGATGCTATACACAATCGTCCCGATTACAATCAATACTGCGATAGAAAAAACTACACCAAGAACCATGAGTTTGTTCGATGATTTCATATACATTCCTCTTTAAATTCATATTCTGTATACAGCATTGTACACAATACACATAATATCAATACTTACATAGGTCACGCAATGAACACGCTCACATAAATTACAAAAATACAACATTTGTGACGATATTGTGTCACGATTTGTCACAATTTATTCAAAAAAAGAAGTCCCTATATAGGAACTTCTCTTAACTTACTGCTTTTTCACGGGCATTTTTTAACATGGATTGCTCTGTTTTTATATCATGACGAATTACTAATTTCTCACTAACTGCTTGCACATACTCATCATGATTTATATATCCTTCTTTCTCCATTAGTCTTAAAACTACATTTCGTCTTTCAACTGCTTTGTCATAATTTTGTGCAGGTGAGTAATAAGCTGGTGCTTTTACTACAGCAGCCATCATTGCACTCTCTGCCAATGTTAATTGATCCACCTTTTTACCGAAGTAAAGGTTTGCTGCTTTTTCAATTCCCCATGCTCCTTCTCCGTAGTAAATATTACTCACATATAATTTTAAAATCTCATCCTTTGTGAATGTACGTTCAATTTTTTTCGTATAAAAAATTTCTTTCCACTTACGAGAAAATGTACGTTCATTAGATAAAAAAGCATTTTTAGATAGCTGCTGTGTAATCGTGCTTCCTCCTTGCACAACACCACCAGCTTTTATATTTTCAATAGAAGCTCGAATAATTGCTATATAGTCTAAACCGTTATGATGATAAAACCTTTTATCTTCCGTCGCAATAAATGCGTGTGTTAATGATTCTGGCACCTCTAACTTAGCGGGTACATGTAATTTACTAATATCACTTCGCTCAATCATTACATTTCCAACGAATAATAATGCAAAACTTAACAATAATAATAATATAATGGCTTTATAAAGAAATTTAGTTAATGGATTTAATGCAACTTTTTGATGATAATTCACTCTAGATAATACTCGTTCTTTCATCTCGAACACCTCTTTTCCACACAGCATATATAACTCTTAATTTAAGAATACCTTGTTGTAAAAGAATATCCCATCGATTTCTCTTACACCTACCTTACAACATTGTAAGGTGTAAAAATGTATTGTATCACAGTCCTTTTTTATCTACTATTCATATGAAATATTGAATATACATTTATTTATCATACTATTTATAGGAAGTAGGACTCTCCTTCATTTCACTTTATTCTTTTATTATATCAGTTTATACATTTATACTTTTAAACATCTAGCAATCTAATTATATATGATATATCACTATTATACAGAACAAACGTTCCGTAAATCAATAGTAGCTTTCGGATTATCTCGCTATTTGTGGGCAGTAAGACTTCTCCCATAAAACTTGGCTAAAGCTAGAAAATTAGGTAGTAGCCCTGCTTCCTCCACTAATTATTAGCCTACACTTTATTATTGTGACCTTTTTCTGAAACAGTATACATAAAGAAAAGGTTAGCAATTTGAGATGTCCTCAAATAACTAACCAAAACTTTACAATCTTCCTATAAGATTATATGGCTGAACTTCCCATGTTTCGTATGGAATGAAATGCATTGCTTTCATCGCATCAAGTGTCCTTGATTTCATATGAGGACGCGTTATATACTCATCAATGTTCTCTTCGTTTAAAGCAACAAATTTAGCATCTTGTATTTCTTCAGGTTGAATTTTTATTTCACCACTAACATATGCTACTTTAAAAACAACAGCTACAATATGCATAGAAGCATTATAATAAATCCCTGTAACTCCGATAGGCTTCACAGCTAATCCTGTTTCCTCCATTATTTCTCTGCAAACAGCTTGATCGAGCGCTTCCCCTTCTTCTACCTGTCCTCCAGGCATTTCCCACGTATCAGCTCGCCAGTGCACTTTCGTTAAAAGCACCTCATTCTTTTCATTTGTTAAGTAACCTGCTACGGCAACAATATGCTTTGGTGTTTTATGCTCCACAGAAATACCTCCTAGAGATACGATTATTTAAAATACAAACCTATAACCATATTCCCTAACAGCTACAAAATACCTTTAATACTTTACCACCTTAATTAACTCCATAAAAAAAGACCCTATTCGTTAAACGAAAGGGTCTCCTGTCTTTTATTATTCTCCTAAGTCTACGTTGTGGTAAACTTGTTGTACATCTTCTAAATCTTCTAATGCATCAACCATTTTTTCAAATTGTTCTTGAGCATCTTCAGGAAGTTCTACATCACTTTGTGCAAGCATTGTTAATTCTGCAACTGTAAATTCTTCAACACCAGCATCTTTAAGTGCAGATTGTACTGAATGGAACTGATCAGGTTCAGCATAAACGATAACAGAATCTTCTTCTTCTAGAATGTCACGTGCATCTACATCTGCTTCCATTAAGATTTCAAGAACCTCATCTGACGTTTTACCTTCAAGACCGATAACAGCTGTCGCATCAAACATGTAAGCCACAGAACCGTTTACACCCATGTTACCACTGTTTTTGCTAAATGCAGCTCGTACATCTGCTGCAGTACGGTTTACGTTATTTGTCAGTGTATCTACAATTACCATAGATCCGTTTGGTCCAAAGCCTTCATAACGAAGCTCGTCATAGTTTTCTTCTGAACCGCCTTTTGCCTTTTCAATCGCACGGTCAATAATTGTTCTTGGCACGTTGTATGTTTTCGCACGTTCTAATACAACTCTTAACGTTTGGTTTGATTCTGGATCTGGCTCGCCTTGTTTTGCTGCCACATAAATTTCACGTCCAAATTTCGCGTATATACGGCTTGTATTTGCATCTTTTGATGCTTTTTTTTCTTTAATATTGTTCCATTTACGACCCATACTTTCCACTCTCTTTCCCATTTTAAATCTACATAAAAATATTAATATGAAATATAATGTGTATTCAACACATTTTTAAAAGAAATATAAAAAGTTCATTTTTGATTCATATTACAGACATAATATAAATCACTATCATTTTGTTCTTTCGACAAGTTATATTATACATGAATTCCTAAGTTTATTACGAATTTTAGAATCACATAGCATAATTTAACAAAAAAGACCCTAACATTTCTGTTAGGGTCTTTTTTAATTCACCGATACCGATGGTCGGGGTCGAACCGACACTCCCGAAGGAACACGATTTTGAGTCGTGCGCGTCTGCCAATTCCGCCACATCGGCATAATAAGAAAGGCGGCAACCGGATTTGAACCGGTGGTAAAGGTTTTGCAGACCTCTGCCTTACCACTTGGCTATGCCGCCATATGAAGTTAAAATGGAGCGGAAGACGGGATTCGAACCCGCGACCCCAACCTTGGCAAGGTTGTATTCTACCACTGAACTACTTCCGCAAAAATGGCTGGGCTAGCTGGATTCGAACCAGCGCATGACGGAGTCAAAGTCCGTTGCCTTACCGCTTGGCTATAGCCCACCGAAGTTTTACTTAATTATATGTAAGTATCCATTAATTTATTTGTAATTTTAAAAAATAAAATGGGGCGACTGATGGGAATTGAACCCACGAATGCCGGAGCCACAATCCGGTGCGTTAACCACTTCGCCACAACCGCCATGTTGTGTTTATATATTTGGCAGGGGCAGTAGGAATTGAACCCACACTGGAGGTTTTGGAGACCTCAGTTCTACCTTTAAACTATGCCCCTGTGTAAATGGTGGAGGGGGGCAGATTCGAACTGCCGAACCCAAAGGAGCGGATTTACAGTCCGCCGCGTTTAGCCACTTCGCTACCCCTCCGAAACTTACATGGTGCCGGCTAGAGGACTTGAACCCCCAACCTACTGATTACAAGTCAGTTGCTCTACCAATTGAGCTAAGCCGGCATATTTTGTTAAAATGGTGGCTCGGGACGGAATCGAACCGCCGACACGAGGATTTTCAGTCCTCTGCTCTACCGACTGAGCTACCGAGCCTTATTAAAATGGCGGTCCCGACCGGGGTCGAACCGGCGATCTCCTGCGTGACAGGCAGGCATGTTAACCACTACACCACGGGACCATTTGGTTGCGGGGACAGGATTTGAACCTGCGACCTTCGGATTATGAGCCCGACGAGCTACCGTACTGCTCCACCCCGCGATAATATTATTTATATAATTATATGATAAGTGTTAGCAACCAAATTACGAAAATATTTGGTTGCGGGGACAGGATTTGAACCTGCGACCTTCGGGTTATGAGCCCGACGAGCTACCGTACTGCTCCACCCCGCGACAATATTATTCATATAATTTATATGGTGGAGGATGACGGGATCGAACCGCCGACCCCCTGCTTGTAAGGCAGGTGCTCTCCCAGCTGAGCTAATCCTCCAAAAGTGGTGACCCGTACGGGATTCGAACCCGTGTTACCGCCGTGAAAGGGCGGTGTCTTAACCACTTGACCAACGGGCCAAATATTATAAAATGCTTATGGCGGAGAGCAAGGGATTCGAACCCTTGATACGCTTGTGACGTATACACGATTTCCAATCGTGCTCCTTCGGCCAACTCGGACAGCTCTCCAATGGCTCCGCAGGTAGGAATCGAACCTACGACCGATCGGTTAACAGCCGATAGCTCTACCGCTGAGCTACTGCGGAATAATATTGCCTGGCAACGTCCTACTCTCACAGGGACAAGGTCCCAACTACCATCGGCGCTAGAGAGCTTAACTTCCGTGTTCGGTATGGGAACGGGTGTGACCTCTCTGCCATCATTACCAGACTATATTCGCTTGAGACAAACATTATTATACTTGATTCACTTAGAAAGTCAATAAGTTTTTTATATTCTCTCAAAACTAGATAACGTTGCTTCATATTATATGGTTAAGTCCTCGATCTATTAGTATTCGTCAGCTCCACATGTCACCATGCTTCCACCTCGAACCTATCAACCTGATCATCTTTCAGGGATCTTACTAGCTTACGCTATGGGAAATCTCATCTTGAGGGGGGCTTCATGCTTAGATGCTTTCAGCACTTATCCCTTCCGCACATAGCTACCCAGCTATGCCCTTGGCAGAACAACTGGTACACCAGCGGTGCGTCCATCCCGGTCCTCTCGTACTAAGGACAGCTCCTCTCAAATTTCCTGCGCCCACGACGGATAGGGACCGAACTGTCTCACGACGTTCTGAACCCAGCTCGCGTACCGCTTTAATGGGCGAACAGCCCAACCCTTGGGACCGACTACAGCCCCAGGATGCGATGAGCCGACATCGAGGTGCCAAACCTCCCCGTCGATGTGGACTCTTGGGGGAGATAAGCCTGTTATCCCCGGGGTAGCTTTTATCCGTTGAGCGATGGCCCTTCCATGCGGAACCACCGGATCACTAAGCCCGACTTTCGTCCCTGCTCGACTTGTAGGTCTCGCAGTCAAGCTCCCTTATGCCTTTGCACTCTACGAATGATTTCCAACCATTCTGAGGGAACCTTTGGGCGCCTCCGTTACACTTTAGGAGGCGACCGCCCCAGTCAAACTGCCCACCTGACACTGTCTCCCGGGTCGATAAGACCCGTAGGTTAGAATTTCAATACAGTCAGGGCGGTATCCCACCAGCGCCTCCACCGAAGCTAGCGCTCCGGTTTCAATGGCTCCCGCCTATCCTGTACAAACTGTACCAAAATTCAATATCAGGCTACAGTAAAGCTCCACGGGGTCTTTCCGTCCTGTCGCGGGTAACCTGCATCTTCACAGGTACTATAATTTCACCGAGTCTCTGGTTGAGACAGTGCCCAAATCGTTACACCTTTCGTGCGGGTCGGAACTTACCCGACAAGGAATTTCGCTACCTTAGGACCGTTATAGTTACGGCCGCCGTTTACTGGGGCTTCAGTTCAGAGCTTCGCTTACGCTAACCCCTCTCCTTAACCTTCCAGCACCGGGCAGGTGTCAGCCCCTATACTTCGCCTTACGGCTTCGCAGAGACCTGTGTTTTTGCTAAACAGTCGCTTGGGCCTATTCACTGCGGCTTTCCGTTAAGAAAGCACCCCTTCTCCCGAAGTTACGGGGTCATTTTGCCGAGTTCCTTAACCAGAGTTCTCTCGCACACCTTAGGATTCTCTCCTCGCCTACCTGTGTCGGTTTGCGGTACAGGCACCTTTTATCTCGCTAGAAGCTTTTCTTGGCAGCGGGGAATCAAAGACTTCGCTCCATAAGGAGCTTCCCCATCACAGCTCAGCCTTCACGATAAGCGGATTTGCCTACTTATCAGCCTAACTGCTTGGACGTGCACAACCAATCGCACGCTTCTTCTATCCTTCTGCGTCCCTCCATTGCTCAAACGATAAAGAGGTGGTACAGGAATATCAACCTGTTGTCCATCGCCTACGCCTGTCGGCCTCGGCTTAGGTCCTGACTAACCCTGAGCGGACGAGCCTTCCTCAGGAAACCTTAGGCATTCGGTGGACGGGATTCTCACCCGTCTTTCGCTACTCATACCGGCATTCTCACTTCTAAGCGCTCCACCAGTCCTTCCGGTCTGACTTCACTGCACTTAGAACGCTCCCCTACCACTGATACCATTGGTATCAATTCGCAGCTTCGGTGGTGTATTTAGCCCCGGTACATTTTCGGCGCAGAGTCACTCGACTAGTGAGCTATTACGCACTCTTTAAATGGTGGCTGCTTCTGAGCCAACATCCTAGTTGTCTAAGCAACTCCACATCCTTTTCCACTTAATACACACTTTGGGACCTTAGCTGGCGATCTGGGCTGTTTCCCTCTTGACTACGGATCTTATCACTCGCAGTCTGACTCCTAAGGATAAGTCATTGGCATTCGGAGTTTGACTGAATTCGGTAATCCGATGAGGACCCCTAGTTCAATCAGTGCTCTACCTCCAAGACTCTTACACTTAAGGCTAGCCCTAAAGCTATTTCGGGGAGAACCAGCTATCTCCAGGTTCGATTGGAATTTCTCCGCTACCCACACCTCATCCCCGCACTTTTCAACGTGCGTGGGTTCGGGCCTCCATTCAGTGTTACCTGAACTTCACCCTGGACATGGGTAGATCACCTGGTTTCGGGTCTACGACCACGTACTAAACGCCCTATTCAGACTCGCTTTCGCTGCGGCTCCGCCTCTTCAGCTTAACCTCGCACGGGATCGTAACTCGCCGGTTCATTCTACAAAAGGCACGCCATCACCCATTAACGGGCTCTGACTATTTGTAGGCACACGGTTTCAGGATCTCTTTCACTCCCCTTCCGGGGTGCTTTTCACCTTTCCCTCACGGTACTGGTTCACTATCGATCACTAGGGAGTATTTAGCCTTGGGAGATGGTCCTCCCAGATTCCGACGGAATTTCACGTGTTCCGCCGTACTCAGGATACATTCAAGAGAGAACGAAGTTTCGACTACGGGGTTGTTACCCTCTGTGACGGACCTTTCCAGGTCGCTTCGTCTACCTCGTTCCTTTGTAACTCCGTATAGAATGTCCTACAACCCCAAGAGGCAAGCCTCTTGGTTTGGGCTAGATTCCGTTTCGCTCGCCGCTACTCAGGAAATCGCATTTGCTTTCTCTTCCTCCAGGTACTTAGATGTTTCAGTTCCCTGGGTCTGTCTTCCATACCCTATGTATTCAGGTAAGGATACCATACCATTACGTATAGTGGGTTTCCCCATTCGGAAATCTTCGGATCAAAGCTTACTTACAGCTCCCCGAAGCATATCGGCGTTAGTCCCGTCCTTCATCGACTCCTAGTGTCAAGGCATCCACCGTGCGCCCTTTCTAACTTAACCAAACTAAAATTAAAAAAATATGAGCTACACTGTTATCTAGTTTTCAAAGAACATACATTTAAACTTGAGAGATAGTTCTCTCAAAACTGAACGAAACAAAACAAGTCAACGTTTATTGATGAACTGCGTTCATCAATTCTCCATAGAAAGGAGGTGATCCAGCCGCACCTTCCGATACGGCTACCTTGTTACGACTTCACCCCAATCATCTGTCCCACCTTAGGCGGCTGGCTCCATAAAGGTTACCCCACCGACTTCGGGTGTTACAAACTCTCGTGGTGTGACGGGCGGTGTGTACAAGGCCCGGGAACGTATTCACCGCGGCATGCTGATCCGCGATTACTAGCGATTCCAGCTTCATGTAGGCGAGTTGCAGCCTACAATCCGAACTGAGAACGGTTTTATGAGATTAGCTCCACCTCGCGGTCTTGCAGCTCTTTGTACCGTCCATTGTAGCACGTGTGTAGCCCAGGTCATAAGGGGCATGATGATTTGACGTCATCCCCACCTTCCTCCGGTTTGTCACCGGCAGTCACCTTAGAGTGCCCAACTTAATGATGGCAACTAAGATCAAGGGTTGCGCTCGTTGCGGGACTTAACCCAACATCTCACGACACGAGCTGACGACAACCATGCACCACCTGTCACTCTGCTCCCGAAGGAGAAGCTCTATCTCTAGAGTTTTCAGAGGATGTCAAGACCTGGTAAGGTTCTTCGCGTTGCTTCGAATTAAACCACATGCTCCACCGCTTGTGCGGGCCCCCGTCAATTCCTTTGAGTTTCAGCCTTGCGGCCGTACTCCCCAGGCGGAGTGCTTAATGCGTTAACTTCAGCACTAAAGGGCGGAAACCCTCTAACACTTAGCACTCATCGTTTACGGCGTGGACTACCAGGGTATCTAATCCTGTTTGCTCCCCACGCTTTCGCGCCTCAGTGTCAGTTACAGACCAGAAAGTCGCCTTCGCCACTGGTGTTCCTCCATATCTCTACGCATTTCACCGCTACACATGGAATTCCACTTTCCTCTTCTGCACTCAAGTCTCCCAGTTTCCAATGACCCTCCACGGTTGAGCCGTGGGCTTTCACATCAGACTTAAGAAACCACCTGCGCGCGCTTTACGCCCAATAATTCCGGATAACGCTTGCCACCTACGTATTACCGCGGCTGCTGGCACGTAGTTAGCCGTGGCTTTCTGGTTAGGTACCGTCAAGGTGCCAGCTTATTCAACTAGCACTTGTTCTTCCCTAACAACAGAGTTTTACGACCCGAAAGCCTTCATCACTCACGCGGCGTTGCTCCGTCAGACTTTCGTCCATTGCGGAAGATTCCCTACTGCTGCCTCCCGTAGGAGTCTGGGCCGTGTCTCAGTCCCAGTGTGGCCGATCACCCTCTCAGGTCGGCTACGCATCGTTGCCTTGGTGAGCCGTTACCTCACCAACTAGCTAATGCGACGCGGGTCCATCCATAAGTGACAGCCGAAGCCGCCTTTCAATTTCGAACTATGCAGTTCAAAATATTATCCGGTATTAGCCCCGGTTTCCCGGAGTTATCCCAGTCTTATGGGTAGGTTACCCACGTGTTACTCACCCGTCCGCCGCTAACTTCATAAGAGCAAGCTCTTAATCCATTCGCTCGACTTGCATGTATTAGGCACGCCGCCAGCGTTCATCCTGAGCCAGGATCAAACTCTCCAATAAAGTTAGTTTGTCTAGCATCTAAAAATAAAAATTGACGTTCACGTTGTTTGTTTCGTTCAGTTTTCAAAGAACTACTTCGCCGCTCAATTGCGACTTCCTTATGTTAACATCTTCGTTTTTCGATGTCAACTAAGTTTTTCAAATTTCTTTTTTGTCGTTTTCTGCGTTTCCGCATCAGCGACGTTTATTAATATATCATGCAGTATATATAGGGTCAATACTTTTTCTAAAAAAATTTCACATCCCGTTAAAAAGCTAAATTAACTATAGAAAAAATTACTACTCCTCTTTTATAGACATGCTTCTTCCACCTAATCTCTTTCTGTATTGCATCTTAAAAGAAAGCACTACTGTTCTTTAATAAGTGATAAATTTAATCATCGCCTTCACTTTTATAAAATATTCTAAATTGTGTGTTATATTATTCCTATAGGAGTGTGGTGGGAATGGGTATTAAATATTCGAACAAAATTAATAAAATCCGAACCTTTGCATTAAGTTTAGTATTTATCGGCCTCTTCATTGCATACTTAGGAGTCTTTTTCCGTGACAACATTATTATTATGACAACATTTATGATGGTTGGCTTTTTAGCTGTTATCGCTAGTACTGTCGTTTACTTTTGGATTGGTATGTTATCTACTAAGACTGTACAAATTATTTGTCCAAGCTGCGATAAGCCAACAAAAATGCTTGGTCGTGTCGACGCATGTATGCATTGCAACCAACCTTTAACACTCGATCCGAGTTTAGAAGGAAAAGAATTTAATGAGAAGTACAATAAAAAAAGCTATAAAGGATAACACGTACTTTCACTTTAGTATTTTTTCATCCCCATATAATAAAGAAAGAGGGTGACGAAATCGTCACCCTCTTTCTTTATTATATATTACGCCTTATGACACTCTGGACAAACGCCATAAATTTCTAAGCGATGACTATTAATAACGAAACCTGTCGTTTTCGCAGCTTCCTCTTCAAGCTGTTCCAAACCTCCATAAGGAAAATCAACAATCTTACCACATTTTTCGCAAATCACATGATAATGTTGACTTGTAACATAATCAAATCTACTTGAAGCATCCCCATAAGTTAATTCCTTTACAAGTCCAACTTCTTTAAACACACGTAAGTTATTATAGACAGTTGCAACACTCATATTTGGAAACTTACCTTCTAATGCTTTATAAATGTCATCCGCTGTTGGGTGCGTCATAGATTCCACAAGGTACTCTAAAATAGCATGACGCTGTGGAGTAATGCGTACACCCGTATTTTTCAGCATTTCTAGCGCTTCTTTTAATTCTTCTTTGACCACCGTCATGCACCCCGATTCTATACGGATTATTATTTTATAATTCTTATAAAGAGTGTACTCTTTTTCTTATAAATCGTCAATATTTCTACTATAAGTATGTGGTTTATTTTTGTATATATCCTTATTCTTATATACCTTCCCCCATTTCCTATACATTTACATAGAAAAAAGTGCGACATAATCGCACTTGGAATACTATCATCTGAGGAGGTATGCCCTACACTTTCACTTTATGTATCGCAAGAAAATATGTATAGACGCATGCCTTACATATATATTTTTTCTCCACATTAATATAGATTATTTTATCCCGCTATTTGCGGGCAGTAAGACTCCCACTGATTAAAGTTTCACTTTATATAAGAAAGAACGTCCTCAATATGTCCTTTCACTTTCACTTTACGCCATTCTTTTACAAGTTCACCATCTTTATTGATAAGGAATGTAGAACGCTCGATTCCCATGTACTCTTTTCCAAAGTTCTTTTTCAACTTCCAAACATCGTACAATTCTGCTACTTTATGATCTTCATCTACTAAAAGTACAAATGGAAGCTCATGCTTCTCGATGAATTTCATATGTCTGTTCACCGAATCAGGACTGACACCAAGGATGACCGTGTCCTTCTCTTGGAATAATCCATATGCATCACGAAAATCACACGCTTCAGTTGTACACCCTGGAGTCATATCTTTCGGGTAAAAATATAAAACTACATTTTTACCTCGGAAGTCAGCTAAGCGAATTTGTTCTCCGGTACTTCCCTCTAATGTGAATTCCGGTGCTATTTCTCCTACTGTGATCATTGTTATCACTCCTTTTCTTTTCTATTACTATAACAAATGCTACCTTATTTTTCATTGTCCATTACAGTCCTTACCACAAATGCAAACGGTAATGTATATCCAATTAGGGCTTCTCCAATTGCAATCCATCTTCCGATTCCAATCGGAGCTATATCACCATATCCAACGGACAATAAAGTAACCGCGCTAAAATATAAACATATTTCAACGAGCTGAAAGGAATGAGCACTTAACCTATCCCCATCTTCTTTCAAAACTGCAAAACCCATTTCCTCTAGCACAACATAACTTAATCCAAACGCAATCAGTACCGTTGTATAAATTAAAAACAACGTAGCTAAATTGTACAGCGAAAAGAAACGATTGGAATTTGAATATGAACTCCATAATAATTGGACACTTCTCAAAATAGCGATTGCTGCAATTAATAGAATAAATCCCCATAACATGTCCTCCACCTCATTTTATATGTATGAGGACTATAGCTGATTTATCCCTTAGAAACGAACAAGCTTCTATAATTAATTCCCTGCACCACGATATCGTTTAACCCCTTGATTCCAGAGGTTGATTGCAATAGTAAAACAGATAACACCAACAATTGGCGTTGCGAAAGCATAGCTATTCCACTCTGTTTTTCTTAAAAAGTATGCTGCTGGATATACCCCAACAAATGCAAACGGTAAAACAAACGTTAAAACAAAGCGAATAACACGGTTATAAATATCAACAGGATAGCGTCCATAATTCCCTATGTTATACATAAGCGGCATAATGGAACTTTTCGCATCCGACCAAAAGCCAAGACTTGCAAGCGTAACAAATATCCCGCCGTACACAAGTGCCCCTCCCCCTGCCATAATTAGGAATAAGAAGAAATCATACCAGTAAAAAGATAATTGTAGCTCCATTGCTGCATAACCCATCACAATAATCCCTGTAATAGCTCCAATTAAAGATTCAAGTTCCATTCTTTCTAATATAATTTGAAATAAACTATGAATCGGTCTCGTTAATATACGGTCCATTTCTCCTTTAATAATGTAACGATCATTAAAGTCCCATATATTAAAGAAAGCTGAAAAAATGGCAAACGGTACTAAAAAGAACCCATAGATAAAGATTACTTCTTCTCGGCTCCACCCTTTTAGTGCTTGAGTATGCCCAAACACAACGAGAATGAAGATTAAATTAACAGCTTGTAGTGATAAATCTGAAAGTAATCCGACGATAAAATCGCCACGATACTCCAATTTTGTTTTTATATATTGACTTGCATATTGCAAAAATAATTTTATATATATCATCTCGTCATCCCCCTTGTACGATTAGACGTTTTCTCGCCGTTTTCCACATCAGTACAATTGGAATAATAAGTATAATTGCCCAAATCATTTGAAATAATAAAGCTTCATATAACTTACTTCCTTGTATACCTTCAGAGAAAATCATACTCGGAATATAACTAATTGCTTGAAACGGTAAAAACACCATTGCTTTTTGGGCCCATAACGGATAAAAACTAATCGGTAATAATAAACCAGAAAATAAATCGATAACAACACGTTTCGCATACATAATTCCACTATTATTAAATAAGAAGAATGTAAGCATTCCTGTCATTAAATTTATTTGTGTATTAATGATAAAACTAAATATTAAAGATAAGAAGAAATATAACCACGTTTGAAAATTCGTTGTAATTTGTAATGAAAATAATAACGTAACAATAACCATACCCGGAATTGAAAAGAAAGCAAAACGGAATATCCCTTCTCCAAGCCCTTGCATAACTTTCATACCTAAATAGTTATATGGGCGAATTAGTTCTACCGCCACACGTCCTTCTTGAATTTCCATCGCAATTTCTCTATCTATATTATTGAAATAAAAAGCGCGTGCCATCCATGCGATCGCAATATACGTAGTCATTTGCGAAATAGATAAACTTTCAATATTCTCTTTCCCGCTATAAATTGCTTGCCATAAAAAATAATACGCACCAATGTTAATCGTATAAATTAAAATCCCGCTGTAATAATTTGTACGATAAGCAAGCATCATTAAAAAACGAATCCGAATCATTTCAATATACTTACCCATGCATAATACCTTCTTCATAAATGTTACGAATAATTTCCTCTGTAGACACTTCGTTAATTTTCAAATCTTTAATTTGAAAGGCTTGTACTACTTTAGAAATCAACATAGAAATGATAACTTCTTCATTCGGTATTTTTGCAACCCATGCGTTTTCTTCTTTCGCTTTTGACCAAACAACATGACTATCTGGCATAACCATTGATAACTCCTGGTATGAAACTGGGGCAACAAACTGAAAATGTATTTCCTTCTCTACTCCCCACTGCGTACGAAGATTATCTAAAGATCCGTCATACATAATATTTCCTTCATCAAGCATGATGACGCGTTCACATAAAGCTTCAATATCAGTAATATCATGTGTCGTTAATAAAATTGTTGTTTTATAACGTTCATTCATCTCTTTTAAGAATTCTCGTATTTTCAATTTCACAAGAACATCTAGTCCAATTGTTGGTTCATCTAAAAATAATAACGGCGGATTATGAATTAACGCCGCTGCTAATTCACAACGCATTCTTTGACCAAGAGATAATTTCCGTACCGGTTTATCTAATAAAGGACCGATATCTAACGTTTCAATAACATGTTCCATATGTTCCTTATACTGAGCGTCTGATACACCGTACACTTTCTTCAATAAACGAAATGATTCTTGTACAGCAATATCCCACCAAAGCTGCGAACGCTGCCCAAACACAACACCGATTGTTCTTACAAATTCTTCTCTCTGTTTGTGTGGATTCATTCCGTTCACTGTAATTTGTCCTGATGTCGGAGTCAAAATCCCTGTAAGCATTTTAATCGTCGTTGATTTACCAGCACCATTCTCACCAATATAACCAACCATTTCACCTTGCTTTATAGTAAAAGAAATATCATTTACTGCTGGTACTATTTTATAATTACGATTTAATAAATCGCGAAATGCACCCTTTAAGCCCGGACGACTTGAATAAGCTGTAAACTCTTTACGTAATCCTTGTACCTCAATTACCGATTTCATAATCGGACCCCCTTCCTAAATGTCACAACGAATAGTTTACCCAACTGCTCCTTCTATCACAAACAATACGTCTTTTCGAAAAACATGTTAGAATAATACATAGATTTTTGTAAGGAGATGAATTGTAGTGAATTTCACGAAATCAGAAGCATTACATAAAGAAGCGTTAGAACATATCGTTGGTGGTGTTAATAGTCCTTCTCGCTCTTTTAAAGCAGTTGGAGGCGGTTCCCCTGTTGCAATGGAACGCGGGAAAGGTGCTTATTTCTGGGATGTAGATGGAAATAAATATATCGACTATTTAGCAGCGTATGGCCCAATTATTACTGGACATGCTCACCCACATGTAACAGAAGCAATTAAAACAGCGGCTGAAAACGGCGTACTATACGGTACTCCAACAACATTAGAAGTAAAATTCGCAAAAATGTTAAAAGAAGCAATGCCCGCTTTAGATAAAGTCCGCTTCGTAAACTCTGGTACAGAATCCGTTATGACAACCATTCGTGTTGCTCGTGCTTACACTGGCCGCACAAAAATTATGAAATTCGCTGGTTGTTACCACGGTCATTCCGATTTAGTACTTGTAGCAGCTGGCTCTGGTCCTTCTACCCTTGGAATTCCTGATTCAGCTGGCGTGCCACAAAGTATCGCCCAAGAAGTTATTACTGTTCCATTTAATAATGTAGAAACTTTAAAAGAAGCATTAGATAAATGGGGACATGAAGTAGCAGCTATCCTTGTAGAGCCAATCGTTGGAAACTTCGGTATTGTTGAGCCAAAACCTGGCTTCCTTGAAAAAGTTAATGAACTTGTTCACGAAGCTGGTGCACTAGTAATTTATGATGAAGTTATTACTGCTTTCCGCTTTATGTATGGCGGCGCTCAAGACTTACTTGGCGTAACCCCAGATTTAACAGCACTTGGTAAAGTTATCGGCGGTGGCCT
The DNA here is from genome assembly GCF_038006105.1 of Bacillus sp. FSL H8-0545. Classification (NCBI taxonomy): domain Bacteria; kingdom Bacillati; phylum Bacillota; class Bacilli; order Caryophanales; family Bacillaceae; genus Bacillus; species Bacillus sp. FSL H8-0545. Next base: position 488,719 of record NZ_JBBOUO010000001.1, on the reverse strand, counting down.
TCCAATTGGTGCTTACGGTGGTAAAAAAGAAATTATGGAACAAGTTGCACCGCTCGGCCCTGCATACCAAGCTGGTACAATGGCCGGGAACCCTGCTTCTATGGCATCAGGTATTGCCTGCCTAGAAGTACTTCAACAAGAAGGCGTATACGAGAAATTAGATGCACTTGGCGCAATGCTTGAAAAAGGAATTTTAGAACAAGCTACAAAACATAACATCGATATTACAGTAAACCGTCTAAAGGGTGCATTAACTGTATACTTCACGACAAATACGATTGAAGATTACGATGCAGCCAAAAATACAGATGGTGAAATGTTCGGTAGATTCTTCAAGCTGATGCTTCAAGAAGGTATTAATTTAGCACCTTCTAAATATGAAGCATGGTTCTTAACGACAGAACATACAAAAGAAGATATTGAATATACAATTGAAGCTGTTGGCAGAGCATTTTCTACCCTAGCGAACAATAAATAATCTCTTCATTCAAAAGGAAAAAAGAAAGCCCATCTTTCTTTTTTCCTTTTTTCTATTTCATAAATCCCTCATTAATAGTATAATTATTCATAATTATCTGTTTTATATTCTTTTATATCCTTACTATCCCTGTATACAAGGCAGTTCACGCCTTAAATAGTAAGATTATTCAAAATTCATTTTCCAGAGGGGGGATTGACGGATGCTCAATAAAAAAAATAAATGGACACCGTCTTTATTTCGGAATTATAAAAATGCAGAACATGATGCGTGTGGAATCGTTTCCGTTATGGAAAAACGAAGAATTCCTACAAAAGAAAACATCGATTTTTGTATACAATCACTAGTCAAAATGAATCATAGAGCTGGTTTCATTAATGGCGAAGGAGATGGCATCGGAATTCATATCGACATGCCAAAAGCACTTTGGAATGAAAAACTAAAAAGTAGCGGATATAATCCAACGATTGTGGATCATCCCCACTTTATCGTTGGACATTTTTTTCTAAACAAAAAAGAAAACATTGCTGAGTTAAAAGATTACATTCGTACGCAACTAAACAATGAAAACTTTACAATTGTTCTCGAAAATGATGATGTAATAAACTCAGATGCACTCGGTCCTCTTGGTAAACAAGAAGAACCTTTATTTTGGCAAATTGCCCTTATCGCCCAAAGTGAAGTTAAAAATATTGAACAAACATTATTTTCTGTAACAATAAAAATCGAAGAAAATGAAGCAATTCATGTTGCCTCATTAAGTCATGAACATGTTGTATATAAAGTTCTGGGCGCTGGTGATACACTCGTTGCTTATTACAATGATTTACAACACCCACTTATCGCTTCAACTATGACACTAGGACATAATCGCTATTCTACTAATACGTTATCTAATTTTTTTCGTGTACAACCATTTAGTATTCTCGGGCATAATGGTGAAATTAACACGATTGCAAAATTACGTGATCAAGCTGACATGATTAATGTACCACTTACTGCCGGGGGCAGTGATTCCCAAGATTTAAACCGCACCTTAGAAACCCTTCTCGTTCAGTATAACTACAGTTTATTTGAAGCAATGGATATATTATTTCCACCAATTATTAATGAAATAAAACTTTACGAAACAAACTTACAAAACTTATACACTTATATACGTGAGGCTTGGGGGCATTTCGCACAAGGTCCAGCTGGCATCATTTCACGTTATAAAGATGAAGCTGTTTTCAGTGTCGATTCCCTTGGATTACGCCCTGTTTGGAAAGTAGAGACAGAGAGCTCCTATATTTTCTCTTCTGAACCTGGAGTTGTATCACCAGCCGAATATGTAGCAGAGCCGAAACCACTCGCTCCTGGCGAAAAGGTTGGATTAAAATGGAATGAACAAGATGAGCTTGTTCTCTATGAATACGATAATTATCAAATTGAAGTATACAACCGTTTTAAGAAACGAATCGATGTTACCAACTATCATGTAAACTTATCTATCCCTGAAACGAAAGAAACTGAGGGATTATGTGATTCGGTTCAAGTTGAAACGAATCAATACGTCGCTTTCGGCTGGGATCGAGAACATATTCAGCTCCTTGAACAGATGGCGACAAAAGGCGTCGAACCAATTCGTTCACTTGGGCATGACTCACCACTTGCCGCACTTGATACAGATAGACGAAATATTGCTGATTTCATTAAGGAAAGTGTAGCCGTTGTTACAAATCCAGCAATCGATCGTGATCGAGAAGTCGAACACTTCTCCACACGTACTGTACTCGGAGAGCGTCCGGGTTTATTAGATAACTCTAAACAACCATTTGTAATCGAGATGCTTTCACCCATTATTTTAGAAGGAAATTCAGCTCAATCTATCGCGGCAGACTTACACACGATTACGTACGAACACCTTATACAGCTATTCATTACTCATAGCTCTGTCTCTACAATTTCTGTTACATTTAGTCCATCAGAAACTTTACAAAGCGCGTTAAATCGAATTAGTTCCGAAGCGATAGCTGCCGTTAAAAATGGGGCTTCCCTACTAGTATTAGATGACGCTAAATCTCATCAAAATGAACTGTTATGGATTGATCCACATTTAGTTATTGCTAAAGTACATCAAGCATTAACTGAAAATAAATTACGCCGGAAATGCTCTCTCGTTATACGTTCTGGTGCCCTTCGCTCCTTACACGATATCGTCACGCTATACGGATTAGGGGCAGATGGTATTAATCCATATTTATTGTTCGCAACGGTAAATGATGGAACAAAAGCACCAATTACTAATTTGTATACCGCACTTAATAAAGGGCTAGAGAAAGTAATTTCGACGATTGGAATTCATGAATTACGCGGTTACGGTCGCCTCTTCTCCTCTATTGGATTACATGAGGAAATCGCAAATATATTACAAATTATAAACTTCTTCGGTTCAAATGATTTAGCTTTTTCACTTGAATCACTTGCTGAAGATGCGAAAATTCGAGCTGATGATTATAACAATCCAAAAGTTAGAATGCGAAAATCATTTCATATATTCCCGCGGATTTGGAAAGCAATTGGTGATGTTGCAAAAGGAAACTCTTATGATGATTACCGCGACAAGTTAAGTGAATTAGAAGAAAATAACCCTATCGCAATCAGGCACCTTATTCAAACAAAACAAACAAAACATGTAATTCCAACTGAAGAAGTGTCCATCGGCATTCACAATCATGATTTACCATTTATTATTAGTTCTATGTCATTCGGTTCTCAAAATGAAATTGCCTTTCGCGCATATGCAGAAGCTGCCAATCAGTTAAATATGATTAGTTTGAACGGTGAAGGCGGCGAAATTAAAGATATGATTGGTAAATACCCACATACACGCGGACAACAAGTTGCATCTGGCCGATTTGGAGTAAACGCTGAACTACTAAATTCATCAAATTTAATTGAAATAAAAATCGGTCAAGGAGCAAAGCCTGGTGAAGGTGGACATTTGCCTGGTTCAAAAGTGACTGCCAAAATTGCGGAAGCGCGTAATGCTACAATCGGTTCAGATTTAATTTCACCTTCTAACAACCATGATATTTATTCAATTGAAGACTTGGCTCAAATGATTACAGAAATTAAAACGGCTAATCATCTTGCAAAAGTAGCTGTAAAAGTTCCTGTCGTTCCTAACATCGGAACAATTGCTGTCGGTATCGCAAAAGCTGGCGCTGACTTTATTAACATTAGTGGATTTGATGGCGGAACAGGCGCTGCGCGTATTCACGCATTGCAACATGTAGGTCTTCCTGTAGAGATTGGCGTTAAAGCTGCTCACAATGCGTTACTAGAAGCAAATATGAGACATAAAGTAGAAATTTGGGCAGATGGCGGTATTCGAAGTGTCAATGACGCCTTAAAAATCATGCTCCTTGGAGCAAACCGAATTGGATTTGGCACATTATCAATGATTGCAATTGGCTGTACAACTTGCCGTGGTTGTCATCTTGATACGTGCCACGTCGGAATTGCAACACAAATTGAATCTGAAGCTCAAGCGAAAGAACATGGACTGCGCCGTTTCGTTCCACGTGAATTAGAAAGCGCAGTTACAGGGCTATTAAGCCTATTCACTACTTTCGGTACAGAATTGAAACGTTTAACAGGGCAGCTCGGTTACACAAACTTACAAGATATTATCGGACGATCGGATTTATTAGAACAAACTCGAGGCGAGGACTTATTAGACTTACGTAATTTAATACAAACGACAGAAGATTCATCCGTGAAAATAACGGCATCTGTACAAGAAAAACAATTTGAAACAACAAATTCTCTCCAGTCAAAAGAATTAGTAAGCGTCGGCGTAGAGCAACGCGTAATGGGCGGTCTAGAATCCTGTTATCGTATTCGTAGCAAATTATATGAAAACACTCATCTTGAACCACTTACATTAAAGTATACAAACGGATCTGTTCCCGGAAACGGATTAGGCGCGTACAATAGCGAGAACTTATTTATACACGTAAATGGTGGCGCGCAAGATGGAATTGGAAAAACTTCATTTGGCGGTGGCATTTATATAACGAAAGCAAAAGGAAAAGATGGAACATATTATAACGGTTCTGTCGGAAAAGGATTTGGATACGGCGCTCAAAAAGGTGCATTATACGTGCAAGGTAACGCTGATGCTCGTGCTGGCATTCGCCTTTCTGGAGCAGATATGATAATTGGAGGCAGAATTACAAAACCACTTCGCGAAAAAGAACAAGGAAATATCGGAGTATATTCTAATATAAAAGGATTTGCTTTTGAATATATGACAAATGGTCGTGCTCTTGTTTTAGGAGATCCTGGTCCATGGATTTGTGCCGGCATGACTGGTGGTGTTGTTTATTTACGTCATGAGCCAAACTTAGGTTTAACAGAACACGCTTTAAAAAGAAGAATCGCTAAAGGTGCAAATGTAACATTGCAGCCAATTAGTAAACATGGTTTACAAGATGTGAACGAATTATTATTAGACTACATTCGTGTATTAAATGAGCATGAACAATATGAAGAAGTCGCTTTGTTAACACCATTATTAGATGATATCCAGCTTCACTTCTATGAAATTATCCCGAAAAAAGAACAGGCGGATCCATCTATTTCAACTGAATGATATGTACAATATTTATTTTCATAAAAAAATTGACGAAGCGAGCATCGCATAGTAATCTAGAATAACAATTTGAAACCTGCTGAAATTCAGCAGGTTTTTTTATTAAAGAATAGATGTTTAAAGAGAATTTGGAGAAATTATAAATTGATTGTAATTTATTTATTAAACTTTTTAACGTCACTAAAATATCACTTGCTAACATATTGTAATGAATGTATAGTATCATGTTGTACATTCATTATGACAAGAGAAAGGATATCAATAAGGGTATGAAACTTGGTGCTCGCATTTTAAAAACGGGTATTGCCATTACATTAGCTTTATTTGCTTGTATTTTACTTCAATTACCGAGTCCAGTATTTGCGGGAATCTCAGCTATCTTTGCTGTTCAACCGTCTGTATATCGCTCGTATTTAACAGCTCTTGAGCAAATTCAAGCAAACGTAATTGGTGCGGTATTCGCTATCGTATTTGCTACTGCTTTTGGACATAATCCTTTTATTATTGGATTAACGTGTATATTAGTAATTGCTCTTACTTTACAATTACACTTAGAAAAAACAATATCACTCGCTTTAGTAACAGTTATCGCCATTATGGAGTATCAAGGCGAAGATTTCTTTAATTTTGCCTTACTTCGATTCGCGACGATTATGATTGGAATTATTGCGGCTTCGCTTGTAAATTTAGTATTTATGCCGCCAAAATATGAAACAAAACTTTACCATCGCATCGTTGATAATACAGAGGAAATTGTTAAATGGATTCGTATGAACAGTAGGCAAGCTTCTGATTTTACAACGCTAAAAACCGATATTGATCGCATGAAAGAAAAAATGATTAAACTAAATCATTACTATTTGCTGTATAAAGAAGAAAGAAGCTATACGAAAAAAATACAATTCGCAAAAATTCGTAAGCTCGTTTTATTCAGACAAATGTTAGCGACAACAAGCCGTGCTTTAAGCACGTTAAAGTCATTACATCGCACTGAAAATGAACTGCGCTATATGCCAGAAGAGTTTCAGGAATCTATTCAAAACGAACTTGATTCATTAACGCATTATCACGAACAAGTGTTATTAAAATTTATTGGTAAAGCAAAGAAACAACAATCCGTTGAGATGCTTGATGAAGTTGAAACAGGTAAACAAGAATTGATTGATATCTTTATGGATTATCAAAATAAGGATGATGAGGAAGCATATAAAATATGGTTACACCTCTTCCCTCTTATTTCTTCAATTATTAACTACAGTGAGGAAGTAGAGCATTTAGATTTACTTGTGGATAGCTTCTACACATACCATAAACCAGAAAGCGAACTCCAAATCGAAGATAAAAAAGAAGACGAATAAAAAACAGCTCCTTTTACGCTAAAGGAGCTGTTTCTGTTATATGCTGAAGTCGATATAGATTGTAATAAAATCCCCTTTTTTTCATTAACTCTTCATGAGAACCCTTTTCTTTTATTTCACCATCTTCAACATAAATAATTGTATCGACATGCGTGATCGTCGCTAATCGGTGTGCAATGATAATTGTTGTCCGATCTGCAGCTAACGTTTGCAGTGCCTCTTGAATATACCGTTCATTTTCTAAATCTAAAGCGGACGTTGCTTCATCTAATATAAGTAAAGACGGATTCTTTAGAAAAACCCGCGCGATTGCTACACGCTGTCTTTGTCCACCAGATAATTTCACACCACGTTCCCCAACGACAGTATCATAGCCGTCTGGCAACTCTGTAATAAAATTATGAATTTGTGCAGCTTTGGCAGCTGAAATCACTTCCGCCTCTGTAGCTTTCGGATTGCCATATAAAATATTAGCCCCGATTGTATCGCTAAATAATAAATTATCTTGTAGCACAATTCCAATATGACTACGTAAATTTCTCATATTATACTTTCTTACATCTATCCCGTCTATATAAACTGCACCTTCAGAAACATCATAAAAACGCGGAATTAAACTAGCAAGAGATGACTTTCCTCCTCCACTTGCCCCTACAAGCGCAACCTTCTCTCCCGAGCGCATAGTTAATGACAGATTATGCAATATTTCTTTTTCATCCGCATTATAACGAAAAGAAACATTATCAAATACAATTTCACCATTTAACTTTTTTGTTTGCACTGCATTTGGCACATTAACAATATCGTATTTTTCATCCAACAATTCAAACACTCGATCCATCGAGGCGAAAGACTGTGTTAATGTTGTAGATGAATTAACAAGGCGACGAAGCGGACTATATAAACTATCCATATATCCAACAAAAGCAACCATAGTACCCAGTGTTAACGATCCTTGAATTACCTCATACGCCGCAAAACCAATAACAAGTAATGGCCCTAAATCCGTTAACGTATTCACTGCCGAAAATGTTCTCGCTGTCCAACTCGTATGAGTTAGTGCTTTCGTTAAAAATTCATTATTTCTCTTTTCAAACTGTCCTCTTTCATACTCTTCTAATGCAAAACTACGTGTCACTTGCATCCCTTGAATACGTTCATGTAAATACCCTTGCATAGTTGCTAACGCTTGTGAGCGCTCTTTCGTCAATTTTCGAAGGCGCCCGAAAAAATATTTCACTGCAACTACATAAATAGGTAAGATTAATAAAGCAACAAAGGTTAATTTTATATTCATAGAAAACATAACGATAATGGCAATAACAATTGTTGCAGTATCTAACCAAACATTCATAAGACCAGTAATTACAAAGTCCTTCGTTTGTTCTACATCATGGATTACACGTGAAATAAGCTCCCCTGTTTTTGTGTTCGAATAATAACGTAAGCTCAATTTTTGCAAGTGCCCAAAAATGTATTTTCGTAAATCGTATAGTATTGTATTGGCAATGCGCTGCGCGAAATATTGACGATAATATTCTATCGGCGGTCTTACTATTGCAAAAATAAAAAAGGCAATCCCAATTGCGGTTATTAATTGAGACGTTTTTTCTTGAAGCGATCCCGTGCCTTGAATAACATCATCAATAATATACTTTAATAACCATGGCATAATAAGCGGGATACCAAACTTCACAAGACCGATAATAATTGTAATAGCAATGAGCCATCGATATGGTTTAACAAATTGTAAATATCTTTTTATACCTTGCACATAATCCCCCCTCTAATAGGACAAACCTGCCGGGAAATCCCCTGCAGGTTTGTTTTAATTTCTGTACATTAAATATCTTTCATACCACATATCTACGAAATCCGGTGCGAATGGACCTTTTCTTTGATGAATCCACTGTGTTAAATGTGCTACATTGCGTTTTAAAATTGTATCAATAACAGGTGGATACTGCATGATTTGACTATGCTTCTCATACTCATCTTCATCTAAAAGTGTATATGTCATATCCGGATATACTTTAATATCTAAATCGTAATCAATATACTTTAATGCCTCAGAGTCATATGCAAAAGGAGAACTTAAATTACAATAATAATATACTCCTTCTTCCCTCAGCATTCCAATCACATTAAACCAATAATTGGCATGAAAGTAACAAATCGCAGGTTCGCGAGTAATCCATGTTCGGCCATCTGATTCCGTAACTACTGTACGATCATTCGCTCCGATTACAAGACTCTGCGTCCCTTTTAAAATCGTTGTCTCTTCCCACATTCTATGAATGGAGCCATTATGTTTATAACTATGTATTTGTACCTTTTCTCCTTCTTTGGGAAATCCCATATATGCTCCCTTCTTTCAGCTGCAAATGCCATTCTTAAGTTGTCTTAACTACCCCTTGAACTGCATTCACTTTTTTTCTATTATAACTTTTTTGTCAAAATTTTAAAACTAAAGCGATAGGATACTTGTTTTCATAAGGAATATAATGAAGTTTGTATTATTGAATACCACATCACCAACCCTTTTAATAAAGGAAAATCCTCTATGAATTAGCAATACGTATTTTAGAAGATTAAACGAAGATATAACAAAAAGAAAAGTCCCCCTCATCTCTGTTTAAGAAAGGACTTTCCCCTAAAATCAACAACATATCTCACCCTTAATTTGAAATTATTTTTTCGGTTTCAAAAGATTGAATCACATTATTCGTTTGCTGTTCAAATTTTTCATGCAAAAGTTTTAATGCTATTTCTGTTCTGTATATTTCTTGACGGATAAAATGCAATTCTTTTTTATCACACGTATCCCTTCCACTCATTTCAATTTGCTGATACTTCTCTAAATGTGATTGTAACTTTAAAAGCTCATCCATCGTTTCCAACTGCTCTCCTACCAACTTATCAAAGTCGTTCATCACTTACCCCCTTTTTGATTCATTCGCCAGTTATAATTCCTATTACATATTTCTAATCGTGAACTTCTTTCTCCTTTGACTACATTTGTTGACTTATTAGAAGTTATGTCGTTCCCTTTATTTTCATTACAGTGACACGCACACAAAGAAAACACTTCTCTCGAACGGAGAAGTGTTTTTCCTTCATTACTGATTTGAGCTAGAAGATTGTGATTGTTTTGCAGCTGATTGTGCATTTTGTTTTTTCACTGCATGCACATCTGTTTCAGTTGCAAACTCTGTACCATAACTAGCATTTGCACTTTGAGCACCAGAAGCTTGTGCTTTCTGTGCCTCTGATTGTGCGTTTGCTTGTTTTACTGCTTGTACATTCGTTTCAGTTGCAAACTCTGTACCATAGCTAGCATTTGTACTTTGAATGCTAGCACCAGAAGTTGCCTTATTATAACCTTGTTGTTTTTTACTCATCTTTCTCACCTCCACAATCAATAATGTAACCAATTCACTTAGAAGTTATCCTTAATTTTCTTTTAAAAATTCACGCATATATCTCTTATCACTCATTCAAACTACATATGATGGAGGTGGGAATATGTATACTGGACGTGATATGACTGAGCTAACTATGATTTCCAAAAATGAATGGAAAGAGGATGAATTAGCTTATTTTCATCATTCATTTCAGCAAATTATGCCTTATCTAAATGTAGAAGGACAAACGATTTATAAAGAAATTGTGAAAGAAATTGAGTCACGGGGCGGATTATAAACGCGTGGATTTCCAACCTCAAAATACAAATTTATTTTCAATATAAAAAACGTGTTCCAAAGTTCTGGAACACGTTTTTATTATTTATCCCGCTATTCGCCAGGCAGTAAGACCCCCACCTCAAAATGCAGCGAAAGCAAAGAAGTTAGGTAGGGATCAACTGCCCGTAAAAGCCCGATTGGTGAAGGCTAATAATCAGTGGGGGATGAAGAAAACCCCCACTGATTAAAGTTTCACTTTATTGCATTGTAATTTTTTCAACACACTTTTCGTAAATTGTACGATGTGATTTCGAGAAAGGTAACTGTTCGAACGCTTCTTTCGACACAAACTTTAATGTATCCGTTTCGACAATATTACCTGTTACTTTTCCGTAAAATATAAATATATCCCAAGTACGATGTGTAAAAGTATGTTGTACATTCATCGCGTATTCATCAATTGAAACAGAGAGATCAAAGCTCTCCTTCATATAATCCGTAAGCTGTTGTTTCTGATTACGAATACCTTCACCTAGTTCAATATTCGGGAACTCCCACATATTAGCCAGTAATCCCGTATTTGGGCGTTTATTAATTACGTAACGGCCATCTTCAGTTTGAAGTACTCCTGCAACGAGCGGTACCATTGTAGGTGCTTTCGCTTTACTTTTCACTGGTAGTTCTTTTTGAACACCTTCAGCATACCCTCTGCAATGTTCACGTACAGGACAAAGTAAACAAGATGGATTTTTCGGGATACAAATTAATGCCCCTAATTCCATCAAACCTTGGTTAAAATAAGATGGATTTTCTACCGAAATAATTTCACGCACAATCTCTTCAAAAACTTTTCTCGTCTTCGGCTTTGCAATATCATCCCACACTGATAAAATACGAGATAATACGCGCATAACATTTCCATCAACCGCTGGCTCTGGTATGCCATATGCAATGCTTAAAATGGCACCTTTTGTATATGGTCCTACTCCTTTTAATTTTTCAATTTTCTTTACATCGCTCGGTACTGTCCCGCCATATACTTCTTTTACCTCTTTTACTGCCGCGTGTAAATTTCGTGCTCTAGAATAATAACCTAAGCCTTCCCATGCTTTTAATACTTCTTCATCATCGGCAGTTGCTAGCGCTTCAAGCGTAGGAAACTTCCCCATAAAATTTGCGTAATATGGTTTTACAGCCTCTACCCTTGTTTGCTGTAACATAATTTCCGAAACCCAAACACGGTATGGATCTTTATTTTTTCGCCACGGTAAATCACGTTGTTCTTTTTCAAACCAACCAATTAAATCATTTTGAAACTGTTCTATGTTAAACTCATTTAATATTTCAAGTGTCAAACTTGATCCCCCTCATTTTTTTGCATATATGTACTATTATAAAGATTTTAGGAAAAAATTTAAGTAAGATGACATAGGAAATAGAAGGCAAAGGACTTGAGGTATCGAATAAAAAGAGTTACATTAATAAAAAACGGAGGTGGATTTCTATGGACACAGCCACTCACCTTGTTATGGGCGTTACTCTAGGCAGTTTGGCAACATTAGATCCAGCTATAGCACAAAGTGATATTGGGCCACAAGCAGTGATGCTTGCAACAATTGCCGGTTCCAATATTCCTGACATCGATACAGTTTTAAAATTGCGTAATAACGCTAAATATATAAGAAATCATCGCGGGATTACTCATTCCATTCCTGCAGTGATTCTTTGGTCACTCCTTATAAGTGGCATCTCTTTCGCCTTCTTTTCAGACGCTCCCTATCTGCATCTACTACTTTGGTCATTTATTGCCGTCTTTCTTCATGTCTTTGTGGATATTTTCAATGCCTATGGTACACAGGCATTAAGGCCCTTCACAAAAAAATGGGTAGCGCTCGGCATAATTAATACGTTTGATACGGTCATTTTCTTTATCCATATACTCGCTATAGCCTGTATGCTTGTCGGAGCACATAAAGGCTATACTGCTTTAGCAGCGTATATATTAATGTTTGTTTACTACATCGGCCGCATTATGATGCATCGAAATATCAAAAGTGTAGTATACAAACGTTTCAAAAATGTAGAGAAAGTGATTATTTCTCCTTCTTACAAATTTTATCATTATCATTTAGCCATCGTTACAACTGAACATTACTACGTCGCAAGATGGCACCGCGGTAATATCCTTGTATACGATAAATTTAATCGCGTACCGTTCCCGAATACTGCCATTATGCAAGCTGCTGTGCGAGATGAAAATATATCTGCTTTCTTATCTTTCTCGCCTGTATATCGCTGGGATATTTTCGATTATGATAACTATTATGAAGTTCGATTTATTGATTTGCGGTATCGAAGTAAAGATTATTATCCATTCGTCGCAATCGTCCAGCTCGATCAAAATTTAAATATTATTAATTCATATACAGGATGGATTTTCAGCGAAGAAAAACTTCGAAAGAAACTGGAATTGCTTCCACATTAAAAAAAGCGACCTAAGTCGCTTTTTTTAATGTTTCAAATGATCTTCTTGATTGATTAAATGGCTATACTTCGGATTATTCGTACGCATTTCATGAAGGCGCTCTCCATGATTATTAACCCATGTTCGTACCACTTGTTCAGTCATTTCCTCACCTTGGTAACGACCTGATTTAGCATAAGTTGTTCGGAAGTCTTCCCACAGTAATTCAACCCATGCACGAGCTTGTGCGTAAGAAAGGTTGTCATTCTTATCTAATAATTCTTTCGTTAATGTTTCATAAATATCATTCATGTTCTATTCTCCTTTTATCTATCCCGATTGGTGGGGGATAAAAAAACCACTGGTTAAAGTTGCATTTTATTCCCTTCATTTCTAAAGGATAGTTTCTTCTATTTTGCACATTCTATAAGTGATACTTCTTAAAGGGGTATCGACTGATAATGAGGGGGCGTTCTTAATGGGTAGACAAGCCGAATTTTGGTCTGAGTCAAAAAACAACAGCAAAATCGAAGGTCAACCAAAAGCGAAATCACGCTTCGCTTCGAAACGACCTAACGGCACAATTAACACGCACCCACAAGAACGTATGCGTGCTGCAAATCAGCAGGTAGAGTAGTCCAAATTAAATTCCTACACGAGGTGATAAAGATGAGCTACCGTGACCATTTAGATCGTCGTTCTGAATTATTTAACCATACGTGGACTCGTCCAAAACATGCGAAGGCGCAAGTTAACGGACAGACGCAACAAACCCAGTCTCTCATTATACTGGCAAACGAATGTAAAAAACGCCAATTTTAGAATCTCCTATCTCCTTTAACGCCTACCAAAGATGAAAACCAGAGAGATTCGCTCTCTGGTTTTTATTTTTCTTGTAGCAAGGAAATTGGTATTCCAATCTCTTCATTATCATTTTGCTTATATCCCCAAGCAAATACCCCATTGAAATACGTAATTTTAAATACCACACCAGGTTCTTCTACTAATTCATATGTCTCACCAATATGGAATTTATTTATATCTATCATATAAGCACGAGCCATAGCCATTTTTCTCATTAATACATCGAATTCATTTACAATTCCAAGTTGCTCAGCCTTTACTGCTTGCTCCTTCAAAACCCCAATTTCTTCCCTTAGCTCATGTGGTGTCATTTCACTGTAGCGTTTTGGCATACCCATCTTATTTCCTCATTCCTCTTCACGTTTCATTTGTAAAAATATATCTATCTCATCAATAGAGAATCCTTTTCGATATAACGCTTGCTTCACCTTATTTTCGAATGTCCAACCATCATACTTCTTATATTTCTCATAATATTTATTCCCATGATAGTGTAACGCTTCTTGTTGCTGTTCGTCATCTTTTTCGTCTTTCAATTCTTCCAGACAAATTTGAATTACCTCTCTAGAATACCCTTTACGAACAAGCATTTCTTCTAATTTTTGTTTCATTTGTAAAAATGAATTCTTTTGATAAGATTTTTTTTTCTTTTCTATAAGAAACAAAGCATTCTCAATTTGCTTCTCCTTTGGATACTCTTGTAAACTATGTGTAATGATTAAATCCTGAACACCTTTACTTAATAGCCCTCTCCTAATAACAGTTGGACCTTTTTGATTCACATTACTTTGCGTTCGCACGTATGAAATAGCGTACTCTTTATCATTAATATATCGATCATGTAATAATTTCGAAATGACTTCAGAGATGATGGCCTGTCCCACTTCTTTTTTTCGTAAGAAATCTTCTATTTCTTGTTTTGTTCTCATTTGATAGGATAAATAGGAAATTGCTTGTAAATATGCTTTTTGTACCTCTTCATTGTACAAAATATTCCCTAACGCTACTTCATCAATTTCTAAGCCTTTTTGTAACCCATGTTTCATTAAGATTGATTGATTCACACTAAACCCGTACTCTTCACCTTGACCTTTATCAATATAAATATTAAATCGTTCTTTCGAGCGTTTTTGCACTTCTATTTTTGTAATGACAGTCATACTCTCACCTCTCTATTATTTTAACATAGTCAAGGAACGTTTTTGCTTTTCAAGAATATATATAATGAGGAGGAAATGATTGTGAAAATCGCAATTTCTGGTGGCTCTGGCTTTATCGGCAAATACCTTTCTAATTTTTTTATTCAAAAGGGGTATACTGTTTACATTCTTACTCGAAAAAAAACTGCTGAAACTTCACATACTAACCTTCAATACGTACAGTGGACACCGGATTTACAGACCTTCCCCCTCTCCTCTATCGATGTAGTTATTAATCTATCTGGAGAGTCTATTAATAGTAGATGGACAAAGAAACAAAAAGAAACAATTTTAAACAGTAGGATTCAAACAACAAAAGGACTCATGAAACAATTACAAGCACTCGCAACAAAACCACACACATTTATTAACGCAAGCGCTATTGGATACTATGGAACATCTGAAACAGAGTCTTTTACTGAGCAACAAGAAACTCCCGGAAATGATTTTTTAGCAGAAACAGTATTTTTATGGGAGAAAGAAGCATCTAAAGCACGTTCTCTTGGAATAAGAACAATCTACTCAAGATTTGGAGTCGTATTAGGTGCAGACGGAGGAGCTCTTCCAAAAATGCTACTTCCCTATCAATTATATATTGGGGGGACAATTGGATCTGGAAACCAATGGTTATCATGGATTCATATAGACGATGTCGTTCGCATGATTGATTTCATCATTCACAAAAAAGAAATTGACGGACCTTTTAATATTACAGCGCCAACGCCAATACGGATGAAAGAGTTCGGTGAAATTATTGCCACTATAACTAGGCGACCTCATTGGTTACCTGTTCCTTCATTTGTACTGCGCGCTTTACTCGGTGAGATGAGTATACTTGTATTAGAAGGGCAACATGTATTACCCAATAAAGCGATTGAACATGGATATCGATACACATTTCCTACAGTTAACCATGCATTACAAAATATACTCTTGCATACAATGTAGTACTTCTAAAATAGTTTTACGGGTAGTTTATCTCCTTCAAAACTTCTCACTTTCTAAACTCCGGAGCATTACTACACGAACAACCTTTCAGTTACTTTGTCTTAACTTACACTAAATATTACAAAGTAACAGAAATGAGGTACCTATGAAAACATTGCTCAAACAAGCCATCGTATATCCTATTACCTCTCCAAAATTTCAAGGAGATGTACTGGTTACAGGAGAACGAATCACCGAGGTCAAACCTTATATTAAGCCTACTCAAGATATGACTGTTATAGACGCACGAGCTCTTCATCTTTTACCTGGATTTATTGATGTGCATACTCATCTTGGTCTCTATGACGAAGGCACTGGTTGGGCTGGTAATGATGCAAATGAAACATCTGAAGTTTCAACACCACATATCCGTTCTTTAGACGGGATCCATCCTTTTGATATTGCATTTCAAGACGCTGTACAAAATGGGGTTACGGCTGTTCACGTTATGCCCGGAAGCCAAAATATTATCGGCGGTACTACTTGTGTAATAAAAACTGCTGGAACTTGTATTGATCATATGATTATTCAGGAACCCGCTGGTTTAAAAATTGCCTTTGGAGAAAACCCTAAAAAGGTCCATAGCAACGGCACAAAAGAATCAATAACACGTATGGGAATTATGGGGTTACTTCGTGAAACATTCTATGACGCACAACACTACGGGCATGAAGCTGATTTTCGAATGCTCCCTATTTTAAAAGCACTCCGCCGAGAAATACCAGTACGTATCCACGCTCACCGCGCAGATGATATCACTTCAGCTTTACGCTTTGCGACAGAATTCAATCTTGATTTACGTATTGAACATTGTACAGAAGGACACTTTATTGTTGAGGAACTTTCGAAACATAATTTAAAGATTTCAGTTGGTCCGACCCTTACACGACGTTCGAAAATCGAGCTTAAAAACAAAACATGGGATACTTATCATATATTATCTAAAAGTGGCATAGAAGTTTCTATTACAACAGATCACCCTTATACACCCATTCAATATTTAAATGTTTGTGCCGCTATCGCTGTTCGAGAAGGATTAGATGAAAAAACGGCCTTGGAAGGAATAACTATTTTTCCAGCTCGTAATTTACGTTTAGAGAATAGAATTGGAAGCATTGAAGTTGGAAAAGATGCTGATCTCGTGTTATGGACTCACCATCCTTTCCATTATTTAGCCAAGCCTGTACTCACCATGATTGACGGAAAAATAATTTACAAAAAAAATAAAAAAAACTAGTTTATTTTTTTGACTAGATAAAGTATTATACGATTATAAACTGAATGAAACCATAATCAATTTGTGTCGTGATTATCATTTTCAAATTGATGAATGGGGAAGGCAAATGGTGCGCCACCAGCGTTATAAACTGGTTCTAGTGGGTTCGATTCCCACCCCGAAATTTTTTAAAGATTGATATAAAAATTTCGAGGGTGGGTGTTTTTTCGTCATGCTACCCTCGTGTGAGGAGGAGTTAGTGTGTTGAAAAAACGCGACTTACACGACAGCCACGTTCTATACGAGTTAATGGTGGATCCAGCTGTCTTCCCTTTTGTGCGTCAAAAGGCTTATTCTTATGAAGAATATTTATTTTTAACGAAACAAACAATTGAAGCCGAAGAGCGTGGAGAATTAATCTCACGCACAATTTTAGATGAATGGGGTAACCCTATCGGTACAATTACTTTATTTGATGTGCAAGAAAAAGCCGGATTCCTCGGAACCTGGCTTGGCAAACCCTATCATGGCAAAGGATATAATAAATTAGCGAAAGATTCATTTTTTAGCGAACTTTTCTACGAATTAGATATTGAAACGATTTTTATGCGTATTCGTAAAATAAATATCCGGTCTATTAAGGCTGCCGAAAAACTACAATATGTAAATCTAGCAAACGAAACAAGAAAAGCCGTTTATGATGAAATTAACGCGCATGAAGAAGTATATAATTTATATGAAATTCCAAAAGATCAATATACACTTGCAACAATGCGAGATACAACATTCCAAGAAGCACACCAATTAAAAGAAGCGTAATCTAAAAATTCAGAAATAATAATTAATCATTACTAATTTGACATATATGTATATCACCCCATGTCTTTGGAAACGATAGATAGTGACTTTAGGACACGAGGTGATTTGTAATGGATAAAAAGAAACGTGATAAAGCAAAAAACACATTATCTAGTACACAAGAAGTTCTCTATCAACGAGAATTTCGAAAAGCAGATCGTGCAGCGGGCTATCGCTCAAAAAGCATTTAAAGTGAAACTGAATAATTAGAAGGTTTCCCCCCTAATTATTCAGTTTCATTACATAAGATCTTCCAATAGATTAGCAAAAAAGGTTCCTTATAAATAAGGAATCTTTTTTGTGGACAACTTTATCCACAAAAATCGTAGAATTGTGCATAAATTCCAAAAGTATTTTACGAATTCATCTATTTAAATGAATTCTAAACGTGAGAATTGTGGATAATTTTCTAAAAATTGTGGACTATGTGGATATAGTTGTTAATATTCCGACTTTACTGTCTAATAGAAGCGCAATACCTTGTGGATAAGTTAATAATTCACGTTTACTTTTTTTACAACAATAAAAAAACCCTCTTTAAATGCTTAAAAGAGGGGTTTCATATTAAGTAAAAGATTCGGCAAGAGCTGGTGATTTAATAGGTATATGATTCGGCTCTGCATGATTTTCTGCCAAAATTGTATCCACAATATGACCAGCTGGCTCAGGACGATAAATACTTTTCATTGCTTCTTTCATTTGAAGAAGCTTCATATCATCTTGTAATAACGCCTCTGTTTTTGCAAAAACTTCACTATCATCACGAATGACAACTGCAGCCCCTTTTTTTTCAAAATACAACGCATTTTCATTCTCTTGTCCTGGGACAGGTTTATATAAAATGACAGGTACTTGTAATGCTGCTGCTTCGCTTAATGTAATACCACCTGGCTTCGTAATCATACAAGAAGTAACACGGAACAACTCATCAATGTTTTCAACATAACCAAATACTTTTAAAGCATCAGAACTTTGTTCCTGTAGTTCCATTAAATCCTGCTTTAAAGCTTCGTTTTTCCCACAAACGACAACTACTTGTAAGTTTGGCACTGACATAAATGACTGGCATAGCTCTTTTACACTCCCTAGCACACCATGAGCACCTGCTACAATTAGTAACATCTTTTTATCCTTACATAACTGATATTTATTATATATAATTGCTGGATTTATCTTTAGCTCAAAACTGCTGCGAATCGGAATCCCTGTTTCAACAATTTGCTCTGCAGGTACACCGATATCAACCATCACTTTTTTCACATGATCGGTTGCTACAAAATAACGATCTACTTCTCGATGGATCCATATTTTATGCACACAAAAATCCGTTAATACGTTATAAACAGGAATAGAAATACCTATTTGCTTTTTCAATTCTGGTACAGCGATGATTGGAAAGGTATTAATAACAATATCCGGTTTCTCCACCTGTAATAGCGTCTTCAAACGCTTTCTTCCAAAATTCGCATACCAAGATGCTATTTTTTTATCATAAATTTTCTCTACACCATAATAAAACAAACGATATAATTCTTTTCCTACCGTATAGCTTTTTAAATATAAATATTTTGTAATATCGGTTATAACTGGATGTGATTCTCCGAACAAGTCGCATACAATTACATCTTTGATTCCTTTTTGACGAAAGGTTTGTTCTAATGTTTTCGCTACTTGCACATGACCGTTACCGTAATGTGCAGTTAATATTAAAACCTTGGGGGTTTTTATCAAACAAATCCACTCCTAGCTTTTTGTTTCTCCATATTGCATATACGACAATAGGAAAAACATTTTCCTTAAACATTACATACTCGGATTCCAATATTCCCCTGTTAGCTATGTACCTGTCGTGGATATGCAAAGCATATAAGATTGACCCCTTAATCCTATCTGTGCTCATATCTTTATATTATACTTTCCTATAAGGGCTTTCGCAATAACTTACAAATGTTCTATATTTCATGATACTCACTCTTTTACTTCTTAATTCTTTTTACTATTTTGTTTTCCCTTTACAATTATGTAAATTTCTCCGCCTATCCTTTACAAAAATATGGATATTCTCTCTTCAGTATACTCTTTTCTAAATATATACTCTAGATTTTATTATAAAGTGAAGGCTAATAATCAGTGGGGGTTTACGGGCAGCAGGGCTCCCACAAATAGCGGGGTAAAGAAACAAAAAGCCTAATCCAATATTTGGATTAGACTGCTTTTAAAATATGTTTTGCATGCTCAACATTTTCTTCTGTCGGTGGATTCACATCCGCAAGTGGATACTTATGTCCAAGTGCCTCCCATTTATAAACACCGAGTTTATGATATGGTAACACTTCCACTTTCTTAACATTAGATAGACTTTGAATAAAGTTTGATAATTTTTGCAGATCCTCTTCACCATCGGTAACACCGGGAACCAATACATGTCTTACCCAAATTAGTTTCTTTCTATCCGATAAATAACGAGCAAATTGTAAAATGTGTTCATTTGGTTTCCCTGTTAATTTACGATGTTTCTTTGAATCAATATGCTTCAAATCTAATAAAACTAAATCTGTATAATCCATTAAAATATCTAGCTTATTTTGGAATTCTGGTTCTTCAGAATAACAACCGCCCGAAGAATCGATTGTTGTATGGATACCAGCTTCTTTGCACTTTTTAAACAACTCAATTAAGAAGTCTAGCTGTAATAGTGGCTCTCCACCGCTAACTGTTATACCGCCTCCAGAAGCTTCAATAAATGGAAGGTAACATGTCACATCCTGCATCACTTCTTCAACTGTTATTTCTTTACCTTTACCGATTTCCCACGTATCAGCATTATGACAATATTGACAACGTAATAAACACCCTTGTGTAAATATGACATAACGAATCCCTGGGCCATCAACAGTACCGCAAGACTCTACAGAATGTATTCTTCCTTTTACCATGTTACTTCCTCCTTTATTGAAACAGCCTCCCTCCGCTATATATTAAAAGCGGAGGGACACTTTTTTCACTTACATGCTTTCATGCATTGTACGGTTAATTACATCAATTTGTTGTTCACGAGTTAATTTAATAAAGTTAACAGCGTAACCAGATACACGAATTGTTAATTGTGGATATTTTTCAGGGTGCTCCATTGCATCCATTAATGTTTCACGGTTAAATACGTTAATATTTAAGTGGTGTCCTTGTTTTATTGCATATCCATCAAGCATAGATACTAAGTTGCGTACTTGTACATCATCTTCTTTACCAAGTGCTTTTGGAATAATAGAGAATGTATTTGAAATACCATCTTGTGCATCTTCATATGGTAATTTAGCTACAGATAATAATGACGCTAATGCACCTTTTGTATCACGGCCATGCATTGGGTTTGCGCCCGGTGCAAATGGTTCTCCAGTACGACGTCCATCTGGAGTGTTACCAGTTTTCTTACCGTATACAACGTTAGATGTGATTGTTAAGATTGACATTGTATGAACAGAATTACGGTATGTTTTATGTTTACGAATCTTGTTCATAAATGTTTTCACAAGATTTACTGCGATTTCATCTACACGATCATCATTGTTACCGTATTTAGGGAAATCTCCCTCAATTTCGAAATCAACTGCAATACCATTTTCATCACGAATTGGTTTTACTTTTGCGTATTTAATTGCACTTAAAGAGTCTGCTACTACAGATAATCCAGCGATACCTGTTGCCATTGTACGAAGAACATTTGTATCATGAAGTGCCATTTCAATACGTTCATAGCTATATTTATCGTGCATATAGTGAATTACATTTAATGTATTTAAGTATAGACCAGCTAACCATTCCATTGTCATATCGAATTTACGCATAACTTCTTCATAATCTAATACTTCAGAAGTAATTGGTGCGTATTCAGGACCAACTTGTGCTTTTGACTTTTCATCTTTACCACCGTTAACCGCATATAGTAATGCTTTCGCTAAGTTTGCACGTGCTCCGAAGAACTGCATTTGTTTACCAATTCTCATTGCTGATACACAACAAGCAATACCGTAGTCATCACCGTAGTCAGAACGCATAATGTCATCATTTTCATATTGAATTGCTGATGTTTTAATAGACATTTTTGCACAGTAGTTTTTAAAGTTTTGCGGTAATTGTTTAGACCAAAGAACTGTTAAGTTTGGTTCTGGTGCTGGTCCTAAATTATCTAATGTATGCAAGAAACGGAATGAGTTTTTTGTTACTAACGGACGGCCGTCTAACGCCATACCACCGATAGATTCAGTTACCCAAGTTGGATCTCCAGAGAATAGTTCATTGTAATCAGGCGTTCTTGCAAATTTCACAAGACGTAATTTCATAATGAAATGATCAACAATTTCTTGTGCTTTTTCTTCTGTTAAAGTACCATTTGCTAAATCTCTTTCAATGTAAACATCTAAGAATGTAGAGGTACGTCCAAGGCTCATTGCTGCCCCGTTTTGCTCTTTAATTGCTGCAAGATAAGCAAAGTATAACCATTGGAAGGCCTCTTGTGCATTTGTAGCTGGCTTAGAAATATCGAATCCATGAGAAGCAGCCATCTGTTTTAACTCTTGAAGTGCACGCATTTGCTCAGATAATTCTTCGCGTAAACGCATTGTATCTTCGCTCATTACACCGCCAGTTAAATTATAATCAGCTTTTTTCGCTTCAATTAAATGATCTATACCATATAGCGCTACGCGGCGATAGTCACCGATAATACGTCCACGTCCATATGCATCTGGAAGACCAGTAATAACACCTGATTTACGAGCCGCTTTCATTTCTGGTGTGTATGCATCAAATACACCTTGATTATGAGTTTTACGCCAGTCTCTGAAAATCTTGCTAAGTTCTTTATCCATTTCATATCCATACGCTTCACAAGCTTGTTCCGCCATACGAATACCACCATATGGTTGTAAAGAACGTTTAAATGGTTTATCAGTTTGGAAACCGACCACTTTTTCAATATCTTTATTTAAATATCCTGGTTCATGTGATGTAATAGAAGAAACAATTTTTGTATCCATATCAAGAACGCCACCGTTTTCACGTTCCTTTGTTGTTAAATCCATTACTTGATCCCAAAGTTTTTTCGTTGCTTCAGTTGCTTCCGCTAAGAAAGAGTCTTCTCCCTCGTAAACGTTTACATTATTTAAAATGAAATCGCGAACATCAATCTCTGCTTTCCATTTTTCACCTTTAAAGTTTTCCCACGCGTTTTTTACATTTTCTAATACTTGAGTCATCCTAATCTCCTCCATTTTTGATTAGTACAGGACTGCGTTTTTTTATATAACAGCTTACACACTTAGAATACTACTTTTTTTCGGAGGTGGACGAAATAGTTGTGACATGTTTGTGAAATGTTGAGCAAACTACTATACCCGTAGTGTTAACTTCATGTAAAAGTCTTTATAACTAAACCTTTCTTTAATTGTATTTTTTTGGTACCCTTATATACGAGTCCTATTTTGTAATATAAGAACGATACCCATTGTAGAGCTGTAATACTCTTATCTCCTAATCTGTTATAGTTTTTATAACAGAGCAAAAAAGTGTACATACGTTGTACACTTTTTTTATTACCACTATAAAACATCTCTTTTTCTATTTCCATCATAAAATCCACCACGACTGTTTGTTAATGCAATTAATTGCTCTAATCCTTCTATATGATCACCAATAATTCGAAGGACAGCTGGAGGATGACCTATTTTTGCGAAATGTTCACTGGGACGAATACGGTTCATCTTATCAACATCGATACGACTTACACAAGCGATTTCAAAACCTGAAAGTACAGCTTTCACTTGTGCTACACAAGGTGACAATAATGATTTATACCCTATTTCCTTCAAACAAGTACGACTAAACGCATTAGGAACCGCAATAAGAGAGCCTACTCCTAAATCTTTTCTATCACAAGCTAAATTTAATGCATATTTAAATGCTGTTACAAGATGAAGTGGTACTCTCAAATCTAAATAATGATTTAAATCATTTAATGCGACATCCGTTCCATCTGCAATAGCTTTTGCAAAGGGATATAGCTCACTAGCTGGGATAACAAAATCACCGTCTATAAATAAAACAATTTCTCCTTTTGCAAAATAAGTTCCAAGTGAACGCCCCACATCGTTTCCAAGTGCTTCTTTATACACAATTGTTGTTGCTCCCTTGTCTTTTGCAATTGTTGCCGTTTTATCGGACGAACCATTTACAACAACAATGATTTCCAATGGTTCAATTTTGCGAAGCTCTTCTATAATCTTTCCAATCGTCATCTCTTCATTTTGCACAGGAATAATAACCGATAATTGCTGTCCTTTATACAAATTAGATGTAATGCCCCATCCTTGATAAAAGTCTGCAAAATTTAGAGTATGGTAGACACTATCTCTTTTCCTATTTCCATCGCAATATCCCCCGCGCATATCACTGCCTAATATCCTCTCTGCTACAGCTTCTATATGATCGCCTATCATTCGTTTTTCGGAATGAGCAAGATTCATGCCGTATGCAGCATGCTCGAGTGGGCGAAATTTATTCGGAGTAATAACATCAATCGCACAATGACGGCTAATTCTCCATTTACTTTGTGCTAGGCGTAGATGAGCCACAATAGGATTAACAAAACATTCGTATCCAATATTTTGCACAACTTCCTTCGTCAGCGCATGAGGTACAGATAGTAAAGAATCAATTTTTAATTCTTCACGCTCTAACATTGCATTTAATATTTGGCGCCATACTGTAATAGAATGTGGTTTTTGTTTCTTTAAAAATAATGCGTCTAAATTATTTAAAACTACATCAGCCTGATCATATAAAATTGGATTAAGAAATAATTGCAATTGTGAAGTTCGAATAGCAAAATCACCATCTACAAACAGTAATACATCACCTATCGCATGTTTTGCACCAACTGCGCGTCCAACATCGTTACCAAGTGACTCTTTATGCTGGATTACTGTACATCCTAAGCTCTCAGCAATCGCTTCTGTACCATCATTACAACCATTTGCTACTACAATAATCTCTACTGGGTTTAGTGCTTTTACCGATTGAACCACGTCTGAAATCGTATCCACTTCATTACATACGGGAATAATAACTGATAACGACTTAGCCATTGTTTTCTTCACGAAACCACTTAATAGTTTCTTTCAATCCTTGTTCCCACGTTACTTTCGCTTGAAACTGAACAAGTTCTCTTAATTTCGTTACATCTGGTTTTCGATTTGGAATTTCTTCAAATCCATGTGGATATACTTCCTCAAATGGAACGTGCACAATTTTGGAAACAGACTTCGTTATTTTTTTTATATCTTCCGCTACTTCCCTTATATTTTTTTCATTCTCAGAACCTATATTAATAATTTCACCATTTACCTTTTCATCCATTGCACGAATCGTTGCCTCGACCGCATCACTTACATACGTAAAGCAACGTGTCTGCTTCCCATCTCCATACACGAGAATATCGTCACCTTGCAAAGCCGCACGAATAAATCGTGGAATTACTCCTGCGTACGGACCATCTTTCGCTCTTGGACCATAAATATTAAAATAACGAACAATCGTTACAGGTAAGCCTTCTAATGCGTACCCTAAACACAATGTTTCCTCTAACGTTTTACAAATTGCATAACTCCAACGTATTTTGGAAGTTGCACCGTATAAACGATCTCCTTCTTCAGAGAATGGAGGTTTTCCCTTTCCGTATACTTCCGAAGTAGATGCGAAAACTACTTTCTTCTTCCCTTTTAATGCTGCTTGCAAAATATTTCTCGTTCCATCGAAATTTGTTTCAATAAGCTCTACACTTTTTTCCATTGTAGTTTTGACTCCCAAAATTGCAGCTAAATGAAACACCACATCATGTTGATTTACTAATTCATAAATTGAATTTTTATCTAAAACGCTTATTGGAATAACCCGGAGCTCTTTCATTAACTCATTATGATATTTATTTTTTCCTTTATAGAAGTTATCAACAATAGTAACTTCATAACCTCTTTTCACCAACTCTTCAGCTAAATGCGAACCAATAAATCCTGCTCCACCTGTAATTAAACATTTTTTACTCATACACTCACCTTCTTTACGATTCCACGTGTATCTATTAATCGCTCAATCCCTTTAAAAAGATTCCAATCGATACTAGAGTGATCCGTTACAATTAAAATACAATCTGCTTGTTTAATTCTTTGTTCATCTAATGGAACAGATTGATATAGTGTATCTCCAATTTCCGCTGTAGAAATATACGGATCATGATATTCTATCTTGTATCCTTCTTTTATTAATAATTGAACAATTGGCAACGCTGGTGATTCTCTCAAATCATTTACATCTTTCTTATACGCAATCCCTACAATTAAAACCGTTGCGGGTGATTGCACCGTACCTTTTACTTTCCCAATTATTTTCTCTGGCATTTCTTCATTAATTACATGTGCCGCCTCAATTAATTGACTAATTGCTCCACTCTTTTTTATTCTCCATTGGAAATATAAAGGGTCTACCGGAATACAATGTCCCCCTATTCCTGGTCCTGGCCAATACGGAGTAAATCCAAACGGTTTTGTAGATGCTGCTTCAAGTGCCTCATAAAAATTAATATTCAAACTTTCACAAAGTATATTTAACTCATTTACTAATGAAATATTAACTAAGCGCTGAATATTTTCAAATAGCTTACACATCTCTGCTACTTTCGGGGAGCTAACGGGAACAACTACATCAAATATAGTGCTATACAAATCCTGTACTTTTTGTTTACACTGCTCGGTTTGTCCACTAATAACTTTTGGAATTGTTTCGACTGAATACTGACTATTTGCTGGGTCAATTCGCTCTGGTGAATAGCCAATATAATAATCTTCTCCTACCTTTTTACCTGTTTGAGAAATAATCGGAATGATAACTTCCTCCAGTGTACCTGGATATGTGGAGCTTTCAAAAATGAAGGTTTGTCCTTTTTGAAGGTTTTGTTGTATATAATAAGAGGCTGAAATGAGGGCACTTAAATCTGGTTCTTTCTGCTCATTAATTGGGGTTGGCACGGTCACAATGACATAATCGCTATGCTTAAAATCCGCAACACCCTTATCTGGTGTATTCACTATTAATTTTCTTTCGTTTATTAAGCCTTGTAATACTTTAGAAGACACATCAGGAATATAACTTTCTCCTTTTATAATTGATTCTATTTTCCTAGTATCCTTATCTAATCCAAGTACAGCATGTCCTCTTTCTGCAAAAAGGACCGCTAAAGGAAGGCCAACATATCCTAATCCAATAATGGTTACTTTACTACTAGCATTCATCTATATTCTCTTCTTCCCTTCTCAATTGTAGTATTATATCTCTATCCCTTTCTCCATCCGTAAAACTCCCGCGCTCATTCGTATGCTGTAATAAATAAGCAATCGCCTCAAGCTGATCTCCGAAAATACGATCAAATGCAGGAATTCGTCCGTTTACAAACCCGTGTTGTTCTGGACGTATACGGTTCGGTTTTATAACATCAACAAAATCTATTGCGCTTATAGAAAAATCAGCTAAAATAGCTTTCATTTGAGCTAACGGTGGAATAACGAGGGCCTCGTATCCAATCTTCTCTATTACTTTTTTATGCATAGCATGTGGCACTGCCGTTAATGAGTTGTTCCATAAATCTGGTCGTTTCGCTACCAAATTCACGAAATATTTCCCCATACTAATTGGATCTGCCGGGTGAAACATATCTAACAAACATTGCAAATCATTTAACGCCACATCATTTCCGTCTTCAATAGCATGCAAAAATGGAATTAGCTTTTTTGCCGGAATAGCAAAATCACCATCAACAAATAAACAAATATCTGCCGTAGCATGCATAGCCCCTATCGCTCGAGCTACATTATGTCCAAGTGCCTTCGCGAATTCAACTACAATAACATTCTCTAGTTTTGCTTGTTTAATTGTCTCCGCATCCGCTCCATTCGCAACAACTATAATTTCATCTATACCTGCTTTTTTCACTTCTTGTATAACAGATCTTATAGTCATTTTTTCTTCTGATACTGGTATAATCGCACTGTATTTCGCTTTTTCCTTTTGTAATAAAACTGGTTTATACTTCCCTATAAACTCTCTATCCCTGTTTCCCTCCGAAAAACCGCCGCGTTTACCATATGTTTCGATTACGTATTGCAAAGCACGCAAATGATCACCCATAATACGACTAGTCGCTTTCGGATAAGGAGAACCAGGTGATGTACCCGTATGCACAGGACGAACCTTATTCGTGTGAATTACATCGACCGAAGCCATATCGGCAATATCTACTCCTCTAGACATCACCATCGCTTGAAATAATGCGGGATCTGCTAAATTCCACCACCCAAGATTCTCAATAACATCCCGATTCATCGCATGTGGAATTGCGATTAAAGAACCAACAACAAGCTCTTTTTTATTCAAATAACGATTCAACATGAATTTCCCAACTGTCGTATAGTGTGGTCTCATCTTTAAATAAACAGACCATGTTAAATTATTCACAACAATTTGATGCCCCTGCTGAATTCCTTTCACGAAACGTTGTAGCTCTTTACTCTCAATAACGATGTCACCATCTAAAAACAATACAATTTCGCCTTTTGCTTCCCTAGCTCCAATTGCCCTTCCTACATCATTGCCAAAAGAATGTTTATAATAAATTACATGGCAACTATGCTGTAATGCGACTTCCTTCGTTCCATCTGTCGATCCATTATCTACTACAATAATTTCATACGGCTTCAACTTTTCCACTTCTACTAAAACTTGTGATAAAGTACTTGCTTCATTATGCGCTGGAATAACAACTGATATTCTCATACTTGTATCACTCTTACCCTTCCAAGCGAACATAAGCAATAATAGGAATACGCACAAGTACATCTTCAGGTGGTCCATAAGAAGGAGATGTACGAACACTTACTGCCCCATCCGTCACAGATAAAAGAATACCTGCAACAATTTCAACAGCTGTCACAACTTGCACTAATTCACCAACATGGTTACGCAATTCATCAGTAAATAACATATATAAGTCTCCTTTCTTACACTTCTTTCATTGATATAATACTTGTAAATGGTAATAAAACTTCAGTTCCTATTCCTTCTTGCAGCGTTAAGAAATCGTTACCAACTGCTACAATAACACCTGTTAACTGTCCAACTGTCACAGTAATTTCTACATTTTTACCTAAATATTGCTTTGCAATTTCTTTAAAAGGTGATGTATTGCATTCTTTTAAAATGTTACAAATAATAGATTGAAATTGACTTGATTCTATAAACTCTTCCGTAGCTTGCTTAGAATTTCTTTGAATAAATCTCGCGAAGTTTTGCGAAAATAAAAGTCGTTCCACAGCAGGCAGTAACTTGTCATCTAAAAAATAGCCTAATTGTCTATTAAACAGTCGGGATAATTTATGCCAATATTTTCTGAAAAGACACATATGCTTCTCCTCCTATTATTTTTAAAGTATAAAATTTTACATCCATACATCTTAATTTATACAAAGCAGGCTTTTTTTGTGATAGGTAAGGCATACATTTTCTAAAAGAAATAATTGTTTCAGAGCATAAAAAAGATAGATGGTTTCCCATCTATCTCTTTGCTAATCTTTAATCTTTAATTTTTAATTGTCACAATGGCAGCTACGCCGTAATATACCGCTCTTGATAATTCTGCTTGTTCGGATATAGAAGCTGTAACAAGGGATCCACCACTTGCCGAAAAATATTTTGCAGCTTCTAACGGAATACCATCTTCTTTCACATCAATATGTGTTCCATCTTGCCAGTCTATTTTCTGCATTGTTGCTGAAAAGTCCCCAGTCACTTTACCAATTTCCTTACCATTCATCTCTAAAAATATCCATTCCCATTTTGTTAAACTTAGTACTTGTTTCAACTCTCCAATTTTCTTTCCATTTATACTATAAAATATATAGAAGTTACGCACGCCCATCTTCTTTTGAACACGCAGCAATCTTTCTCCCGATTGATTATATAAATAAAATTGTTGCTTATGTAGTCCCTTAAAAAGAAAAGAAAGTGCACCTTTCCATATACTTTGAATAACGGAATTATACTCTTCTTTTAAAAACCCTACTGCCTTGCCATCTAATCCAAAGTACGTTATTACTTGAAATACCCCTACCTCTCTACGAACAACGAACTTTTGTTGTTCAAATAATCTAGAGCTCCCTATATTACAATTGTCCTGTTTAAGCATTTTTGCTCTTCGTTTTTCTATAAAACTATATATTAGTAATCCAAACGCTGGTAGCAAAATACCTATTAATTTCAGGATTTTTTTATCTGAAGTGAATATTGTTCCTTTTTTATATTCCATAACTAATCCAATTACAACGATAATCCATACAATGATAGCTATAAACAAAGTTCGTTTCGCATTGCGTGCATGATGCTTATGTATACCCATAAACCTCCCCCTTTTCCATTTATTTCATTATCGCACCGCACATATATTTCCTCAATGCAAAAAAGACTATCCAAAAGGACAGTCTTTTACACTTCTATATTTCGTAACATTGTATAAATGTCGTTATTCACTTTACCAAACGATTTAATGTTGTTTTGAATGTTAGATAATAAAACGACATACACACTTCCGTTTTTACTAAATCCATTTAAGCAATTCCATCCTGGCATTACACCATGATTTGAATAACTTCCTGGGTCTACATACCAACCAAATCCGTAATCCTTTTTCACGGCCGTAAACATTTGATCATAGCTCTCTTTTGAAATTAACTTTCCAGAGAAGAGTGCTTCATTAAATAAATATAAATCATGTGCACTCGTATATATATCACCACAACCATATAGTTGTGACATACTTGGAATATTAGGTGTTGTCATATTGTTATTTACTATTTTATAACCTGTCGACGGAAACCTTGTTTGCTCTAACGCTTTACCGAAACCAGAATGTTTCATACCAGCTGTCGCAAAAATATGTTGTTTAATGTATTCTTCTAACGGTTGTCCACTTACCTTCTCAGCGATGTAGGCAAGTATCGAATAGTTCGAATCGGAATATTTCCATTTTTCTCCTGGACTTCCAACACGCTTTTGCTTTCCTATCCGTTTTATCAACTCTTCATGAGAGATATCTTCTGTTCCCTGCTCATATTCTGGAATCCCTGATGTATGTGTTAATAAATGTTTTAGCTGAATGCTATTACCTTGAGGAAAATCTGGAATATATTTTGCAACCGTGTCCTCTACTTGTAATTTATTTTGATCTTTTAATTGCATAATAGCAGTCGCTACAAATGCCTTTGAAATAGAGCCAATATAAAAGGTCGTTTCTGAATTATTCGGTACTTGCTTCTCTTTGTTCGCCATACCGTATCCTTTATTCAAAAGAACTTTTCCGTTCTTCACAATAACAGCTGTTCCACTAAATCCTGCGTTTTGTAAATATTGATCCAATTGAGCGTTTTCATTAATTTCTTGAGGCGGTCCTTCAGCAGGTTTCTCTATAACTTGCGCCTGTTTTATCTGTTCTTCCTGTTCTTCCTGTTCTTTTTGTTTTCTTTGTTTTTCAGCTTCTTGCCTTTTCATTTCTTCTTTCTTTTTTATCTCTTCTTGCTTCTTCATTTCTGCTGCTGCTTTTAAAGTTTCCTCTTTTTTATTATGCGCAACAATTTTTGTATACATGAAATATACAAGTGACAGTAGTAGGGCTAGAATGATTGTTCTTTTTATGTATACAATCGACCGATTTGCTTTCCCATTAACAGTATTTTTTTCCTGATCCATGATTACCTTTTTCCCCTTATTTACCGATAATTTAATTCATCTACACAAGACTTATTTCAAATCATTTTCGCAGATTATGGACACTCCATTTTATGTCATCACTACTGTATCACGCACCGAACATATTACCAACCTATATGTTCAAAAAAGAAAAAGAAAATTTATAAAAGTAAGATTCCCTTTAAAAAATTAACAAAAAAAGAGGATATCCTGTAAAAGACTGTTGTTATCAATCTTTTTGGATATCCTCTTATCTAACTATTTACACGTGTTTTTTCATATCATCGGCAACAGATTCAACGTTTGTGCCTACGATAACTTGTACACTTGTATTACTTAATTTCATAACACCTTTTGCACCTGCGCGTTTTAATGCCGGCTCATTTACTAAACCTGCATCTTTCACTTGTAAGCGTAGACGCGTTGCACAGTTATCAATAACTGTTAAATTGTCTTTTCCACCTAAAGCAGCTACATAAGTTTCACCAATTGAACCTGCAACTGGTGCGTCTCCATCTTCAACTAACTCATCATCATCATCTTCACGACCAGGAGTTTTTAAGTCGAACTTCTTAATTAAGAAGTAGAATACTACAAAGTAAATTGCTGCGTAAATTAAACCGATTCCAGCTAGTAACACTGGTTTTGTTGCAATACCAAAGTTTAAGAAGTAATCAATTGCACCGGCACTAAATGTGAAACCATCGTGAATGCCAAGTGATGTTGTTACGAATAAAGAAATACCTGTTAACACGGCATGAATACCATATAATAATGGTGATAAGAACATGAATGAGAATTCAATAGGTTCTGTAATACCAGTTAAGAATGAAGTTAATGCTAGACCACCTAACATCCCTGTAACCATTTTACGTTTTTCTGGTTTAGCAGCTGCAATCATTGCGAAACAAGCTGCTGGTAAACCGAACATCATAACTGGGAAGAAACCAGTCATAAACATACCTGCTGTTTTATCCCCTGCAAGGAAGCGAGCGATATCACCATTTACAACATTACCTGCTGCATTTGTAAAGTCACCAAATACGAACCAGAAGTATGTGTTCATTACATGGTGTAAACCAATTGGGATTAATAGACGGTTTAATAAACCAAATAGACCTGAACCAACTGCACCTAAATTAACAATTCCATGAGCCAGTGCATCAATACCATTTTGAATTGCCGGCCAAATTTGTGCGAATAGAATTCCTAATATTAGCATCACAACCGATGTAACAATCGGAACGAAACGTTTTCCAGCAAAGAAACCTAACCATTCTGGAAGTTTAATTTTATGGAATTTATTATAAAGGAACCCTGCTATAACACCGACAATAATACCACCTAAAACTTTCATATCCACTTTAGTCGATAATTCGGCTGCCTTAGATACTTGTGTCATTGTATCTGCAAGCTTAGATGGATCTACATTCGCGCTATTGCCTATTAAATCTTGGACTTTACCTAATTTATCTTGTAATTCTGCAGTAGAATATCCCTTACTAAGTGCATCAATACTGTTTTTCATAACAAGATAACCAATTGCACCTGCAAGACCTGCTGCACCACTACCATCAACTGAAAGACCTATTGCAATACCAATTGCAAAAATAAGTGCTAAATTATCAAAAACCGCTGCGCCGGCCTGTGCCATAACAGGAATATTAAATACATCTGGTTGCCCTAAACGAAGCAATAATCCTGCTGCTGGTAATACTGCGATTGGAAGCATTAACGCTTTACCAATACGTTGTAAAAACTGCAACATTTTAATTCCCCCTATCAAATTTATGAAATCGTTATCATTATAAGTACGCTTTAGAAAACGCTTTCTATTACATAACCATAATAACATATAGTTGTATAGATGTGTAGTTTTTATTTCCGAACTTTTTATGGATAAGTTTTCTATTTCCAAACTGTTATATAAAAGGAAAATTCTCCTTATTGAATACAAAATATACAGGCAAAAAAACTAATTATAGCACAGATAACTTTCGTTTTATCATTCCACTTTTTCATGTTATTATTTATTTCCGAGCATATCGGGAAAAGTAAACTAAGTTAATTCGAAATAGGAGCGTTGGTACTATGCAGTGCATTAAAACAAACAACTTACAACAGTTGTTAGAACAAGTAACACCATATACGAAAAAAGGAAAGCTTGCTACTTATATCCCCGAACTAGGCAATGCAAATCCAGATGATTTAGGTATTGCCATTTTCCATAAAGAGAAAGAATATGTCCATGCTGGCAACTCACAAACACTATTTACTCTTCAAAGTATTTCCAAAGTAATTACACTTGCACTTGCCCTTTTAGATCGTGGTGAAGAATATGTATTTTCTAAAGTTGGAATGGAGCCAACCGGTGACCCTTTCAATTCTATTATTAAGTTAGAAACGACAAGTCCTTCCAAACCTCTTAATCCAATGATTAATGCAGGAGCACTAGCTATTACAAGCATGTTAGCAGGAAAAGATAACGAAGAGAAAATGGAGCATATTCTTCATTTTGTACGTGAAATAACAGATAATCCTACTATTAATTATTCTTCTACAGTTGCTAATTCAGAATTAGAGACTGCTTACTTAAACCGTTCACTTTGTTACTATATGAAACAAAACGGAATTATCGATTGTGATATTGAAGAACTTATGGATTTATACACTCGTCAATGTGCAGTTGAAGTAAACTGTATCGATTTAGCACGTATTGGCTTAATTTTTGCAATGGATGGATATGATCCATATAAAAAGAAACAGATCATCCCTAAACATATTACGAAAATTTGTAAAACATTTATGGTTACTTGCGGGATGTATAATGAATCTGGTGAATTTGCAATTCGTGTTGGAATCCCTGCAAAAAGTGGTGTCGCGGGCGGCATTTTCGGCTGCGTAAAAGGCGAAATGGGAATCGGTATTTTCGGACCGGCTTTAGATGCAAACGGAAATAGTATCGCTGGTTTTAAAATTCTTGAATTACTTTCTGCCCAAGAAGGTTGGAGTATGTTTTAATTTAGAAGTTATCCTGCTATATTGGCAGGATTTTTTATTTCACAAAAAAACCCGTTCTACTAGGCTTCAACACAATTCAAAAAAACAGTAATAAAAGTTCTCTTTATTATGCATATTTGCTCCCCCCTCCTGAATAATATAGTACAACCTAGCGCTGTATGTGGAGGTGTAAAAGATGAAACTCATATTTCAAATGGAGAAACAACCTGTTCTCGAAAAAACAATTCTTCTTTTCATATTGAGTATTGTAGAAAGTTTGAAACTAAAAGTTGTTTCACTCGATGAAGCTCACCGATACATATTCAATTTAGAAGTGCTTGAACTATTAATGGATCGGAACATCGATGATCAAGTACTAGAACTTATTCATTTCGGAATGGGACTTGAAGACATTTACCATGTACTTCCCGAAGAACTTGAGCATAGTATTGAAGAGCTGAAATGGCTTTGTATTCAAGTTTTAAGTGAGTACAGTATGCATGATGATGAATGTGCACAACTAATTGAAGATATACGCTAAAAAGCACCTATACAGGTGCTTTTATTTTTTTAAACCTTTTGCACAAACATTGGATAATACTTACAAATTTTCATTACCGTGAAAAGATTTCACGTCGATATATGCAATTTCTTAGTGTATTTCCAAGGAAATACTCGAATACTGTTTTCTCTATCCTTCTTACAACAATTGATCAATTCCAATAAGAATTAATAACACACCTGCAATTATAGTTGCCCATTTCCCTAAGTATTCAGCTAAAAATCTTTTACCCACATACGTAAAACCGCTAATACAAATAAAACTAAAAATCCCAGAAATACATGCCGTAAGCCAAAGATTTAAATTTATTACTCCAGCATCAAATCCACCTGCAATATTATTTATGGATAATGCAACCCCTAAAACAATTGCTTCAGAAAAACTAATTGTTTTAGAACCATCAAAATCTGCTTTTTCTGGATCACGTAAAATCCCCATAAGTACACTACCATCTTTAGATCCTAGGGTATCTTGTTGACTCAAGAAAGGCTGACATAAAATAAACAACCCAATTATTCCTAAAACAATTGCTCCAATAAGGTTTGCTGTGAACTCTGAAATAAATAATGCGATCCAATTCCCAAAAAATCCAGCTAGTAAAGTAAATGAAAATCCAAAAAATGCGATGATAAAATTGTTGAACCACGAAATTCGAATTTTACGAATGCCATATGCAATCCCAACACCTGCATTATCTAAATTAGACGCAATCCCGATTAAAAAAATTGAAAATAAACCCGCTGTACTCATCGTACAGTCACCCCTTTCTCACTTTTCAATGCATATTATGAAAATGTTGAGCAACTGTGCCTGTCTGTTTCATATACTTGTAATAAATGCTCAACATTTTTTCAACGATAAACACTAGAAAAGGAGTGCCTACATTATGCCCAAGGAAAATCCAAATGAGCGGCTCGGTAAATTAATAAAGAAACTGTTAAAGGAGCGTGCTCTATCTATGCGCCAACTAGGAACACTGACAAATATTGATCCTGCAACAATTTCAAGAATAATTAATGGCAAACAACAACCGAAGCAAAATCATTTACAAAAATTCGCAAAATGTCTACAAGTTCCACCGCAATTATTACTTGATGAAATGTATCCTGACTCTCCACACATAAATAAGGAAAAAGCAGATATGTACACATCTCTCGATACAATTCAGCAAACATTACAATCCTCTAACCTATTCGACTTCGAGTACACAACAACTCGTGTGAAACAAGAACTTGAAAATTACGAGCGCTATGCTCAAACTACTGAAGGCGAAAAACGTATTCACGAGAGTTTCAAAAGTAAACTAGAACAAATTGATAGTGCCGGCCCTTTCATTGAACAATTAACAAGTATGTACCAACAATTTTGTACAGAAACCATTTCAAACGAAGAACGTGCAATTATTGGGGGTGCCTTACTATATTTCATTTTATCAACAGACATTATCCCCGATTATCTTTTTCCAATTGGCTATTTAGATGATGCCATTGCCGTTGAATTAGCTAAAGAGAAATTAATTGAAGTCAAACGAAGAACATAAACAGCATAACAAGCTATTTCAGATATTGAATTTATCCACCTCTGAAATAGTTACAAAAAAATCGTACAAGCATACTCACTCGCACGATTCAAAAATCAAACTATTTTCTTATTTTCTCGTATGACACCATTCATATATAAAAGCAGTAATTACTTTTGTAAATTCAATTAACTGCTCCACTTCAACTTTCTCATTTACAGAGTGTGCTTCTTCTAGTGTGCCTGGTCCATAAATAATCGCTGGAATGTGGAACTCACTAAACCAACCGCCATCAGTTACCGTTGCTGACATATCTAAAATTGCATTTTTAGATAAAATAGATTCATGTACTGAACTTAGAGTTTTTACAGCAACATGTCCGCTATCTACTTCTAAAGAAGGAAAAATTTCGCCACGATCCACAATCATTGATTCTCCGCCCCACTTAAATTGTGGTGGGTTCTCGCTTAACCATGGATCTGCTGCTGCCACTTTTCCTAAATACTCTTCTATTTCTTCTATTATTTTTTCATGCGTTTCATTTGGATAAAAATGTACGGTTATCCACAATCGGCACTCATCCGCAATAAATGCCGCATGACGTCCTCCTTCAATAACAGCTGGATTAATTGTAGTTGTTCCAGATGGATAGCCTTCATATGTTTTCATGACTGCCCAATGACGCTCTAATTCTTGTAAGCTTTGCACAATTTTCATCATTTTCTCAATCGCACTCGCTCCAAATAGACGTCCTCCAGCATGGATCATTTGTCTACGTGTTGCATCATGAAACGTTTGCGGGCTTTTCACAGTAATCCATCCAGTAATTACGCCGCCCTGTCCTTGCATATGTAAATCACTCGTATCCACTACTACTGCAAAATCAGCATCATAACCACGCTTACAACATTGAAGTGTCCCTGCTTCTCCTACTTCTTCGCCAATTACCGATTGAAAAATTAAATCCCCAGGTAATTCAATCCCCGCTTCTTCTAAAAGCTGAATAGCAAATAAGGCTCCAGCTAGTCCGCCTTTCATATCTGCCGCGCCTCTCCCAACTAACCAACCATCTGTTATAAACGGCTCAAACGGATTTGTTTCCCACGGCTCGTCCTTTGATACTTCTGCAACATCTATATGCCCATTAATAATGAGAGTTTTATGTGACTCACTTGCTGTCCCTTTTTTCACTCCAACAACATTCGGATCATTCGGATATACATCCCATTTATCAATACTAAAATTTCGTTTTTTTAGAAACTCTGCCACAAATTCTTGCGCCTCATTTGTATTTCTTGCTGGTGGTGCTGGTGTTTCAAAGCGAATTAAAGCTTTTGTAAGTTCTAGTAGCTCGTCTTTTCGTAAATCAATTTGTTTTAATAGCTGTGAAACTTCTTGATTCATTGCTAATTCCCCTTTGCATACGTAGTATGTTTCCAGCTTTATTTTCACAAAAAAAGAGACTGTTTACAATCTTACAGTCTCCAAATTAATCAATATTATAAAGTGAAACTATAATTAGTGGGGGGTGTTCATCCCCCACTAATTATTAGCCTTCACCAATCGGGCGTTTACGGGCAGTTGATCTCCCACCTAACTTCTTTGCTCCAGCCGAATTTTGAGGTGAGAGTTTTACTGCCCGTTAATTCGGGGTAAACTTTCTACTTCTGTTGTATTTGTCTTTTCAATATGTTCTACTTTACTTCCCTTATTTCTTGTAGCACGGTAAAACAGTAAGCAAATAATCATAAATGGAATACCACAATACAATGCCATTCTTTGTTCCGGAATAAAAGCCATGCCAACAATTACAGTTAAATTTAATACTAACGCAAGAATTGGAACAAATGGATACAGTGGTGTTTTAAATTTCAAATCCTTAATATCTCCGCCCTGCTTTAAGTATGTCCTTCTAGCTAATAGGTTAGATAAAGCAATAGATGCCCAAACTAATATCGCTCCGAACCCTGCAATTGAAAGAAGCCATAAATAAACTGTATCTTCCGCATAAATACCTGATAGTAATGAGAGACACCCTACAAACGTACTTACAATCAATGCATAAATAGGAACACCGTTTTTAGATAATTTACCAAAAATCGGGCTAATCATTCCTTGATTCGACATCGACCATAGCATACGGGAAGTTGCATATAATCCTGAATTCGCAACTGATAGTACAGCTGTAATAATAACGAAATTTATAATATCAGCCGCATAAGGAATACCAATTTTATCAAATACAACTACGAATGGACTTTCTATCACGCCTGCTTGCTGCCAAGGAAATAGTCCCGCAAGAATAAAAATAGATAGTACAAAGAAAATAAGTATGCGCCAAACTGTATTATTAATTGCCTTCGGGATCGTTTTCTCTGGATTTTCACTCTCACCAGCTGCAATACCAACTAGTTCTGTTCCTTGGAAGGAAAAATTAACTGCAATCATCGTAATTAAAATAGCCGATAATCCATTTGGGAATAATCCACCATAATCAGTAAAGCTAGAAAACATTGGTGCTGCTTCATTTCCTTTCATATCTAGAAAACCAAACATTGCCGCCCCGCCCAAAATAATAAATGCAATGATTGTAATTACTTTAATACTTGCAAACCAAAATTCAACTTCCGCAAAACTTCTTGAAGATAATGCATTAATAGCAAAGAGCAACACTGCAAACGCTACACACCAAATCCATGACGGTACATCAGGAAACCATCGTTTCATCAAAATACTAACTGCAATTAATTCAATACCTATCGTAGCAGACCAGTTTAGCCACGACATCCATCCCACTACATAACCCGCTGCAGGGGAAATGTGCTTTGTAGCATACGTTTGATAAGATCCTGCGTCAGGCATCGCAACCGCTAACTCTCCTAGACAGAGCATCGTTAAATACATAACAAACCCACCGACAAGATACGCTACAATTGCCCCTCCAGGTCCAGCTTCATGAATTGTATAACCCGATCCTAAAAAAAGTCCTGTACCAATAACTCCCCCGAGTGCAATCATAAATATGTGCCGACTTTTCAATTCCCTTTTTAATCCCTGGTTTTGATCCATCATATAAATCCCCCCTTTTCACTTAGCAAACCCTTTTAATGTAAGCGTTTTTAAAACCCTTCATAGTAAAAATTATTATTAAAAAGTGCAAAATACATATTACTACTATTAATCACTACCCGTTATTAAAAGGTCATCTCTCACTGTTATTAATAGTTTTTGATCAGCGATAGCTTGTCCTTCTACCACTTCTAAGGATTCGATATAACCACTGATTCCCACTTTAATTTCCACTTGCTGCTTATCTATTGTTTCAATTAACGCTAATTTCTCCCACTCATATACGTAAGAACTTTCAGTAACAAATAATTTCTCTACTTTCCCGTAACAAGGACTATACACGCCTTCTATAACCGTCTTCACTTTATAAATTCCTCCCTCTTATTAATTGGCACTGAAACGTTGCATAACCTATAAAGATTCCTAATCCCCCTACTCTTTAAATTTAGAGATCTCAACTACTATTCATGCAAAATACGTACCAACCTCAACACCTATGTAAAATTGGGATTTCTTACGAAAAAAATCTGCATAACCGCAAAATTTTTCTATCATTTGAAAAGTTTTAAGAGAAAATAGCAAAAAAATTTTGCGATTTTATGAGAATTTTAATAAAATTATAAAAAGTCAGTCTTCATAGGGTATAACGAGGA
Organism: Bacillus sp. FSL H8-0545; assembly: GCF_038006105.1. Classification (NCBI taxonomy): domain Bacteria; kingdom Bacillati; phylum Bacillota; class Bacilli; order Caryophanales; family Bacillaceae; genus Bacillus; species Bacillus sp. FSL H8-0545. The sequence goes on along the minus strand of NZ_JBBOUO010000001.1, from coordinate 448,328 downwards.
GAAGATAATACATGCATACAGAAGAAATCAATTTTAAAAAGATTATTGAAATGAATATGCTATATGAAACTTTACTAAATGAACTAGATATTGGGATTCATATTATTAATGAGGAAAGTAAAACGATTATCTATAACCGCAAAATGATGGACATTGAATCAATGGATCGTTCTGATGTGCTAGACAAAAATCCTTTAGAAGTATTTGCATTTGAAGAAAATAAAAATAGTACTCTTATAGAAGCATTAAAACTTGGAAAAACAAACAAAAATATAAAACAAACGTATTTTAACAATAAAGGACAAGAGATTACGACGATTAACGATACTTTTCCTATAATAGAAAATGGAAAAATTAAAGGCGCTATTGAAATTTCAAAAGAGATTAGTCATTTAAAGCAAACAATGAAAACGAACCTTTCTCGCAAACAAAATACTAAGTTTACCTTTGATCACATAATTGGTGATTCTAGAGCTATTCAATCGGTCATTGCAGAGGCAAAGAGAGTAATACGTACATCCTCCTCTATACTTATCATCGGAGAAACAGGGACTGGTAAAGAGCTATTTGCGCAGAGCATCCATAATGAAAGCCAGCGTTCAACAAAACCATTTATTTCGCAAAACTGTGCCGCTATACCAGAAACCTTAATGGAAAGTCTACTATTTGGTACAAATCGAGGTGCTTTTACAGGAGCAATAGATAAACCTGGTTTATTTGAAGAAGCAAACGGCGGGACTTTGTTATTAGATGAGATCAACTCATTAAGTCCAACACTTCAAGCTAAATTGCTGCGGGCTATACAAGAAAAAACAATACGAAGAATCGGAGGCACACAAGAAAAAGAAATTGATGTTCGTATTATAGCAACTATTAATGAAGATCCTCTTGAAGCCATAGCACACAATCGATTAAGACAAGACTTATATTACCGATTAAGCGTTGTTACTTTATGTCTTCCGCCTTTACGGGAACGAAAAGAAGATATTGCATATCTTGTTCAACACTTTATTGAAAAATACAATATCCAATTTGATCTTAGCGTAAAAGATGTAGATTTAAACGTAAATAACTTCTTCTATAAATACGATTGGCCTGGTAATGTGAGAGAACTAGAACATATAATTGAAGGCTCCATGAACTTAATAGAAGATGAAGATATCATTACAGCGTTCCATATGCCAACGCACTTTCGCGAACTAGCAAAAAAGGAACTCAATATGCAGACTCCGCTAACTAGTCACAATACTGATACGCCACAAAATTTAAAACGTATAATCGAAGAAATGGAAAAGAAATATATCCATCAAATTCTTAAAGAAAATAAAGGTAATATCTCACAAGCCGCAAAGTTTTTAGGATTGAGCAGACAAAACTTACAATATCGAATTAAAAAATTGCATTTACACATATAAAATGACTCTCTCCAAGTACAAGTAATAATTTGGAAAAACATGTTATAATATACATATAACATGCTAGAAAGGGGCTATATATGAGTAATGATAAAAAATTAAAGTTATTACAATACTTATACCTTCTCCCTGCCGTTCTATGTATGATGTTATTCATTAATGCTGATATGAGCAGCTTTCCTTATGCAAAGCTATTAGGCATAATTAGTGGCTCCTTTGCAGCTATTATGCTTGCTGCTTTTTGGAATTTGAAGCTACTTATGAAGAAAGAAAAATCTTCTTAATTTCAAAGTGCAAAAAAATCGAGCCTTATCAGCTCGATTTTTTTACTTATTATTAAAATTTAACATTCTCCAAGTACAACCCGCTCGCCTCAGCAAGACAATTAATTTGATTACGTTGTTTTTCCTCTAAAATGTTTGGAATTGCGTCCGCCTCTAATTGTCCTAATCCAACTTCAATTAATGCTCCAACAATTTTTCGCACCATGTTATGAAGGAATCCGTTACCACTTACTCTAATTTGTACAAATCCTGATTCTTCGAAAACATCAAGTGTATACACTTCTCGAACCATAGATTTTTTCTTAGACTTTGCATTTGAAAAAGCAGTGAAGTCATGTGAACCAATTAAATGTTTCGCAGCTTCTTTCATGCTTTTCACATTTAATTGTTTATTCACGTGCATGCTGTATTTACGCATAAATGGGTTCGTATGCTCTTCATTCCAAATTTTATACAGATATGTTTTTGCTTTAGAATTGTAACGAGCGTGGAAACGATCTGGTACTTCTTCTACACTCGTAATACTAATATCATTTGGTAAATATTGATTTAAATACTTTTTCACTTTATGTTCTACTAACTTCTCATCACTTTGAAAGTTAGCTACTTGATTCAAAGCGTGTACACCAGCATCCGTTCTACTACAGCCGATAATTTCAGTTTCTTTTCCGACCATTTCAGATATTATGCTTTCGATTTTTCCTTGAATCGTATTGTCATTGTTACCAAGACGTTGCCACCCTTTATATCGTGCACCGTCATACTGAATTGTTAATTTATAATTGTTCATTGTATTCTCCTTGCCTTTAATAGGCTAAAAATATAATCCCTCATACAACTTTGCCATATGAGGGAACTATAACATATTGTTACTTCATTCCAAAAGGAATACAGTAATCTATTTACTAATTACGATTCGTTTGAATCCAAGAATCTCCTAAATATGTTTTAATTTTTAACCAACCAAATGATGTTGTAGATTCTTCAACTACAAATACTGTTTGTGGTGCAAAACTGCCGATTGCTCTACCTAAAGGTTGGTCAAATGCTGTAAACGCATTTGGGACGTAGTAATAAGACCCTTGTGGCGCAATCCATTTTTCTCCAACATCAGCCTTAATTTTCTTCCAACCATTTTCTCCTTGTTGAAGTACTCTTACAGATTGAGCTGAAAATTTCACACCGTGATGCATGTACTTCGGTTCATTGTATGCATAAAAATCACGATTAATATGTTCCACGTGTGGGTAACGAACAATCCACTTCGGTCCTAAATACGTATTAATTAAAGACCAACCGTTTTCTTTTGTCTGCAAAATATTAACCGTTTGTGGAGCGAACCAAGCATCTGGATTTTTAGCTTCAGGGCTACTGTATGCAGCGAAATTCTGCTTCATTATTTGCGGCATTCCATTTACACTTGTCCACTTCTGCCCCAAATATGTATCAATTAAAATTTCACCTCTCAGTGTACCATCACGTGCAATAACAGTTTGAGGACCAAATACGTACTTCGCACTGTCCATATTAATCCAATCAAAAGCTTCAAAAGTCCGATTAATTTCTACTTGAGCACCCTCAGGCGCAATAAATCCGCCACTAATCTTCCACCATCCATTAGGATGTCGATTTGTAACATAAACCATTTCTCCTGGCTGCAGTTCTTTTTTCACAGGTGAATTAAAACTGCGGCTTTCATATACTTTTAATGTTTTTGTTGTTTCATACGATTCCGCATATGCAGAAGTTGCGAATAAAGAAACGATTCCAAAGACAAATAACGCCAACCATTTTTTCATAAATCTTCTCCCTTTTAGCTTATTTTCTATAGCAAAATCGCTATAATACATACATATTGTAATTTATTAAAGCGTAGTGGTCTATACAATCTTAATACTGTATATTTTTACAAACTCATTTCGAATTTAGAAAGAAAAACTCATATACTCTCTACAGAAAATATGTATATTGATTATGTAACGTGATAAGTAATTACCTTGAATCTAGCTGCTAATATAACAAAAAATGTTGATGCAGTTAACTACATCAACATTTTTAATCCTTCTTATTTCAACTTTAATCTAACTACATTCTCCACATGAGCTGTATGTGGGAACATATCAACTGGTTGTACATATTCCACTTCATAACTCTTCATTAATGCGTTCACATCACGTGCTAATGAGGATGGATTACAAGATACGTAAACAACTCTTTTCGGCTTTACTTTTAAAATCGTTTCCAGTAATTTATCATCGCAACCTGTACGCGGTGGATCGACAACAATGACATCTGGACGCCATCCTTCTTTTACCCACTTTGGTAACCATTGTTCCGCTTTACCAGCTTCATACTTTGCATTTGTGAATCCGTGGCGTTTTGCATTTTTCTTTGCATCTTCAATCGCTTCTGGAATTACATCCATACCACGTACTTCCGCTGCATCATTCGCAAGCCAAAGTCCAATTGTACCGACACCGCAATACGCATCCACAATCTTCTCGTTTCCTGTTAAAGCAGCTGCTTTTTTCGCTTCATCGTATAAAACAACCGTTTGTTCTGGATTTAATTGGAAGAATGCGCGTGCTGATAATTCAAATGATAAATCACCTAGTGTTTCTTGAATTACTTCTTTTCCAGCTAATTTAAATGTTTTATCACCAAAAATAACAGATGTTTTACGCCAGTTTACGTTTTGCATAATTGATTTAACACTTGGCATTTGTTTTTGTACTTCTGCGATAAATTGATCTTTATTTGGTAATTCTTCTTTTGTTGTAATAAGTGTGACTTGCACTTCCCCTGTTTGAACTGCAGTACGTGTCACAATTGTGCGTACTAAACCTTTTTGTTTTTTCTCATTGTAAATAGAAACATTTAATTTTTCTAATATACGTCTTACAACTTTTGTCGCTTCATTCGTTGCTTTATGTTGAATCATACAATGAGAAATATCAATTAACTGATGTGAGTTTTGCTTATATAACCCTGTAATAACCTTTTCGTCTTTACGCCCCACTTGCAATTGACTTTTATTACGATAATGCCATGGATTTTCCATACCAAGCGTCGGACGAATTTTCTCTTCTAGACTGTCATTCATATACTTCTCGAATGCCTGTACAACGATATCACGCTTTTGATTTAATTGTTCTTTATAATCTAAGTGCTGCAATTGACAGCCACCACACTCCTCATATACTGAACATGGTGCTTTCACACGGTGTGGTGATGATTTACGAACTTTTTTCACTTTCGCTTCAGCGAAGCCACGCTGAATTTTCGTTGCTTCAGCAACAACTTCTTCTCCTGGTAATGCCCCTGGAATGAAAACAACTTGTCTCTTAAAATAACCAACGCCTTCTCCGTTAATCCCAAGACGTTTAATTGTCACAGGAAACGTTTGACCAACTTCCAACTTACTCTCTTGTTGCTCTTGTATCATTATTACACCTCTACTCTATACTTTTCCATAAATATAACGCTGCATAACTGCAATATGGTTCACACTCTTGTTTCACTTTTTCTAAAAATGCATCATCAGGCTTATTATCTAATTGAAATACACCTTGAAGTGCACGCCTAATCCCGATATCTGCTTCTGGAAACATGTTTTTCCGGCCAAGCCCAAACATTAAAAAGTTTTGCACTGTCCATGCTCCAATACCCCTTATTGGTAACAATTGTGCCGATACTTCTTCTTCTGTTTCGTTTTCTATCCTTGCTAAATCTAATTTACCGTCTGCAATATGTTTTGCTAATCCTACTATATATTCGGCTTTTCGCTGACTAAACTTCTGCTCTCTCAATTCCTCTATTGAAATATTCGCTACTCTTTCTGGTGTTGGGAAAAAGAAAACGCCGTTCTTCTCTGTCCCATATCGTTTTACAAATTGATCTGTTAGCACCGTAGCAAATTTCAAATTTATTTGTTGATGAATAATACAACGAAGAAGACAAGCGAAATAATCAAATTCTAATATAATTGGAGTATAAGCATATGTTTCAAACAGTGGACGTAATGATGTGTTTAAAAAATGATCTTGTATATTTTGAAACGGTTCATTCCAGTGAAAAATGGATCTCATTCGTTTCATTACTTTCTCTTGATCTCCTGCCTGACTAGAAATCCAAAACTGTGGATTTTGAACAGTACCAATCCCTTGCAAACGAACAACAATTTGTTCTTCGTCTATAAAAAGCGGGACATAAATTACTTTCTCGTCTAATTGAATGACGTTTAACGGGTCGAAAGCTAAACGCTTTAGCACTTCTTCAAAATGGTACGGATATTCTAACGTAACATGTTCGCTCCACATACGTTTCCCCATCCTTTTTACACATCATTATAGCATGAGAAAACCGCAAGCATACATGCTTACGGTTGATTGCTTTTTACTAAATCATCTAGGCTTTTAAAATGATACCCTTTCTCGCGCAAATCATCAATGATTTTCGCAAGTGCTTCTGCATTATCTTTTGATATTGCATGAAGTAACAAAACAGATCCTGGATGAATCATAGTCATTACATTATTATGAGCGTATTGCCATCCTCTTTGCTGATCTACTTTCCAATCAAGAAATGCAAGCGACCAAAACACGTTATAATATCCCATTTCTTTCGTAAGAGCTAACGTTCTTTCGCTAAATACACCTCGCGGAGGGCGTACATATTTCACTTCTTTTTGCCCTGTTACTTTTTTAATCTCTTCCGTTACGCTCGTTAATTCTTCACGAAGTTTTGCATCATTTACTGTTGTAAAATCTGGATGACTCCAAGAATGATTACCAATAATATGTCCTTCATTTTTCATTCTTAATAATAAATCTTTTTGTGTTTTTATATAATGTCCCGTCACAAAGAAAGTTGCTGGTACTTTTTTCTCCTTTAATACATCTAAAATCTTTCCTGTGTATCCATTTTCGTATCCATTATCAAATGTTAAATAAATATCTTTTTTCTTCGTATCTCCTAAATAAAACCCACCATTTTTTTGTATTAATTCTGTATATAGTTTCCCTGCATCTGGCACCGTTTCATTTTTAGGACGTGGGATTCCCCAGTTATGTGGTGTATTCGTATAAGCAAATGTTGAAACTGGAACAAGTGCCATCATAATTGAAAAAATGAGACCTATATATAACCATTTATATTTCATAAATAGTCTCCTTTCCATATATAATCGTACCTGTAGTTTCTGTTTCCCTGCTTTCTTTCATGCTGAACATGATTTTCTATATATACCAAAAAAATGCACCTCGAATAATTCGAGATGCATTTCTCTTTACTTAAATACAGGTTCTTTAAAGCTCGCCAATTTTTCAAGTGATGTTTTATCAACATCAGCATGTAGACTTTTACCATGAGAATCCATCGTTACAACTGCTTTAAAACCATCGATACGTAAATGCCACATTGCCTCTGGGATACCGAATTGTAAGAAATCAACATCTTTCACTTCTTTAATACATTCAGCATAATATTGTGCTGCACCACCAATTGCATTTAAGTACACACCACCGTGTTCCTCTAAAGCTGCTAATGTTTTAGCACCCATACCGCCTTTACCAATCACAGCACGAATACCGAACTTTTTCATAATATCGCCTTGATATGGCTCTTCACGAATGCTTGTCGTTGGACCTGCCGCTTTAATTTGCCAATTGTCATTCTCATCTTTCACTACAACTGGACCGCAGTGATAAATAATTTGTCCCTTTAAATCTACTGGACAATCGTTATCCATTAAATGTTTATGAATCGCATCACGTCCTGTATACATCATGCCGTTAATTGTAACAACATCACCAACACGAAGTTCACGAATTTGCTCTTCTGTAATTGGAGCTTGTAATACGATTTCACGCTGCTCTGTTTGTTCTTGCGCAGCATCTTGCTGAAGTGTATCTTCACCTTCCTGGTACAACCAATCCATAATTTCACCTGTTTCAGGATGAATTGTTACACCAAGACGACGATATGCCCAACAATTATATGCAACAGATACGTAGAAGCTCGCTGGCAAACGATTATATACTCCAACTTTGCAACCTAATAAAGTTGTTTCTCCGCCAAATCCCATCGTACCAATGCCAAGCTTATTTGCATTCTCTAATACGTACTCTTCAAGCTTTTGTAATTCTGGAACTGAATTTACATCATCTAATGTACGGAATAATTGATTTTTTGCTAATTCGTAACCTGATGTGCGGTCTCCCCCGATACCGACGCCGATTACCCCAGCGCTACACCCTTGCCCTTGCGCTTGATATACTGCATGAAGAAGGCATTTACGAATTCCTTCTAAATCACGCCCAGCTCGTCCAAGTCCTTCTATTTCACAAGGCAAGCTATATTGAATATTTTTGTTCTCACAGCCCCCGCCCTTTAAAATTAAACGTGCATCAATGTAATCTTTTTCCCATTGTTCAAACTTAATAACAGGTGTACCTGGTCCTAAATTATTTCCGCTATTGTCTCCAAAAAGAGAATCAACAGAGTTTGGACGAAGTTTACCATCTTTTGTCGCCCGCTCAAGCGCACTATAGATAGCTTCCTTCAGTTTTAATTGATTCACACCAACTGGTGTATAAATTTTAAACGTTGGCATCCCTGTATCTTGGCAAATTGGCGAGATATTATCATCTGCCATTTTAATATTATTCGTAATTGTGCCAAGTGCCATCGCCGAACGAGTTCCTGCATTTTCTCGTTCTTTCGCTTGTTGAATTGCGCGACGAACATCTTTCGGTAAGTTCGTTGACGTTTCAACAATTAGTTGATACATGCTTTCTTGAAGCTTTTCCATTGTTACTTCCCCCTCAATTGTGAACGCTACCAAAACGTTATGAAATGAAAATTCCATTGTTATACTCTTCAGCTGTTTATTTATCCCGCATTAACGGGCAGTAAGACTCCCACCTCAAAATTCAGGTGGAGCAAAGAAGTTAGGTGGGAGATCAACTGCCCGTAAACGCCCGATTGGTTCAACTAATACTCAGTGGGGAATGACCCCCACTGAGTAAAGTTTCACTTTATTTCACGCCATTAAAGGTTAAATGAAATTTTTCACAACTTGATTATACCTTTTTTTCTATATTCCTTCTATTATCCGTACAGAAAAAGGCTGCCAATTTTGTAGTGGCAGCCTTTTTAATATATTATTCGTCTTTTTTAAATTGCTCACATTTCAGTTCTAATTCATCTAACATTGCAAGAAGACGATCTACATCTTCTAATTCTACCTCTTCTGGTTCAATCGTATCAATTACTTCAATGAACATATTTAAACGTTTTTTCAAATATACTAGTTGTGAATCTTTATCTTGAATTGCTTTTCCCATGAAGGCACTCTCCTTTTAATTCGAGTTGCTTTTATTATACCGCAAAAATGATGGATATGGGCATGTAATTTCATCAAATTTGTCGCAGTAATTCATTATAATGTAAGCCCTCTCTCTTTTTTCACAAAAAAGTTTCACTTTATAAAAAGCACATATTCTTCTATTATAGAGAATGGACAAATTGTTATTTCAATAGTCAAAGGAGTATTTCATATGACGATATCACAAATAATGAAGCCGATTACTCCTTCTTACGATCCATGGGAAGCGTATATGGACCTTGAAGAGTACGGCAAACTACTATTAACAAACGTTGAGTTTACAACGACGACGTTATGCAATATGCGTTGCGAGCATTGCGCTGTTGGTTACACATTACAGCCGAAAGATCCAAATCCGCTTCCGATGGAGCTTTTATTAAAACGATTAGATGAGATTCCTTATCTGCGTTCTTTAAGTATTACAGGCGGAGAACCTATGCTTTCAAAAAAATCCGTCGACAACTATGTAACACCACTCTTAAAATACGCCCATGAACGAGGCGTTCGCACTCAAATCAACTCAAACTTAACTATAGATTTAGCACGTTACGAACAAATTATTCCCTACTTAGATGTATTGCACATTTCACATAACTGGGGAACAATCGATGACTTCGTTGAAGGCGGATTTGCAATGATGGAGCGTAAACCTACTTATGAACAGCGCGCTAAATTATTTGAAAGAATGATTACAAATAGTAAAGCTCTATCAGAGGCAGGTGTACTCGTATCAGCCGAAACTATGTTAAACAAACGAACTCTACCACATATTGAACATATTCACCGTCAAATCGTTGAAGAAATGGGCTGTAAACGTCATGAAGTGCACCCAATGTATCCGAGTGACTTCGCTAGCACACTTGAAATTTTAACAAAAGAAGAAATTCGAAATGCAATTGAACATTTATTAGAGATCCGTGATGAAAATGTATGGATGTTATTTGGAACATTACCTTTCTATGCATGTAGTGATGATGAACGTGATTTATACACATTGAAGAGATTACATGAAAGTAAAAATGTAACTGTCCGCAATGATCCAGATGGTCGTTCTCGTTTGAACGTAAATATTTTCGATGGAAATATTATCGTGACCGATTTCGGTGATGTCCCGCTTCTAGGTAATGTACAAACAAATACACTACAAGAAGCTTACGACAAATGGTGTGACTCAAAAACAGCAAAATCATTAAGTTGCCATTGTCCTGCCGTGAAATGCCTTGGACCAAATGTTCTTGTAAAAAATAGCTACTATCCAAAAGAAGATTTCTTATCAAAAACATCAAACATTATGTTATAAAGTGAAACTTTAATCAGTGGGGTTTTATTCATCCCCCACCGATTATTAGCCTTCACCATTCGGGCGTTTACGGGCAGCAGGGCTCCCACCTAACTTCTTTGCTCCAGCCGAATTTTGAGGTGGGAGTTTTACTGTCCGGCAAATAGCGGGATAAATAAAAAACGTCAGCTTATAGGCTGACGTTTTTTATTTCATTGTGAATGTGATGAAGAAACAAATTTAAAAAATAAATGATCATGAATTGGAATAGCAGCTCCGATTCCTTGAGATGTAATATTTTTCACGACAAGTCTTTTTTGATTCCCTTTTAACACAAGGTAGACTTCTCCAAATGTTACTTTTCCTTTTTCATTTACTGCTGGTGTATACGCATATAAATATCCAATTTGACTTGGACTAATATTATAAACACGCTCATGTCCGGTACCATAACCAATGGTTGTTTTAAATGAAAGTGGCAATTGTACTTTTTCAAGCGCTTTTAGAAGCATCATTTTTTTCACATCTGTGGCATCTTTCATATCTGCTGTTAAATCACCTTCGATTGTCTTTTGGGTTTCTTGCTTATAGCGAAGTGGGTATAAGCGATCACCTCCGCGATTATCGTACACGTTGCGATTCACTTGCTTATATTCCCAATTAATCGATGTATCTATTGACTCATAATTTAATGCCCATTGACCTAAATAAATTTTCGCCCGGTATCCTACCGCAAGCGGTGCATTCGAAATTGTTGTTTCATTAAACATTCGAATTAAATCTGGATTTTCAATTTTGATATTTGCTGTTTTCAATAGTTCTTGCGCAAACTTACTTGGCTGTAAACGCGGTAAATCTTGTGCATCATTCGGAAATGTATTATCTTTTGAAATATTTAAAACAGATGAAGGCATTTTTACTTCTACCGTTGTCTTTGCAAAACTACTGTTAGGAAATAATAAGATAAACGAGACCATGGTTGAAAGACATATGCTGTATACTCGTTTCACCTGTCTGGCTCCTTCCTACATAAAGGTATATAATTTACTGTATTTATCCCGCATTAACGGGCAGTAAGATTTCCACCTTAATATTCCAATTAAACAAAGAAATTAGTTTGGAAATCAACTGCCCGTAAAAGCCCGATTGGTTCAGCTAATAATTAGCGGGAGATGGAAATCCCCCACTAATTAAAGTTTCACTTTATTGTTTTCTCTCATACGCATTGTTATCCCTATTTTTCATAATAAATAAAAACCAATTCCCATAATGACATACGCCGCTAATAAAGTGCCTCCTTCAAACCAGTTTGTATCCCCATCATTTGAAATCGCAATGGTTAAGAAAACAGCTGTAATCATAGAAACAAGTTCTGGTATTGTAAATACTAAAGGCATCTTTTGTGCAAAAAGCATCGAAAGAAGTACTAACACAGGAGCAACAAACATGGCGATTTGTAATGTAGAACCTACTGCAATTTCTACTGCGATATTCACTTTATTTTTATATGCCATAATAATCGCAGATGCATGTTCTGCTGCATTACCAACAATTGCAACGATAATAACCCCTATAAATAACTCTGACCAGCCAAACGACTTTGCGACCGTTTCAAAAGTATGTACGAGTGCCTCTGACACATAAGCAACTGCAAGTGTTGCTATCGCTAAAACGAGTAGCGCTTTACCTTTGGACCACTCTGGCTCTTCCTCATGTGCTACTTCATCACTTTTATGTTGATATACACCACGGTGCGTAACTAACTTAAATAGCAATGCAGCAAGGTACATAATAATCATGATAATAGAAACACCAATACTTAATTGATACGTCTTTCCAGCATCCATCTTCATTGAAAAAATCTCCGGAATAACAAAGGCTACGACAACAGCAAATATTAATAAAGCTGAATTATGTCTTGCATCATAAACATTGAAACTTTGCCTTTTATACTTAAGGCCACCTATAAAGAAGGATAGCCCTCCTACCAGTAATAAGTTTCCAAGTACAGAACCAGTTAAGGAAGCTAAAACAACTTCTGTTAATCCTGCCTGAAGTGCAAAAATTGAAATGATAAGTTCAACGGCATTACCGAAAGTGGCATTTAATAAACCACCTATCCGAGGCCCAGAAACGATTGCTAAACTTTCTGTCGCCCTCCCCATAAAACCAGCTAATGCAATAATAGTAATGCAGTATACAGCAAACATAATGGTTTGTGGCCAATGAAGTGTTTTTCCGATTACAGAAAGTGGTACACCTATAAGCGCTACTGTAAGAAATATTTTATTAAACATGCTTTTCATCCTTCCATCGTATGTATTTCTCCTCGATATTATTATTATTCATCTCCTAACTTGTCCGATTTCATCACAATTACGTTTAAAAAATCGGATTGAAGAAAACAGTATGAAAGATATTTAAATTATCTTGTTCAGACAGAAAAAATTACGAATTATGAAAAGAGGCTAAAAATATGCACTTAAAAGAAAAAATCGCAACTATTATTCAAGGTCAACGTACTGGTGTATTATCTACTGTACGTAACGATAAGCCACATAGCGCCTTTATGATGTTTTTCCACGAAGATTTTGTACTATATGTTGCAACAGATCGAAATTCAAAAAAGATAACAGATATCGAAAAAAATCCCAATGTACATGTACTACTTGGACGTGAAGGAAAGAAATTAGATGAAGATTACATTGAAGTTGAAGGTATAGCTTCCATCGAAGAAGATCAAACATTAAAAAACAAATTTTGGACTAATAGCTTAAAACGCTGGTTACTCGGTGCGGAAGACCCTAATTACGTACTAATAAAAATCAATCCCGATACAATTTATTACATCGATGGGGCTGGTACGACCGAGCCCGAGTTTTTACGACTTTAAAATGAAAACAAGCCCTTTAAGCGGGCTTGTTTTGTCGAAAGGTTCTTCTAAAAAAAATAATAAAATAGGTGGAACTTTCCAAAGATTCTGTTATATAATAGCAGTAACTTAAATAAACTGTATTAAAACAGATTGAGGGGAGAAATAAAAATTGATGAAAAGAGAAGAACGAAAAAACATGATTGAGTTTATTGAAAAGAAAAAAGGGATTGAACGTGACGAATTATTATTTATGACGGATGATGAAGTAGAACATATTTATAATGTAACGTACTTTTTATATGAAGAAATAGCAGAGTAGCATAATAAACCCCCACCTTATTAAAAATATAGGGCGGGGGTTTATTTCGTTATTTATACATGAGAATGATTTTCATGTATAATAATGTAAGATTGGAGGAATTTCCCTATGAGTTCATGGCTATTATTCGCACTATTATCAGCAGTTGCCGCTGCCCTCGTATCTATTTTTGGAAAGATTGGCTTAGATGGAATCGATGCCAACGTCGCAACAACGGTTCGCTCTATTATTATGGCATTATTTATGGTAGGGGTTATTATTATACAAGGTAAATTTCAAAATATCGGTGATGTTCTCTTAAATAAAAAAGCACTGCTATTTATCACATTAAGTGGAATCGCTGGTGCTTCGTCATGGCTATTTTATTTTCTTGCATTAAAAACAGGAAAAGTTTCACAAGTAGCACCTATCGATAAATTAAGTGTAGTATTTTCCATTATTCTCGCGATGATTATATTAGGTGAAAAGTTAAACTTTATGACTGGTATTGGTGTAGCCTTTATTACAGCTGGTGTATTATTTATTGCTTTCAGCTAAAAAACCGCTATTATTAGCGGTTTTTTCTTTTCCTTATGTAAATCCACACAATCAATGTTACAATTGCCGAAACTAATAAAATCCATATTCCATAATGATGTAAACTATATTCAACAAAGCGCCACTTCTCTCCCAGTTTCCAACCTAGGCCAATAAAAACACTTATCCAAATTAGTGCACCACCGTAAGCATACAAACAAAAACGCCACCATGTTAAATTTGAAACTCCAGCAAAATATGCTGTTAAATGACGTACTCCTGGTATAAAATATCCAATCATTAAAAGAAATGGACCGTATTTTTCAAATAAAATATGTGTTTTTTCAATATGATGTTCCTTAATTCTAACTTTCGGACCATATTTTTTTAAAACAGGGAGCCCAAGTTTTAAACCTAACATGTAACTTAATGTAATGCCAAGCATTGCCCCTGCCATTCCACTTAAAAAAGCAGCTGTTCCTGACATAACTCCTTTTGAAATGTTATATCCAATAAAAGTCAATAAAAACTCATCCGGTATAGGTAATCCAACAATCCCGCCAGCTAGAGCTATAATAATTCCAAAATAACCATAATGTGCGATTAACTCGCCAATATGTTGTTCCATTCGGAAGACACATCCTATACACGATCGTTATTCCATATTGTGCCCATTCTATCTTTAAGACAAACATGGTATACATATTCACTATACATTGTTTTTATAATGAACTCTACTTCTATTCCATTCCTTAAACAGAGATTTAATCAGTGGGTTTTTTATCCATCCCCACTGATTATTAGCCTGCACCAATCGGGATTAAAAAATAAAAATTCATAGGCTTGTTTTTTTGTTACAATAAAGGAAAGTTACTTTTCGCAACGGTTTAACTCTCAGGAAAAATGATATATCTAGCAAAAACGTAGTTTGGTCTATATAATGCAACTTCTACCTAATAAAGTAACATGCACCCTTTTACATACAACATCATTTTTCTAAATTATACAGGGGGAACGAACATGACCATTGAAAAACAATTTATCCAAAAGATTTACTATAAAACATTTTTAACAGAAGAAACTTCCATTCCGGTAACGGAAGTACTCGGTGAAGCATATATAAATGAATCAAAAAATGAATTCTCCAATATATCTAATATTCGCTTCGCACAAGGTGAAGTTTACTTTCAAAATAACGACTTTGAAGCTGCAATATTTAAATGGGAGAAAGTAAATAATGAACTTGCTCTCTGGGCCATGAAGAATATTGCAGATGCTTATTTCGAATTAGGTTTCTTACCAAAAGCAGAGGAACTTTATAAATCTATTCAATCAGAAGATACAACTCTTACGATGGAAGTTTCCCTACAACTTCTTTCTCTTTATATCGAGCAAGACCGTCTAGGACTGGCATTTAAGACGATTAGTGAAGCTGTTGCATTTCAACCAGACTATCCGAATATTACTGCGATTGCTCGATCGTTCTATGAAAAACAAGAAGATTGGAATAATGCTATTGAACTCGCTGTTCAAGAAGGAATTCGAACAAAATCATTACACTGGTTCGATACTTTAATAAATTATGTGAACAGAGGCTTTACTAAAAAAATTAAACCTGAGTATTTCTATGAATCTTTAAAAGCCTTATATACAATTGATCAAGTTCAATTTAAAGAGCTTGTTATTTCACTTTGGAACAGTTATCAAAATGAATCATTACATCTACCTTGGATTCAAACAATAAATCACTTATTCTTACATATTGAAGTAGACGCTAATGATGATTGGAATGAAATTTCTACTCGCTATCAAGAGACGTATTTTGAATTGATTACTGGACAATATTTCATGCACGAATTACAAGGACTTGTACCAGATTTATTAACAAATTGGTTTAGTTTAACGAAAACCGAGGATTCTTTACTTGTCTCCGCAGCAGTATTAGCATGGAATGAAGTTTCACCGACAACTCTAGAATCATTACTCGTAAAAAGCGCAGGTGCCTTACTTTCAAATGCATCAGCTCATGCAAATGTTGATATGGCAGACGTATCAGCATTATTTGAAACGATTGCTGTATGGGCTGAGAAGAATGATGTAGATTTAGGTCATCAATTCACACTACTTGTTCGTGAGTTATACGATTTAACTGTTACACAACTTCTAGTAGCAGGCGCTAGCGATTATGATAAATCAGCCTTTATTAACTCTATACTAGGAGAAAATATATTAAATGGGGCTATAACAACTTCAATTACATTTAAAGATGATAGTCAAACTGAAATAACTGAGCTTACAGAGCTAGATATACGAAATATACCAAACTTTGACGAACTTCATAACATACTAGCGGCACCTTCTCAGTCAGAACTAGAAAAAAAATGTATTGAAGTTAAATTACCAAGTAGATTTTTACGAAAAAATAAGTTTTCATTCCTTGTCACACCTACTGTGCATGGACAACTTGACAAAAACAGCTCTCACTTTGAATACTTACAGGCAGCAGACAGTCTCATCTATGTACTAAATTCAGCTTCACCATTACATGATGAAGAGCTCGATACATTATTATATATTCGTGGGCAAGTACCAAATTTACAAATTCAATTCGTCTTACAAACAATTGATACGAATACTAGTGAAAACATCACGAACAACATTAAAAAGAAAATACTCGTACATTTCCCAGAAGCACAATTTTTCCCTTACTCTCCTTCACAAGAGAGTAGTGAACAGCTAGGTAACGTAACAGACTCTATTCTTTCTAACCTTACTCAGCGTAACGTTGAAAAAGAACGCATTGAAAAATTATTATGGTTTATCCAAAAAACAATCGCATACCTTGTCAATGAACGTGTGGAATTAGAAAATACGTTAGTGAAATCCGTCCGCTGGAATAAACATATTTTAGTAAAACTTGATGGTTTTATTAATAATCTTACTGCCATCCAAAAAGATAAAATTCGTTCCATTACAGAATCTTATCTCTTAACGAAAGAAGAGATTACGCAGGATATACATTCTCAAATTCCTGAATTGTTGCAGAGTTGCTCTGATCTTGTTCAAGAAGATAGTGATTTCAAATTGGTCCATGAAGAACTAAATGTAGCAATGAATGAAAGAATTCAAAAACATGTACAGCAAGTGCTTCTCCCTAAATTTACTCAATCTATTCAAGAATGGATTGAAACTGCTCATAATGAATTCATTCAAGCTCAGGCTTATTTAGATGAAATGGGCGATACCTTTAATAAGCTCTATGAGGAAGAGCGTATTAAACTTCCTTGTGATTTCAAATTACTAGATGACTGGGATAGAGATGTTGCAAGAATGACGAATAGAATTACAGTAGCTAACATCAATATTTTATTACGCTTTACACCGACACAATTTTTCTTAAAGAGTGCAGGGAAATTATTCGGTAATATGCAAAAAAATCAATCTATGCTATCAAATAAATATAAACAATATATTGAAACAGAAGATTATACAGAAGTTGCTCAGATGATTTCAAAACAATTTTTCCTTCAATTTGAAGTATTTGAAGGTGCGCTAGAACGTGATATCATGATGTTCTTTAAAGACCCTCTTAGCATATTGAAACAAACCGTAGAAGCGGCCCAACTTGAAATACAAGAAGATGAGCAAACATTAACAAAGCTAAGAACGAACCCAGAAACTTATCATGATCCTTTAACACTCTTTAAATTGCAATTGTTACAACGAAAATTCATGTTAAATATCGACCGAAACAATGAAATCATTGCTTCACAAGAAACAATAAATAAAACACCAACTGTTTAAATAAGAAAAACCAAGCAACTAATTCGCTTGGTTTTTCTTATTTCTAATTATCCATTTTCACATGTTCAAATGGATAATATATCGCCATGAGCTTTCCTAATACTTCTGTTCTATCAATGAGCCCTAAGCCGTTCCTACTATCCCTACTAACTAAACGATTATCTCCCATCACAAAAATTTTGTTTTTAGGAATTGTAATCGGTCCAAAATCTTCAGTTAAATTGATAAGTAATTTTTCTGCCTGTTTTTTATTATTCTTTAAATACTCTTCGTTTTTCACTTGATGATTAACATATAATTGATCATTCTTCATCTCAATTACATCTCCTGGCAATCCAATAACTCTCTTCACGTAGAAATTATCTGTCTTCACGACAATAACATCCTCTCTCTCATAACTTTCCAATCTCTTTGCAAGTTTATTAATAATTACTTTATCTCCATCTTGTAACGTCGGCCTCATCGATGCGCCTTTTACAGTCGTAGGAAAAAACAAAAAGATTTTTGCCAAAAACACCACTAAGCATGCAATCGCAATTATTTCAAAGAATTCACGCAAACGTTTTTTCTTTTGCATCATTCCACCATCTCATCATCTTTTTATTTTTATTATAAGTACTCCGACTGGTGAATTTCCATAAAATTCTGAATTATAACATTGGAATATTACAAATATAAAAATAATAACCCCCATAAATTTACTATCCTTATATACTATATTTTTCATCTACTAAACAGGACTTTTTCTATGACATTCATGCTTAGAAAATATAGAATACTGCATAAGTTAAAAAACAAATATAGTAGCATAGCAATAAAAAAGATACTCTCAAAATAGTCTATCAACTATTTTTGAGAGTATCTTTTTATAATCCTACATATACGATACACATCTGCGCTGCGACATATGTAAACCAAATCCAAAGTGGTTCATACTTCAGTTTGCGCCCCCCGATATCTGTCACACCGATAATAAAATCAGAAATCACAAACAATAAGCCACCAAGTGCTGGCGCCCACCATATTCCTGTATTCTCGTAATATAAGGCGAATGCAAAACATGCCATTCCTCCAACCCACAAACCGTAAATTAGAGCCCCAATCGTAAACAATTTATCCTGTTTTTCATTTCGGATAAAAAAGAACCATCCTATAATTAGAAAGAGTCCGTATACGAGTAAACCAATCCAAAAACCATTCCATGAAATACCTGTTTGTAAAAATGCTTTCACATAGAAACAATGTGCAAGAGCGAAAGTAACCATTCCTCCAATTAATCGATGACCAATTGGAATTAATCCTGCCATAAATAAATCCCCTACAGTTGACAATGTCATACCGAGTGCAACCCACGTACTGTACTCAACCGATGGATCTTGTAACCATATCCAAATTGCACTTCCTGTTAAAGAAAAACTAAGAATAAGACGAACCGCTAAAGGTAACGGCATATTATTTCTCGTTCTTTTCGTCTGTCCTATTGCATAAATTGCTCCCATTAAAAAAAGAATAACTTGCCCGACTAACACAATGTAAAGTACATTCATAATATGTTCTCCTCAATAAATGCTTTTTCTATCTTTTTTTCGTTACATATAGCACGTTCTCCTTTTTCTATGTAAAAAAAGAAGAACAATACTGTTCTTCCATTTTAATCGTTTTTCTGTTCTCTATGCTAGTTGTTTTTCTTGCTCAACTTTCTTTTTAACCGGGTTACGATTTACTACAATAATTCCCGCTGCAACACATGCTAAACCAAATAGTACAAAGGAATGAATTGCTTCCCCTAAAATCAGACTTGATAGTAGCACACCAAACACTGGTATAAAGAACATATACATCGAGACTTTCCCTACTTTGTTATACTTCATAATTGTATTCCATATACAGAATCCCGCTGCTGATAAGAACGATAAATATATGAGCATAAGTATTGCATGTAGATTAAATACGAATGGCATCATTCCAACTTGAAATGCACCTATACATATCAAACCAATTGATCCGAAAATCATCTGATATGCTGTCATATACCCAATATCTAACGTTTTACTACCTTCTTTCGCTAATATGTTTCCATACGAATACATCATCGCTGCTCCAAGAAGTAATAAGCTACCTATTCCAAAATGGAATGATAAACTTCCATCACTCGGTACATTCACTAAAATCACACCGCAAAAACCGATAGCTACTCCAATTACTTTTCTCCTATTTAGAGCATCATCTTTATATAAAAAGTGTGCGAGTAAAATTTGAAAGAATGATGATGTTCCTGAAATAATCGCTCCTTCAATTCCTGAGCTGTAACTCATTCCAATATAAAAACATATATATTGAAGAAAAGTTTGAAACAAGCCAATTTGAACTAACTGCTTTCCTGTTCCTTTTTTGAACTTCATATCTTTTCCTAACGCTTTAAAAAATAATAAGAGCATTACACCAGATAAGAAAAAGCGATAGCCAGCAAATAATATTTGTTCCCCGACTTCTTGTGGCTGAATTCCAAGTTCAACATAGCTTAATTTAATAAAGGGAAATGCGCTTCCCCATAAAAATGTTGCTACTATTGCAGCAATAAACACGCCAATCGGATGGGTAAAAAATTTCTCTGTCTTCAACTTGATGTCTTCCTTTCCGACCTTTTTATGAACAATATTCATATATACCAAAGGAAATGCGAAAACACAAGTTTTCAGTTTATCCCGCTATTCACCGGGCAGTAAAACTCCCACCTCCAAATTCGGCTGGGGCAAAGAAGTTAGGTGGGAGCCCTGCTGCCCGTAAAAGCCCGATTGGTGAAGGCTAATAATCAGTGGGGGATGAACAAAACCCCCACTAATTAAAGTTTCACTTTATACTAAAACAAAAACATATCATCTAAGAAAAACATATGCTATACTATAGAATAATTACAATATAATAACTATTAAAATCAGATTCAACAGAAATGCTGCTATCCATTATGGATGGCAGCTTTCGTCGTTTTATAGGGGTTTCGATTTTGATTCTTTTTCTCAATAAGAATTTGGAAGGAGCGAGTATTCATGAACGCAGAAGTAAAAACATTACAAGCACAAAAAGATATTTCTCATCCCTCTTTATGGGATACATTAAAGAAACATTATGAACTTATATTTGCAATCGCATCTGGTATTTTTATTTTAGCTGGCTGGTTATTCACAAAAAATGATGCAATAAGTGCAGGTATTACTTTCTATATCCTTGCTTATGTAATTGGAGGATTTGCAAAAGCGAAAGAAGGTATTGCAGACTCAATTGAAGAGAAAGAGCTAAATGTTGAAATGCTCATGATTTTTGCAGCTATCGGCGCCGCAGTTATCGGTTACTGGGCAGAAGGTGCTATTTTAATCTTCATCTTTGCATTAAGCGGAGCAATGGAATCTTATACATTAAGTAAAAGCCAAAAAGAAATTTCAGCGCTTCTTGACTTACAACCTGAAGAAGCATTACGTATTTCAAACGGAATTGAGGAACGTATTCCAGTTGGACAATTACAAATTAACGATATTATTTTAATTAAGCCAGGTGAGCGTGTTCCTGCTGATGGCACAATTCATACTGGTGAAACAAATATTGATGAAGCTGCTATTACAGGAGAACCTATTCCAAATGAGAAAAAATTCGGTGATGAAGTATTTGCTGGCACTGTAAATTTACGTGGAGCTATTGAAGTTAAAATTACGAAGCCGAGCGATCAAACATTATTCCAAAAGATTATTCGTCTCGTTCAAAGTGCACAAAGCGAAAAATCACCATCACAACTATTCATCGAAAAATTTGAAGGAACATACGTAAAAGGTGTACTACTTGTTGTTGCGCTTATGATGTTCGTTCCTCATTTCTTACTTGATTGGAGTTGGAATGAAACGTTTTATCGCGCTATGATCTTACTTGTAGTCGCTTCTCCTTGCGCACTAGTTGCAGCCATTACACCGGCAACTTTATCAGCGATTTCAAACGGAGCGAGAAACGGTATTCTCTTTAAAGGTGGTATTCATTTAGAACGTCTAGCTTCAGTAAAGGCGATTGCCTTTGATAAAACAGGAACATTAACACAAGGAAAACCTACTGTAACAGATGTATATGTTCGAGAAGGCATAGCAGAAAGTGAAGTACTTTCTATTACAGCAGCGATTGAAAGTCACTCTACACATCCTTTAGCAGAAGCGATTGTTAAATATGCAAAACATGCTTACGACATTACGATAAAAAAACCAGAAAACGTTGAAGATGTAACTGGTTTTGGATTAAAAGGAATATTAGAAAACAAAGCTTATAAAATTGGTAAAGCTGATTTTATCGGGGAAGAAATAAAAACATTCCATAATGGCATTTCTGCTTCACTTGAAAAAGAGGGGAAAACTGTCGTTTATATTAGTGATGAAGATGGTATTCTTGGACTGATCGCTTTAAAAGATACCCTTCGCCAAGAAACGATAGCGGCTATTCGTGATTTGCAAAGCATTGGTGTCGAAGCAATCATGATTACTGGTGATAATGAAGAAACAGCAAAAGCAATTGCCAATGAAAGTAATATAAAAGAATATTACGCATCATGTTTACCGGAAACAAAAGTTGAAACGATAAAGCAGTTAAAAGAAAAGTATGGCATAGTCGCCATGGTTGGAGATGGTATAAACGATGCACCTGCCCTCGCTACTGCTAGTATTGGTGTTGCAATGGGTGAAGGAACAGACGTAGCATTAGAGACTGCAGACGTTGTTCTTATGAAAAACGAATTATCTCGTCTCTCTCAAGCAATCCGTTTATCAAAACGAATGAACCGTATTGTGAAGCAAAACGTTATCTTCTCTTTAGCTGTCATTGCAATGCTGATTTGTTCAAATTTTTTACAGTTTTTAGCTCTTCCCTTCGGTGTTATTGGACATGAAGGAAGTACCATCCTTGTCATTTTGAATGGTTTACGATTATTAAAAGGAAATAAATAACGGGTCCCTGATGAAGGACCCGTTTTTTTTAATGGTAGCTATTATGACCGTTCGCACTGCTGCTTGTTTTATGCTTTGGATGCGAACTGCTCTTTTGTTTATTGTTGCTTTTATTATTGTGGTTCTTTTTATTATTACTCATGAAATATCCCCCCTGTTCCCTTTTATTATGGAACAAGAGCTCATTTTTCATTACGGGAATTATTGTCACCCGTTCTATAATGATGGAGTAAACCATTAATTTCACCGCCAAGTAAAATTACCCACGCAGTTAAGTAAAACCATAACATTAAAATAATGATACCACCGAGACCACCATATGTATTAGCGTAATTTGCAAATTTATCTACATAATAGGCAAATGAGTACGATACCACAATCCACCCTACAGTAGCAAATAAAGCCCCCGATATGACTTCTCTTCGCTTTAATTTCCGATCAGGTGCAAACGTATATAAAAAGCTAAACAAAGCGACCAAAACGAAGAAACTCGCTACTAAACGTGCAATACTCCACACATAAGCAAAACTATCCGATAAACCAATTGCTTTAAACACTGCTGCACCAATTACTTGTCCGAATACTGGAACAATTAGCGCAAACACAATCATAAAAATAATAGCTAATGTAAACACAATTGATAAAGCTCTTGTTTTAATAAAGGAGCGTGTTTCTGTTACATCATAAGCACGGTTAAAAGCATTCATAATCGCATTTACTCCATTAGAAGCAAACCATAACATCGATAGTAAACCGAATGATAATAAACCACCATTTTGTTCGTTTACAACTTTATCTACGTTTACTTCAATTAAGTTCATCGCATCTTCTGGTACGTACGGTTCTAATAAATTGAGCACACTTTCTGTTTGAAGGTCAATAAAGCCAAGAAGCGTAATTAAGAAAACAAGCCCAGGGAAAATCGCAAGCAAGAAGAAATAAGCGAGCTGTGCTGCTAAGCCCGCTACATCATCGCGCATCGTCCGGTCATATAAATCTTTCCCAAACGAAAAAGTGCGATTTCTTTTTGCTTTTTCTAGAAATTTTTTCATATGTTTTAGACGCTTTTCTTCTCTTCTTTATTTTGCTTTAGCTCAATGTATGCTTCAGTTTTTTTTTCCTCTGCATTTGAGTCCTTCATAAATAATTCACGCGCTTCTTTCATACCACCATCTGCAGCTACCACTGGCTCTTCTTCTGCTTTAAGCTCATCTACCTTTGGAGATACAGCTTGAATTTCAATCGTTTCCGGCTTTTCTACTGGAACAATTTTTTTCTTACTAAAAATTTCTTTCGTTTCTTTTAACGTTTCTACAACAGACGGCGTCAATTTTTTAATTTCTGCTACTTTCGCTTTCACTACATTGAAATCAGCAAGTTCGCGTCCTTTATCTGTAACAGTTTGCACTTTTTCTTTTATCTTCGCATTTTCACCAATTTCAATCATCTTTGTTTTTGCTTTTTCTGCCGTATTTTTTACTTTTTCACGGTTTTCTTTCTTTAACATAGATACAGCTACACCTGCAGCTACACCAATCGCAATGTTTCGAGCAATATTATTTTTCTTTGCCATATTCCTTCACCCTTTCATTTCTTATATTAGAAAGTATTACTTTCTAAGCTTCCTCATATTCCTTGTTCATTTCGAATGAAAGCTAATAGCTTTACACACCCTTCTGTTACAAGGTCATACACTTCTTGGAAGTTCCCTGTAAAGTAAGGGTCAGGAACGTCTGTCCAGCCACCGTCTGGAACAAAATCGGACAGTCTACCAATATAGCCTCCAGTTTTATCAAAACTTTTTAAATCCGCTATATTCTTGTTGTCCATGGCAATAATATAATCAAACTTTGTTAAGTCTTCTTTTTCTACTTGCCGTGCTTTAATTCCTTCAAAAGAGACTTCATTTTCTTTTAAAATTTTTTGTGTTCCTTTATGTGGTGGATGACCAATATGCCAATCTCCAGTTCCTGCAGAATCAATGACAATTTTCTCTTCGAGTCCCTCTTTTACGACAAGATCTCGAAAAATTGCTTCTGCCATTGGAGAACGACAAATGTTCCCAAGACAAACAAACAATACCCGGACCATATTTTTGTTTCTTCCCTTCTTGGTGCATTTCTTACTATATACTTATATAGTATAAACAACCAATTATTAAATATAAAGGAAATCCCTACTAATTTAATAGGATTGAAAAGTTTCATTAACGAAAATGATAAAAAAATGTTAAGATAACCTTATGTTATTTTAAAGGGGGACACTTCGGTGGATTTATCCGTAAAATCAGAAGCAAACGTTGAATATATGGTAGAAGCTATTAAAGAAAAATTACGCATGGTTAATGCTGGAGCAATGAGAGCTGCTAGTTTTAACGCAGAAATGTACGAGGACTTACGTGACATTTATGAGCATGTTATGAAACGTGAAACATTCAGTATTAGTGAAATGCAAGCTATTACTGAGGAATTAGGTACATTAATTAAAAAATAACAAAGAGCCTCACGTATTCGAGGCTCTTTTAATTTCAACAAATTCATGACAACTCTTCTCTTTTCCTCATCACATTCTAAAATACTGTACAATGAAAGTAGAACCTCACCTTAGATTTTTTCTCCATACATACTAATCTAAAAAAATTGCCACACTACCATTGCTAACTGTTTTTACTGGGGGTGCTTACTTATGAGCAATTGGTACAGTAAGACGAAAAATCAAACATTAATCGACCTAGGAACAAATGAACAGCACGGTTTAACAGATGAAAACGTAAATGAACGTTTAAAACAGTATGGTCCAAACGAATTGACTTCAAAACAAAAACGTACTTTATGGCAGCGCGTTTTCGCCCAAATTAATGACGTCCTCGTATATGTCCTTATTATCGCTGCCCTTATTTCCGCCTTTGTAGGTGAATGGGCCGATGCAAGTATTATCGCGCTCGTTGTAGTTTTAAATGCTGTTATCGGTGTAATCCAAGAATCGAAAGCAGAACAGGCTTTAGAAGCATTGAAAAAGATGGCAACACCTAAAGCTATCGTAAAGCGAGATGGTGAACTTAAAGAGATTCCATCTGAGCACGTCGTTCCAGGTGATATCGTTATGCTTGATGCTGGGCGGTATATCCCCTGCGATTTACGACTTATCGAAACTGCGAATTTAAAAATTGAAGAATCTGCTCTAACTGGTGAATCTGTCCCTGTCGATAAAGATGCCGTCTACCACCCCTCCATGCAAAGTGATGAGCAAGTACCATTAGGCGATCAAAAAAACATGGCCTTTATGTCGACGTTAGTAACATACGGACGTGGCGTCGGTGTTGCTGTCGAAACTGGAATGAAATCACAAATCGGAAAAATCGCAACTCTTTTGCATGAAGCTGAAGATGATATGACACCGCTTCAAAAAAGCTTAGCACAAGTAGGAAAATATTTAGGTTTTGTCGCTGTAGCTATTTGCGTTATTATGTTTCTCATCGGTTTTTTACAAGGAAGAGATACTTTGGAAATGTTTATGACCGCAATTAGTTTAGCTGTTGCAGCCATTCCAGAAGGCTTACCAGCTATCGTTTCCATCGTTCTTGCAATTGGTGTTCAGCGTATGATTAAACAAAACGTTATCATTCGTAAACTA
The DNA here is from genome assembly GCF_038006105.1 of Bacillus sp. FSL H8-0545. Classification (NCBI taxonomy): domain Bacteria; kingdom Bacillati; phylum Bacillota; class Bacilli; order Caryophanales; family Bacillaceae; genus Bacillus; species Bacillus sp. FSL H8-0545. The sequence goes on along the minus strand of NZ_JBBOUO010000001.1, from coordinate 421,843 downwards.
CCAGCTGTTGAAGCTCTCGGTTCTGTCACGATTATTTGTTCAGATAAAACAGGTACATTAACTCAAAATAAAATGACTGTTACTCACTTTTATAGTGATCGTGCATACGATCAGCTAGAAAATTTGAATGTAAATAATGCTGCACACCGTCTATTATTAGAAAATATGGTTTTATGCAACGATGCTTCTTACGGTGCCGACTCACAAACGGGGGATCCTACAGAAATTGCCCTTCTTGTTGCCGGAAGCTCTTTTAACATTCAAAAAGATTATTTAGAAAATAAACATGAACGTGTTAACGAATTGCCTTTCGATTCTGATCGTAAAATGATGTCAACTGTACATACGTACGATGAAGGCTACTATAGCATGACGAAAGGTGCTATTGATAAACTTTTACCTCACTGTACCCATATTTTTATAAATAATAAACTGGAGGTCCTAACAGATTCTGATAAAAATCAAATATTAGAAGCTGCCGGGTCAATGTCGCAAGAAGCCTTAAGAGTACTTTCATTCGCATATAAACGATACGATTCAAACGATGTGGATATTAATCACCTCGAAGAAAATCTCATCTTTATCGGTCTTGTCGGTATGATTGATCCACCACGCACAGAAGTAAAAGATTCAATTATAGAATGTAAAAAAGCTGGTATTCGCACAGTTATGATTACTGGTGATCATAAGGATACCGCCTTTGCAATTGCCAAAGAACTTGGTATCGCTGAAGAAAAATCTGAAATTATGATTGGAACTGAATTAGATAACATTTCAGATACAGAACTAGCAAGTAAAATTAATCACTTAAATGTCTTTGCTAGGGTTTCTCCAGAACATAAAGTGAAGATTGTAAAAGCATTACGTGATGAAGGAAATATCGTTTCCATGACTGGTGACGGTGTAAATGATGCTCCCTCTTTAAAACAAGCTGATGTTGGAGTAGCGATGGGAATTACAGGAACAGATGTCGCAAAAGGCGCAGCAGATGTAGTTTTAACAGATGATAACTTCTCATCTATTGTGAAAGCTGTTGAAGAAGGAAGAAATATTTATCGTAATATTAAAAAGTCTATTCTCTTCCTACTCTCTTGTAACTTCGGCGAAATTATAGCTCTCTTTTTAGCTATTTTACTCGGCTGGGCAACACCACTACGACCTATTCACATTTTGTGGGTAAATTTAATTACAGATACACTGCCTGCATTATCACTCGGTGTTGATCCTGAAGATCCAGATGTGATGAAGGACAAACCACGACATGCGAAAGAAAGCTTATTTAGCGGCAGCGTTCCTTTTCTTATTTTCAATGGGGTTGTAATTGGACTTCTTACTTTAACAGCCTTTATCGTCGGGGCAAAGCTCTATACAGGAGATACAAATTTATTTCCTCTCTTCCCAGATCAAATTGATGAAGACGCTCTATTACACGCTCAAACGATGGCATTTGTCGTTCTTAGTTTTTCTCAACTCGTTCATTCATTTAACTTACGTTCAAGAACGAAATCAATTTTTTCAATTGGGATATTTACAAATAAATATTTAGTCTTCTCACTTCTAATCGGTGTTCTTATGCAAGTGTGTATCATCTCCATCCCACCTCTTGCCAATATATTTGGTGTGCATGCATTAACAATGCGAGATTGGGGATTTGTTCTCTTGTTAAGTATCATTCCGCTTGTTGTGAATGAAATCATTAAATTATTTAAGAGAAAATAAAGTGCAAATAGCGAATAAAAGGCAATGAGGAATATTCCTCATTGCCTTTTTGTTTATCCTTGTAATTCTTTTTTAATGTTTTCTGTTAATGTAGCCATACGCTTACGACTTTCTTCACGCTCACGTTTATTTTGCTCTTCAATTTGTTGTGTTTCTTGCATACCTCTTGAAATAATGTTCCAAGTTTCCTCAAGTGTTTCCATCTTAATACTAGAAGAACCTGATATTCTCGCTACTTCCACACTTTGAGTTGCGATATTTTGTGCATTTTTCTTAAGTAATTCATTTGTACGGCGATCAAGTTCAGCCATAGAGTCCGCAACAAGTTTTTGACGTTTCGCATTTACCGCTTGAATGATACCATTTTTAAAAATAGGAATCGTTGTAATAAATGCTGTATTGATTTTACCGATTAATTTATTGTTACCGCGTTGAATCATACGAATTTGTGGCGCTGTTAATAGAGCAACCATACGTGCTTTTTCTAAATCATCAATACGTTGTTCTAAAATTTCAACAGAGTTTTTAAGCGATTCTAATTCAATACCTGCTAACTGATCATTATTACGTATGCGCTCTTCGTACATCGGAACTAACTCTGTATTTAAACGCTCTAATAACATTTCCCCTGCTACTACGTATTTTTCTAAGTCTAAATAATACTTTAAGTTTTGCTCATATAAACCATCTAACGTACCAATTGATTTTTTCATTTCATCTTGATACTTCGTAATTTCTACGTATACTTTATCCATTTCACGACCCATCGTCTGATACTTACTAAAGATTTGTTCAATCATTTTATCTGCTTTTTTGAACATACGTGAGAAGAAACCACTTTTCTCTTCCGCAAAGTCTTTACTATCAAATCTGTCCATAATTTTACCAAGCTGTTTTAATAATTCACCAGAGTCTTCTATTTTCGATAAAGACATTGTATGTAAAATTTGATCAGCGAAACGTGAAATCTCCATAGAAGGCTCTTTTCCAAGCTCGATTAATTCTAGTTGGTCTTTAATGTCTACTGCATTATAAATACGTTGTACTTCAGCATCTTGTCTAAGTTGCAAGCGAACGTCTTGTGCGGTTTGCTCATTCAATTCTGTTTTCGAATCTAGTACGACTGGGTTATTCATATGATATTCTCCCTTTCCTTATAAAAATGGACGAAATAGTCCTTTTATTGTTTGTGATAAATTTTTATAGGCTGATGAACCATGAAATTCAAGATCGAAATTAACTTCTTCAAGCCAATGTGAATCAAATGCTCCTGATTCAATATACGGTTCAATATCGTTTCTCCCCGTCGGATTAAAGTGGAATACATCTACTCCAATTTGATTTAAAAATAGTAATAAAACAGCATCAGAACGACTTAATTCTCCGCTCTTCTCATTATTAAATATAACAATTTTCGGTACTTCTTGCGAATAATCAAATTTCTCAAGCTGCTCTAAAATATTCGGTGGTATTTGAGAGAGTTGTGCGAAAACATACAGTGCTACATCTTGTTTCGTCTCTTTCGCAATTGGTTTACACATTTCACTTTCACACGTATGGATGATTGCTTCTGCAATACCATGTTGTAATCCTTCTGGTAAACGCTTATGTGGCCACCAATGGCTGTTCATAATTAAATCCGGATGTAACTTCCCCCCGCGGTCCAATGCATCTCGATAATGATATTGGAAATTCGCTTTTTGTTCTTTCGTAAACGGGAATGTATTAATTAAGAAACTGTTATCAAATGATGTAACAGCCTTTAATCGCTGAAAATATTCTTTATCATTCTTTGAAACGCCTGATATTTTTGCAAATAAAGAAGGAATATAAATATGCTTATTTTCAACAAAGAATGTTGGACGTACAAATGCCTTTTCTTTCGTAATTAAAAAGAGTTCATCGTACGTCGTTTTGAGCGTACGGGCTACAGGTGTATACGAACGGAATTGCCACGGTTTGTATAATAATGAATTATCGTGGTGAAGTACTTGCTCGATTTCTTTTGAAGCTTGATAAGCTACTGTTGCGACGCGTTCACGACGCCGATCAGGAAATGGTTCTAATGAAATACGACCCGAATGAGATATGACAAAGGTCTTTCCTTCCTCATCTACACTCTCAAATCCATCTTTTCCTTCTGGGTGATAATAAAGCACATCGCAGCCGAGCATAATAAGAAAGTATAAGAAATATATACGACTCTCCGTCGCATCACCGTACCAAACGATACGCGGCATTTGTTTCTTATAATTAATCGTAGAGAACCACTTCGCTACGTAATTTTCGCTTAATTTAATCATATCGATTAAGAAACGCCGGAATCCTTCTGTTTTTAAAGATTGATTATGTTGTTTCTCATACAATTTCAATACAGCAATAAACGTCGTATATATATAATGCTGTAAATCAGGATTGTCTACTTGCGGTAATAGTTGTTTTCCAGACAAATGTGCTACAAGCCTATTTACTGTAAGTCCATTCGGCGCTTCTTGATGTAATGCAAAAACTTCTTGAATATGGCGCAATTTTTCGGGATCAATCACCTTATTTAAATTTTGTTCATGCAAAACCTCGATCCCTTTTGCTTCACTATAATCAAATAGCCCATTGAAATATTCATCTACATCATTCGGAACACCAAGAATGCGACTTGCTATGTAACTAAATTTCATCTCATTCTCTGTCAGTTCATATTGTGGGCGTTTTTCTAAAAGTGCTTCAAATTGCTTTAAATCTGATTCATCTTTTAATGCACATGGTTGAAGTGTAAAACGTGAAAACACAACAGTTCACCTCCAAAAACATTTACGTTTTTTCTAAAGTCTCTCTTCTATTATAAACTATTTTTAGTTATAAAAAATGGGCGCTCGCATAACGAGCAAACCCATTTCAATTATTTATGTCCATTTTTAGTAGCTGCAACTTCTTCTCGTGCTTGTCCACTATTCTTCATGTAGTGAATTATAAATGTTATTCCAAACGCTACAACTAAAACAATAAAGAACACTGTATGACTTACTTCAATATGAATGACAGATAACAGCATTTTTGCCGCAATAATTAAGATTAAAATATATGCTGTCGTTTCAAGTTCTGGAATACGCTCTAACAATTTTAAGAATACGCCAGCGATACCACGCATCATTAAAATACCGAGCATTCCACCTAATAGTAAAATCCAAACTTCATTCGATACACCAAATGCAGCAAGTACACTATCTACAGAGAATGCGATATCCATTAATTCAACCATCGCAACCGTTCCCCAGAAAACACCGAACATTCTGAAGAGAATACTATTTTGGTTCATACCATGGGCTTCCTCTTCTTCTGAAGTGCCTTTTCTTTTATCAATGAAATATTTAATTGACAACCAAGCTAAGTAAAGCGCACCTAACACTTTTACCCAGGCCAATTTAATTAAGAACATTCCGATTCCAATTGCAATAAAACGGAATACATAAGCTCCAATCAGTCCATAGAATAATGCTTTTTTTCGTTTTTCTTCTGGAAGATGTTTTACCATTACCGCTAACACAAGTGCATTGTCAGCAGATAATAAACCTTCAAGTACAACAAGTGTACCTATTAACCCCCAAGATACTGGATCTTGTAACACTTTAATCCACATGTCCAAGTCGAAAAACTGAGCATACGTATCAAGGATTCCTTGCAAAATACTCATCTTACCTTTATCCCCTATTCTTTGCTAGATTTATAGAAAGGTCAAAAAAAGGAAACGAATGCCGTTTCCCTTCTTATGCATCCAAGCCATACGCTTTTACAAGCGCACCTAATCCACCTTGGAATCCGCTTCCTACTGCACTAAACTTCCACTGTCCATTATGACGATATAATTCACAAAAGACAACTGCTGTTTCAATGGAGAAATCTTCCCCTAAATCAAAACGAAGAACTTCTTCGTTTGTTTCTTCATTTGCTAAACGAACGAATGCATTTGCAACCTGTCCAAAGTTTTGATTACGGCCTTCACCATCATAAATTGTAACTGTAATAGCAATTTTATGAACATCTGCTGGAACCTTTTTCAAATCGACAACAAGTTGCTCATCATCGCCGTCACCTGCACCTGTACGGTTATCTCCTGTATGTAAAACTGATTCACAAGGAGACTGTAAATTATTATAGAAAATAAAATCAGTTTCCTTCGTACATTTCCCGTTCGCATCTAATAAAAAGGCAGATGCATCTAAATCGAAATCAGATCCACCATCATAAGATTTAATATCCCATCCAAGACCAATTACTGCTCTTGATAAACCTGGGCTTGTTTTAGCTAAATCAATTTTCTGTCCTTTTTGCAATTGAATAACCATATATATTCACCTCTATATTTTAATTTCAAAAAATATATCCATCAGTAAATACGCGTTTCACTGATGGATATATAAATCTATTACTCTACATCTAAACCAAAGTTATTACATAGAGAACCTAATCCACCTTGGAATCCACTTCCGATTGCATTGAATTTCCATTCACCTGCGTGACGGTATAATTCGCTTACTACTACAGCTGTTTCAATAGAGAAATCTTCTCCTAAATCGTAACGAATTAATTCTGCATTCTTTTCTTCATCCAGAATGCGTACGAAAGAGTTAGAAACTTGTCCGAAGTTTTGGCTACGGCCTTCTCCATCATAAATTGTGATTGCGAAGCAAATACGTTCGATATGTGCAGGAACATTTTTTAAGTCTATTTTAATTGTTTCATCGTCGCCTTCACCTTCACCTGTACGGTTATCTCCTAAATGCTCTACAGCACCATTCGCACCTTTTGGATTATTATAGAAGACGAAATCCTCTGCTCCTGAAACTTTACCGTTAGCACCTACTAAGAAGATACTAACATCTAAATCGAAATCGTTTTGTCCGTCATAACGATTCGTATCCCAACCAAGTCCTACAAGAACTTTCGAAAGACCTGGATTTGTTTTTGTTAAGTCTACCTTTTGTCCTTTTTTCAATGAAATTGATGCCATATACGATTCCTCCTTGGTTTATTTTATTGGTAACGTGATACAATCTCACTTAAGTTTTTATCTTGTGTTCCTTCTCCAACTGCTGAAAACTTCCATTCGTTTCCGTCTCGATACATTTCCCCTGCAATTAAAGTCATTTTGCCAGCGTAATTATCTGACAAGTTATAACGTGCTAATTCTTCACCTGTTTGTGGGTTTTGAATACGAATATATGCATTGCGAATCATCCCAAAATCTTGACGACGATTTACACAGTCGTAAATATTTACAACGAATACTAAACGATTAATACGGCTCGGAACTTTATGTAATTCTACGAAAATTGTTTCGTCGTCACCAGCGCCTTCGCCTGTTAAATTATCTCCTGAATGAATGATACTACCACAAGTAGAAAGTTTGTTGCCGAAGTAAACTAGATCATTTTTGTTTAAAAAACGATCCCCTTCTAACATAACAACAGATGCATCACAATCTACACTTGGTTTACTTCCAAATAAAGAAGACAGAAACCCACCTGATTGCCCAATTGGATCCCAGCCTAAGCCAACCTGCAGTTTCGCTACTCTCGGTTGTCCTTTCGTTAAATCAATCTTTTGTCCTTTTTCTAAAATAATAGGCATGAAGTTTCTTCCTTTCTACAAAGCATTTTCCAAATCGGAAAACATTGTATTCTCCTCTTATATTGTAGCATTATTTATCTAATGAGAAAAAGGATAAATTCTCAATTATATGAAAACAGATACTATATTTATTTATACTGATGTAATAAGTGGTAAATAGAACCAATCATTCCTGCACAATTGCCGCTTTGTGCAAGTTTAATCTCACAATTACTATAAATCTCTTGATTTAAGTATGTTCCTATCTCTTTCTTCACTTCATTTAAGAAATCATCTCCTCTTTCAGTAATTCCCCCACCAATAATAATTATTTTCGGATTAAAAATATAAGCAAGGTTACTAATTCCAATCGTCAAATGTTTAAAGAAAATCTTCACGGCTTGAGTAACACCGCTATCACCCTTATCATATAATTCGAAAATTGTTTTACCATCCCACTCCTTTTCACCTTTATATCTTCGTACAAGATGAATTAATCCCGAAATTGAGGCAACCTCCTCAAAAGTATTCCCTTCTATTAACATGTTCCCCCATTCCCCAGCGCCAAACGAATGTCCACGGTATAACTCCCCATTTATAACAATTGCTCCACCAATGCCCGTTCCAAGCGTAAGCATAATAAAATCGCTTTCTCCCCTCCCTGTACCTTTCCATTTCTCGCCTAAGGCTGCACAATTAACATCTTTTTCAATAGATACAGGAACTTTTAATGCTTCTTGTAATCTCTCAACAATAGAAATATTAGCATAACGCGGAATATGATCCACACCTCCCGTTATCACTCCTTTATCAATATCAACAATTCCCGCTGTACTAATACCAATTCCGGAAATAGTATGTTCAGTCATTAACTTTTTTGATAAATATATAAGCTTTTGAACAATTTGTTCCCCGCCCAAGTGAATTTCTGTTGGGACCTTTTTATGCATTAGTACTACCCCTATTTCTGAAACAATTCCATATTTAATTTGCGTACCACCAATATCAAATGCAATATATTCTTTCATCCGTTGCCACTTCCTCTACTGTTATGAGTATAAATTCTCCATCACTCTACTATTTGCAAAAAATTTACATTAACTCTTTTCTCCCTTTAGAAATACACCACCTTTTTCTATATATAGTTTTTTTTGCATAAAACTCTTTTTCCTATGAAATATTACGAAGGGGTGTATTTTAGATGGAACAATAATTTTTTCTTCAGGAGGAAAACAATGACAAAAATCTTCATTTTAGCATCAACACTTTCTTTATCCTTTTTTAGCGGCTTAAATATTGGTAGTGCTGCAACTGAAAATTTCAATCCAATAACAAACGCTATTGTACAAAACAGTGATCATTTAGCAGAAGGAAACTCAAAAGATAATAATAAACCTCCAGGAAGCAACGGTTCTCAGGACGATAGTGGTTCTGGCGGCAATGGCTCTGGTGGCAACGGTTCTGGCGGTAGCGGCTCTGATGGCAGTGGTTCTGGTGGCAACGGTTCTGACGGCAACGGCTCTGGTGGCAACGGTTCTGGTGGCAACGGTTCTGGCGGTAGCGGCTCTGGTGGCAACGGTTCTGGCGGTAGCGGCTCTGGTGGCAACGGCTCTGGTGGCAACGGTTCTGGCGGTAGCGGCTCTGATGGCAGTGGTTCTGGTGGCAACGGTTCTGGTGGCAACGGTTCTGGCGGTAGCGGCTCTGATGGCAGTGGTTCTGGTGGCAACGGTTCTGGTGGCAACGGTTCTGGTGGCAACGGTTCTGGTGGCAACGGTTCTGATGGCAGTGGTTCTGGTGGCAACGGTTCTGATGGCAACGGTTCTGGTGGTAACGGTTCAACGGTGGCAACGGTTCTGGTGGCTGGTCTGGTGGCAACGGTTCTGGTGGCAACGGTTGGTGGCAACGGTTCTGGCGGTAGCGGCTCTGGCAGTGGTTCTGGTGGCAACGGTTCTGATTCTGGCGGTAGCGGCTCTGATGGCAGTGGTTCTGGTGGCAACGGTTCTGGTGGCAACGCTGGTGGCAACGGTTCTGGTGGCAAACGGTTCTGGTGGCAACGGTTCTGGTGGCAACGGTTCTGGTGGCAACGGTTCGGTGGCAATGTTCTGGTGGTAAACGGTGATGGCAGTGGTTCTGGTGGCAACGGTTCCGGTGGTTCTGGTGGCAACGGTTCCGGTGGTAACGGTTCTGGTGGCAACGGTTCCGGTGGTAACGGTTCCGGTGGTAACGGTTCTGGTGGCAACGGTTCTGATGGCAGTGGTTCTGGTGGCAACGGTTCTGGTGGCAACGGTTCTGGTGGCAACGGTTCTGATGGCAGTGGTTCTGGTGGCAATCGAGTTAAGGGCGATAGCAGTTCGCAAGATGGCAAAGGCTCTCAAGAGGGCAATCGAGTTAAAGGTGATAGCAGTTCACAAGGTGGTAACGTAAAAGATAATGCGACAAAACAAGGTGATAAGTTACCTACTACTGCAGCGCATTATCCTGCATCTATTTTAATGGGACTTTCAACATTCCTAATTGGTATGTTATTGTTTATTCGCCGTAAAAATGCAAAATAAAGACCAACATCCTTCCATCTAAAAAATACATGAAACCAATATAAAACTAAAAAGGACTTTGGATTGCAGTTTATTATGCAACCCAAAGTCCTTTTGGCATCTATCAGAAAGAGTATTAATATGCTTTTCCCCAATAGACCATGTGCTTTGCTTCTTTACTACAGCAAATACATTCGTCAGCTAAATGTTCTTGTTCAAAAGGCATACAGCGTGAAGATACTCCAACTTCTTCTTTTAGTTTCTCTTCACAAGCTAGTTCTCCACACCACATCGCCTTAATAAACCCTTGCTTTTCATCAGCTGCTTTTTTCATCTCTTCGAAATTCGTCACACTACACGTATTCTCATCGCGAAATACTTTTGCTTTATTAAATAAAGAATGATGAATTTCCTCAAGTAATGATGGAATACGTTCTTCTAATTGATCCATTGCTATAAATTCTTTTTCTTTCGTATCTCGCCTTACAAGTACAACTTGATTCTTTTCAATATCCTTTGGACCAACTTCTAATCGAATTGGAATTCCCTTCATTTCATACTCATTAAATTTCCAGCCCGGTGTTTTATTGCTAGCATCTATTTTTACACGCGCAACCTTCTGAATACGTCCTTGTAACTCTGTTGCTTTTTCTAACACACCTTCTTTATGCTGAGCAATAGGTACAATAACAACTTGTACTGGAGCGACTTTTGGCGGCATTACAAGTCCGTTATTATCGCTATGGACCATAATAAGTCCACCTATCATTCTCGTTGATACACCCCACGAAGTTTGGTGTACATATTGCCACTTACCGTTACGATCTAAAAACTTAATATCAAATGCTTCAGAGAAATTCGTTCCAAAGTTATGAGATGTTCCTGTTTGAAGTGCTTTTCCATCATGCATTAAACTTTCAATCGTATAAGTTGCCTTCGCTCCTGCAAACTTTTCTTTTTCTGTTTTTTGCCCTTTAATAACCGGAATCGCTAAATACTCTTCACAAAAAGCAGCATATAGATTTAAAATATTTAATGTTTCAATTTGAGATTCTTCTGCCGTTTCATGAATCGTATGACCTTCTTGCCATAAAAATTCAGTTGTACGAAGGAATGGTCTCGTCGTCTTCTCCCAACGAACTACTGAACACCACTGATTATATAACTTTGGTAAATCATTATATGATTGAACAATTTTTGAAAAATGCTCACAGAACAAAGTTTCAGATGTAGGGCGTACACAAAGCCTTTCCGCTAACTTTTCATCCCCACCATGAGTAACCCATGCTACTTCAGGAGCAAATCCTTCAACATGATCTTTCTCTTTTTGTAATAAACTCTCTGGAATAAACATTGGCATGTACACATTTTCATGACCAGATTCTTTTAATTTTTCATCCATCACTTTCTGCATATTTTCCCATAATGCATAACCGTATGGACGTAAAATCATACAACCTTTCACACTTGAATAATCAACAAGCTCCGCTTTTTTTACAATATCGGTATACCACTGAGCAAAGTCTTCTTCCATCTTCGTAATGGCTTGTACTTGTTCTTTTACCATAGTCATTCTTCCTCCTTTAGAAAATAGAAAAAGCCCGCGTCCCCAAATAGGGACCGAGCTTTGTCGGCGTTACCACCCTGATTCATACACAAAAAAATTGAGTATGCTCTCTTTTTGATAACGGGAATTTCCCGCTGCATATGCAGAACTCAAAGGTAGGTTCCATATCGTCTTTTAAGAATCTTCCAGCCAAAAGGATTCTCTCTCTGCAAAAAGGTAAGACATGTACTATTCCTTTTTCATCGTTATAACGAAATAAATTTGTTGAATATCATAATATAAATTCCACTCCAAAACAAGAGTGAATTTTCTTTTTTTTTATACATTCTTTTCAATTCTTACTGTTTTATACATAACTTTTCCGAACTATTTTTACAAGTTGATGAGCAACCATACCAATAAGTGTACCAATTAAAACGAAGAAACAAATAAATCCATATCCCATTCCTTCCCATCCACCAATAGCAATCATTGTTACAGGAAAGAAAGCTAAACAAAGAAGTACTAAACTAAGTGCAAATATAATATCAAACTGTTTGTCTGGAAAACGTTTCTTTAGTAAATATGACATAAAAAATACAAGGAAAATCGTGACTCCACCAATGATGTAAAAGATACCAAATCCATCTAACCAATCCACAGTATTCCCTCCTTCCATTCATTCCCTTATACTTATTATATGTTTAATTTTTCTGAAAATAAACAATAGAATTTTATTCAAAAATATATTTTTATTACCAGGTATTAATAGTAATATATAAGAATAGGTTTTATATAATCAGGAGGGAAACTTTATGGATAAAGCATTAACAAATCACGTCATTATTTTATCTTTCGACTGCTTATCAGCTTTAGATTTTCCTATATTACAAAAACTACCTAATTTCCAAACTTTAATAAAAAAGGGCGCGATTGCGAAAAAAGTGGAGCCAATTTATCCTTCTGTAACATATCCAAGCCACTCAACAATCGTAACCGGTAATTATCCTAATAAGCATGGCGTTGTCAGCAATACATTACTTCAACCAGGACGTGAGTCACCAGATTGGCATTGGTATCGAAAGTCCATTAAAGGAACAACTTTATATGATGAAGCACGCAAAGCAAATTTAACGACAGCAGCCCTTCTATGGCCTGTTACTGGAAGAGCAAATATCAATTACAATTTACCAGAAATTTTTCCAAATAGACCGTGGCAAAATCAAATTTTAGTTTCATTATTTAGCGGTAGCCCGCTATATCAATTAGATTTAAATCGTCGTTTCGGCCATATACGAAATGGATTATCACAGCCTGAGCTTGATGATTTCGTCCTTGCTTCTGCCGTACATACAATCCATACGAAAAAGCCTAATGTTATGTTTGTACATTTTACTGATTTAGACACTCAAAGACATTACCATGGCTTCGAGTCCGAGGAAACAGTAGCTGCAATCCATAGACACGACGAACGCCTTGGAAAAATTATTCATGCATTAAAAGAAAGCGGGCTATACGAAGAGAGTACAATTATTGCACTTGGTGACCATAGCGCTTTAAGTGAAAATAAAGCAATCCAATTAAATGTCCTATTTCGTCAAAAAGGACTTATATCCGTAAATAAAAGTGGAAAGTTACTAGATTGGAAAGCCTATTGCCAAAGCTGTGATGGATCTGCCTACGTACATGTAAAAGATAAAAATGATACTGAAACGATTAAAGAGATTCAACTTCTTCTTGAAGAGCTTCTTCAGGATAAACAAAATGGAATTGAATTTATTCTGCACGATGAAGATGCAAAAGAACGTGGTGCTGATGGTAATTGCTTATTTATGCTAGAAGCCATGGAAGGTTATTACTTCATTGAAAATTATACAGGGGATTTCATAAAAGAAATTACTAAAAAAGATGTTACTTCTAGTAAGAAATATACATTTGGAACACACGGATATTCTCCAACAAAACCTAACTATGAAACAATTTTTATAGCTGCTGGGAAAGGCATTCAAAGTGGTGTTACAGTCCCGTATATGAGACTTATTGATGAAGGCCCGACTATTGCTAGATTACTCGGTTTGCACTTAGGTGAAACAGACGGAGCAATTGTAGAGGATTTGCTTCAATTGTAAAGAACTGTGTATATATGTAAAAGTTATGTAAAAATCATCCTTGTTTCTCTTTTTACAATTTTTATTTTTGTACACTGTTAGTAGAACAAATTTAAGGGGGAACATTATATGAAAAAAATGTCCAGACAAGAAAAAAGCTGGATATTATATGATTGGGCTAACTCGGTATATTCGCTCGTCATTACAACTGCATTATTTCCAATTTACTTTAAAGCAGCTGCAAAAGAAGCTGGACTATCTGGTGCAACTTCAACAGCCTATTGGGGATATGCAAACTCGTTCGCTACACTTTTAATTTCTATACTCGCTCCTATTCTCGGCACAGTTGCTGATTATAAGGGATTTAAAAAACGATTTTTCACATTCTTCTTTGGACTCGGTATCGTATTTACAAGTATGCTAGCAGTTGTTCCAACATCTCAGTGGTACTTATTACTAGGATGCTATATGCTCGCATTAGTCGGCTTTGCTGGAGCAAATATTTTTTATGATGCATTTTTAATAGATGTTACATCTAAAGATAGAATGGACCGAATTTCTACAAGAGGCTTTGCATTAGGTTATATTGGGAGCACAATTCCTTTTATCGGTTGTATTGCTCTTATCATTCTTGCTCAAAAAGGAACTATCCCCCTATCGGTCGGAATTGCTAGTCAAATTTCCTTTGCAATAACAGCTCTTTGGTGGGGACTATTTACGATACCAATGCTAAAAAATGTAGAGCAAACACACTATATTGAACGTCATCCAAGACCAATTGCAATGAGCTTCAAGCGCCTTGCTAATACTTTTAAAAATATTAAAGAATATAAAACTGTATTTATGTTCCTAATAGCTTACTTTTTCTACATTGACGGGGTAGATACAATTATTACTATGTCTACTGCTTACGGAACAGATCTCGGTATTAGTGCAACCAATCTATTAATCATCTTATTTGTAACACAAATTGTCGCTTGTCCATTCGCTTTATTATATGGAAAACTATCAGAAACATTTGCCGGTAAAAAAATGCTATATGTCGGTATTATTATTTATATCATTATTTGCATATATGCTTATTTCTTAAAAACGACACTAGATTTCTGGATTTTAGCAATGCTGGTTGCTACTTCTCAGGGCGGGATTCAAGCACTTAGCCGTTCTTATTTCGCAAAACTAGTGCCGAAAGAATCTGCAAATGAATTCTTCGGATTTTATAATATCTTTGGTAAATTCGCGGCAATTATGGGTCCAGTATTAGTAGGTGTCACAACACAATTAACAGGAAAAACGAACGCTGGTGTCCTTAGTATTATTGTCCTATTTATTATCGGTGGATTCTTATTAACTAGAGTACCTGAAAATGATACGTCTGTTACACCACCTAATCCGAAAACTAAAACAATATAAGAAAAAGATCCTCTTCAAACGCGAAGAGGATCTTTCCCTTTATTTTTAACGATAACGTTGTACGATTAAAGACTCTACAGCTTGTACAAAAATAGTTTATCGACAGTTGTTCCTAATACTTCCGCTAACCGGAATGCTAGCGCTAAGCTTGGATCATACTTATTATTCTCAATTGCATTTATCGTCTGTCTTGATACGTTACACTTATCAGCTAATGCACCTTGTGAAATATTATTTTCAGTGCGTAATTCATAGATTTGATTTTTCACACCGTTTCTCCTAACCTGTAAAATTATTTTTACAACATCAGTATATAGTTGGTACATTTCATTGTCAAAAGATTTCCCTAGAAAAAGGGAGCAGTTCTGCCCCCTTACAATAGCTATTTCGAAACCAATGAATTCGTCATTTCCTCCCGATTAACAACATCTACTTTCTTTATTTGCATACGTAAAACCGGACCTATTGCTAATAAAACAAGTGACATCGCTATACAAAATACAATAACTACTGACGTCATTTCCTTCAATCCTCTAGCTAGTGAAGTTCCTATTAACATGGCGCCCATAACAGTGATAAAATTGTTCCATTTACTCTGCCAATCATATTTTCTGGTACAAGTTGAATCATAAGCGTACCGACAACGATATTTAATCAAACGTTTGTTTAACTGTTTTTAAGCACATGTAAGCCAACTAATCAAACGTTTGTTTAAAAAGAAATACGCCCATATAAGGCGTATTCTCATCAATCCCCGCCACCACCGCAGCTACCTCCACTATCTCCGCCAAAAGATCCTCCGCAATCATGCGAGCCACCATCATGTGAACTATCACTATCAGATCCAGCAAAGAAAAATAATGGTGATGAGCTGTTAGACGTACTATGTGTATTACTCTTTTTAGTAAGATTTACTCTTCGTTTATTTGATCTAACTGATGCTGCAATCATCCAAATTAAAACACAAAATAGTAATGCCGCTATAACAAACCCCATATAAAAACCTCCCTTATTTTTCTAACAACTGAAGTACTCTCTCAATATTTTCAAGTGAAATAAAGCGCGATTCACGAAGAATTTCTTTCCCATTATAAAATAATAAAACTGTCGGCCCTGTAAGTACTGAATACCGCCCTGCAATCTCTTGCATGTCTTGTAGTAATATCTCTACTTTCTCTACGTGATCATAATTCTCTAATACGTAATTTACTTTCCTTAACATGACATCACAAACACCACAATTTTCCGTTTTAATAAACAGGAGTACTAATTGTTGTTCTTCAATATATGTCGCTAATTCTTCTATCGTTTCAAATTTACTCATCTTATCCCTCTTCACGTAATTTACGAAATACTTATCTTGATACATACGAAATGCTGAACTATCTTTAACCTTTCTCTTTTCCATTACCTGCTGAAAGCGCAGCGTTTTTACCGTTAACTCTTCTTGTAATTTTTTTCTCTCTGCCTCATCATAACAGCAAGCGATTAAATCCTCTATTTTCAATATATCTTTTTGTATTTCCATTTCTAGTGGCATCCTTCCTGCATTTTTCAAGATTTTATAACTCATTCTTAATTCTGGAGGTACCATTGAAAAATCTTCTAATTGTAGTGGTTTTTCTTTTCCCTGAATACTATCAAGATCACCATTCCATATTGCTTGACGAATTTTTTCCTCAGCAATGTTCAAAAACACATCCACACTATCCACTACTTTACATATTTTTACTATTATTTTACATAAAATTTCATCATCCTGCTACGTCATTCAAGATTGACTTCATACAATTTTTCCAAGTTTCACTTTATTTAAACGATAATCGAACACAAATTTTGCACGTTAAAATTTGTAGTAAAACAAATAATCATTATGAAATTACTAATGCATAAAAAAACGGCGATATCCCTTCTCCTAAATCGATGACGAAGGCACAAAAACCCCCGCCACACTTTTAATTTTGCGAAAAATCGAAAATAAATATTATAATAACCTATTATAATATTATTCAGTTTCCAATATGAAGTTTATGTGAAGTTCATCTGAATTTCACATGAATTCCCTTTAAGTTCTATTGTCTTCCCATACTAATCACATTATCCTTTACATATAGGAATCATTTCCATTCCATTTCAAACTATCTATATATATAAAGAAAGATAGTAGCCTATTAGGGAAAGGCATCTAGTATTATTATAAATATAACCAAAGAAAAAGCATTAGCTCATAAGAGCTAATGCTTTTTCTTGATTCATGCTGTTAAACGTTCCATTCTTCGATATTCCATATTTTCGTTATCCATGCTTCATAGAAAGATGGCTCATGTGAAACAATTAAAACCGTACCTTTATATTGTTTTAACGATTCCTGTAAAGCCGTCTTAGTCTCTGTATCCAAATGGTTAGTTGGTTCATCTAAAATTAAAACATTGCTTTTAGTTACGATAAGTTCGCATAATCGTACTTTTGTTTGTTCTCCTCCACTTAATAACTGAATAGGTTTTAATACATGTTCTTCTTTCAATCCGCACTTTGCTAATACTTGTCGGATTTCTTTTCTTGTCATGTCTGGTCTTCCTGCCCATACTCTCTCTAGTGCAGTTATTTCTGAGGAAAATTCCTCTTGTGCAAAATAAGCGGGTTTTACTCTTTCCCCAACAGAAACTGAACCGCTTAACGGTTTTATTTGTCCTAGTAATGTTTTTAACATTGTTGTTTTTCCAATCCCATTATGACCAATAATTGCAATCTTTTCCCCTTTTTTCACTTGAAAATCCAATTCTGGAAATAACGGTTCACCATAACCAATTTTTAGTTTCTCTACCTGTAATATACGACTCACTGGCTCAGTATAAACATTAAAATCAAAACGAGCACGAGATACATCGTTAACCTTTTCAACCTTTTGCATTTTCTCTAATACTTTTTCACGACTTTTCGCTTGTTTCGCTTTACGAATTTTATTTTTTTGAATAAAACTCTCTAAATGTGCAATTTCCTTTTGCTGTTTCGTATATGCTGCTTGTAATTGTTTCTTTTGCAGTTCATAATTACGCAGAAAACTCTTATAATCACCTACATAGCGATTAATTGTACGCTCCTCTAGATGATAAATAACATTCGTAATATTGTTCAAAAATATTTCATCATGCGAAATGATAATATAAGCTTTTTCATACATTCGTAAATATGATTGCAACCATTCTATATGTGCCGTATCTAAATAGTTAGTTGGCTCATCTAATAATAAAACATCCGCTTTTTCTAAAAGGAGTTTCCCAAGTAACAACTTTGTCCGCTGACCACCACTTAACTTTGAAATATCCTTTTCCAATCCTATTTCAAACAAGCCTAAGCCGGTTGCTACTTCCTCAATTTTTGTATGAATTTGATAAAAATTAGAATTCTCCAATATAGTTTGTAACTCTCCATACCTTACTAACAATTTTCCTACTTCTCCTGCTCCAGCCATCTCTTCTGTAAGTTTTAACATGTCACGTTCCAACTCATACAGGTTAGAAAACGCACTTTGCATGTATTCTTCAATTGTTATGCCTTCTTGTAAATCTATATGCTGTTGTAAAAAGCCAATCTTCACATGTGGAAACCATTCAATGTTTCCCTCATCATGTATAAGTTCTCCTGTTAATAAGCGTAATAATGTGGATTTTCCAATTCCATTTTTCCCTACTAGCCCAACATGTTCGCCCTTTAATAATCGAAAGCACGCATTATATAAAATGGTTTTCTCACCATATGAATGACTTACATTTTCTACTGTTAATATACTCATTTTTTTCTCTCCTTTTCTTATGATCCATAAGCTAAATAGAGAGAACAACAGTATAAAGCCTTATTTAGTTATACATATAAAAATGGGTAAGGTGAATACACCTTACCCATTACATATTATCGTAAGAAAGGATTAAGGTTCTTTACCTGCTGTCTTCAATTTAGCTTAATCTTTAAAAATGGGCAGACTTCTCCCGTATCAAGCTAAAACCATTTGAAGAACAGTTGATAAAGTCATTTTATCCTTTCACTCCTTTAACATTTGTTATATTAAGAGTATAAACCACTCTGTTATATTCTATTCTCTACTTTTTCTTTTGTTCCTTCTTCCAATTTATCTGATGTTAATGAATCCACTATTTCCCCTATAGATTTCATCTTTTTCCTCCTATATAAAAAAGCCTCTTAACAGCAATTATACCAAAAACTGTTAAAAGACTTTTTCTATTTTTTCATATAAGGAGCTAATACTCTTAAAATTTCTTCCTTATCCTTCTTTAACTCAAGAGATGTTAACATATCCATCGTTCGCGGCCTAAGTAATTTCACTTGTACCTCTCCAACAATTGATGCTGGTCTTTGAGATAAAATAAATACGCGATCAGAAAGCAAAATTGCTTCATCTAAGTCATGTGTAACCATAACAATTGTCTGCTTTTCTTGATGCCAAGAATTTAAAAGCCAACTATGTACTTCCATTTTTGTAAATGCATCTAATTTTCCAAAAGGCTCATCAAGCAGCATAATTGGCTTTTCACATAAATATGTGCGAAGGAAACTAATTCTTTGACGCATTCCACCTGATAACTCATCTGGATAATGGTCTGCATATTCATCTAGCTCAAACTGTTTTAATGCTTCCATTCCTTCTGTCAGCCTTTGTTTTTTAGGCTTTCCTTCGATTTCCAATGGAAGAACAATATTTTGTAAAGCCGATCGCCACGGTAGTAATAAATCTTGTTGCGGCATATAACTAACAACATCTTGTTTTTTTACATACTCCTCGTTATAAAACACTTCTCCACTCGTTGGCTCTTCAACACTCGCAATCATATTTAACAATGTGCTTTTCCCACAACCACTCGGACCTACAAAAGAGACAAACTCTCCCTCTTGTATAGAAGCACTAATATTTTCTAATACATTCTTTCCATCGAAAGCTTTTACAATATCTTTTATTTGTAATCCACTCATTTTTCACTTGGAAGGAATTCATTTGTAAAGGCATCTTTTACATCAATTTTCTTTTTAATAACTTTGTTGTCATATAAGAAATTCATGTAATTTGTCCAAATCTCTTCCTTCTGTACTCCCCACGCTTTTGCATCATCTTGATACTTTGTACTTAACCACTTTTGGCTCTCTTGTACTAATTCTTTATTCACATCTGGAACAGCTTTAATTAAAATATCCGCCGCTTCTTTCGGTTCTTTAATTGCAAAATCATAACCTTCTGTCGTTGCAGTCATGAACTTTTTCACAAAATCTTTATCTTGCTTCGTATGTTTTTCACTTGTAATAATAACAGGACTATAGAAATCGAGCGCTGGATCTAAGTCTTTCACCATAATTGCATTTAACTCTTTTCCTTGACGCTTCGCTTCAATTCCATCCCATCCGTAATAAATCCATTCAAAGTCTGCATCGCGGCCAATTGATTTGAAGAAGTCTGTTTGTCCAAGAATAATTTTTTCGACTTTATTAAAATCAGCTTGATGTTTATCCATAATTGTCTTTAACGTCGCCTCTTCCGCTGGTCCTCCCCAGCCGCCGTAACGTTTACCTTCAAAATCTTTTGGTGACGTCATATTATCTTTTTTAAGTGATGCAAAAGCTGAAGTATTATGCTGAATAATCGCTCCTACAGATACAACAGGAATACCTTCAACACGAGCTAACGTTACATTTTCTTGTGCACTTATTGCAAAATCAGCTTTTCCTGAAGCTATCATTTGTTCCGCTGTAACATTATCACCTGGTTGAATAATTTCTACATCTAATCCTTGTTTTTTATAATAATCTTTCGTCTTCGCTACGTATAAACCAGTATGGTTTGTATTCGGGAACCAATCTAAAACGACTTTCACTTTCTTTTCTTTGCTTGTATTCTCTTCTTTCTTCGCCGTATTACATCCGGCAACACCAACTGCTAGTAATGCAGCTAACATAATTTTTAAACCTTTTTTCATTTTCTGCCGCCCTTTCTGTATATCCATGGTGCTGTTATTCTTGCCATAAATTCAACAATAAAGTACAGGAATAATGTCACCATGACGATAATCGCTGCAACACCAAATACTCGAGCTGTTAAAAAGGATTTTGTCGCTCTTGTGAGCATAACCCCTAATCCTTCACTCGCTCCAAGCCATTCCCCAATAATCGCTCCCATCACACTATATGTAACAGCAATTTTTAAACCTGAGAAAAAGTACGGGAGCACTGCTGGAAATTTTACTTTCTGATAAATTTGCCACTTTGTCGCCTTCATCGTTTGTAACAACTTCAGCATATTTTTATCTACCGTTTGGAAACCTTCTAAAATGCTAAGCGCAATTGGGAAGAAACAAACAAGAATAACAACCATTACTTTTGGCAACATTCCGTATCCAAACCAAATAATAAATAATGGTGCGAGCACAACGATTGGAATTGTTTGCGAAATAACGAGCAACGGATTCATTAAAATCCGAAATAAAGGGATGACATCCATAATGATAGCAATACTCGTCCCAAGTAAAATTGCAAAAAACAACCCAATTATTACTTCCTGTAACGTTTGCACTGTATTCGGTAATAGTAAATCTTTCATTCCAATTAACTCTTGCACAATTGCAGACGGCTTCGGTAAAATCCACGGCTCAATTTTAAATAATGAAACAGATCCTTCCCATATAGCAATGAGAAGGATAAGCCAAATTGTTGTGATTATTTTAGATCGCTTCTGGTTTTGCATATTCATCACGGTACTTCCAAACTTTTTCGTCAATCGTTACGCCCGTACTTGGACGATAGTGAATTTTAATAGAAGTAATCACTTCTTCTGCTCCAGCATCGACGCAAGCTTGTTGCGCACGTTTTATGACGTCAAGAAGTACATCTAATTCTCCTTCCAACGTTGTTTCCATTGCCCCTACTTCATAACGAACTCCCGACTGTTGTACAACTTCAATTGCTTTATCAACAACGGAATACACATCTTTGTTCTTCGCTTGTGGTACTACTGAAAATGAAATTGTAACTTGTTGTGACATAATAAAATCCCCCTTACAAAATATGGTTTCAAAAAAAGAAAAGGCTTTCCTACCATGTAGGAAAGCCTTGTATACAAGTTATTCTATAATAACTTATGCTACATCACTTTAAAGTAACTCCCTACGCTGGCATTATCCAGATCAGGTTGAGGGTCGATGTATACTTACATCCTCTCAGCCAATTGGCTCCCCGGTTCTTAATTCGTTTTCATTGTAGCATGATTTATTTTATTGAACAAACAAAAGCGTACATATCATTTCATTATTTTTGGAAAATATCCAACTTCTTCACCATGAGCTAATAATTGCTGAATAAATTCTTTATTAATCGCTGGCACTACCAGTTCTTTTTTCTTAATCCATTCATTCGTTCTACGAGTACCCATTACAATTTCAGATTGCTGTGCTCCATCTCCTGCAACTTGAGAAGCAATTAGCTCTGCTATTACTTCATCTTCCTTCGATAACATAAGCCCCATATTTATATATTGCGAGAGTGGAACCATTTCAAGATTGTATCCACATTCCTCAATTAGCTTTATAAAATGTTCAAATTCAATTTGATACGGGTGACAGATGTGTAACATTTCTCCAGCTATTTGTGAATCTTGTACATATGTTACAATCGATTTACTAGCAAAATCAATTGGTGTAAAATCAATTTTCCACTTTACTTTCGGAGCTTGTCCAATAAGTAACATCGCTTTAATCAGACGATAAAATGCATTTCCTTCAATATTTTGTTGGAACATTCCTGTTTCTGAATGACATGCTAAATTACCCACACGATAAATATTTCCTCGTACACCATCTTTTATCGCTTCACGAACAAGGTTTTCTGCCTGTAGTTTACTATTAGAATACACATTCTCCAACACTACATCGTAGTTAAAATCACCTGTTTTTTCATATATATCCCATTGATCCATCGCTAATTCTATCGGAATACCAATTGGACAAACTTTCATATTGTCATTTAATATCCAAACTTTATAATTATCCGCTGGCTTCCCAATTGGAATACTAGCAAATTTATCATTTAACTCCGCTGGAATTGGATAAGTAGTTGTTGTAATTGTGCATTCTGTCGGACCATATGCATTATTCAATTGAACATGAGTACCAATTCTCTCCCGCCATAATTTCACTACTTCAGCAGTAAGCATTTCTCCACCAACTGCAATTCTCTTTAATGAATCCAACTTATATTTACTTTCATCTGGAAGGTATGTTGCTACTTGTTGTAAGAAAATTGTAGCTAATCCTAAAATAGATGTTGCCTTTTCTTTATAAATTGCATTTGCAAAAGCATCGACTGAAAGTCTTTGCTCATCTAATAAAACATATACATTTCCACCACAGAATAATGAAGCAAATAACTCCCAAATAGACGCATCAAAACTAAATGATGGAAACTGTGCAAAAACATCTTCTTCAGTTAATCCATAATGTCTTTGCATCCATGTACATAAATTAACTACTCCGCGGTGCGTTAACATTGTTCCTTTCGGATTTCCTGTAGAACCTGATGTGTAAATCATATATGCAATATCATCAAGATGAATTGATGAGCATACATCCGTATTTGGAAATTTCTCAATATCGTAAAGAGACAACTCTTGCATACCTTCATACGGAATTTTCGTTTCCTTCGTTAAAACTAATTTAGATTGACTATCTTCAATAATATCCTGCACACGGTTTGCAGGATATTCTGGATCGATTGGTATATAGGAAGCGCCTGTTTTTAAAATTGCTAATAAACTTACTACCGTATCAATACTTCGCTTCATAAAGATACCGACAGAATCGCCTTGTTTCACTCCATTATGTAATAACATATGAGCGATTTGGTTACTTTTTTTATTTAGTTGTTCATATGTTAATGTTCCTTCTAACGAAGATAAAGCTATACAATTTGAAAACTTCCTTACTGTTTCATAAAACATATCGGAAATACTCTTATTCGGATATGGTACTTCTATATGATTTATCTCTTTATATATTGCTAACTCTTCTTCTGGAATAATATCCATAGCTACAATACATTGCTTCTCGTTTGTAATTCCTTGCTGTAATACATACTCAATTTGCTCTATATAACGAGTCGCTGTTTTTTCTTCCAATTGCATTTTATTATAAGAAACCTCAAAGCAATTATTCTTTACTTCAATAAAGTTCAACTGACTATTTCTATTCTCTTTTCCGACTGTAACTGCAGGTTTCCCCCATTTTCCCTCATCATATTGTAATAATACCTTTTGTACTTCTTCCATGTTTTCTAACTGCACAATTTGATCATTAATTTCTACTTTTAGCTCTTCATAAGAAAGTTCCTCTGAAATCGTAATACATAACGGATAACTACTCTGTTCCATATAATGAGGAATCACTATACATTTTTCATTACTAACATGATGCAACCATACAAAAGTAGCGACTATTATATCTAACTTACTATGTTCGATCGCTTGTATATCCTTAATTTTCATCTGCTTATATTCGTTTACTTGAAAATCCTTCGGTATCATAAGTGGTTCATAATTTTGTTGCGAAAATTGTTCATATCTCTCCACATATGAACGTTTTAAGAAAATACTCATACTGAATCCTCTCGCTCTCCATAAAATAAAGTGAAACTTTAATCAGTGGGGGTGTTCATCCCCCACTGATTAAAGTTTCACTCCCAACATCCTTAAATTTATATATTAGACTATTAATTAAAGAAAGAAAGGTGCAGATTATATCTACACCTTATATTTTTTATTAACTTTTAAATTCTCCAATCAACTCTTGTAACTCCTGTGAAAGCCAACTTAAAGAATTAGCTAATTCTGCTATATCTTGCACAGACATTTCTTGCTCCTTCATACTCTCTTCAACGTTACTACTACTGTTTGCATATGTATTTGCAATATGAGATAGCTCATTTACAACTTGTACAATATTTTGGCTATTTTGCAGAATATCACTTGAATTGCTAGAAACGGCTCTAACTTGATTTGTAACAGATTGTGCTGATTTTGAAATTTTCTCGAAGAATGAACCGCTACTTTGAACAAGTGTAATTCCAGACTCTACCTCTTTTGAACCTTTCTGCATTGAAACTACAGCATCTTCTGCTTCAGCCTGTGTTTCCCCTATTAATTTAGCTATATCTTTTGCTGATGCTTCTGTTTGTTCTGCTAATTTACGCACTTCATCAGCAACAACGGCAAACCCTCTTCCAGCTGCCCCAGCACGTGAAGCTTCAATGGAAGCATTTAAAGCTAATAAATTCGTTTGATTTGAAATACCTGTAATTACAGTTACAATATCACTTATTTGTTTTGATCTTGTTTCCAACGAATAAATGATAGAAGATAAATCTTGTACTGCTTTTTGAATTGAACTCATTTGATTAATAATTTGTTCAATAACTCCATTACCCTCAACCGAATGTTGCTCCATACCTTCTGAAGTAGTGGCAACTTGTTTCGCAGCCCCTGTTATTTCTTCCATCTTATGTTCCATTTCATGTACAATCCATAAACATTGTTGTACAGAAGTTTCTTGCGACTGAGCACTAGCTCTTAATCCTACAATAGAACCCGCAATCTCTTGAACTGCCATACTATTCTCCTCTGTACTTGCTGACAATTCTTGCGAAGATGAAGAAACCTGTTCTGCCGTCTGCTTCACTTTATCTATAATTCCTTTAAACTTCTCAATTGTGTTATTAAAATACGAATTAATAATACCGATATCATCTTGTCTTTCCACTAATTCAATACTTAAATCTCCTTCACCCACTTTACGTAATCCTTCACGTAAATCTTGTAATGGAGCAAGTGAATTACGTACAATCAAGAATTGAATAAAAGTCGCAATTAAAACTGAAATACAAATAAACATTAAACCTTGCATAATAAATTTCTTCTTTGTACTAGGAACAATAGACGCATCTAAATCAGCTGCAACAATTGCAACAATATTTTCTTCTCCATCTGTAATTGGCTCTAATATTGTTACCCATGATCCCAGTTCATCTTCATATATTTCCGTCATTTGTGCTTTTTTCGTGGCCATTACTTTATCGTATGCCTTCATCCAACGAACTGGTTGTTCATAATAGTCTCCTGGTTTTACTTGAACAGCATTCGCTAATTCTGTAGCCAAACCAACTACTTGAAGCTCACCTTTTGCATTTGTTTTTGCTCCAACAACATACGTTTGTCCAACACTTTTCAATTCTTTTGTAACTTCATCTAACTGCTCTGTTAATTTAGCTCTTTTTTCTTTTTGTGCCGTCGGGTTTTTCGCGACATCTCTTACTACTTCTGCCTCTAATTTATGTAATACCGTATCTCCCGTTTCAATAGACTGTCTTTCAAATATAGACATCATACTATTTTGAAACATATTAAAACTTAACGCCCCCATACTACCAACAAGCGTTAAAATAACGAGTACAGTTAACAATACATTCTTTTGAAGAAACGATAGCTTATGCCAATATTTTTTCATTCACATTACCTTCCTTAATTCAGTTAATACAAAATAATAATTTCAAAACACACCCTTTAATTGATAACCATTCTCAAATATAAACCCAAAAAAAAAGACCAATGAAAAAGCATTGGTCAAAACCAACCCTATCCGTCCGGTAACTGGCTAGCATAGTCGTTTGACCTTAGCCCCTGTAGTTTTGCGTCCTCATGTTTCCATCAGTTTGCCTTTCTCGTTGAACGAGTTGAACGATATGGGAGTTCTATGAGAATTTAAATATTCTCTTTCAAAGATTACAACATAAAAATTAAAATGTCCACTTATTTAGAGATCTAAATATGAAGTTTTAATGTATTATTTTTTCGAAATAATTTAACAAAATACGTGAATGTTACATTTCTTGTGTTATATAATAAAAAACGTATATAACACAAGGATTATTCCAGATATTCATTTAATTTTCATTCAAATTAAACTATTTGGATATATCTTAACTTACGAATTTCGGAGGTAGTTTATCATGTTTTGGCTACAATTTCTTACTTTACTACTCTGCATTTTTATTGGCGCACGCTTAGGCGGAGTTGGTCTAGGAGTAATGGGTGGCGTTGGTATGGCAATACTTGTTTTCGTCTTCCACTTACAACCTACAGCTCCTCCTATTGATGTAATGCTTATGATTTTAGCAGTAATTACAGCTGCCGGTGCTTTGCAAGCTGCTGGAGGAATGGATTATCTCGTCTACCTTGCTGAGAAAGCATTACGAAAAAATCCAAAGCGCATTACATTTTTTGCTCCTATTGTTACTTATTTATTCACGCTATGCGCAGGAACTGGTCATGTCGCTTATTCTGTACTTCCCGTTATCGCCGAAGTATCTCGTGAATCAGGAATTAGACCTGAACGACCAATGTCAATTGCCGTTATCGCTTCCCAGCAGGCAATTACAGCTAGTCCAATATCGGCTGCAACAGTTGCACTTTTAGCAATGTTAGCCGACTATAAAATCACCCTGTTAGATATTTTAAAAGTCAGTATCCCTTCTACTTTCATCGCTTGTATGGTAGCTGCATTCGTTGCTAGTAAAATGGGAAAAGAATTAAATGAAGACCCTGAATACTTGAAGCGATTAAAAGAGGGAATGATTCCTAAACTTGAAGAGAAAAAAGAATTTGTAGGTTCAAAAGGCGCGAAATTATCAGTTATTCTTTTCCTAGTCGCAACTTTCCTTGTTGTACTTCTCGGTTCATTTGAAACACTGCGTCCAGGATGGATGGTTGATGGGAAATTAGTTCGTCTGTCAATGCCAAACACAATTGAAATGGTCATGTTAACCATTGCTGCTCTTATTATTATTTTCTGTAAACCAAATGTGGAAAGCATTGTAACTGGTAACGTCTTTAAAGCAGGCGCAACAGCAGTTGTTGCTATTTTTGGTATCGCCTGGATGGGAGATACGTTCTTCAACGGAAACTTAAATATAATTCAAGGATCAATTCAACACTTAGTAACAAGTGCACCATGGCTATTTGCTATCGCACTATTCATTCTATCTATTTTACTGTATAGCCAAGCAGCAACAGTTCGTGCTTTAGTGCCACTTGGACTATCACTTGGTATTCCGCCGGCATTACTTATTGCAATGTTCCCTGCGGTAAATGGATACTTCTTCATTCCAAACTACGGGACAATCGTTGCTGCCATTAACTTTGACCGTACTGGTACAACAGGCATCGGTAAATATGTATTAAATCATAGCTTTATGATTCCGGGCCTAATTGCAACATTCACTTCTATCGGAATTGGAATGCTCTTAATTTCAATTATGTTTTAAATTAAAGCACAAACCTACAATTCTAAAGGGTTTGTGCTTTTTTAATCAAACGTTTGTTTAAATAAAGTGAAGCTTTAATCTGTGGGGATTTTGTTCATCCCTCACTGATTATTAGCCCTCACCAATCGGACCTTTACGGGCAGCAGGGCTCCCACAAATAGCAGGATAAACGAAACAACCCATTTTGCGACTCTACAAACTCTTATTTACTTCCTCAGCTAATTTCTTCGTACTTTCATACGCAGATTCTGCTAAGCTAATCGCTGAAATAACTGAAACACCATCCGCACCCGCTTCTATAACAGAAGCAGTATTTTCAATTGTAATCCCACCAATCCCAACGATCGGTATTGTAATCTCTTGTTCCCTAAAATACTTTAGACCTTTCGTTCCTTGAACCGCTTTCGTATCTTTTTTCGTACTCGTCGGGAAAATTGGACCAACTCCTAAATAATCGGCTCCATTTTCAATCGCCCAGCGTGCTTCTTCAATTGTATGTGTAGATACTCCAATAATTTTATCTCCCATTTTTTTACGAACAGATGTAATTCCTTCATCATCTTGTCCAACATGCACGCCATCTGCATCTAACTCGAGGGCTAGTTCCACATCATCATTTACGATGAATGGTACACCGTACTCCTTGCAAAGCGCTTGTAGTTCCTTCGCAAAATCAATACGTTTCTCTCCCGCTAAAGCCCCTTCTCCCTTTTCACGAAATTGAAAAATTGTTATCCCACCTTCTAGTGCATTTCTCAATACTTGTAGTGGCTCCTTCGTACAATTGTTACTTCCCATAATAAAATATACTCGTAATAACCTAGACATTTCATCCATTGTAATACGCGACATCTAGTTCCCCTCCTTACTGGATAACCTCAATCTTTCCATACTTCTCAATATCATCTGAAGTTGTATTCGCTAACTGATTTAAAAACTCAATTTGGAAACTTCCTGGTCCATTCTCTACTGTTTTCGAAGCCGCTATTTCTGCTGCTACCCCATAGAATATTAATGCGGCTACTGCTGCCTTTACATAATCCTTTTCTACCGCTACAAATGCTCCTATTACAGAAGTTAGTAAACAACCTGTTCCAGTAACTTTCGTTAAAATAGGATGGCCATTTCGAATAAGAATAGTTCGCTCTCCATCTGTAACAACATCTTCTTCTCCAGTAATCACCGAAACTGTATTTAATTCATCCGCTGCCTGTTTTGCAATATTTACAACATTACCATTTCCAGTACCAGCGTCTACACCTTTAATTTCCCATTTCTCATTAATAACATTAGCAATTTCAGCTGCATTTCCACGAATTATCGTTAAATCGATTTCAGCTGGAATATATCTCGCAACTTCTGTTCGATAAGAAGTTGCTCCTGCCCCAACTGGATCAAACAATACTGGTACATCATTCGTATTTGCTGATTTACCAGCAAGTAACATCGCTTCTACCTCTTCAGGACGAAGTGTACCCATATTTAATACAAGGGCTCCTGCAATGCTAGCCATTTCTGCTACTTCTTCTTTTGCATACGCCATTACAGGCGATGCCCCTAATGCTAATAAACCGTTTGCTGTAAAATTCGTTACAACAACATTTGTAATATTATGAACGAGCGGATTAGACTCTCTTACCAAATCCACTACTTTACTAATTTCTTTCATATTCATCCTTTTCATCTCCTAACTATAGTGATGGGAGATACACAAAAAGGCACTTTGCGCGTACGCAAAGTGCCTGAACATGTGCTTTTACACTCTCCCTACGCTGGCATTATCCAACAGGTTCAAATGGTCAATGACGGACTATTAGTCATACTCTCAGTTTGCATCCACAAACCCCCATGTGCTTCTTATTCACTTACTTCAGAGTCTACTCTTATTCTAGTAAAATAACAAGCTCTTTACCTTTCCATATGCAAAATATCATTCAGACTAACATCTTTTACACCAATGAAAATAGACGCAACTGATAAAACAATAAGCGCAATAAATGAGGCCACTGAAAAACTTACGTTTTTCAGTGGCCTCCTATAAGGTAGGGGGCTCCTTTACATTCCCTCTTGAAAACTGTGGTATATTAGACGATATATAGTTAATAAAGGAGTTCGATTAAATGGCAAAAAGTATTGTAATTGCTGAAAAACCTTCTGTTGCACGTGATATCGCGCGTGTACTGAAATGTGATAAAAAAGGAAACGGCTATCTTGAAGGTAGTAAATATATTGTAACTTGGGCTTTAGGTCATCTCGTTACATTAGCTGATCCAGAAAGCTATGATGTGAAATATAAAAATTGGAATTTAGAAGATTTACCGATGCTACCGGAGCGTTTGAAATTAACAGTTATTAAACAAACAGGGAAACAGTTTAACGCTGTGAAAAGTCAGCTTATTAGAAAAGATGTAAATGAAATCATTATAGCTACTGACGCCGGTCGTGAGGGAGAGTTGGTCGCACGCTGGATTATCGATAAAGTTAAAATGCAGAAACCGATTAAACGTCTATGGATTTCATCTGTTACCGATAAAGCAATTAAAGATGGCTTCGCAAATTTAAAACCAGGAAAAGCATATGAAAATCTATATGCTTCGGCTGTCGCACGTTCAGAGGCTGACTGGTATATCGGGCTTAATGCGACTCGAGCATTAACTACTCGCTTTAATGCCCAACTAAATTGTGGTCGTGTTCAAACACCTACTGTAGCCATGATTGCAAGCCGTGAAGATGAAATCAAACATTTCAAAGCTCAAACTTACTATGGTATCGAAGCTCAAACAGCTGAGAGATTAAAGCTAACTTGGCAAGATACAAAAGGAAATAGCCGTAGCTTTAATAAAGAAAAAACTGATGCAATCGTGAACAAAATTAGTAAGCAAAACGCTACTGTTGTAGACATTGATAAAAAACAAAAGAAATCGTTCGCTCCTGGTCTTTACGATTTAACTGAGCTACAACGTGATGCGAATAAAATATTTGGTTACTCTGCGAAAGAAACATTAAACATTATGCAAAAATTATATGAACAGCATAAAGTTTTAACGTACCCTCGTACAGATTCACGCTAT
This sequence comes from Bacillus sp. FSL H8-0545, assembly GCF_038006105.1. Lineage (NCBI taxonomy): Bacteria > Bacillati > Bacillota > Bacilli > Caryophanales > Bacillaceae > Bacillus > Bacillus sp. FSL H8-0545. The sequence goes on along the minus strand of NZ_JBBOUO010000001.1, from coordinate 390,483 downwards.
ATTTCATCTGATATTGTCGGAACACTTCCAGAGCGTCTGAAGGCTTGTGGAGTTGGAGAATACCGTCCTTTAGCACATAAAGTATTGCAGAAACCTGTAAAATCTAATAAATCATTTGTTGATGATAGTAAAGTAAGTGATCATCACGCAATTATTCCAACAGAGAGCTATGTAAACTTCTCAGCTTTCACCGATAAAGAACGTAAAATTTATGACTTAGTTGTAAAACGTTTCTTAGCTGTTTTATTCCCGGCCTTTGAATATGAACAACTAACATTGCGCACGCAAATTGGTGACGAAACGTTCATCGCACGTGGAAAAACGATTTTACATGCTGGTTGGAAAAAGGTTTATGAAAATCGATTTGAAGATGATGATGCAATCGATGATGTAAAAGAACAAATCTTACCTCGCATCGAAAAAGGCGACACATTAAACGTAAAACTAATTGTCCAAACATCAGGTCAAACGAAAGCACCTGCACGTTTTAATGAAGCAACATTACTTTCAGCGATGGAAAACCCAACAAAATACATGGATACGCAAAACAAACAACTTGCTGATACATTAAAATCAACTGGTGGATTAGGTACTGTAGCTACACGTGCTGATATTATCGACAAGTTATTCAATTCGTTCTTACTTGAAAAACGTGGTAAAGATATTCATATTACTTCAAAAGGCCGTCAGTTACTTGATTTAGTGCCAGAAGAACTGAAATCTCCTACACTAACTGGTGAATGGGAGCAAAAGTTAGAAGCTATCGCTAAAGGAAAGTTAAAGAAAGAAGTATTCATTTCAGAAATGAAGAACTATACGAAGGAAATTGTTACTGAAATTAAATCAAGCGATAAAAAATATAAGCACGACAACATTTCAACGAAGTCTTGTCCAGACTGTGGTAAACCAATGTTAGAAGTAAACGGTAAAAAAGGTAAAATGCTTGTATGCCAAGACCGCGAATGTGGTCACCGTAAAAATGTATCCCGCACTACAAACGCACGCTGTCCTCAGTGTAAAAAGAAACTAGAACTTCGTGGTGAAGGAGCGGGCCAAATTTTCGCATGTAAATGTGGCTATCGTGAGAAACTTTCTACATTCCAAGAAAGACGTAAAAAAGAATCCGGCAGCAAAGCTGATAAACGTGACGTCCAAAAATATATGAAACAACAGAACAAAGAGGAAGAACCATTAAACAATCCATTCGCAGAAGCATTAAAGAAATTAAAATTTGATTAAACAAAAAGGTTCCTACCACTATCGGTAGGAACCTTTTATTTTTAATGAATAATTTTACTTCCTTTTGCGTTCTCAACAAACTTTTCACTTGATTTGTTAATTGGTTTTTTCAGTAATAATGCAGCCACAACCATGATTACTACGAAAGCACTTAACACAAGTAAATCTCTAGTTACTATATCCCAAAGCATTCCACCTACTGTTTCACGAATTGCACTAATAGCATATGTGAACGGTAAGAACGGATACAGTGCTTGGAAGAACGGTGGTGTCATTTGAATTGGGAACGTACCACCCGATCCTGCTACTTGTAGTACAAGTAAAATAATCGCCATCGATTTCCCAACGTTTCCGAAAATAGAAACGAGTGAGTACACGATACAAACAAATACTCCCCCAATAAATAAACTAAATAACACAAACCAAAACTTATCGACTACGTACGTACCGAGTAGGAATATATCCCCCATCGATACGATAAACGCTTGTGAAAGACCTATCGTTAAGAATGTTAATAAACGTCCGAAGTATATTTCATGGCTCTTATAATTCGCGCCTTCTTCGTGTACTTCCACCGTTAATAATGAAACCATTAATAATGCGCCTACCCATAATGCAAGCACTGTATAGAATGGTGACATTGCTGAACCGTAGTTCGGCATCGCAAATAATTTATTCTCTTTTAAATTTACTGGATTCGCAAAGTAATCACTTTGCTTTTCAACATCGTTTTTCAATAAACGAATGATGTCTTTTATATCCTCTTCTGATTCAAAATCACGAATTTTATCTGCTAATTCTTTAATCTTTTTCTCAGTCTCCGGCATTTCAGCTTTAATGTCTGCTAATTTCTTTCTACCGTCTACTAAGCCTTTTGATGAATCTTCTAGTAATTTTTTAACATCTGGAAGCTTTTTGTCTGCATCATTTAAAATTTGAGTTGTATTTTTCGACATCTCTTTTGTACGAGCAATTGCTGTGTTAAAGTTTGGAACAATTTCTGAATCATATGTTGCTAAGAAATCTCCTAATTGAGCTGAAGCATTTTTAGTTGCTTCATTAATACTTTCTACAACCTCTTTTGTAGGCTTCTGTCCATTGTTAATTAGTGTAGTTGCCTTATTCGTTGCATCTATACCTTTTTGAACAGTATTTTGTGCTTTATTCAATTTTGCAATTCCATTATTAAGGTTTTTTCCACTATTTACATCTGCTAATACCTTATTTGTGCTTTCTAGAACCGGAATTGCATCACCAATTAGATTCTTAGTAGCTTGTAATTGACCATTTAAATCGTTTAAAGCTACTTTTGTGCTATCTAATCCATTAACACCTCTATTATTTACGTCTGCTATAACACCTTCAAAATTATTTTTTGCCTTATCATATTCATTTTTCACAGTATCGTATGCTTCATTTGCATCAGCTTTAGCTTGATCAACTGTGCTAACTGCTTTTTTATAATCTGCTACAAATGTTTCATTGTAATCTTTTTCAGCTTGATCAATTAATCCATTTGCTGCATCTAGTTTTTGATTTGCTACATCTGTTACATCTTTCTTTACTTCTTGTCCTGTACCAATAACATTTACAATATCTTTAATACCGTTGTTTGCATTTTCCATACCGCTTTTAAGCTTAGTTAAGCGATCCACTCGCCCTTGGAAAAAGCTTTGACCAAAATCAGTCGTAGCCGATTTTTGAAGTTCAGTAAATACATTAATAAGGTATGCAACACTATCTGTACGACCTTGAAGATTTCCAGAAACCGCATTAAGATCTTGCTTTGCCTTTTCTGGATCAAACTGTCCATTTTGCAATCCATTCACAACACTTTTTCCATATGCTGTTCCTGCACGTGCTGAGTTTAAAACATTATTCACCGTTTGATTAATATTTCTTGCAATATTTTTATAACCTTCATCATTTAACTTTGAAAGATCTGGACGTGCTGGAAACTCAGGTAATCCCTTCATACCAGAAAGGTCTATCCCTGGATTCATTAAAAAGTTCGTAAACGTATTTGCTTTGTCCATTACATCTTTAGCCGTTGTTAAATGATTTCGTATCGTCCCAGGTGCATTTTGCAATGTTTGATTGTTGTTTGCAAAGAACTTATCTAAATTTGCCAATGCTTCCTGCCCATCATTTATTACACTCTCTACAACAGGTAAATCTTTTTGCGCTACTTTCACAATATCTTCTGCTCGAGTTGCATCATCTAACGCCTTATCCATAAGTGTATTCATCTCTGGGAATTGCGCTTCTAACTTAAATACAAGATCTTTTACCTTCTCGATACTTGGTAAGTTTGTTTCTAAATCGATTCCAAGATCATTAAAGATTTTAAAAATCTCACCGTTTGCTGTTTTAACAAAGTTTTTACTAACCTCTTCTGTAAGACCCGATGCACCTTTAGCTGTAATCTTCGGTGCAATGGCATTCACTTTTTCATTTACGTAATAATCAATTTCCGGTTTCTGTGGATTTTCATTCAAGACTGTTGCAATCTTTTCAGAAAAATCTTTTGGAATAGTAATACTTGCGGAATAATCTCCACGCTCTACTCCATAAATTGCTTGCTTTTCATCAACAAACTTCCACCCGAAATTTTTGTCCTTCTTAAGTGAATCTACAATTTCTTCCCCGATGTTAATATCTTTCCCTCTTAAATTTGATCCAACATCTTGGTTAGAAACTGCAATCTGGATTCCTTTCGTATTTCCGTAAGGATCCCAAGAAGCTTTAATGTTAAACCATGCATATAACGATGGTAAAATCATTAACCCTAAAACAATAACAATTGCAGCCCAATGTTTGGCTACATTCCGTAAATCTGTCTTATAAATACGCCAAATCTGTTTCATATAAGCAATCACCTAATTATATATTTTTCTTTCTTTAGAAAATGATACATACATTTTGCAATTATATCACTTTCTACATCGTGGATTAAACGAAAATATACTATTTTTCCCATTAAATATTTCACTTACTTCATTATATAACGAAGTTAAAAAAGTATGCATACAAAATGACCAAATTAGTTTTACATTCAATAATAACAAATATATAGGAAATGTCATAAAAAATACAAGTATTTTCTCTTGGGAATACTTGTATTTATCAAAAAACCCTCCCAGCTTTTCATTATCTGTGAGGGTTTCTTCTATTATATATCTAATTGTACTTCTACACCGAAATGATCAGAAATTACATTTCGATTTGTTCCATTAAAAATGACTTTTGAAGAATTAACTGTTTTACTTTGATTGCTTAATATTAGGTCGATTCGTAATTTTTGTTTATTTTCATCCCAACCAGCAATCTCTCCTTGGACAGTTGTTCCTTCATCCTTCTCTATCGCTAGTTCATATGTGTCATATAAACCTTTTTGCATCGTATACTCATAACCCTCTCCTTTCAAACGAGCATTGTTATTAAAATCACCCATTAAGAAGGAAAGTTCATTGCTATTTACATGCCCCATTAAACGATCAACTTGGTCTTTGAATGATTCTTCTTCATCATTCCACCAACCGAGATGGCAAGAATAAAACGTTATATTCTTATCATTATAAGCAATTGTTGCACTTACAATTTTGCGTGTTTTCCAATACGTTGTATCCTTATTTTCTGAGACAAAGAACGTGTCTTTCTTTACAATGTTATGCTTTGTTATAATTGCTAATCCTTCTTCGTACACATCATATCCAATATGAGAGAAATCCCAAATAATATTGTATCCTTTTACATTTAATGCTCTTAACTCTTCTAGCAGTAAAAGTCCAAAATTATCTTTTTTCTTGTTACCGCATACATTTTCAGCTTGTATAGACTGACTTACTTCTTGCAATGCGATCACATCATAATCTTCTTCTTGAATTGCTTTAGCAAGATACTTTATTTTTTCAATTTGATTCTCTTCTTGCCAAGAGTGACAATTTAAAGTTAGCAATTTCATATTATTACGCACCTAACATATCTTGAATGTCTGACTTTAATACGTCAGCTTTCGGGCCATATACGGCTTGTACACCTTTATCTTTAACGATAAGTCCTAAAGCACCATTTTGTTTCCATTGTGCTTCTGGTGCAACAACATCTAAATCTTTTACTGTTATACGTAAACGTGTCATACAAGCATCTACGTCAGCAATATTATCTTTTCCGCCCAATAAATCAATAACTTTTGTTGCTAATGAACCGTCTTGTACATTTCCTGTTCCTTCTGATGACTCATCTTCATTATCAATATAGTTACCTGCACGCCCTGGTGTTGGTAAATTGAATTTTTTAATTAAGAAATTGAATAACGTAAAGTTAAGACCGAAGAACACTAATGAAACAATGACAAAGTTAATTAAGTCTCTCGTTAATCCTGCATTGACCATCATTGGTGTACGTGTAATTAACTCAATAAATCCGAATGCATGAACACGTAAATCAATTAAATCTGCTAATGCGAATGCAAGTCCTGTTGTAATTGCATATACAACATATAATACTGGCGCAATAAACATGAACATGAATTCAATTGGTTCTGTTACACCTGTTAAGAATACTGCTAATGCAGCTGATAAGAACATTGGTTTATATTTTGCACGTTTTTCTTTATCGACATTACGGAACATCGCAAACGCAATCCCCATTAACGCTGCCGTTGAGCCGATAACTTGTCCAGCTTTGAAACGAGCTGGTACAACGTTATTTAATAAATCGTTATATGCTTTCGTATCTCCATTTGCTAATAAGTTATTTAAATCTGTAATCCATGCAAGCCATAATGGATCTTGTCCTGCTACAATTTGTCCAACCTTTGAGCCAGTTAACATCGTATATGTTCCGCCTAGCTCTGTGTAGTTCATCGGAATCGTTAACATATGATGTAATCCAAATGGTAATAATAAACGTTCTAACGTTCCATATACAAATGGCGCAACAACTGGTGCACTATCTTTAGATGCTGCAATCCAGCGACCAAACTCATTTAATCCACTTTGGATAAATGGCCATACAAGTGATAATACAATCGCAGTAACTGTAGACCAAACAATTACAACGAACGGTACGAATCGTTTTCCATTAAAGAATGCTAATGCCTGTGGCAGTTTATTATAGTTATAGTATTTGTTATATAAAGTAGCTCCTAGGAAACCTGTGATAATCCCTACGAAAACTCCCATGTTTAATGCTGGTGCACCAAGTACAGAAGTAAAGTAATCTTTTACAAGTAAATCTCCTGCTACTACTGAAGAAACTGTCGTTTTTGAATCCGCTAACATTTGAGCGTTTACGCCAAAGATAGCTCCTGTAATTCTGTTTGTTAAGACGAATGCTAATAGTGCTGCAAATGCACCACCTGCGCGATCCTTCGCCCAAGATCCCCCAATTGCTACTGCGAATAAAATGTGTAGATTTGTAATAATTGCCCAACCGATGTCTTCCATTACTCGAGCAATTGTATGAACTGCGTTAATATCCCCAGCAGACATCCCAATTAACTTACCGATCGAAATCATTAAGCCCGCTGCTGGCATTACAGCTACAACAACTAATAATGCCTTCCCGAACTTTTGCCAAAAATCAAAAGACGTAATTTTCATCTGTTCTTCCTCCCCTTTATTTATAACAACATAATGATTTAAATTATAATTTCTGTTTCTCTTATGAAAACGATTCCTTCTTTTTTGTTACGCAACCGTTTTCATAAATCTATTTTAATAAAAGCGTTTTCACATTGCAATAGAAATTTTTTTTTTTTAATAAAAAAAGATGCTCAAAGAGCATCCTTTTTTATTATGCAGTGCGATAAACCCTTGTTTCATAAGGTTTTAACGTGATTGTAGTTATTTGTTCATGTTCCGCAACTTCATAGTTATTTAAAAGCAAACGTTTGCGTTTTAGTGCGAATTTATCCTCATTATACACTGCTTCCTCTTTCGAGATATTACTAATAACAATGATTTTTTCATCGTTTAATGTACGAGTATATGCGTAAATTTGCGGATTATCTTCTAAAAGTAAATCATACGTACCATAATTTAATACATCGTTCTCTTTTTTCAAGGCAATCATTTTTTTATAGAAATTGAAAATAGATCCCTCTTCATTTTTCTGCTTTTCAACATTAATTTCTTCATAATTTGGATTCATGCCAAACCAAGGTGTTCCCGTTGTAAAGCCAGCATTACTTTCAGCACTCCACTGCATAGGTGTACGTGAATTATCGCGGCAAGAAGCCCATATAATTTCCATCATATCTTGATGCGATACTCCTTCTGCAATTTTCTCACGATATAAATTTTTAACTGCTACATCATCATAATCTTCAATATTTGGGAACTGAACATTTGTCATACCAATTTCTTGTCCTTGATAAATAAACGGTGTGCCGTGCATAAAGAAATACATCGCACCTAAAGCCGTTGCACTTTCACGCCAATATTCTTTATCATTTCCCCAAGTAGACACAATACGTGGCTTATCATGATTTTCAATGTATAAAGCATTCCATCCCTTATTTTCTAAACCTTTTTGCCACTTTGTTAATACTTTTTTCAACTCAACAACGTCAAGATCTTTCTTCTTTTCTGCATCCCATAAGCTTAAATGCTCAAACTGGAATACCATATTGAATTTACCGTTCTCTTCTCCAACCCAAAGATCAGCATCTTCAATTTTCACACCATTTGCTTCTCCAACAGTCATAATATCGTATTTAGCAAATGTATTTTCTTTTAATTCTTCTAGTAATGGCTGAATACCATCTACATTCATATGTTTGTCAAAAGAAGGCACATACTTTAACCCTTTTGGGTTTGGCATATCCTGTAAACCATCTTCTTTTTTTATGTGGCTAATCGCATCAACGCGGAAACCATCAATACCTTTATCAAGCCACCAATTAACAGTATCATATAAAACTTCACGAACTTCTTTATTCTCCCAGTTTAAATCTGGTTGTTTACGCGAGAATAAATGTAAATAATATTGCTCTGTCACTTCATCATATTCCCATGTAGAACCATTAAAGATACTTTCCCAATTGTTTGGTTCCGCGCCGTCTTTACCATCATGCCAAATATACCAATCACGTTTCGGATTGTCTTTAGAAGAACGTGACTCAATAAACCACGGATGTTCATCACTTGTATGATTAATAACTAAATCAATAATAAGCTTCATATCACGCTTATGAACTTCATCTAGTAATGCATCAAAGTCTTCCATCGTACCAAATTCATCCATAATATCTTGATAGTCACTAATATCATAACCATTATCGTCATTAGGTGATTTATACATTGGACAAATCCAAATTACATCTATACCTAAATCTTTTAAATAATCCAGTTTTGCAATAATACCTTGTAAATCTCCAATACCATCACCATTTGAATCCATAAAGCTACGTGGATAAATTTGATAAGCGACAGCTTCTTTCCACCATGTCTTATTCATACTAATTCTCTCCTTTTGCATCCCATCGGATTTTTTTATGCAAACGTTTTCGTAACACTATCATAACAAAATATGAATAGTTTGCAACTGTTTTCATTGAACTCTATGTAGATTCCTGATTCTTATGCTTTATTTATTTCTCACAAAGATAAAGTGGAACTTTAATCAGTGTGGGCTGTCCATCCCCCACTGATTATTAGCCCTTACCAATCGGACTTTTACGAGCAGTCCTATCTTCTTGCTTCAGCCGGATTGTCTTACAGCTCGGCAAATAACGGGATAAATCTAATCCTTCTCCTCTTCTCGTCCATGCGTGTTAAATATACTCTTCATATACTAATACAAGCTCATATTATTTCAGAAAGGAGATATAAATTGAAACAAACAAAATTAACTGGTCGTATCGTCGTTCCCTCGGATCCTGAGTATGACATAGCCCGAATAAATTTAAATTTAAGCATTCCAAAATCCCCTTGTATTATTGTTTTTTGTCAAAATAAAAATGATGTGTGTAACGCCTTAAAATGGGCACGTGAGCGTCATATACCATTTCGCTTAAGAAGTGGACGTCATAGCTACGAAAACTTCTCTCTTTTAAATGGCGGGCTTATTATTGATGTGAGTGAAATGAAGCAAATTACGGTTAGTACAAGGAAATTAACAGCAACAATCGAAGCTGGTGCAAATCTCGGAACTGTTTATAAAGAACTTTGGAAATATAGTGTTACAATACCAGCTGGCACAAGTGCAAGTGTCGGAATTGTGGGGTTAACACTCGGCGGTGGCATTGGCATGCTTTCACGCTTATTTGGACTAACATGTGATCAATTAGTAGAAGTCGAAATGGTACAAGCGTGCGGAAAATTTGGTGCAAAAATCATTCGCGCAAATGAACGAGAAAACTCTAGCCTGTTTTGGGCATGCTGTGGTGGTGGCGGTGGGAATTTTGGGATTGTTACTTCCTTAACATTTCGAGTCCACCCTATAAAAAACGTATCAATTTTCTCACTTACATGGGAATGGAAAGACTTTGTTGCTGCATTTCAAGCTTGGCAAAACTGGGCACCTTATATAGATGAACGTCTCACTTCATCAATTGAATTATTCTCTAAACAACGAAATAAAATTGAGGTGAAAGGTGAATTTGTCGGCTCTCCTTCTGAACTCTATCATCTATTATCTCCTCTTCTTAAAACCGGTAATCCCTCTCGCTTTATTGAGGAGGTTCCATATATAAAAGCTGTTCAATTTTTTAACGGTGGTAATATTCCTGAAAAATTTAAACGCTCTGGTTCCTACGTATATAAACCTATCCCTCTTAAAGGTATTCAAATCTTACAACATTTTCTTTCTCATGCACCAAATAAAGATGCGAGTATTTGGCACCAATCACTCGTAGGTGCTGTAGAAAACATTTCCCCTAATGAAACAGCTTATTTCCACCGCAAGGCAATTATTGCTCAAGAATATATTACTTCTTGGAAATGCAACGATGAAGAAAACCGAAATATACGCTGGGTTAAAGATTTACGGGAAAGCTTAGATCCTTACACACTGGGAGACTATGTCAATTGGCCGGATATCGACATAAAAAATTGGCAAACTAGTTATTATGGCTCTAATTTTCAAAGGTTGCGTAAAGTGAAGACAGCATATGACCCTTGTAATGTTTTTCGTTTTCAACAAAGCATTCCTCCTTCCCATACGTAAAAAGGAAGAACAGAATTCTGTTCTTCCTTTTTACATTGAAAATCGTTCAATCGTTTGTTTCAAATCAGCTGCTTGCTTCTCTAAATCCTTTAATAATCGATCGATTATCACCATGTTTTTAGATTGTTGTCTCGTTACACGTGTCACTTCTTGTGAACCAGCTGACGTTTCCTCAGCAATTGCTGCTACAGCCTTTGTTTGTGCTCCTGTTTGATGAATGTGACTCACTTGTTCATTCATATAACTACTAATTTGCTTGGTTGCATCGGCTACTTCCATAATACTTGATGACATTTCTTTTAAAATTAATTCAGTAGCTTCCCCGCGTTTCGCCTCTTCTTTAGCTTTTTTCACTTGCTCGGTCATTTTCATCGCGACTTGTTGCACTTCATCTTGCATATTCCGTAATAACTGCGATATGTTTCTTGCAGAATGATCACTTTCATCAGCAAGTTTACGTACTTCTTCTGCTACAACCGCAAAGCCTCTTCCATGTTCTCCTGCACGAGCTGCCTCAATAGAGGCGTTGAGTGCTAATAAATTGGTTTGGCTAGCAATCTCACTCACAACAGAAACAATATGTTCAACTTGTTTCATTCGTTCTTCTAACTGCTGTACATTTCGCATCGAATCTTCATTTTCTTTCGCCAATGTTTGAATACCTTGAATTAAAGAATTAAAGACACGTGTACTTTGTCCTAAAGCTTGAACCATTTCTGAAGACAACCCGTCAGACTGTTTTGCTTTTTCTTCTACTTCACTCGCAATAGAAGTTGTTGTATCAACAGTAGAAACAATCGCCTGAATCGATGCTGCTGATTGCTCCGCGCCGAAAGAAATCTCTGCAAGGGTCTCAGATACACCTTGTGCTTGCTTCGTCGCTTCCCCTGTTTGTTTTCTAATTTGCTGAACTTGATTATTTGTATACGAAAATGTAGTATCAATATTTTTTACCATGCCCCTTAAGTTCCCTAGCATCATATTAAATGCAACACTTAAAGATTTAATCTCATCATCTACTTTTGGCAACGGGACATCTTCACGAATATCACCATCAGCCGCTTTCCTTGCAGCTTCCTCCAACTTTCGAAGTGGTTTAATTAAAAATATTGCTGCTCCATACGCTAAAATTCCAGACCATACTACACCTAATAACATAACGATAATATTATAAACAGTTCGACTTACATAAATTTGAAAATAATCATATATAACGTAAATAAAAAATAAGCTTGTTGAATATGTAATGAAAGCTAAAACTGTAGTGAATAGCATAAGTTGTGTACGTAAGCCAAAGGAAAATGTCTTCCTTTCTTTTTCCATCTCTTCTTTCCCCCTTATTGTAAGTACTACATATATATTATTATCCATATTTTCGTTATAGAAAGATATAGGGATTTTAAAAATCATTATTTCTTTGAATATCAAACTATATGAAAAAAATAAAGGATTCTGACAATTTATGACTAATAACAGAAATACGGGGCAACATTTGTAAATATATTTTTGACTGGGGGTTTTGTATGATTCAAGTTCGAAATCTAGTAAAATCATTCGGATCACTTGATGTTTTAAAAGGAATTGATTTAGAAGTAAAAGAAAAAGAAGTTGTTGTTTTAATCGGCGCCAGTGGTTCCGGCAAAAGTACATTACTTCGCTGTCTTAACTTTTTAGAAATGTACGATGAAGGTGAAATTCACTTACAAGGTGAGCGAATTGATCCAAAGCATTCAAATTTAAACAAAGTCCGTGAAAATGTCGGTATGGTTTTTCAGCACTTTAACCTATTTCCTCATATGACCTCACTAGAAAACATCATAGAAGCACCTATTCACGTAAAAAAATTGGAGACAGCAAATGCAAAGGAGATTGGAAATCAACTCCTACAAAAAGTCGGCCTACAAGATAAAGCAGATGTAACTCCCCACCTCCTTTCCGGTGGTCAAAAACAACGAATTGCGATTGCACGAGCTCTTGCCATGAATCCTAAAATTATGCTATTTGATGAACCTACCTCAGCTTTAGACCCTGAACTTGTTGGAGAAGTGTTGCAAGTTATGAAAGAACTTGCTGAAGAAGGAATGACAATGGTTATTGTTACTCATGAAATGAATTTCGCAAGAGATGTAGCTGACCGCGTTATCTTTATGGATGACGGGAAAATTGTAGAGGATGCTTCGCCAGCGCAATTTTTTTCCGCTCCATCGCATGAACGGGCAAAGCAATTTTTACGCAACGTTTTATAATGTAACTTCTGTTTCAAACATAAAGAAATTCATTCATACGGGACACAACTAATTGTCCAAATAAAATATCTCCATAGCATATTGAAAACAATCCGTATGATCAATATATAGGAGGGGTTTTATGAAAAGAAAACTATTAACCATTGTTGCGAGTATTACATTATGTACATCCTTCATACTAGGAGCCTGTAGTAAGGAAAGCTCTACCACTTCATCTAATGGTCAAAAAGAATTTCGTTATGCGATGAGTGGTTTATACAAACCTTTTAACTATAAAGAAAATGACGGGAAACTTGTCGGTTTTGATGTAGAAATAGGCGAAGCTCTCGCGAAAAAGATGGGAATGAAACCTGTTCCTGTTACAAATCCTTGGGAAACATTGATTCAAGGTCTACAATCAAAAAAATATGATGTGATATTAGGAAGTATGGCAATTACAGAAGAACGATTAAAAGCCGTGAATTTCTCAAATCCATATTATCGCTCTGGTGCACAAATTTTTGTAGCTAAAAAGAATACATCTATCTCTTCTCCAGAGGACTTGAAAGGGAAAAAAATAGGTGTTGTAAAAGCAAGTACTTTCAAAACCCTTGTTGCAAAACATACAGATCAAATTACAGAATATGATAGTGATATTACTGCACTTATGGACTTAGAACCAGGACGTGTAGACGCAGTTATTACTGATCAAATGGTTGGTCTTCGTATGATTAAAGAAGGTAAATCAAATATAAAAGAAGCTGGAAAACCGTTAAACCTTGATGAAATGGGAATTGCTATTCATAAAGACAATAAAGACATGGTTGAAAAGGTAAATAAAGCGCTAGATGAAATCATTAAAGACGGCACGTATGAAAAGATTAGTAAGAAATGGTTTGGGCGTAATATTCTTGGAGACGAGGCAAAAACAAAGTAAGTTAGCCATTTAGAGATTTCATAAATTATGCCCCACCTTGTATGTGGGGCATTTCATTCCCTACTAAAATCCATACAATATGAGGTGACACATATGTTTGAAATTTTTATCTCTACCTATCCCACACTCTTAAAGGCTACTATTGTCACATTACAATTAACATTAACATCCCTATTACTCGGTTCACTAATTGGATTACTAGTCGCTTTCTTTCGAATCTCTAACAATAAGGTTTTAAATAGTATTGCTCATGTATACATCGCCATTATTCGTGGTACACCTTTAATTGTTCAAATTGCCATTCTCTATTTTGGGATTACATCCGTTGTTGTTTTTACCCCTTTTTGGGCAGGAGCAATTGCTTTAGCAATTCATAACGGTGCATATATTACTGAAATTTTCCGCGGATCAATTCAATCCGTTGACCGTGGACAATTAGAAGCTGCTCGCTCTTTAGGGATGCCTTACCCTTTAGCGATGCGCCGGATTATATTACCACAAGCATTTCGTCTATCTCTTCCCCCTCTAGGGAACCAATTTATTATTGGATTAAAAGATTCTTCACTTGTCGCTTATGTAGGAATGTCCGAATTATGGGGATCCGGTTTATCAATTGCCGCAGGTAACTTCCAGCAATTAGATACATATATCATTGTTGGTGTATACTATCTCGCACTAGTTCTTCTATTTACTTATTTTGTTAGTCTTCTAGAAAAACGACTACAACGGAAAGAAAATAACTCTGTCCAAGTCAAGACAAAGAACAAGAAAGAAGTTTCTTTATAACAAAAAGCAAGCTCTAAAAGAGCTTGCTTTTTCATCGTAAAATATATCTATTATTGATTTGCTTTTTTTATAGTCTCTTTTTCCTCTATATGTTCCTCACGATATGAAATATTATGAGGATCCAATCCATTTCCTAAAGAACCATAGAAATGCTCCCTATGCGGATCAACTAATTCACTTCCGTGATAATACACACGTGGTGTATTCCAAAGTGCTGCCAATGCTTTTGTCATCGGCATTTCGTGATAGCGTTCCGGCCACATTTCTTTAATTTTATCTTTTACTAATGGATAGTATTTAGAACTCATAGCAGGAAACAGATGATGTTCTGTATGGTATGAGAAATTGAAATGTAAAACGTCTACCCAGCGCGGCACTGTTACTGATAAACAGTTTGCTAATGGATCATTTACTGGAACAATTGGATTTAAGCGGTGATTTGTTGCGATATACGCCATTACAATAAAGTTAGCAATTAACAACGGAATCACGTATGCAAAGAACCACTTTGCAGGTCCCATAATAAACAATAAACTAATCCAAACTGTCCAGGGCAAAAGAAGTTGAAGCCATACAGATTTTTGATTGGATGACTTAAATTCTTTTATAAAATGAAAGAACATTCGAGTCGAATGTAACGTAAATTGAATTGTTAGTGACAGAAAACTAAAGAATGAACGTACATGAAGAGGCATGCGATATACCCAACTCAAAAACTTACTCTTTTTCAGTTTCTCAAATGTCGGCCATGCATCTGGATCATTCTCTTCATGCTGTGTGTGAACATGATGCGTTGCATTATGCCACTTTCTCCAAAGTTTTGGGCCAGTTGATAATGGCATAAATGCTATCGCACCTAAAAAATCACGAAGCCATGCCTTTCTTACAACTGTTCCATGTAAAATTTCATGTCCTAAAAACCCAAGTGAAGCAAAACATAATCCAAGAACAATTGCAATTCCTAGATTTGCCCACACATTCAATTCAAATACACCGATCGTTATTAAACCAGCCAATGCCACAAGTAAATAAGCCAGTCCACCAAATAAACGATTAGGAACTGGTTTAAATGCTTTTTTCGGCAAATGTGGTGATACACGCGCTGCATACCACCCAAACGTATGAAGCTCCTTCATCCTTTTGCCCCTTTCTTATGCCGCGCCCTGCGCAACTTGCATATATTAATTCTTGCTTCCAGATTGATTTTACTACGTGATCCAAAAAGCATTTATCATAAGGAAAATATACTCACTCTATCGTCACTTATTTTTCCGCTTTTATTATCAATGAAAAACATTTCTCTTTTTACTCTCTATCAACCTTTCCACATGATGAATCATAACAATAGAATTTCTATATTGTCAACAACTTTTATGACCTAGTAATAAAAGTTGGTTATATTTTTATAATTATACTTTATTTCACTAAAGAAAAAGCATAGATTTCATAAGGCTTTATCCGCTATATATACACATCCACTTAAACAACACAGACTCTATCTCATTCAAGAACTCTCTATGTAATCAACAAATGGAATCACTTGAATTTAGCTTTATATAAATCCTACTTCTTCATACTGCCCCAATAAAATAATTATATTAAAATAATTTTATCTTTCGTTTAATAAAAATAGAACGCTACGAAAACAACATACATGAATTCCATATAATATGGAAATATTAAAAGGAAAATTGTTCTAATTTAGGAGGTTTTCAAAATGACAGATGACACATTTCCGCAGTTACCATCATCCTATTGGATTGAATCTACTCAATTTCCTACTTTTCCTCATTTATCCGAAAATATAAAGACCGAAGTTGCCGTTATCGGAGCTGGTATTACAGGCATTACCACCGCCTATTTACTCGCTAAAGAAGGAATGAAAGTCGTTTTAATTGATTCTGGTTCTGTTTTAAATGGAACAACTGGGCATACAACCGCAAAAGTAACAGCCCAACATGATCTCATTTATGATGAATTAATAAACAATTTTGGTGTTGAAAAAGCTCAACTTTACTACGAATCAAATAGTAAAGCTCTACAATTCATAAATGAGACTGTACAAACATATAAAATCGACTGTAATTTCACAAATGAAGATTCTTATTTATATACAACTACCAATAATGGCCTGCGAAATTTAACGAAAGAATATGAAGCCTATCAAAAGTTAAATATACCTTGTGACTATGTTCAATCTCTGTCGATTCCTATTCCCGTACAATCTGCACTTGTGATGAAAAATCAAGCGCAATTCCATCCCCTCCTTTATTTAAAAACACTTTTAGAAAAGTTTGTGGAAATGGGCGGAATGGTTTATGAGCAAACAACAGCTATTGATGTGGAAAAAGGAGATTATCCACAAGTAATTACAAAGGGTGACCATCGCATCACTTGTAAATATATTGTCTCTTGTTCACATTTTCCTTTTTATGATGCTAATAGCTTTTTCTTTACGCGAATGTACGCAGAACGCTCCTATGCTCTCGCAATAAAAGCAAAAACAGATTATCCAGGGGGCATGTATTTAAGTATCGATGATCCAAAACGCTCCATACGTTATACGACAAGCAATGGAGAAAAGCTGATATTGATTGGCGGAGAGAGCCATAAAACAGGCCAAGGAATTAATACGATGCTTCATTACGAAGCACTCTATTCTTTTGCTGAAGCAACTTTTGGAGTAGATGAAGTTCCCTATAGATGGTCAGCACAAGATTTAATCACGCTAGATAAGCTTCCTTATATCGGACATATTAACGAAAGGAATCCAAATATATTTGTGGCAACTGGATATCGTAAATGGGGAATGACGACTGGAACTACAGCAGCTCATTTACTGAAGGACTCCATTCTAAAAATCCACAGTCCATATAAAGAACTGTTTGCACCATCACGCTTTCATGCAAATCCAGATATAAAAACTTTCCTCTCTCAGAACATTGATGTTGCTAAACACTTAATTGAAGGAAAAATTGAAACCGCATTACGTAAGCCAGAAGATCTTGAAGTTGGCGAAGGATCTGTTGTACATGTCAACGGTAAACGAGCAGGTGCTTATAAAGATAAAGAAGGAAAATTACATATCGTCGATACAACTTGCACACACCTCGGCTGTGAAGTTGAATGGAATAACGGTGATTGTACGTGGGATTGCCCTTGTCACGGTTCCCGTTTTTCAATTGATGGGGATGTTATGGAAGGTCCAGCAGATCAACCATTAAAACGAGTTGATAACGAATAATTACAGATTCAGCGTGAATTTTCATTTACTCCCTTTCGTAAGACTAATCGTAACTAGCGCCGTTTTCTTTACTCCTAAAACACAAAAAAGAGCACAAACTCACTTGTGCTCTTTTTCATATACTTCAAACAACATATTTCGAAATAATGTATTCAAACTCTCAATATCAATCCCTAATCTCTTTTCAATACCTTTCACGTATTGCTGATAATAATCAATTTGTTCTTCTAAAAATTGATTTAGCACCTCAATTTTCAATCCAACGTCCAATTCAGTACCTGCTTTTTTCTTTATTAATAACTTTTCAATTTCATCTAACACGCTACGTTCTAATATTAATTCTGTAATCAATCGATCAAATTCTACAGGAGGCAAAGTCGATTTCTCCTCTAACCATTTACAAGCTAAAATAGGACGTAATACATAAAAGTACTTTTTCAACTTTACATTCTCACCTTGCAAAAATTCACGATAGTTTTTTGAAGCCATATGTAAGTAATGATATATCGTTGATTTCGGATTAAAATCCTTTTCACTCATTTGCTGAAGTTCTTCTGGAAGGTTAGAGTTTTTCGAATAAAAAATCGGTGATCTAATCCATTCGAGTAACGCTGGATTAGATTTTGCAAATAGTTGCAATGCCTTTTTAAGATCCCAGCCACTTATGTCTAAATCATCACTAATTGGGTATTCAATCACATCACGTTTATCATGAATTGATAAATACCACTCTACAGGACGTATATAAACAAACCTAACATCATAATCACTATCTTTCGATGGAAATCCCCACGCCCGGCTCCCTGATTCTACAGCAAATAAAATTTTCACATCATTCTCTTTTTCAATTCGTTCTAGTTCTAATTCAATTTTCTCTCTCATTTCATATCCTCCCCATTTTTTGATCATTTCCCTGGAAATCCGACAAATATAAGACTAATTTTACCAGATACTAAAATAGCTGTCAGAAAATTCCCGACAGCCTAACAAAACATCTATTTTTTCTTTTCAATTACAGTAACTGCAATTCGTTCAATCTCTTTTTGGATTTCTTCTCTATATGCATCGACTTTTGAAAAATCCATAGCGGCAATATAAATTCGTTCTAATTTATCACGAACTGATTTTGCCTTTGCTAAGAAAGACATCGCCTCATTCATTTTTGTTTTATACTGAATTGAAACGTCGCGAATTTCCTTAGCATATTTTTCATCTGTCCCTGGTGCAACAATGAGATCATACATATCGATAATCTCATCCCCCTCACGGCTCGGAAAGTATTCATGCGGTGCTGTGCTATCAAAAATTGCAAATCCTAATTCCCTTACGATAATCATATCGAGACTATTTGGATCAAATCCACAATGATACACTTCTACTTCAAAACCTTTTTCTTCTGCTTCCTTAGCTAATTTTTTAAGCATTGTTGATTTCCCAGAACCTGGGCGGCCTTTTATAAAATAGCGATGCGGAAGCCCTTCTGTCAAATTAGGAACGAAATCAACTGCTCCCTTCGGTGTAGCAGCACCTAAGAAACGATGTTTCACAATTGATTTCTTCCCGCCTTTATCTGCAAATAATTTCTGTATAAGCTGATCTGTTAATTCGTTTGCTTTATTAAAATCAATGTTATTAATATATATTTTCTCCCACTCATCATGTATAACTAGCGCCTCTTTAAAACACCCGTAAGCTGCTTGAAAGGCTTTGCTTGCTTCTGAAACAAATCGTTCAATCTCTATTTTCTGCTTTCTTAATTTATCTGAATCCCAAGCAACGCCTAAATTTATATACTCTTCTACAACTCCAGGCATTTTCGGCTCAATAACGTGCGGTGATGTACCGTCAACAATCCCTACTTTTAATTTTGGAATAATCACACCATCAACTGATTTATTGTCAGAAGAACAATGTAAAAATTCAATATTATACCCTTTATCGACCCATTCACGCCCTATTGCCTTTATTAAAGAAGATTTTCCCGTTCCTGGGCCTCCCTTTAAAATAAACAACCTGTCTAACCCCTTCAAATTCTCTTCGTATAAGCTGTGAAATCCTCTAGCTGTATTTCCACCGGCATAATAATTCAATACATTCCCTGTCACTGCACTCACTCCTTCGCAGCATTCTACTTACATAAGCTACAATATGCGAAAATCTTTATTTGGGTGAATACCTATTTTGTATTGCACTAAAAAAGCAAAGATCACTTTTGACCTTTGCTTTTATATTTTTTATTTAAGTTAAGAAAGAATTGTTCCACCCTTGGACGTACCCAAGCTAAATAATCTTTATCTTTCTTCTTTGTACAAGCTATCTCTTCTCCATCTATCATTCCGACAAGCTCTAGCTCTAACAGTTGCCTCGTGAATGCTAGCATATTTACTTCTTCTGCCGGATACTCTTCTTTTAATTTCTCCTCAATTTCTCCTAATGAAAAACCGTCACGCATCATTGCTAGTGCATCAATCCAAAGTGGCGGCATTTCATATGTTTCTCCTGTAATTGTATCTTTTACAATATAATTTAATCTCTCTTTTCGAAATTGAATTGTGTGTAAACATACAGTTGAATTCAATGTTAATTCCATCATACCACCCCTTTCATCATATCTGCATAGAAAAAAGGATGCGCGTGCACCCCTACTTTTCTTTTCATAACACTACCGAACCGTTACATGAGCTAAAAGCTCTATGTCGATATTTTCCTCCATTATAAACGAAGTGTTTTATAAAAAAAACCCTTCTTTAAACATTTTATAAAATGTTTATATTTACACAACAAGAACACTTTTCTGAAAAGTAATTTCGTCTAATGTACTACACTGTTGGTAAATAAATTTCTACTTTCGTTCCTACCCCCATACTACTTTGAATCGCGATACTCCCTTGATGTTCTTCAATAATTTTATATGTAATCATTAATCCAAGTCCTGTACCATTCTCTTTTGTTGTATAAAAAGCTTTTCCGATCTTTTCTATTTCCTCATTTTCTATCCCAAAACCTTGATCTTCAACAGAAATACACAAGTTCTCTCCAACTTTTTCATATGCATGAATCTGAATATCCCCACCTTCTGGCATCGATTCAATTCCATTTTTGATGATGTTTAACAACACTTGTTTTAATTGCTTATCATCACCATTTATAACGGGTAAATTTCCATCTACTTGCAAATGAAATTTCACTTTATATTGAGTCGCATAGCTTTCCATTAACTGTACAACATATAAAAGGATTTCCCGTATATTACACCCTTCATAATTTGTTGGTTTCGGTTTTCCTAATAACATCAATTCACTAACAAACTCATTAATTCTCTCAATTTCTTGCAGCATAATCTCATAGCTCATCGTATCTTCAAGATTTCTTTCTTTTTGAATTTGTGTAAATCCTTTTAAAGCTGTTAATGGATTTCGAATTTCATGAGCGATTGTTGTAGACATAGTCCCAATAACAGCTAAATTTTCTGTCTCTTTCATATTGTTCATCATCTCAACAACTGTCCTTACATAAGATTGAAATCTCTTTAATAAAGAATGCGAAATGATGAAAAAGAATATACATAATACAAGCGGAATCACAACTTTTATATCTTGTAATATCAACGTGAAAAATACATATTTTCCAATTACACTACAAGAAACGAAATAAAAATATTTTCTATTCACGAAAATCGGTGCAAATAAAATTAAAAATATTTCAACCATATTTCCCTGTTCAAAAACACGATCACTGTGTAAATAAATCATTAAGTTATTAATAAGATCAATAAGCATGTACCCAATTAAAAATAAATATTTTACAAAATATACATAACCTTGTTTTTGAAGATATATTGAAATAGGAAATAAAGATATTACTAATATATATACACCTATTCCCATACCACCTTCTGGCCACCCTACCCTTGCTTCATTAATATTCATAGCAGGATAAACGAAATAATAAATAACATCATATAAAAAGAATATAATATAGAATAATAATATAAATACTTTTAAAGCTTCTCTTTCTTCATAAATCAAGCTCTTGTATTTGTTCATATAAAAACTCCTCTTGATCAATACCAAAAAACATTTCAACTATTATCTCTTTAAATTATAATTATGAAATTGCTTTCAGGGCAACATGTAACCTTCTCATACTATAAAAGGAAGGAGATACAGCTCCTTCCTTTTCAGTCACAATTTATATCCATCTTACCCTATCATTTAGCAATCCATCTGTAAAATTATTATGTCCTACTACAAAATCCTTCATATATAAATTTAAATATTCCCCATACTTACTTTCAGTATTTAATAATAATTCTTCTACATAATAAGCACCTTGTCCAAAAGTATCTAACAGTAAACTACATAAACCAGCATAAATTCCACACCCTACTTGAAAGTACGTCGCATTTGTTTTATATTTTTGAAAAACTTGGCTACTATTCATTACATTATACATGTATGTCTCATTATTTTCATAAACGAGTAACACACCGACTAAATCTTCTCCTATAATATCATCTTCTGCTGGATTAAATACTTTACGATTCCAATTCCATAAATCTTCCACTTTATCTAAGTTCTGTCTAATTAAGTTTGTTGTATACTCATTAATCCGATAAAGAAAACCCACTTCCATATTAAAAGATTTTCCCAAGATTAAAACTTCTTCATGCGGCATTAAGCAACCATAAAATTCTTTTTCACCTAAATTCACTTTATACTCTGAAGCATATACATCCTCATAAAAGTAAAGTGGACGATGATGGCTCATATACATAGGATAACTCCATATCGCTTCATCAAGAAAACGCTCTACTGCCCATGATGCATAAAGTGTATGAGGTTTTATTAGCCCTTTATCACCCAAAAATGAATTATCATGTTCTACAATATAGCATGCTCGCGGCTTTTCATTTGGACGTTCTTTCATAAGTTCAACAACCATCCATTGAACAACACCCGGATTCATACCTGAGCCTATAATCGCTCTTGTATTTGTAAATGTTTCTTTCTCCTTCTCAAACCTCGTATACCTTTCAGTAAGCTGAAAACCAAGTAAACTATCGTCTTGATCTACTGCCTCATTTTCCAAAGCCGAATTAATGTAACAAATGCCAAGGTCATTACAACAACTCAGTACCCTAATCGTATCTGCCCCTGAAACATCAATAACAACCTTCGTTCTTTTTTCTTTTAAATGTTGTTTAAATTTGACTACATCTTGAAGGTTTATTTCATATAAAAAAAATTGCCCTTTCAGATTTGGAAACAACTCATCATAATAACTTTTATCTTTTTGTTTTATATCCACCAAATGGAAGTTCACATTCTTTATAACTTCATAAATTGGATCTTTTTCATTTACTACCGCTTGATTCAAAATTGCTAACACTGCTTTTGCTGCCCCACCAGCACTGCCAAGTAATGTAATCGAAAACGCATTTGGAAACTGCTCCACAAACAAAACCCCTTTAATAGATTAGTTGAGCAGTACTTCCTCAAAAAATGAATTGAATACAATAAAAGATAGCTCGTACAGATTTTTTATAATTTCGTACAAGATTACCTCTTCATAAGTAAAAAATAGTAACATACTTATATATTCAATTCGCTTTCCCCCTCATACCCAAATAGCGGTAAACAAATAGGCTCGACCTTTTCTTCCGCATATATAAAAGAAAAAGCCAGCCCTTTAAACTAGCCTACGGACAATGGACAGATTTCACATGTTGAATATTCACGTACATTTTTGCGTCACGTGCTTTTAATATTTCAATATGTCCTTCATCAATTTTCACCATTTTTCCAATTTTATTAGATTCCTCACCTAAATCAAACACCATAATTCTCCCAGCCATTTTAATAAGCTGTTCTTCAAACGTTCTAGCTAAAGTAATATTTAAGGGATTTACGGGGAGTTCATTTTTATTGAGGGAATAAGGTACTTGGTTCTCTTTATAAGGAATTAACCATTTCAAATGCTTTAAAGATATATATACCGTTCTATAAACTGGGCTATAAAAAACAATATAATCGTTCATTACACTTGTAACATAACCGTGTATTGGAGCATTTCCTGCCACATAAATTTCTGTAAAAATCCCTTTAGATGTACTTAATACTTTTCTCAAAGAAATTGAAGGTGATTCCCTCTTAATTACAGAATCCACATCTGGTTTTAATATTTCTTCATCATACTCTCTTAAAAATCTATAATATTGAATATGATATAAAGATATATATACATAGTCTTGTCCATTGTAAAGAACAACAATATCATTCCCTACATCAATTAATACACCTTTAAATCTTTTTTCACCGATTAATTTAACGTATATATTTTCTCCAATATTTTTGTTTAACTCATTCATCTATATCCTCCTTTCTATGGAATTGCACTTTTCTGTCTTCCATTTCTAAAAAATAATCAGGGGCAATGTTCTGTCTTTTAATAGTAAGAATTCTTTTTCATATACCGCGAAATTATTGCAGCGAAATATGAAATCGTTCTTCACTTTCAATCATAATGCCCCTCTTATTTATTAAACATTATTCTTTTTCATTCTTTTTACTTTTAACTACTTGACTCACACTCTTAATATGAGAATTAATTACATAAATGACTTCATCACAGTTTACTAGTGTAATACAATTATCATGTATATCACTTAATAAACCTTCCACACACTCTGGTCCACCACGATTAATCTTTATCCACTTATACTTCAAGTCATTTAATACATCTAAAAAAGTATCTTCATCAGCGTAGAAACATGAACCATAGTCTTCTTGTGCTTCTTTCACTTTCTTGACTAGACTCTTCACATGTTTCAGTTGATAATACACCACTTCTCCAGGAGGTAATTGTAGTGTAAGGTAATCTTTTCCTAACAATGACAGTACACCTACTCGACTTTCCGGTCCGCGAAGATTTACTTTTACATTCTCACCGACTAAACCTTTGATTTGATCACAGCATACTACACCCTTCAAATTCGTATCCTCCTTTCTGTATTATCTTCCTCTACTTGATTGTCTTTGTGCGCGAGCTCGACTTGAATTATTGCTGTTTTCATTACTTTTCTCATCGCTACTCTCATCACTACTCTCATCGCTCTCTCCACTTACTGGTGCATTATAATTAACACTTTTAATATGAGATAGTGCAATTAATACAACTTCTTCTTTTATAATTAACGTTACATAATCGCTAGAAACATCTTGTAAAATACCTTCAATTTTCTCTGGACCACCACGATTAATTTTTACCCAGCGGTATTTGAAGCCTTGAAGTAGCGTTTCAAAGTCTTCTGCACTGTCTTCTTCCGGCCATACAGAATCACCTATCCCACCATCTTTCGTATTTTTTGTAATGCTTTTCAGATGGCGAAGCTGGTAGTAATGGTACTCTCCTTTTTCATTCTGTAATACGAAGTAGTCCGCATATACTGATACTATTGCTCCTTTTTGAGATTCTGGTCCACCTCTGTTTACTCTTACATAAGATCCAATTAAACCTTCCAAAAAATCCCAATTAAATAAACTCACGAGAAAACCCCTTCCATTAATTTATAAGCTTTTGCACTGATAGTATATGTATCTGTACAGGTTACGTTCTCTATGTTTGTCCCCGCTATGAAAAAATATGCTTTTAACATGTAGTACTAATACCTACGAAACCTTCCTCCGCTTAAATGAATCCTAGGGTTTCCGGTAATTTTTTGTATCTTAATACAAAAAGATCCCGTAATAAGATACATTCCTGCATATCTTATTACGGGATCTTTTCATAAATTTAATCTTCGTCCTTAACATCCATATCTTCCGGAATTGGTTCGTTTAATATTTCTTCCACTAACTGTTTATATTTCTCCATTTGCTCTAAATGTGTATTAAATTGTTCTTTATTTAATAAATATTGCTCTCCATCGAACAACGCACGAACTTTCTTTTGCTGAATCAAATCTTCAACATAAGATTTTGGTAAATTCAAATACTCCGCAGCCTCTTCTATCGTTATATACAATGTGTTCATTCCTTTATTATTTTTTCATATATATACTGTATCTTACTTTATTTTTGTAAACAAATAAAAAAGATTTTGTAAATACAAATTAAAAAGCAGGTAGATGCATTCCATATATTGTATAATAGTATAGTAAGTATTTTTTTAAATATAGAATGGTATTACCCATTTACACAAAGGAGAGTTAACATATGGCTACTCGTCACATCATTACAATGTTAGAAAAAACATTACAAGTTGAAACAGAAAACACAATTTCTCATCTATCTAATTCTTTATCCGATCGTATTCTTTCACAAAGTGCAGCAGTACATGAAAACAATTGCTATCGTACAATTGGCGAATGGTACAAAAATCATTTCTTATTCCAACAAGATGATTTCCTTTGGGCTAAATACGTTTTCTATGACGTATATTGTGAGGCTATAAAAAAACAAGGTCATCTTACAAAACGCGTTCGCCAAATATTAGAATCATTAGCTCGAAAACACGGAAAACAATACATTGCGTCTATACTAAATATACCATTTCCTAATGAACAGGAAAAAGGGACAGCATAAACCAATCCTAGATTCATTGTTTTCTAGAGAGATTACAAATAAAACGTTCATGCCACATGAACTAATGAAACCGGTGTCATGATAATGATTGAAGATATAATAAACAGGAAAACCCCCATTTACCTCTCTCGTCCATACGAATAGAGAAGTAAATGGGGGTATACTTGTTTCTTTATTAATTCATCATCTGCTTTATCAATTCTCGATTTCTCTTCTTAAATACTTCATTATGCGAAGAAACCATTCCGTACTCACTTGCATCTGGTTGAATAAATTGTTTCGCTTTATTCACAGCATTTCCAGCATCTTGGAACGCTCCTGCGATTAAATGTAATTTTCCATCATGCTTTAAAATATCTCCAGCGGCATATAACCCGTCTACCGAGGACTCACTATTTGCATTCCCTGCAATATAATAATTATCAACAATAGCGACATCTAGCTCACTATTTTCCAATAATGTAATGTCACGTTCATATCCATGATTAATAATAACTTCTTCAACAGATAAATGAGAAACCTCTCCAGTTTCATGATTTGTTAATTCTACATGTTCAATCGCTTCATGGTTATCACCGGCAATTAATTTTGTAATCGATGTATTAAAGAAACATTCTGCCGAACTGTTCATAAGTTGTTTTACTTGTGCTTCATGACCAGATAATTCTTCTTTTCTATATGTTAAATAAACTTTTTTCGCAATCGGTTCTAATTCATTTGCCCAATCAATTGCAGAGTTCCCTCCGCCTGAAATAATTACCGTTTTATCTTTGAAACGTTTTAACGATTTAACTGTATAATTTAAATTTGAGACTTCGAATCTCTCAGCACCTTCAATTGATAACTTTTGTGGATTCAATATACCACTCCCAGTTGCGACGATCACTGTTTTTGAAAAATGTTCTTCCCCAGAGCTTGTTTTCAACGTAAAAATACCCTCTTCATTACGAATAATTGATTCTATTTTTGTATTCAATACAACTTCAGGTTGAAATGTTAATCCTTGTTGTACAAGTTGCTCAATTAATTTCTCACCAGTAACCGGTAACAATCCGCCAATATCCCAAATCATTTTTTCTGGATAAACATGTATTTTTCCACCTAACTGTGGTTGAAATTCTATTATTTTCGTTTTCATCTCTCTGAGTCCACTATAAAAAGCTGAATAAAGCCCTGCAGGTCCTCCGCCTATCACAGTTACATCAAACAATTCTTCTCGATTCATTCGTGCCCACTCCTCAGCTATTAGTCATTGATTATCATTCTCAATAAAATATAACCTGTTTCCGCAAAATTTACAATCAAAATTACTATTGACAATACACCTATATAAAATTATATTATTTAAAGAATCAATAGTGATAATCATTATCAGTTTGTTAATAATTAGCAAATTTGGGATTACATCTTCTTTCATTAATATGGTCAATACTATATTGTGAAATCTCATATTCAAGATTTTTAATAAATATTTTGTATTCTGTATTACCACTACTCTTTCAAAAAGATTGCAGTTAAACAAATTATTGTATACACATATCATCTATTTAAAGGAGAAAGACGATGAAAAAATTATTTATTTCACTAACAGTTCTGTTCGTCCTTGTTATGAGTGCTTGTAGCAACGGTTCAACAGACAAGAAGAACGACGCAAAAGGTAAAAAATCAGAAACAATTACATACCAATCAGAAAATGGTAAAGTAGAAGTTCCAGCAAATCCACAACGTGTTGTTGTCCTATCATCATTCGCTGGTAACGTAATGTCATTAGGTGTAAACCTTGTTGGGGTAGATTCATGGTCTAAACAAAACCCACGTTTCGATAGCAAACTGAAAAATGTCGCTGAAGTATCAGATGAGAATGTTGAAAAGATTGCAGAATTAAATCCAGATTTAATCATTGGTTTATCAAATGTTAAAAATGTTGATAAGTTAAAGAAAATCGCTCCTACTGTAACATACACTTACGGAAAAGTTGATTACTTAACACAACACTTAGAAATCGGTAAATTATTAAATAAAGAAAAAGAAGCAAAAACTTGGGTTGATGATTTCAAGAAACGCGCACAAACAGCTGGAAAAGACATTAAAGCGAAGATCGGTGAAGATGCAACAGTTTCTGTTGTTGAAAACTTCAACAAACAGCTTTACGTATATGGCGAAAACTGGGGCCGTGGAACAGAAATTCTTTACCAAGAAATGAAATTAAAAATGCCTGAAAAAGTAAAAGAAAAAGCTTTAAAAGAAGGATACTACGCATTATCTACTGAGGTATTACCTGAGTTCGCTGGTGATTACTTAATCGTAAGTAAAAACAAAGATACTGATAACTCATTCCAAGAGACAGAATCATATAAAAACATTCCAGCAGTGAAAAATAATCGTGTATATGAAGCAAACATGATGGAATTCTATTTCAATGATCCACTTACATTAGATTTCCAACTAGACTTCTTCAAGAAGAGCTTTCTTGGTCAATAATACAAACAAGAGGAATTCTTAATTTAAGAATTCCTCTTCCTTTATTCTATGAAAAGAAAAGATGTGAAACTGATGAAAAAAGAGCAAGACAACCTACGTTCCAACGCTTTTACATACAAATTAATTTTGAGTATCATTGCATTCTTTCTTATTTTTATGTTTGCAATGGTATTAGGTGCTGCAGATACTTCTATAAAAGACGTATGGTTAGCACTCACTTCCTCCGCTAAAGGAGACAAAATATCTATTATTCGCGAAATACGTTTGCCACGTGAAGTTGCTGCTATTTTTGTAGGAGCTGGACTTGCTGTTTCTGGGGCGATTATGCAAGGATTAACACGAAATCCACTTGCCGATCCGGGATTACTAGGCTTAACTGGTGGCGCAAATGCTGCACTTGCACTAACACTTGCCTTCAATCCTTCTATAAGCTACCTTTACTTAACACTAGCTTGCTTTATCGGTGCTGCAATTGGCGCTATTATGGTATTTGGAATTGGCATGGTGAAAAAGGGCGGACTTTCCCCTCTTCGAATTGTATTAGCTGGTGCTGCTGTTTCAGCATTTCTACTTGCAATCTCAGAAGGTGTTGGCATTTACTTTAAAATTTCACAAGATGTATCAATGTGGACGGCTGGGGGCGTAATTGGAACGAGTTGGAGCCAATTAAAAATTATTATTCCGGTTATTTCAATAAGTATATTTATCGCTATCTTACTTGCAAAGAAATTAACAGTTCTTAGTTTCAGTGAAGAAGTTGCCGTTGGACTCGGTCAAAAAATTATCGTTATTAAAACGATTTTATTTATCATTATTATCTTGCTTGCTGGTGCTTCTGTAGCACTTGTCGGAAACATGGCATTTATCGGACTTATGGTACCCCATATGGTTCGTCCAATCGTTGGACCAGATTACCGTTTTGTTATACCGATGTCAGCGATCGCTGGTGCTTCCTTTATGCTGCTCGCAGATACAATCGGACGTACAATTAACGCTCCGTATGAAACACCAGTTGCTGCAATTGTCGCAATTGTAGGATTACCATTCTTCCTATTTATTGTACGTAAAGGAGGAAAAGCTTTCTCATGATGCAATCTATTCTAAAGAAACAACGCCTTATCATACTTGCATTACTTATACTTACCATCACAACAATTGTAATTGGAATGGGACTCGGTTCTGCCGCTCTCTCCTATGACAGATTAATTCCAACACTTATGGGACAAGGTACATTTAAAGAAGAATTCGTTTTATATTCTTTAAGGCTACCTAGAATCGTCATTACATTATTAGCCGGTATGGCACTCGCTTTATCAGGTGCTGTATTACAAGGTATTACCCGAAACGATTTAGCTGAACCTGGTATTCTCGGCATTAACGCTGGTGCTGGTGTTGCAGTTTCTGTTTTCTTTCTATACTTCCCGATAGACGTAGGTTCATTTCTTTACCTACTACCATTCGTTGGATTTATCGGTGCGTTTCTAACAGCTATTCTAATTTACGTATTTTCATATAGCAAATCAACAGGACTTCAGCCAATACGATTAACATTAACTGGTATCGGTTTTTCCTTTGCACTATCTGGAATGATGATTGTCCTTATTTCATCTGCAGATCGTATGAAAGTAGACTTTATCGCAAAATGGATTGCCGGAAACATTTGGGGGGATGACTGGACATTTGTTTTAGCGATGCTTCCATGGCTAATCGTATTAATCCCATTTGTCTTCTATAAAGCAAATCGATTAAATATACTAGCATTAAACGAGCCAGTAGCAATCGGTGTTGGAATTGAAATTGAAAAAGAGCGAAGATACTTATTAATCGCAGCCGTTGCACTTGCTGCCGCTGCTGTTTCCGTAACAGGAGGCATTAGCTTTATCGGACTTATGGCTCCTCACATCGCCAAATCTTTAGTAGGTCCAAGGCATCAAATCTTCATGCCAATCGCTGTTTTAATTGGTGGATGGCTATTACTATTTGCAGACACAATCGGACGAAATATCGTTGAACCTAACGGTATTCCAGCAGGGATTGTCGTTGCTTTAATTGGTGCACCTTACTTTATGTATTTGTTATTGAAGAAGGCATAGAAAAACCCCCTCAAGATTTTTTCTTGAGGGGGTTTTCATTTCATTCTACTGCTGCCCATACCCTTCAAACTTCTTCGCCAAATTCTCCATCTCGTCTTCTGGCAGTAATTTCGGTTCTCCGATACTTTTCGTTTGATAATAAATTTGAGCACAAAACTCTATTTCTTCTGCAATAGTAAACGCCATTTTTATATTATTCGCACCGGCCATTAAACCATGATTCGCAAGTAAAACTGCACGACGATCAATCATTCCTTCAAAAGCAGCCTCTGCTAATTGCTTCGTACCAAATGTTTCATACGGTGCACAGCGAACATTCGGACCTGCAAAAGCAATTAAATATGACACAGCAGGAAGTTCCCATCCTAATGATGCGATTGTCTTCGCATAAGGAGAATGTGTATGTACAAGCGCATTTATATCTTCACGATTTCTATAATAGATAAGATGCATATCTAATTCACTTGATGGTTTTCTCTCTCCCTCTATCACTTCACCATCTAAATTCAATATAACTACATCTTCAGGCGTCGTTTCATAATAATCTAGACCACTTGGGCTAATTGCAACAAGACCTTGTTCACGATTGAAAATACTAATATTTCCCCCCGTCCCCTTTGTTAAACCACTAGAGATCATTTTCTTTCCATACGCTACAATTTCTTCTCTTTCTTTTTGTAATAACATATACATCCCCCTAAGTATGAAGCTTATGATGACTGACTATATATATCTACTTACTAAAATAGCTTTTTTAAATTCTCCGTAAACGGTGCTTTCACAATTCCTTTTTCCGTAATAATCGCTGTTACATTGTCAGATGGCGTGACATCAAATGCCGGATTGTATACTTTACTTTCTTGCGGAGCAGAGTATTGTCCGAAGCGATTGATCACTTCAGAAGCATCCCTTTCTTCAATTGGAATTTCTTTTCCTGTCAGTGTTTTCAAATCAATTGTCGGCGTTGGTGCTGCTACATAAAACGGAATGTTATAATATTTAGCCAAAATCGAAACACCTAATGTTCCAATTTTATTTGCTACATCCCCGTTTGCTGCTACACGATCACATCCAACGATTACTGCATCAATTTTCCCTTGTGACATGACCATTGCTGCCATATTATCTGTAATGACCGTTACATCAATTCCCGCTCGCTGCAGTTCTAATGCTGTTAACGTTGAACCTTGTAATCTAGGGCGTGTTTCATCCGAATAGATTTTTAAGTCCCATCCTTTTTCTTTCGCTAAGTACATTGGAGCTGTCGCAGTACCATACTTAGTCGTTGCTAACGCACCTGCATTACAATGCGTTAATACCCCCATGCCATCATGAAATAATGTTAATGCATGTTCTCCAATTTGACGGTTAATTTCTTCATCCTCTCTATGAATCTCTTTTGCTTCTTCTAATAATCTATCTTTCAACTGCGCAATTGATAAGTGAGCATTCTCTTTCGCTACACTTTCCATTCTTTCAAGCGCCCAAAATAAATTTACTGCCGTCGGTCTTGATGTCGCTAAGTATGCACATACCTTTTTTGCTTCCGCTATGAATTCTTCCGCCGAACTTTTCGCAACTTCCTTTATCCCTAAATATACACCGTAGGCTGCTGAAACACCTATTGCCGGCGCTCCTCGTACTTTCATTACTTGAATCGCATCCCACACACCCTCAGCCGTTTTAAAAGATTCATAGACTACTTCGTTCGGTAATACCGTTTGATCCAATAACACTAAAGCATCATCTTTCCACTGAATTGGTATTAATTGCTCTGCCATCATCTTCTCCCCTTATTTCGCACTATGCATTGACTGTTTTTTTAACGTTTCTACAAAACTGCTACCTGTTTTATATTGATTCGCTTGTAAAATAAACTTCTTCGCTACTTGAAGACAAATTCGCTCCGCTCTAGCACGCGCCGCGTCATTCTCAATACAAATAATATCCTTTACCTTCGCTAGACCAACAATACGACGAATTAACTCAAGACCCGTTACTGCAGCTGTATCCTCTAATACAGATTGTAAATAAACTCGGTTAAAGCCTTCTTCCTTCGCCATAATCTCTGTCACATGAATATCCCAAGCATCTAAAAACTTCTTCTTAAATAAATCAATTACATCTATCATGGTAGATTCTATCCAGTTCATATATGTATCTTTCTCAATACCAGATTGCATCACTGCATCTGCATTCACCCATGCAAACATTAAATTTGCCATTATATTTCCAACGTCATATCCCATAGGTCCATAAAAAGCAAATTCAGGATCAATAACCTTTGTAGAATCACTTTTTACAAAAACAGAACCAGTATGTAAATCACCATGAAGTAGCGCTTGTGCATTCGTCATAAACGAAAACTTAAGTTTTGCTACTTCCATACGAAGCTCTTTATCACTATAAATATGCTCCCTAATCCATCCTTCATTTAATTGAAACAATTCGTTTCGTTTATTATGGTTTGTGAATGGCTCTGAATATACGAGGTCCTCTGTAATCTCACATAACTCAGGATTTATATAATTCTTCACGAGTTCCTTCTTTTCTTTATGATTCATTACAACATCTGATGTTAATAGAAGAGTGTTTACCATAAAAGTAGTTAAATCCTCAGCAAGCTTCGGAAACATTTGATGATTTATGAGTGCTGTGCGCAATATTGTGTGATCTGATAAATCTTCCATCACGCAACAATTCATCACACTATCGAACAAATATACATTTGGCACGAGTCCAGGTGCTAACTCTCCTTCTAATCGCAAAACATCTGATTCTATACGAATTCGATTCGTCGACAACTTAAACTCATCTGAAATACGCGCTGTATCCCCAGCTTGCTTTACAATGACAGAAATGTTCTTCTGTTCATCCCAAACGCGGAACACATAATTTAAATTACCATCACCTATTTCTTTACACTTTAGCCCCTTTGCATGTTCGAACTTAGGTAATTTCTCTTGCACATATGCAATCACATCTTTAGCTTCCATTAAAAAATACTTCGTGAACTTAGACATGGTTTCCCCTCCACACTAAATGTAAACGTTTTCTAAAAGCCGTAAAAAATAATAGACTGAAATTTTTTCAATCTATACTATATCTTCTCTATTGCAATACATATCTCGCTTTTATTATATCTTGTTAGAAATGAGCGTCAATGTTTCTATTTCTCATTGCAATATACTTCTTATTATATATATTTAAGATGACAATAATTGTTCACAAAGATTCCGATACATTTTGTTTTATTTATTGCACAATTCTTTGTAAAATAGAAGTAAGCAGTTCCTTTTCAAATCCACAACTTCTAAGAAATATTTCCTTCCTAAGAATTTATACTTACACCATGTCTCTAACATACACACTACTCTTTCAAACACTCATTGAAAATTTATGACTTAAAAATTACCTTTTAATTCCCTAACAACCTTAATTGAGAATAAATATTAATTAAATTGGTATAAAGTTGGTTTATTCTCTTGACAAAATAACCACTTCTATATGATAATTAATATCGAATTAGAATTATTATAGTTAATTAAAAAATATATTTTATGAGCAAACTAATTTCCGATGCTCATAACCAACCTTTAGGAGGAATTTTAATATGTTATTAATCGGCACAGAAGTAAAACCGTTTAAAGCTAATGCTTACCATAATGGAGAATTTATTCAAGTTACTGACGAAAGTTTAAAAGGAAAATGGAGTGTAGTTTGTTTCTACCCAGCTGACTTCACATTCGTTTGCCCAACTGAACTTGAAGACTTACAAAACCAATATGCAACTCTAAAAGACTTAGGTGTTGAAGTATACTCTGTATCTACAGACACTCACTTCACTCACAAAGCTTGGCATGATAGCTCAGAAACTATCGGCAAAATCGAATACATTATGATTGGTGACCCAACTCGCACAATCACTAGCAACTTCAACGTTTTAATTGAAGAAGAAGGTCTTGCTGCTCGTGGTACATTCATCATCGATCCAGACGGCGTTATCCAATCTATGGAAATCAATGCTGACGGTATCGGTCGTGACGCAAGCATTCTTGTTAACAAAATTAAAGCAGCTCAATACGTACGTAACAACCCAGGTGAAGTTTGTCCAGCTAAATGGCAAGAGGGTTCTGCAACACTTAAACCAAGCCTTGACCTTGTAGGCAAAATCTAAGGAGTTCGATCAAAATGATACTAGATGCAGATATAAAAACACAACTATCCCAATACCTTCAGTTAATGGAGAACGATATTTTACTTAAAGTAAGCGCAGGAGAAGACAACGTATCTAAAGATATGTTAGCTCTAGTAGATGAATTAGCTACTATGTCATCTAAGATTACAGTAGAAAAAGTTGAACTAGAGAGAACACCAAGCTTTAGCGTAAATCGCCCTGACGAAGACACTGGTGTCGTATTCGCTGGTATTCCATTAGGACACGAATTTACTTCATTAGTGTTAGCTTTACTACAAGTTAGTGGACGTGCTCCAAAAGTTGAACAAAAATTAATCGATCAAATCAAAAACATTCAAGGCGAATATCATTTTGAATCTTATATCAGCCTAAGTTGTCATAACTGTCCTGATGTTGTACAAGCTCTTAACGTAATGAGCGTTCTAAACTCTGGTATTACACATACTATGATTGATGGCGCTGCATTTAAAGAGGAAGTAGAAAGCAAAGACATCATGGCAGTACCAACTGTTTACCTAAACGGCGAATCTTTCGGAAGTGGTCGTATGACACTTGAAGAAATTTTAGCTAAAATGGGTAACGGTCCAGATGCATCAGAGCTTTCTGATAAAGATCCATACGATGTTCTTGTTGTTGGTGGCGGCCCAGCTGGTGCAAGTGCAGCAATTTATGCAGCACGTAAAGGCATCCGCACTGGTATCGTTGCTGAGCGCTTCGGTGGTCAAGTAATGGATACTATGGGTATTGAGAACTTCATCAGCGTAAAACGCACTGAAGGTCCTAAGCTAGTAGCAAGCCTTGAAGAGCACGTAAAAGAATACGACATCGATGTAATGAATCTACAACGTGCGAAACGTTTAGAGAAAAAAGAACTTATTGAAGTGGAACTTGAAAACGGCGCTATTCTGAAAAGTAAGAGCGTAATCGTTTCAACAGGTGCTCGCTGGCGTAATGTTGGCGTACCGGGTGAAGCTGAGTTCAAAAACAAAGGTGTAGCATACTGCCCACACTGTGACGGTCCATTATTCATCGGAAAAGACGTAGCGGTTATCGGCGGTGGTAACTCTGGTATTGAAGCAGCTATCGACTTAGCAGGTATTGTTAAGCACGTAACTGTTCTTGAATTCATGCCAGAATTAAAAGCTGATGCTGTATTACAAGAACGTCTTAACAGCTTACCTAACGTAACTGTTCTGAAAAACGTTCAAACGAAAGAAATCACTGGTACTGACAAAGTAAACGGTATTTCTTACATCGATCGTGAAACTGAAGAAGTTCATCACGTTGAATTACAAGGTGTGTTCGTTCAAATCGGTCTTGTGCCAAACACAGACTGGTTAGGCGAAACAGTTGAACGCGTTCGCGGTGAAATCGTAACAGACAAGCACGGCGCTACAAACGTACCAGGAGTGTTTGGTGCAGGTGACTGTACAAATAATCCGTACAAACAAATCATCATCTCTATGGGTTCAGGTGCGAATGCAGCTTTAGGTGCATTTGATTACTTAATCCGTAACTAATTATATAGACGTGAGTTTTACAAAAGCAGGTGCCAAGGCACCTGCTTTTTTTATAATCCTAATGTATAAACTAAAAATCTCTCATTCCCATTCTTATCATAAGCACCCGGTAATCTAACTTCTCTCTTCAATTCAAAAGCAGTCTGATTCTCCAAGAAGAAAATATAATCTTCAGAAGGGTAGTATAAAATAATATCCACTTTCCTCTCTATTTCCTCTACCGAAAGCAAAATGTTATTTACTACATTCATAAACACTTGGACAGAAAATGGATTGAAGAAATAAAACCGGTTATCACGTGGATCAATCTCATATTCCTGTGCTAAACAACATTCAAATTGAATTTTATCTTTACTGTTTCTTACCTTCCTTGCATAACGCTCACGGTTTTCCATTGCTTCTTTATAAAACGCTTCATTCATTTCAATTCCAACCGCTGATGCATC
This sequence comes from Bacillus sp. FSL H8-0545, assembly GCF_038006105.1. Taxonomy (NCBI): domain Bacteria; kingdom Bacillati; phylum Bacillota; class Bacilli; order Caryophanales; family Bacillaceae; genus Bacillus; species Bacillus sp. FSL H8-0545. The sequence continues at coordinate 353,555 of NZ_JBBOUO010000001.1, read as the reverse complement.
GCACTTATGGTGCATGTAAAAATTCAATCTCCCTTTTCCACACCCAAAGTCTACAATTCGATCGCTACTTTTTATTTCATATTGATTCAATAACTCATCCAACCCGCTATACGGTGTCGGTTCATAACGGTGATAGTGCATAGATTTATTAAACCCTTTTTGCTCACCAACGGTTTTTATATTTAATACAGCATCGTAATATTGTTCGTTCATTTTTTTCTCCTATTAACAAATGGTACTTATTATTATACACCATGTACTAGAGGAGAATTTTTCATCAAATTAATTGGTACGTGAAATTATACCGCCGCAAAATCGAATATATCGACTTAACGACAAATTCCTACAAAAAACAGGAGCTTTCTAGCCCCTGTCTTCCAGCACTTTCAATACAGTCTGTTTCAATATTTCTACTCCATCCATTATACAGCTATGATCAAACTTCATATACGGATGGTGTAATCCAGGTTGTAAGTTCGCCCCTAGTCCAAGCATGACAGCTTTTAAATGCGGTCTCTTCACTGTGTAGTAATGGAAATCATCGCTTCCTGTCGTATACAGTGGTCCAGTACATCCCTCTTCCCCGTATACTTCAAGAATACCTTTTCGCATGAAACGCTCAGCTTCTTCTGACACTTCAGCTCCTGGTGCGAGATCAATCCACTCATAAGAAAGTTTAGATCCCATTGATTCAGCTGACTGAATTACTTGCTCTATTTTTCGCTTCAATTCATCTAGTAATATGTTATTTTCTGCTCTTACATCTAAACTAAAATGTCCGTTACCTGGAATAATATTTAGATTATCACCACCAGCTTGGCATCTCGTCATCTTAACAGAATAAGACGTCTGCGGCGGTAACCATATATTTTTCAATCCAATATTGATCATCGAAATGACATCAATTGCATTTATACCTTGATGCGGGCGTGCCCCGTGTGCATCATCTCCATGAATCATACCTTCTAAAAATCCTGCTGCTCCGTGACGAATAGATGGTGCAGCTTGTTTCAAAGGCAGTTCTTCAATCGGTCTTAAATGAACACCAAATAAGAAATCAGCATCATCCACGGCGCCCTTCTCTACCATCTTTAAGGAACCATTTCCTTTTTCCTCTGCCGGCTGAAAAATAAATCTAACAGTACCGCTATCCCATCTCATATTTTTCAATTGTAAAATAAGGCCCATCACAATCGTCATATGAGCATCGTGGCCGCATGAGTGATTCGCTTTAAATTCTCCGTCTACTTCTTGCCATAGTGCATCCATATCAGCACGAATCGCGATAACTGGATTCCCTCTTCCGATTTCAGCAATCACGCCAGGGCAATCATCAAATATTTTATATGAAATTCCTTCTTCTTTTAGAAAGTTAGTAATATAAGCTGTCGTTTCATATTCCTTCCAGCTTACTTCAGGGTTTTCATGTAAATGCTGAAAAATTTCAGTTAAACGCTCTTGTAGTTCTAATGTTTTCAAAGCTTCATTCTCCTTCCCCTAATTACAAACCATTCAGATTAATTATACTTATGAAAAACAGATGTTTTTATGAACATATTGAATTTTAAGAAAAAAGTCAATTATTTATTTTTTAATACCGTTAATACCCGATTTCAACTCATCTTATAAAGATATCCATACAAATAGAACATTCGATATTTTCTGTTTTTATGTTGACGCTTACATCTATTTTTAGTTATTATAACTTAATAACGTCTATTTTGCGACAATTCTAAAAATACAAACATACATAATGAGGAGGCAGTTTATGAAAAGAGAAATACCTTTTGGCATAGCAATAATCCCTATTATCATTACAGTTGCAGTTATGATGGTTACAATTGTTGTATTAGAACAAAGCCCTCACGTCCCACTTATTATCGGTACAACCGTTGCTTCGATCGTCGCTTGGCGATACGGTTACAAATGGAATGACATTGAAGAATCGATGTATAAAGGAATTCGTCTCGCATTACCCGCTATCGTTATCATTATTCTTGTAGGTTTAACGATCGGTGCTTGGATTGGCGGCGGAATCGTCGCTACTATGATTTATTACGGCTTAAAACTTTTAACTCCATCACTATTTTTAGTTTCAATTACAATTATTTGTTCTATCGTTGCATTAGCAATCGGTAGCTCTTGGTCTACAATGGGAACAATTGGTGTTGCTGGAATGGGAATTGGCCTAAGTATGGGAATCCCAGCTCCAATGGTTGCTGGTGCCATTATTTCAGGCTCTTATTTTGGCGATAAAATGTCACCGCTTTCAGACACAACAAACTTAGCCGCAGGATTAACAAATACAGATTTATTCGTACATATTCGTCATATGTTATTTACTACAATTCCAGGTTTAATTATTACTCTTATCGTCTATGCTTTATTAGGAAGAAGCTTCGGTGATAACAATATTGATGCAAAAAGCATCGATCAAACGTTACAAGTATTGCAACAAAACTTTGTTATCTCGCCTTTCCTATTAATCATACCCGTAGTCGTTATGGTATTGGTCGCTAAAAAAGTACCAGCTATACCAGCTATTCTCGTAGGTATTATTTTAGGATTTTTATCACAAGTCTTTATTCAAGGTGGTTCTGTCTCAGCATCTGTCGGTGCACTCCAAACTGGATTTGTCATAGACACTGGAAACAAGCTAGTAGACGAACTATTTAACCGCGGTGGCTTAGATTCGATGATGAATACAGTCTCTATGACAATTGTCGCTATGACTTTCGGAGGAGTACTAGAACATACTGGCATTCTTCGCTCAATTGTAAATCAAATTTTAAAATTAGCGACATCATCAAAAGGACTTATCGCTTCTACTATCGCATCTTGCTTTGCAACGAATCTTACTTGCTCTGAACAATATATTTCGATTGTTGTTCCTTCAAGAATGTATGCAAATGCGTACACAGAAAAAGGACTACATTCTAAAAACTTATCCAGAGCATTAGAAGATGGTGGAACATTAACTTCTGTTTTCGTACCTTGGAATACATGTGGTGTATTTATACTCGCAACACTTGGAGTAGGCGCATTCGAATATGCTCCTTATGCTATATTGAATTTCATCGTACCTATTATTTCAATCATTTATGGTATAACTGGCTTCACAATTACGAAGCTATCGGATATTGAAAAAGCAGACCTATTGAAAAAACAAAAAGCGCAACTAGAAGCTTAAAATTTTTGAAACGAATACAATGGTAAATTCAGCTCATATATTGCACGAGGGCGCCCTTGTTGATAGGGCATTTCCTCGCCGCAAATATTGGCATACCTGTAATCAACTAATTTCTTTAACAGCCTTTCCGTCGATCGCCGAGTCACTTGTAAGTATTCAGAAAGATCGGCCGCTGTAAATTTCAATGATGGATGCGACTGACTAAATTGAATAATTTTTGACAGGTTTGCAGGACTAAGCTTCGTTTCCTTCGCTATTTTCATTAATTCAGGATTATCGTTTTTTAAACTTTGTACTCTCTGTTCTTTCGGGAACGGACCAAATAATTCTTTATCACTTGTTAGTATATAAAAGCGGCGCTCTATCGGATTGTTTTTTGCGAAACCTTGAGCGATTTTTGCATTTTGTTCCGCTTCATTTACTGTTTTTCCGTAACCAAATCCAATAGATACCGCTCCTTCTATATTCGTAAATAAACGATCTATTGTATTTGTTTTTGTACTCGATTCGATATCACCACGAGTTGTATACAAAATAAAAGTCATTTCATCAACTTGTTTAAATGAACCACGTAATTCTTTTGAAATTACATTTAATTTTTCAAGCGAGCTTTCTTGTAACTCTATAAAGGATATAATACAAGCACCAACAGTAGCTGAATGGCTTTTTGCTAACTCAGCTTTTATTTTTGCATCTTTTAACCCGTGTATAATTGATTGCGTCGGGTCTATCATACGCTCTGAAGGAATACCTATTTTTTGAAGTTCGTCGTAGACAGCGTGAATACTAGTTAAAGCTAAATCGACCTCTCCAGATTGATATTTAGCTAAATGAAAATCAATGATGCTCTTAATTTCATCATTACTCCATAACATATTTTCATAATCCATCACTTGCGGCGTTTCTTTCAGACCGATATCATGGAACACATTTGTAATAAACGAACAATCTACTAAATCAATTGAAATTTTATGAGGTTGGATACTTTGATGATATATTATAGAAAGGAGTGAAGATGCGACAGTTGTCTCGTCTTGCTGTAAGTACGTACTTGGAATTCGTAATTGTTCTCTTATTTCTTTTGCCATATAATAAGGTAAAGCACCTGAGAAAAAGATAACATCACAAGGTTTTAAACGCTTTAATATTTCAGAAGATTCTGCCGGGTGAAGGTAAATATATGGATCAATCTCTATCTCTTCTAGTTTATGAGCAATAGGTAAAAGATTCTCCATAAACTCTTTTGAACCGACAACTGCAATTTTTATCATCATTTTCTCTAACTCCTTATCATTAATTAACGACTATTTAACGTCAACTATATCAAATGTACAAAACCATTGTAAACAGGAAGGGGTCTTTATTCAATGAAAATTACAGCTATTCACCTTTACGCAATTCGTTTACCGCTTCGCGATCCGTTTGTTATTAGTTATGGTTCTTATTCTGATATGCCTTCTATTATCGTCAAAATGGAAACAGATGAAGGTATTATCGGTTACGGCGAAGGCGTTGCCGATGATCACGTTACAGGTGAATCATGGGAAAGTACTTTCCATGTTTTAAAACATACACTAGCTCCTGCTCTTATCGGACAAAACCCAATGAATATCGAGAAAATACACGATATGATGGACAATACAATTTACGGTATTCCTACTGCGAAAGCTGCGATTGATATCGCTTGTTTTGATATACTGGGTAAAAAATTAAATCAACCTGTATATCAATTAATTGGCGGACGCTACCATGAAGAATTTCCTGTCACTCACGTCTTAAGTATTGCAGGTCCCGAAAATATGGCTGAAGAAGCTGCCTCTATGATTAAGAAAGGTTACCAATCTTTCAAAATGAAAGTCGGCACGAATGTACAAGAAGATGTAAAACGAATTGAAGCTGTACGTGAACGTGTAGGAAATGATATCGCGATTCGCGTTGATGTAAACCAAGGCTGGAAAAATAGCGCAAACACATTAACAGCACTTCGTTCATTAGGACATTTAAACATCGACTGGATTGAACAGCCTGTTGTAGCCGATGATATTGACGCAATGGCTCACATTCGTTCTAAAACAGATCTTCCTCTTATGATTGATGAAGGATTAAAAGGCTCTCGTGAAATGCGCCAAATTATTAAATTAGACGCAGCTGATAAAGTGAATATAAAACTAATGAAATGCGGCGGCATATATCCAGCTGTAAAACTCGCTCATCAAGCTGAAATGGCAGGCATTGAATGCCAAGTTGGATCCATGGTCGAATCATCTGTTGCCTCTTCCGCAGGATTCCATGTCGCTTTCTCAAAAAAAATCATTACTAGCGTCGAGCTGACAGGACCATTAAAATTCACGAAAGACATCGGAAACTTACATTACGACGTACCATTTATTCGCTTAAACGAAAAGCCGGGACTCGGCATTGAAATAAACGAAAGTACATTACAAGAACTAACCGTCTTTCAAGACGTTGTACGCTAAAGGAGGACTAACACATGACGATTCTTTACGAAGGAAAATTAAAACAAAACAACGATCCATTTCACGTTACATTACTATCTTTAGAACATATGGAACAAATTTTATCATTACAAAACGTTGTAGTTGAAGCGCTAGAAGATAAAGGTCGTTTACAACCACTCTCGCTAGAAGAATTTCAATACATTCTAGAAGGAAACGGAATGATGATCGGTGCCTTTATACAAAACGAACTCATCGCATTTCGTGCCCTACTAGTCCCTCCTATCGACGATGAACATTTAGGACTTGATATTGGCCTACCAGAAAGCGAGCTACACCGCGTCATCTATCAAGAAATCTCAAACGTTCATCCAAGCTGCCGAGGAAATGGTATGCAAAAAATATTAGCCACAGTCATTATGGACGAATTACAAAAAGAAGACAGCAAATACGATTACGTTTGCTGCACCGTTGCACCTTTTAACATTCCTAGTTTAAAAGATAAGTTCGCGCAAGGAATGGAAATTGCTGCATTGAAGGAGAAGTATGGTGGGAGTATGAGGTATGTTTTTGTGAAGGAATTGCGTGGGGATATAGAAAGAGATTGGACGGATGTTAAAGATATTCCGATGAGTGATGTTAGTGAAAAGCAAGCGTTACTTTCGGAGGGGTATCGTGGATATGAGATGGAGAAAATAGATGGGAATTTCGTTGTGAAGTTTGGACGATAATTCCTACACCCGTAAAAGGAGATGTCCACTGTGACATCTCCTTTTACTTTCTCCTCATTCAATAATTACCTGGTAAATGAGATTATATGAGCGATTTTTTGAATATATTGACCGCAACTCCAAATATATCAGCGATTTTTGAAATATATCGACCGCAACTCCAAATATATCAGCGATTTTTGAAATATATCGACCGCAACTCCAAATATATCAGCGATTTTTGAAATATATCGACTTACCGACAAATATTTACAATAATCGCAACCTATATAAAGCGCATTACTAAACCGTCATCTTCCAACTCGATAACGCTAACCAGTTTTCCATTTCCTTATAATCAGGCATTATCTTCCCAACAAGACGCCAAAAAGATCGATCATGATTTAAATGAACCATATGACACATTTCATGAACAACTACATAGTCAATTACCTGCTGTGGTGCCATCGCTAGCTTCCAATTGAATGTTAGTTGTAGATTTGAATCACAAGTTCCCCACGTACGACTACTATCTGTAATACGAATAGAACGAGGCTTTGTTTTAAAGTTGCTTTGATGTGCTTTAATACTCTTTTCTACTAATGCCTTGCACTGTTTATAGTAAAAACGTTTTAAAGCTTGTTGTATTTTCTCATCCTTAAGCTCATTCACATAAATGTGTAGCTTATCCCCTTCAAAAACTGCATTGTCTTGCGTAATACTTGCATCTTGAGAAATCTGTATCGGATACGTACTCCCTAAATACAGAAAGCCCTCTCCTTGATCATAATCCTTTTCCTGTGGTCCAAGCGCCCGCTCCTGCATTTCCTTACGTGTTTTCTGAATCCAATCCCATTTCTCCTCTAGCAACTGGACTAAGTATTCAACAGGTGTCCCTTTCGGAGCTTGCACTTCAACATTACCGTAAGAATCTACATAAAGACGCACGGACTTTTTCTTCTTATAAGTTATATGAAAATTAATTGTCTCACCTAAATATGTATGTACCATTTCATCACCTAACGTATTCGTTCATAATTATTTTTACAAATAAAAAAGAGTAGGCTACAAACGTCCTACTCTACCTATTATATCATTTACTGTTTTAACATAAATGTTACAATGCTTATTTCTTATCCTCTATAGCTTACAGCTAATCCCTTTAAGAAATTCCTTGCGTATCTATCACCGCACTCTTTGTAATTCTTATGGCCTTCTTTTCTTAGTAGAGCGCTTAATTCCCCTTTTGTTACGATGACTCCTACGTCTTCTAATATATCAAGCATATCTTCACTTGTTAATGATAGTGCTATCTTCAATTTTTTTAGAACGAGATTATTAACACTTCCATTACTCTTTAAAGACATCGCTTGTCTATCCGATTGCCCTGGTTTTGGATCTTGTTTTCCTCTTTTAAAAGTAATAAAACCATTCAAAAATGACTCTAACATAACATTATTGCATTTTATTTCGTAATCATATTCAACCACATCACTATCATCGTTAACTTCATCATAGTAACTGTTTTTTAATTTTGTCAGCATCTTTCGCACTTCTTCTTTTGTTACTTCAACGCCACCAAGTTTAAATATCTCCACCATATCTATATCTTTTATATCCAGAGCATATCTTACTCTAATTAAAATATCATTATTGCTTATAGCCATTGTTTGTCCTCCTGAAATGTTGATTATAGTAATGCTTTTAGCATGTGTAAATGAATGTCGTTAAGTTACTACTTTAACATTTTAGAGGTTGGTTTTGTAGTCTTAGGTGGATTAATGCTTTTGGGGATGATTTTAAAACAGCAACATATGTTGTTTAGGTACTTTTAATTATCCATTTTAACCCAATTAAATTATAATAATACTAGAGTTAATATGGGAGGGAATCAATATTGAATTATCTAATTGGTTATAAAGATGATGAACGAAACTTCGGACACGAGGACCCAATGCTAACAGAATATACATATGGAGAGTCAGGATTTAATACCAAAAAGCTCCAAAAAGCACAAAAAAGATGGGATAATCGTGCGAAATTACGGATGGGAATTTACTATTAATTAACACACTTGAAAATGGACTAACCTGATATAGGTTAGTCCATTTCTTTTTATGCAACTCTAATTTAGTGGGCAACTCAAACATGAATGTTACGCAAAATTCATGTGAAATATATTGATTATGTTTACTTATGTTTTACTTTTTATTTGTGGTTCGGTTCACCGTAACTAATCTAAATGAGGTTATTGTTCATTATTTTCATAATTAAATTTAACAAAAAAGGTAGTGCCTTCCGATCCTGTTTGAATTTCTATTTTTGCATTATGACGGGCAGCAATGGCATAACATATGCCTAACCCCAATCCAGTTCCATTATCTTTGGTCGTGTAAAATGGAGTACCCAGTTTCTCAAATACTTCAGGCCTGATACCTTTTCCTTGATCCCGCACTGCAAGCACCACACAATTTTGACCTTCCTTGTAGGTGCTAATGGTTAGAACTTTCCCTGTGCTCATCGCTTCTAAGCCATTACGGTATAGGTTTATTAATAATTGTCGTATCTCATTACGATTTAAAAGTAATTCCGGAATGTCATTTGTATCGACTTGAATATATTTATTTTGATTATACGTATCAATCTTTATTAAAGGAATAATATCGTGGATAATTAAATTTAAATCTAACATCTGCAAATCCGATTTCTTTGTATTACCCATTGAGAGAAATTCAGTAATAATAGAATTGGCACGGTCAAGTTCTTCAATCATTAAATTAAAGTACTTATTATGTTTCTCATAGGTGGGCTCTTCTTTTAATAACTGCAAAAATCCTCGTACTGTTGTCATTGGATTTCTAATCTCATGGCTGATACCTGCTGCCATTTGCCCTATTAAATCTATGTTGGATAACCTTTTCAATTCCTGCTCATATTGCTTTTTTTCCGTTATGTTTTTAAAAATACAACAAATACCATCATCATACGGGTATGCAATAACTTCGTGCCAATATTCATCAGAGATAGAAAAAAATTCAAAATGAACTGTAGTTCGCTCTGACATTGCACGATGAAATTCCTTATACATAACTGCGTCGACGCTACTCGGGAAAACCTCCCATATATTCTTACCTAATACATCTTTTGCTGTTTTTCTTTGTGGAAAATATTGATGCTTATTTACGTACGTAAATTCCCATTTATTATTCAAAGTAAAGAATCCATCCGTAATACTTTCAATCACACTTGTAACTTTTTCATTAGCAGCAGCTAGTTCTCTCGTCCGCTCTTCCACCATGCTTTCAAGTTGATCCATATATAACAAGTTTGAAAACGTAGGAGCTGTGGCATCAACGATAGATTTTGCCAGTTGAATTTGGGAATTATCGTAATTGTGAGCTTTTCCCTCTTTGCCAACGACGATTACCCCTAATACTTCTCCCATTGAAACCAATGGAATCATCAGTAGACCCTTACTATCTATATTTTTTGTTTGAATAACCTCTTGGATCTTGACTTCATAGCTTTTCTCCATCCAATCCGCTTCTGTCCAATAACAGTCCTTGCTTAACTTCGTTGCTTTAATCGTTGTTTTGTCTAGCGGGTCTAAAAGGTGGGCAGCCATGTTTTTACTCTCTAAAATCTGTCCTAAGTAAAAAAAACATTTATCAAAACTCTCCTGTATCGAGGAACACATTGATAAATCACGGGTAACATTTAGTAACAGTTGCTTCTCGGCAATAAGGTTTTCCTTTTGTTTTAAATTATTTGCGTTTTGAATTGCGACCGCAGCCATATTTACATAAGCTTCAACACTTTGAATTTCTGAATCTGTTAAGTTCATTGGAACTCCATAATCAAATAAAAAAACCAGACCAAATAACTCTTGCCCAAATGGGATAGGCAGAGCTAATAAGGACTTAATTTTGAACGCATCAACTGGTCTCGGATCCGGCCGATGATCCTTTGAGGTATCAGGGATATAGATGGTTTTTTGGGTTTCAATAACTTCTTTTGCCAGTAAGTCTATTTCAGGATCAATTACCTGAGTATCAAGCGTTACGCCATTTATGGTCTCTGGTTTTCCTGCAAACCCTCTAAATGTTCCATCTTCCTGGGGTAAATAAATTCCAACAGCGTTGCACCTAACAATCTCCTCTGATATCGCCATTGTTACACGCTGCAATACTTCACGTAGTTCTAATTTTGTATTTATTATTTTTGTTATATTCGCGAGCCTAGAATATCTCGCCTGATCACTTAACATTCACATGGCCTCCAATTATAGGCATAATAAAATAAACATGATAATATCAGTGAAAATCAAGACCAACCTGCCATTTTCGATTTTCTCCTGTATTCTTTTCTTACCCTTGTTTTACATAGAATACCTCACTTACTTATGATACGGTTCACCTTAATTAAAATGAAACAAACACTCATAAAATCGCTACAGCCCATCCCCTCTAACTTTCAAAAGTTACACTGTTTCACTATCTCCATCCCTATCAACACTAGCCTCAAACTTATCCAACAACGCACGCACTTCATCTGTTGATTTCGTGTTCATCAATTGATTTCTTAGTTCAGCAGCTCCAGGGAATCCTTTTACATAAATTTTGAAGAAGCGATGAAGCCCTGTGATTGAGCGTGGTAGTACTTCTGCATATTGATCTTGAAGATCAAGCTGTAGTCTTAGAAGATCAAGGTGTTCTTTACTGCTATGCTCTCTTGGTTCTTTTTCAAAGGCAAACGGATTTTTAAAGATACCTCGTCCGATCATAACGCCATCAATACCATATTTTTCAGCAAGTTCCATTCCAGTTTGACGGTCAGGAATGTCTCCATTGATTGTTATTAGCGTATTTGGTGCAATGCGGTCACGTAATTTTTTAATTTCCGGAATTAGTTCCCAGTGCGCATCTACTTGGCTCATTTCTTCTCTTGTACGTAAGTGAATAGAAAGGTTTGCAATATCTTGTTTAAAAATGTGCGTTAACCAATCCTCCCACTCACTTAACTCTTTAAAGCCAAGTCGTGTTTTTACGCTGACAGGTAGTCCGCCCGCTTTTGCTGCTTGAATAAGTTCTGCCGCAACGTCTGGACGTAGAATAAGGCCACTACCTTTTCCTCTTGATGCCACATTCGGTACAGGGCAGCCCATATTAATATCGATACCTTTAAATCCTAGCTCTGCCATACCAATACTCATTTGACGGAAATATTCAGGATTATCTCCCCAAATATGCGCCACTATCGGTTGTTCATCTTCTGTAAAAATTAAACGGCCACGTACACTTTTCATACCTTCTGGATGACAATAGCTATCCGAGTTTGTAAACTCTGTGAAGAATACATCTGGGCAACCAGCTTCACTTACTACGTGACGGAAAACAACGTCTGTCACATCTTCCATTGGTGCAAGTACAAAAAATGGTCGTGGTAAATCACGCCAAAAATTATCTATCATTTCAAATTCAAATCCTCTCACTATGAATACATCTTTAAACTCTCAATTTATAATTTGTGAAAATCAGCAATATTTATTTTAACTAAAATCGCTTATGAATGGTATTTTTATAAACCAAAAAGCAGATGGTATAGATTTTTTCTATATCAACTGCTTTTTTATTATACCAACTTAAGCCAAGCCACACACTCCACATGAGTCGTATGCGGGAACATATCAACAGGTTGTACTTCCTGCGTTTTATATCCGCCTTCTTCTAGTACTTTTAAGTCGCGTGCTAATGTTGCTGGGTTACATGATACGTATACGACGCGTTTTGGCTTCATATCGATGATTGTGTTTAGTAATGCTTCGTCACAGCCTTTACGCGGTGGGTCTACGACCATTGTGTCGGCAATTACGCCTTCTTTGTACCATTTTGGAATGACTACTTCTGCTTCTCCTACACCAAATTCAGCATTTGTCATGTTGTTTAGTGCTGCGTTTCGGTTTGCGTCTTCGATTGCTTCTGGAACGATTTCAACACCGTATACTTTTTTCGCTTTTTGCGCTAGGAATAAAGAGATTGATCCGATTCCGCAATATGCATCGATTACTGTTTCGTTACCATTTAACTTTGCGTATTCTAACGTTTTATCGTATAGCACTTTCGTTTGTTCTGGGTTTACTTGATAGAATGAACGTGCTGAAATCGCAAATTTAATGTCACCGATAAAGTCATAAATATATTCTGATCCGTACAGTACTGTCGTTTTGTCTCCAAAAATAACGTTTGTACGTTTCGTGTTTACGTTTTGAACGATTGATTTTACTTCTGGGAATTTCGCTGCGATTTCTTCAATGATTGCTTCTTTATTTGGCAGTTCAGCTGTACGTGTAATAAAGACAAGCATAATTTCCCCTGTTACTTGTCCGTAGCGGGCCATTACGTGGCGAAGTGTTCCTTTGTTACGCTCTTCGTTATACGCCGAGATACCGTTCTTTTCACAAATACGTTTTACTTCTTGAATTAATGTATCGTTTTCTTCCGCCTGAATTAAACATGATTCCATATTAATGATGTCATGCGTTCCTTGACGATAGAAACCAGCTACAAGTCCACCTTCGCGTTCTCCAATTGGTACTTGTGCTTTATTACGGTATACCCACGGGTTCTTCATGCCAAGTACAGGATGAACAGGAACATCGCTTAGTCCGCCGATACGCTGCATAACGTCACGTACTTGTTTTTCTTTCGCTCTTAATTGTCCTTCATATGTTAAGTGCTGAAGTTGACAACCGCCGCACTCGTTGTACACGGGGCATTCTGCATCTTTACGATATGGACTTTCTTGATGAAGCTTCATTAAACGACCAAACGCGAAGTTTTTCTTCACTTTAATAATTTTAATTTGTGCTTCCTCACCTGGTAATCCGTTTTTTACGAAAATAGGATATCCCTTCACTTTCGCAACACCGGCACCATCATGTGTTAAATCTTCAAACACTACATCTATAAACTCGTTTTTTTCAACTGGTGGCGTCATTTTTGTACTCATTTTCCGACCTCTCTTTTTCATAACACTGCGTTACATTTTATCATACTTATATGGTCTATTTCTATTGGAAGAAAAAAAGCTATTGACGATAGTTCTCTAGTAATGTTACGCTACTACTAATTTAATACGGACGATGTTACCTCATATATAGTCGATAATATGGATCGAGAGTTTCTACCCGGCAACCTTAAATTGCTGGACTATGGGGAAAACTAATGAATATTAGCCTATGTATAAAAAGGACTCCTATTGATTAGCTTTCTCTCATAGATGAAAGTGAATCCACAGGGGTCTTTTTTTTATTTTTCAAAAAGGTCAGACATCTTACGTATGACATGAAACTTCCATTACTTTATTTTTAGTAATATAACGAGCGTTTTATGTAAAAACTTTATACGAACTTCTGAAAGGGGCAACTACATGCAATATGTAATGAGCATTATCGGTATTCTTGTCGTTTTAGGTTTATGCTTTGCTTTGTCAAACAATAGAAGTAAAATCAACTTCCGTGCAATTGCTATTATGATTAGTTTCCAAATTTTAATCGGTTGGTTTATGTTTGGCACAAAGATCGGACAGCAAATTATCATCTTCATTAGTAAAGTTTTCAACAAACTAATTAAACTTGGTACGACAGGTGTCGATTTTCTCTTTAATGGAATTCAAAGAGATTTTGTCTTTTTCTTAAACGTATTACTAATTATCGTATTTTTCTCAGCACTACTTTCTATCTTTAGTTATTTAGGTGTTTTACCATTCATCGTTCGTATTGTCGGCGGTGCACTTTCAAAAATTACTGGTTTACCACGCGTTGAATCATTCCACGCAGTAAATTCTGTATTCTTCGGTTCAAGTGAAGCGTTAATCGTTATTAAAAACGATTTACAGCATTTTAATAAAAACCGTATGTTTATCATTTGTTGTTCAGCAATGAGCTCCGTTTCTGCTTCTGTTACAGCATCATACGTTATGATGTTAGATGCGAAATATGTATTAGCAGCTCTTCCGCTAAACTTATTCTCAAGCTTAATCGTTTGTTCGTTATTAACACCAGTTGATACGAAAAAAGAAGACGAAGTGATTCAAAAATTTGATAGAAGCTTATTCGGAGATAGCTTTATCGGCGCTATGATTAACGGTGCGCTTGATGGGTTAAAAGTAGCTGGTATCGTTGCCGCATTAATGATTGCCTTCATTGGTGTTATGGAAGTTGTAAACTACGTAATTAGCGCCGCTTCAGGTGCAATGGGATATGCTGTTACTTTACAACAAATCTTCGGTTATATACTTTCTCCATTCGCATTCTTAATGGGTATTCCAACTCAAGATATCATCCCAGCTGGTGGTATTATGGGTACGAAGATTGTCTTAAATGAATTCGTAGCAATCCTTGATTTAAAAGGCGCTGCTGCAACATTATCTCCACGTACAGTTGGAATCGTTACAGTATTTTTAATTAGCTTCGCAAGTATTAGCCAAATTGGTGCGATTGTTGGTACAATCCGTGCCCTTTCTGAAAAACAAGGAAGCATCGTATCTAAATTTGGTTGGAAAATGCTATTTGCATCAACACTTGCTTCTATTTTATCTGCAACAATCGCTGGATTGTTTATTTAATAAAAAATCACCTTCGCTTAGACAGCAAGGTGATTTTTTTATTATCATCATTTAAGAAACTGAAGAAAACTCTAATGCCTCTTCCTTATTAATAATTTCTCCCTTATATTCACCTTTCACCGAAATATCAATAATTGATTTATTTCCTGTTTCCATTTTCCCTAAAGAAAACATATATATTAAGTCATCTTTTTTTAACATCCATTGTTTTCCGTGCCAAGGACCAGTTAACTTCTGTTCTGGCGATGCCAGTATTTCTCCAAAATATTCACATTCGCCTAGAGATGTTTTTACTGTATTCTTCTCCGTATCAATAACTATATATTTAAGAAGTTTTATACTTTCACTTGAAAAAATCTCTACTTCATGGTCACTTTTTTTCTTGAATTTCAGCTTTCCATCCTTTTTATTAACCAATTTACTTTGATCAATTGCATTTAGTACAAACTCATACTCTTCTTTTGTAACACCGAAATTAGGATGATATGGGAAACTTTTTTTCTCTGCATGCTCTTCTACGTATTTTAAATACCATTCCATATTATTCACTAGATGCTCTCTCATTCTTTGACCAATATTCCCTACCTTTTTAAGAGCATCTGGATCCATCTCTAATGTCATAATATCCGCTGTAACTTCCGCATTCATAAGATGCGGCGGAATATACTCTTCCACACTATTCGCTTTACTCGTTTCACTTTGACAACCGACTATGAATAGCGATATGAGAAGGATATATACTATTTTTTTATATTTCATTTCTATTCTCCACTCCATACATCATTCTTACTTAAATTTATAGCGGTTTTATTATAGTCCAAAACCCTTATATTTTAATAGAAACTACTCTACATATGCAAAATTGCATATTAATAAACCTTTCTCTTACTTTAAAATTAACTTAAATCATTTACCAAAATATACAAATTACAAATGAACAATGTTATAATTTGTAAAAAAATACATTGGAGGATATTATGAAAGCCCACGCCCTTTTCGATTTCTTACACTTACTAGTTTTAAGCATGAAAAGCTATTATGTATGGGGAATGCCAATCTATGTATTCATTATCCCTCTTATTTTTGTAGTAGGTTATATCATTATCAAATCAAATAAGAAACGAAAGACTACCGCTATTCAAAGTCACTAACCTATCCCATATCTAAAAATGATATGATGAACAAGGGTATATCCCCACCTCTCTTATAGCGGTGGGGATTTTAATGTAAGTATGCAACATAATACACAATAGAAGGTGATTTTATGAGAAAATACGCAGCGATTGCTTTATGTACATCTGCTATTCTAGTAGGCTGTAATACTAGCAATGTAAGCCAAGAACCTAAAAAAGAGAAAAAGGTACAAGAGGTCAAAAAGCAAGAAGAGACGGTGCGGGAACAAGGTAAAATTTCTTATAATTCCATTATGCACGAATCTACAAACGCAAATATTCATATTACAGACATAAAGGATTCTTTAACCGAAGTACAATATAAAATTTGGCGCACTGCTGATGGAAAGGAAAGTGCTAAATCTTTTTCTTCTAAAGAGAAAGATCAACAATTTACACTTCCCTTTGATATAAAAGAATTCGAAGGAAAACGCGGTGAATATCAAATTGAAGCAACAGGAACAACAGAGGGCGGAAAAGCTATTCCACTTACGAAATCTACTATTACTTTCGAGCAAAAAGTTCCTGTTCTTATGTACCACGCAATTGATGATTATCATGGACAAGGTATTAAAGATTTATTCGTATCACCCGCTAACTTTGAAGCACAAATGAAGTATTTAAAAGACAATGGTTATACATTATTAACATTTGAACGCTGGGGCGATATTAATAATGTAAACAAGCCGGTTTTCGTTACATTTGATGACGGTATGAAAAATAATATGAATGCATTTCGCATTTTACAAAAGCTAAAAGATGATACTTTTAAACCAGCAGCAACAGAATATATGATTGTTGATAACGTTGATGTAGAAGGCGCCCTTTCTACATCTGAAATAAAAGAAATGGTTGATTCAGGTATTTTTTCTGTACAATCTCATACAGCGACACATGCAGACTTGCCGAAAATTACAAACTATGACGAAGAGTTAAAAGGATCAAAAGAAAAGCTAGAGAAAATAACAGGTAAGCCTGTTATCGCAATTGCTTATCCATTCGGTCATGTAGACGATAAAGTTGTCGCAGAAACAAAGAAATACTATCAATTTGCAACAACAACGAAGCCTGGACAATTCATTACGAAGGGTGAACCTGATGAGTTGTTAAAAATGAAGCGTGTTCGCATACACCATACAACGACTGTAGAACAATTTGCTTCTTCGATTAAATAACTATTAGAGCTCAATACATTTTGAGCTCTCTTTTTACGTTATATTTATATATATTTTTAGAATTTTCTTGTATTATA
This sequence comes from Bacillus sp. FSL H8-0545, assembly GCF_038006105.1. Taxonomy (NCBI): domain Bacteria; kingdom Bacillati; phylum Bacillota; class Bacilli; order Caryophanales; family Bacillaceae; genus Bacillus; species Bacillus sp. FSL H8-0545. The sequence goes on along the minus strand of NZ_JBBOUO010000001.1, from coordinate 336,150 downwards.
TATAGTAAGAAATCTTTCAAACTAAAGGAGATTATACATATGTCATTTGAACAAACGTTAGAGAAGTATGCTGCCCTTGCAGTCAATGTTGGTGTTAATATTCAGCCTGGACAAACTTTATCAATTAGTGCACCTCTTGAGGCTGTACAGTTTGTACGCCTCGTTACAGAGAAAGCATATCAATCTGGTGCAAAACACGTATATGTTGATTGGAATGATGAGACGTTAACACGCTTAAAGTTCGATCTAGCTCCTGAAGAAGCTTTCTCTGAATTCCCTTCTTGGAAAGCACATGCTCGTGAAGAATTAGCAAAAGAAGGCGCTGCATTTATGTCCATCTATGCAGAGAATCCTGATCTATTAAAAGGTGTAGAACCAAAGAAAATTGCAACAGCTCATAAAGTAGCTGGAGAAGCGATGAAAGTATACCGTGATTATGTACAAGCAGATAAAGTAAGCTGGTGCGTAATTTCTGTTCCTACGAAAGAATGGGCTGCAAAAGTATTCCCTGACGTAGCGCCTGAAGAACAAGAAGCAAAACTATGGGATGCTATCTTCAAAGCTACTCGTGCTGATTTAGAAAATCCTGTGGAAGCATGGAAAGAACATGATGAAACGCTACATACAAAAGTTGATTACTTAAACGAAAAACATTATACAGCTCTTCATTATACTGGTCCTGGAACAGACTTAACAATTGAACTTCCAGAGAAGCATGTATGGGCTGGTGCTGGTAGCTTAAATGAAAAGAACGTACCATTTATGGCTAACATTCCAACTGAAGAAGTATTTACAATGCCACTTAAAACAGGTGTAAACGGTCAAGTGTCTAGTACAAAACCGTTAGCATTTGCAGGTAACATTATCGATAACTTTACGTTAACATTTGAAAACGGACGTATCGTAGACTATAAAGCTGAATCTGGTGAGGAAGCTTTAAAACATTTAGTAGAAACAGATGAAGGTTCTCACTTCTTAGGCGAAGTAGCTTTAGTACCTCATGATTCACCAATTTCAAACACAAATATTTTATTCTACAATACGCTATTTGACGAAAATGCATCTTGCCACCTTGCAATTGGAAATGCTTATGCATTTAACTTAGATGGCGGGAAAACAATGTCTAAAGAAGAACTTGCTGAAAATGGTGCAAACGCTAGTATTACACACGAAGACTTCATGATTGGATCAGCTGAGCTTGATATCGACGGTATTACAGCTGATGGAAGACATGAGCCGATTTTCCGTAAAGGTAACTGGGCGTTTTAAGTTAACCATTATAAAAACACATTGGATTACCCAATGTGTTTTTATTTATTCGGCTTCAATTCAAATTTTATCGTTCTATTCTCATGCGTAAACTCAGGCCTGTATGTAGCGATGTATGTATTTTCTTTCGTTACATCAAATAGCATTACATCTTGAATTTTCCCATCCGGCGCTACCTTTTTACTCGTAAAGCTATCATATTGATATTCTTTAAACTTTGCACCTTTCTTATCTGTAATCTCAAATTCGTAAAATGCAAAAAGTATGTCCTTTTTACTATTATTTTTCACCGTGAAAACAATCCCTAAAATATCATCTTTCTTTTTATCTGTAGTGTAATCTGGATACCCTAATTGAACTGAATCGAGAGTTACTTGCAAACCATCCACGTCCACTGTCTCTCCTATTTTATAAACTTTATCTTGAACGTCCTCTTGTTTACTTTCATCGCTATTTTTAGTTTCTGTGCAAGCACTTAAACTAAAAGCCATGCCACAAATTAAAACAATTCGGCTCACCTTCTTTAACATACTCTTCCCCCCATATGAGACAAGATTTTTATATTTATCCCGCATTAACGGGCAGTAAAACTCCCACCTCAAAATTCAGTTGGAGCAAAGAAGTTAGGTGGGAGATCAACTGCCCGTAAACGCCCGATTGGTTCAACTAATAATCAGTGGGGAATGAACAAAACCCCCACTGATTAAAGTTTCACTTTATCATAGCAAAACTCTTTACGTTTTCTTGTCATATTTTGTCGTAGTAATTGCTAACTGCACAAATAGAAAAAAGCTATCTTCTACAAAAGATAGCTTTCATGATGCCGATGACACTTTCAGTCCAATTACTCCTAAAACAATAAATAAAATGCAAAATGCTTGGAATAAATTAATATGCTCTTTAAAAAAGTACACACTAATAATCGTAATAAGAAGTGTCCCTAAGCCCGACCAAATCGCATAAGCAATACTTAAGTTAATCTTCTTTACGACGATAGCAAATATACTGAAACAAATACCGTAAAAGACAAAAATAAGTACACTTGGAACGAGCTTTGTTAAACCGTTCGATAGTTTCATCGCTATCGTTCCAGCTACTTCAAAAATAATTGTTACGAGTAATAATAGCCAATATACCATACTAGAATCTCCTTCTCTGTTACCTTATAGAGATTCTAGTATACTACTTATAGTCCTAACGAAATATATTTAATTTCTAAATATTCCTCGATGCCGAAATGGCCTCCTTCACGGCCGATACCACTTTCTTTAAAGCCACCAAATGGTGCTTGTGCAACTGATGGAAGGCCATCATTTAAACCGATAATACCGTACTCTAACGCTTCACTAATTTGGAATGCTTGGCTAATATCTTTTGTGAAAATATAAGCAGCCAAGCCATATGGTGTATTATTTGCTCGCTCGATTACTTCTTCAACTGTTTTAAATTTAGCAACTGGTGCAACCGGTCCAAATGTTTCTTCATTCATACAGAGCATCGTGTCATTTGCCAATCCAATTACTGTTGGCTGAATGAAATAACCATCTAACTCTGCAAATTTATGGCCACCGTATAAAACTTCTCCGCCCTTTTGAATTGCATCTTCAATATGTTCTTGTACTTTCGAAACTGCATTCGCATCAATAAGTGGACCTACAGTTGTTCCTTCGCCGAATCCATCTCCAACTTTAAGCTGCTCTACAGCTTTTGTGAACTTTCCTGCAAATTCTTCGTACACTTCTTCTTGAACAAAGACGCGGTTTGTACATATACACGTTTGTCCTGCGTTACGGAATTTCGAACCAATTACCGCTTCTACCGCCTTATCTAAATCAGCATCATTCATAACAATAAATGGAGCGTGACCACCTAATTCAAGCGAAACCTTTTTCATCGTTTGCGCAGCGCTAGCCATTAATTCTTTTCCAATTTCAGTTGATCCTGTAAAGGAAACTTTTCGAACGCGCTCATCTTCCATCCACGTATCAGCAATTGCTTTTGCACTACCTGTTACAATATTTATTACACCTTTTGGAATGTCTGCTTCATGTGCTAATTCAACTAACTTCAATGCAGTTAATGGCGTTTGACTCGCTGGTTTCACAACTGCTGTACAGCCTGCTGCAAGTGCTGGAGCTACCTTTCTCGTAATCATAGCAGCTGGGAAGTTCCACGGTGTAATAGCTGCCATAACTCCAACTGGTTGCTTCATAACTAAAATACGCTTATTCGGGTGAGAAGCAGGAATCATTTCACCGTATATTCTCTTTCCTTCTTCTGCGTACCATTCAACAAAACTATTTGCATAATTCACTTCACCAAGCGCCTCTGCAAACGGCTTTCCTTGTTCTCTCGTCATGATTGCTGCAATTTCTTCTTTATTTTCATCAATGAGTGTGAACCACTTTTTTAACTTTACTGCACGATCTGCTGCCGTTAATTTTGACCATGATTTAAAAGCTTCATGTGCAGCATCAACCGCTTGCTTTGCCTCTGTAATCCCGCCCTTTGGTACAGTTGCAAATACTTCCTTTGTCGCTGGATTATTCACTTCGATTTGTTCTTGCAGTGTAATCCACTCACCATTTATATACATCGCCTTTTTCTCTAAGTTTACGAACGTCGCTTTTTTATCCAATGTTTTCTTCCTCCTCTATGAACTTCTTAATCTTCCTAGTGGCAGCAGATTGACTTATTTGCAAAAACTCAGCCACTTTATAACTTGATCCATACGTTTTATACGCTTTAAGAATAATATTTCTCTCTACCTCTTCCAACATTCTATAAAGACTTTGTCCGGATTGTTCAACCGTTGTCTCTTGCATAGATAGTGGCAAATCTTCTACCGTTACAAAATCATCAGCAGTGATAACAACTCGTTCAATTACATTTTCAATCTCTCTATTATTTCCTTCCCAAGGGTACCCTACAAACATTTGTAACGTACTAGGAGCTAACTTCACATCACGTCCGTACTTTTTATTAAAATGCTGTAAATAATGATAGATGAGCGGCAAAATGTCTTCTGTTCTCTCCCGAAGTGGCGGAATTGAAATTGGAATGACATTCAGACGATAGTATAAATCTTTCCGAAATGTTCCTTGTTTCACCATCGTACTTAAATCTCTATTTGTTGCCGCTACAATTCTAACGTCCACCTTTTTTAATTCTCTTCCGCCTATAGGGCGAAACGTTTTTTCTTGCAATACTTGCAAAAGCTTCGCTTGAATTTCAAGCGGCATTTCACCAATTTCATCTAAGAAAAGGGTCCCTTTATGCGCTGATTCTAATAGCCCCTTTTTCCCTTCACGATTTGCACCTGTAAAAGACCCACCTGAATATCCAAAAAGCTCAGATTCGATTAAATTCGTCGGCAATGCCGCACAATTAATTTCATAGAAACTTTCATTCTTCCGGTGACTCACTTCATGCAAATGGCGTACTAATCGGCTTTTCCCCACTCCAGTCTCACCTAATACGAGAACTGTGCTATCTACCACAGATACTTTTTTTATTGTTTCGATTATTTTTTGCATAGCGATGCTTTTAAAAATAAGCCCTTCATGCTCATATGTTTCTCTTAATTCTTTCTTATATGTCTTTAGCTGATTATCCATTTCCTCTACCTTTTGACGTAATTGATAGAGTTCAGTAAGATCACGAGAATAACTAATCACTCTTCTTAAATTTCCCTCATCATCAAAAACAGGCCTTGTACGAACATGCAAATACTCTCCTGATTTCGTTGTTTGAACAAGTTCAACTGGCCTTTTCTTTTCAATTACTTCTAACGTTGCAGACGGATAAAAAATTCCTTCTTTCTGTAGTTCTTGTACATGCTTTCCTACTAATTCCTTAGCAGAGAGCTGGTAATGTCTTTCACACATACTATTTACACGTACAACGATTCCCTTATCATCCGTAACAAAAATTTCATCAAATGCATATTCAAATACATCTTGTAAATCCATCAACATTCGTTCCTTTTCTGCAACCATTCTAGCCACTCCCTACTTCAAATCCATCGATTCACTTTACTACCTTTATTATAAAATGAATTTTCTGCATTTTATATAGAGTCAGCTAGAATGTTTTCAATTTGTTATTTATACAAATCTATTTATATTTTTCAACACATAATTCGCTGCCTTGAAAAATACAGAATACCATCGCAACCACACCCTCACTTTGTTTTAGCTTGGCATGGGGCAGGAAAAGGGCCTGACCGATTCTATGCATGGCCAGATGCTCTCTTCCGCCTAAAAAGAAAAGCTTTATGCCCTTTTTTAAGTTATCCCAATTCTTTATACACGAGCGATATTTGCTTGCTCATAACAAGCTAGCAATGATTCTTCAATTATTGTTAAACCTTCCTCAAGTTGCTCATCTGTAATAACTAATGGCATTAACACACGAATAACATTTCCATATGTTCCTGCTGATAGTAGAAGTAATCCGCGTTTATTTGCTTCTGCACATAAATTAGACGCTAATGTTTTATCAGGCGCTTTCGTCTTGCGATCTTGAACGAGCTCGAATGCACACATTGCCCCTAAGCCGCGCACATCACCGATGCAATTATATTTATTTTCCATCTCTTGGAATCGGTTCATTACGACTTTCCCTAATTCTATCGCTCTATCATTTAATTTCTCTTTTTCTATTACATCAAGCACAGCTAATGCAGCCGCACATCCTAGTGGGCTTCCTGCATACGTTCCGCCAAGTTCCCCCGGTGCAGACTCATTCATAATTTCTTTACGCCCAATCACGCCGCTTATCGGTACACCAGCACCTAATGATTTAGATACCGTAATTAAATCTGGAACGACATCATAATGATCAATTGCAAAGTATTTTCCGGTACGACTAAAGCCTGTTTGAATTTCATCAGCTACAAATAAAATACCGTGCTCTGAACAAATACTGCGTACTTCTTGAACAAATTTCTTACTTGGAACGATAAATCCGCCTTCCCCTTGAACAGGCTCCATTACAACAGCTGCAATTGTTTCTGGCGCTACTTCTGATATGAAGAAGTTCTTAAACTCTTCAATGATAAAATCATCATACTGCTCTTCTGTTAACCCTTCTGGGCGACGGTATTCATATGGGAATGGCGCTTTATATACTTCTGGAGCAAATGGGCCAAATCCAAATTTATATGGTTTTACTTTACTTGTCATCGTCATTGTCATTAATGTACGCCCATGAAATCCTTTAGAAAATGCGATAATTCCAGGTCTCTTCGTATATTTACGAGCAATCTTCACTGCATTTTCAACCGCTTCTGCCCCACTGTTTAAAAACAGCACTTGTTTATCGAAATTACCTGGCGCTAATGCTGCCAGTTTTTCTGCCAATTCAATATATGGCTCATACATCATCACATTAAAACCAGTGTGAATATATTGATCTACTTGTTTATGAAGCGCTTCTTTAACAGTAGGATGACAATGTCCTACATTAATTGTCCCGATTGCTCCTGCGAAATCAATATACTGGTTTCCATCCACATCTGTTACGAGTGCACCATTTGCAGACTGTACAAATGTTGGAATACCATTACTTACTCCTTTTGGTACTATATTTTGGCGGCGTTCTAATAAAGACGCTGCTTTCGGCCCTGGAATTTGTTCATTTACTTTAGCAAATTTTTTTGTGTTCATTGTGTACCCCATCCTTTTTTATACAATGTTTTCTCTTTATATTGCAAGATGTGTGCCAACTCCCCATTTCTAGTATTCATCCCATTCTCTAAATATCTCGGCATAAAAAATAAGTCTATAAAGACTCATATAGAGTCCTTATAGACTTATCAATTCATACATTAGACTTTCCTTGTTTCCAAATAAACTCACCTGTATGAGAAATTAAATCTTCAACAGATTGTAATACTAAATCTGCAAGTGGTTCTAACGTTTGACGATCACCCGTACCAGATAGTACGCCAATTGCATAGCAGTCGCCACCATTTTTCGCTAAATGTAAATCCGTCGGTGTATCCCCGACGACCGCTACTTCACATGTCTCTAAATTAAATCTCTCACAAAACGATTCTACAATTTTTTTATCTGGCTTCTGTGCTGGAAATGTATCTGAAGCTATAACACAATCAAAAAAATCTTCCAATTGATATTGCTTTAAAAATAATTCTGTCGGCGCGAAATCATCAGCTGTAACGACACCTAGAATAAATCCTCTATCCTTTAACGCTTGTAAAACTTTCGGTAAATCTGCCGTCATTCTCATATGTGAACGATGCTCGTACATAAGAGCAAACAACTTTTCACTCACCCATTGATGCATCTCTTCTTCTCTAGATGATGCAATATACTTACAAAGCCCCTTTGCCACATCAAGACTCGTTCCAGCAGCGATCGCACTACGAGGATGAACAAATGCTCCGTCTACGCCAATCTCTTTTAATAAAGCCTGCTGCATTGATTCTGGTAATTGATATAAATTTATACATTCTGCAACGAGCTCTTCAGCTACTTTTATCCAAATCGAATGAAAATCCATTAATGTCCCATCTTTATCAAATAGTATTGCTTTTACCTTCTCCATAGCACCCTACCTCTCATTTCTTATCTCCTCCAGTGTATCAATAAAGTATGTACATAAAATAAACAAATTGTAAAAATACCATAAAAATCAAACTAACTTCCAATTTACAATTCAGCTGTATAAAGAGAAAATTTGATCAGCGGGGGGTGTCCATCCCCGCTGATCATTAGCCCACTTCCGCCTAACTTCTTTGCTTGGGCCGAATTTTAAGTGGGAGTCTTATTACTCGCAAATAGCTGGGGAAAAGCAAAAAAGGATGCCTTTACAGGGCATCCTCTTGATGTTCAGGAACAAATAGTTCCAGACAATGATATATATTTTCGAATTCCATTGGTGCGTCTCCGCCATATTCACCATCTAAGTTGATCATTAATTTATCAGGGGAATGAACTTTAATACGATTCGCTTGTGTATATAGTACTTTCGGATTGTTAATATGTTCCCCACGCTGCGCTTGTGTTGCTGCTTTAATTAAATCAGCGATAGAACCTTTTTTCAGTACTAATAAATCAAATAATCCATCGTTAATAGATGCATATGGTGCTACTTTTTCGAATCCACCAACTGAACGAGTATTCGTAATTAAAAACATCGTAATTTCTTCTTGTAGCAGTTTCCCATCATACTCAATTTCAACATATGTTGGATGTAATGATGGTAACATTTCGATTCCTTTTAAATAGTAAGCAAGTTGGCCTAATACCGTTTTTAGCTTGCTTGGTACTTCATATGTTAATTCTGTAATACGGCCGCCACCAGCGATATTAATGAAATATGTATCATTCGCTCTACCAAGATCTAACGGTACCGTTGTTCCTTCACAAATAATATCCGCAGCCTCTTCAATAACACGAGGTACACCGATCGCACGCGCAAAATCATTTGTCGTTCCAACTGGAATAATACCAAACTTTGGACGATGCTCATGTCCTACTAAACCGTTCACTACTTCATTTAATGTACCATCACCACCAGCTGCGATAACAACATCAAACTTACGATCAGCAGCTTGCCTCGCTGCCACAGTCGCATCTCCAGGACCAGTTGTCGCATGACAAGACGCTTCATATCCAGCTTGTTCTAATTTTTGTAATACTTCTGGTAAGCTCTTCTTAAATAGCTCGCGCCCAGAAGTAGGATTATAAATAATTCTTGCTCGCTTCATATTTATTAGCACAGGAAATTCCTTATTCATTGAAAAACGAATACACCGAACCCTTATTCAGTATCCCTATGCCTACCTCCTCTCATCTTCCTATCCTTCTTTAATCCCGCTCAAACAGGCAGTAAGAACCCGATTCGTGTAGCCCATCAAAAGTAACTGTTCACTCCTGATAGTTTTGTTTTATTTAACCAAGAAATTTATCCCGCATTAACGGGCAGTAAAACTCCCACCTCAAAATTCGGCTGGGGCAAAGAAGTTAGGTTGGAGATCAACTGCCCGTAAATGCCCGATTGGTTCAACTAATAATCAGTGGGGGATGAACAAAACCCCCACTGATTAAAGTTTCACTTTATGTCTATCCATTCTCTCACATCAATTTACATATAATGAATAATAATTATCTATTATTTCATGAGATGAAAAAAAACCTCTATGTCTAGATTTATCATTATTCCCACCTTTTTGCAACTATCATACCATAGTTGCTATAGAAACATTTTTTCACTTTTGACAGTTAATCAAACGTTTGTTTAAATTATTTTTCACCATTTAAACAAACGTTTGATTAACTCAGAAAAAACACCCAAATACGGGTGTTTTTTCTGTTTAATCTTTAAGAATCTATACTATTTTAGCGCTTATTAATCTCTTCAAGTAAGATTTTGTTAACAAGCGGTGGATTTGCTTGTCCTTTTGTAGCTTTCATAATTTGACCAACTAAGAAGCCAATTGCACGGTCTTTACCGTTTTTAAAGTCTTCAATAGATTGCTCATTATTATCAAGAATTTCTGTTACAACCTTACGAAGTGTTCCTTCGTCAGAAATTTGAACAAGCCCTTTCGCTTTAACGATTTCTTCTGGGTCTCCACCTTTTTCAATTAATTCGTTAAATACTTTCTTCGCGATTTTAGAAGAAATTGTACCTTTTTCAATTAATTGAACCATTTTAGATAAACCAGCAGGCGTTAACGCAACGTCTTTTAATTCTTTTTGTTGTTTGTTTAAGTATGCAAGTACTTCACCCATTAACCAGTTTGATGTTAATTTCGCATCAGCACCATCTACAATTGTTGCTTCAAAGAAATCAGACATCTCTTTCGTTAATGTCAATACGTGTGCATCATAAACCGGTAAGCCAATTTCTTCAACATAGCGAGCTTTACGTACATCTGGAAGTTCTGGAATAGAAGCACGAATTTCTTCTTTCCACTCATCGTCGATGTAAAGCTCAACTAAGTCTGGCTCTGGGAAGTAACGATAATCGTCAGATCCTTCTTTTATACGCATTAAGATTGTTTTCTTCGTTGCTTCATCATAACGACGTGTTTCTTGTTGGATGATACCGCCAGATAATAATTCTTTCTCTTGGCGCACTTGCTCATGCTCAAGACCTTTTTGCACGTAAGTGAAAGAGTTTAAGTTTTTCAGTTCTGCTTTTGTACCGAACTTCTCTTGTCCAACTGGACGAAGTGAAATATTCGCATCACAACGAAGAGAACCTTCTTCCATCTTACAATCAGATACACCTGTATATTGAATGATTGATTTTAACTTCTCTAAGTACGCATATGCTTCTTCTGGAGTACGCATATCTGGCTCAGATACGATTTCGATTAAAGGCATACCTTGACGGTTGTAGTCTACTAATGAACCTTCAGCTGTATGCGTTGATTTACCAGCATCTTCTTCTAAATGAAGACGTGTAATACCGATACGTTTCTTTTTGCCGTCTACTTCGATTTCAATCCAACCATTTTCACCAATTGGCTTATCAAATTGAGAGATTTGGTAAGCTTTCGGATTATCTGGGTAGAAATAGTTTTTACGGTCGAACTTCGTTTCCGTTGCGATTTCACAGTTTAATGCCATTGCAGCTTTCATTGCAAAGTTAACTGCTTCCTTATTTAAAGTAGGAAGTACCCCTGGGTATCCTAAGTCAATTACACTTGTTTGTGTATTTGGCTCCGCTCCGAATTCTGTTGGACTCGCAGAGAAAATTTTCGAATTTGTTTTTAACTCAACGTGAACCTCTAAACCAATAATTGTTTCTAAATTCATCTATGCTCGCCTCCTTACAGACTTGCTTTTTTTGTATGATAGTCTGTTGCTTGCTCAAACGCATGTGCAACGCGGTAAATTGTCGCTTCATCGAAGTGTTTACCAATGATTTGTAAACCAAGTGGCATGTTGTTAGCACCGAATCCACATGGAACAGAAATCGCTGGAACACCCGCTAAGTTTACTGGAATTGTTAAAATGTCATTTGCATACATTGTCATTGGATCGTCCACTTTTTCGCCCACTTTAAATGCTGGAGTTGGCGTTGTTGGTCCAATAATAACATCGTAGTTAGCAAATACATTTTCAAAGTCATTTTTAATTAATGTACGTACTTGTTGTGCTTTTTTGTAATATGCATCATAGTAACCAGAGCTAAGAGCAAATGTACCAAGCATAATACGACGTTTTACTTCATCACCGAAACCTTCGCTACGTGTGTTTTTGTAAAGATCTAATAAATTATTTACATTATCAGAACGAACACCGTAACGTACGCCATCAAAGCGTGAAAGGTTAGCAGATGCTTCAGAAGAAGATAATAAGTAATACGTTGCTAGAGCGTATTTAGAGTGCGGAAGAGATACTTCCTCCCAAGTTGCGCCCATACCTTCTAACACTTTTAAAGCAGCTAGTACTGACTCACGAGCTTCTTCGCCAACACCTTCGCCTAAGTATTCTTTCGGTACAGCAATACGTAAACCTTTAACATCGCCTGTTAAACCAGCTAAGTAGTTTCCTACTTCAACATTTGCAGAAGTTGCATCCATACGGTCAATACCTGAAATAGCTTGTAATAAGTATGCATTGTCTTCTACTGTACGTGTAATCGGTCCGATTTGGTCAAGTGAAGATGCGAATGCTACTAATCCGTAACGAGATACGCGTCCGTAAGTTGGTTTTAAACCTACAACGCCGCAATATGCAGCTGGCTGACGGATAGAACCACCCGTATCAGAACCTAGAGAGAATAATACTTCTCCTGCTGCTACTGCTGCTGCAGAACCACCACTAGATCCGCCTGGAACGTAATCTAAGTTCCATGGATTTTTTGTAGCGTAGAAGCCTGAGTTTTCATTTGAAGAACCCATTGCGAACTCGTCCATATTTAATTTACCGATTGTAACTGTGTCAGCAGCTTTTAGCTTTTGTACAACTGTCGCATCGTAAATTGGATCGAAGTTTGCTAACATTTTGCTCGCACAAGTTGTACGAAGACCGTTAGTTACAATGTTATCTTTTACACCGATTGGCATACCGAATAATAAACCATTATCCTCAGCACCAATCTTTGCATCTAATTCTTTCGCTTTCGCGCGTGCATTTTCTTCATCTAATGTAAGAAAAGCTTTTACGTTATCTTCAACATCCGAAATACGTTTGTAAGATTCTTCTACTAAATCCGTAACGGAAATTTCTTTGTTGTTTAACTTCTTATGTAACTCTGATACAGAATGATCAAATAATGACATCGAAATTCCCTCCTCTATTCTAATACTGCTGGAACACGGATTTGATTATCTTTGTGATCCGGTGCATTTTTTAATACTTCTTCTACTGGTAAACCTTTTTCTGGCACATCTTCACGCATAACATTTTTCATAGTTAATACATGAGTTGTTGGTTTTACATCAGTTGTATCTAATTCATTTAACTGTTCTGCAAATGTAACAATTGCATCTAGTTGTTTTTGAAATTTTTCTGCTTCTTGATCAGTAATTGCAAGACGTGCTAAATGTGCTACGTGCTTTACATTCTCAACGGAAATTCTTGACACGGCTAGGCCACCTCCATAATATATCGTTCAATCTACAATACTATTGATGATACCAAATTTCCAGTACTTCAAGCAAGTCAACACACGGCACTTACGGCATTTTTACATAAAAAAAGAAAGGCAAGTGCCTTTCTTTACAATTTACTCTTTATCTAACGATTTATTTTCCGGAAATCTTTCATTATCTTCCTCATTATCACGAATTGTTTTTTGTAATACGAAACAAGACATCGTTAAAAATAATGTTCCTATTAAATAGTACCCTTTTACACTAAGCGTTTCATCTAATGTGTAAATCCCAATTAGCATTCCTGACAGCGCACAAACAAATGAAGTCCATGCTAAAAACGTGAACGCTTGCGTATTTCGTCTTCTCATCGTTCTCCCCCTCGTTAGCTGTACACCCATTATAGATAAATATATTTATCACAATGGTTTTTTATGTAAATTTTCTTTTTTCTATTTATTAATCTATCACAAAAAATTGCTATTTTGAAGGTAATTTTCTTTCTAATCTGAAAAAACAATCAAAAACATTGACATTTATTTCAATTCCACATAAAATAAAAACAAATATTACGAACCTCGAAATATACGGGAGTGGAAATAATTGTTGCAATATGAACATTTTTTAGACTTACTGCTAGATAACGCCAAGAAACTTTTCTATCCTGAAGAATGGGTAAGCCTTGATTTAACACTTTCCAAGACAGAAGTATTTTGTTTACTTTGGATGGAGCGAAATACAGATATTACAATGACAAAAATCGCTGATCTTCTTGATATACCGATGAGTACAACGACAGGCGTTGTAAATCGCCTTGTAAAAAAGGGCTATATTGAACGCTACCGTGATGAAAGCGATCGACGTATTGTATTAATTCGTTTAACAGAAAACGGCGTAATGCTCGTTCAAGAAGTAAAACAAAATGCGGCCCATTACTTTAGCCTAGTGACGGAAGCATTGTCAGAAGAAGAAAAAGCATTCTTACTACAAATCTTCCAAAAGATCATGAATCACATTGCTACGTCACAGCAAAAAACAGAAGAAAAGGTTTCTACACCTAAAATGAAAAACATTCCGATTGAATAAAGCCCTAACTGGGTTTTTATTCAACCATTTACTTCGATACTCGTAATATTCGACATTCGAAACAAAGGGGATAAAATGATGAGAATTATTTTGTATACAGGTAAAGGCGGCGTAGGAAAAACTAGCATTTCAGCAGCAACAGCACTTCAAAGTGCAAAACAAGGATTAAAAACATTAGTAATGAGCACAGATCCTGCTCATAGTTTAGGAGATTCATTTGGTATAAAGCTATCTTCTGAACCATTAGAAATTCGCGAAAACTTATGGGCACAAGAGATTAATACGATTTATGAAATGGAAAAAGGCTGGGGGAAATTGCAGAAATATATTACACTACTCTTCACTTCCAAAGCAGCCGATGATATTACAACAGAAGAATTAACGATGTTCCCTGGTATGGAAGATTTAATTAGCTTACTTCGAGTACTCGATTACTATAAACACAACACTTACGACGTCATCATTATTGATTGCGCACCGACTGGAGAAACTTTAGCAATGCTCAGCTTTCCAGACATGCTCGGCTGGTGGATGGAAAAACTCTTTCCTATTAAAAGAAAAATTTTAAAAGTCGTTCGTCCTGTAGCTCAACCACTCCTTGGTGTCCCCCTTCCAACCGATGATATTATGGACGAATTAACAAATACACTTGAACAGCTTGGAGAAATGAGAGATATTTTATCAAACCGAGAGGTAACCAGCATTCGCGTTGTTGTAAATCCTGAAAAAATGGTCATTAAAGAAGCTCAGCGCAGCTTTACGTATTTAAACTTATACGATTATAACGTTGATGCCATTATGATTAACCGCATCATCCCTAACACTGTCACCGATCCTTATTTTCAGGCATGGAAAGATACACAAAAGAAATATAAAACATTAATTCAAGATAGTTTTCAGCCACTTCCTATTTACGAAGCTCCGATGTTTGAACAAGAAGTTGTTGGTTTGTCTATGTTAGAACGTGTAGGAGACGCTTTATTTAAATCTGACTCTTCTCCTACGGAAGTGAAATTTAACGGTCGCACACAATATGTAAAAAAAGATGGCGATGAGTATATTTTCGTTCTGTCTATTCCCTTCTCAAACAAAAGTGAACTTTCATTAAATCAAAAAGGTGATGAACTTATTATTCGAGCCGGTTCTGCGAAGCGAAATATCACCTTGCCAAAAACATTAACGCACCTTTCTATTCAAGGAGCTAAGTTTGAAGATGATGTACTAAATATTCGGTTTGGAGGTGTAGTACATGCATGATGAACTACTAAGAAAGGTAATTCGTACAAAAATAAAATTCGGTATGCTTATATTAGAAGAGTTACCGAATCCGATTCAGCAATCAGCTAAGCAAGCACTAAATATTTTACAAGAGGAGCTAGCTGCTTATCCGAAAGAACAAGAGCATCACGAAGATAATTTAAAAAGTATCATGATTGAATAATCATAAAAAAAGACCAGGAAAACTCCTGGTCCATCACTCTACTTAACAAACATTGGATTCTATGTTATACAAAATTGGAAGGTACAGAATTAGGGTTTTGTTTGTTAAGTAGATTATATGTTGAACGAGCTAACAGCGGAGGGGTTCCTACTGTTAGTCGTTAAACCCAATAATTATTTTACGATTTTTGCAAGCTCATCTAGTGAAAGATCTACTGAAATGGAACCACCATTTGTTTCTTTCTTAACTGCATCTGCTACTTCTTTTGAATGGTATAATTCAATTACTTTTTTCAGTGTTGGATCATCTTTGTCTTTCGTACGAGCTGCGAAAATATTAATATAGGCCTTTGCATTTTCATTCTTTGGATCTTCTAAGAAAATTGGATCCTTTGCTGGATCTAATCCAGCTTGACCAGCAACACCGTTATTAATAACTGAAGCCGCTACATCTTTTAACACACGAGGTGTTTGCTGTGCGATAACCGGTGTAATCTTTAGCTTCTTCGGATTTTCAGCAATGCCGCTTGGATCTCCAAATAGACCGAAATCTTTCTTAAGCTTTAATAATCCAGCTGCATCAAGAAGTTTTAATGCACGCGCTTGGTTCGTTGGATCATTTGGAATAGCAATTTCTGAACCATCTGGGATTTCATTTGCTTTCTTATATTTTTCAGAGTATAAGCCCATCGGTGCAATTTGCGTTGTACCAACAGCTGTAATATCTAACTTATGCTCCTTTTTAAATTGCTCTAAGAAAGCAATGTGCTGGAATGAGTTTAGTTCAATATCTCCATCAGCTAACGCTTTGTTGGGCGTTGTGTAATCAGAGAACTCAACCAGTTTAATTTTGATCCCTTCTTTTTCAGCTTTTTTCTTTAAGATTTCCCAAGCGTCTCCATCTGTTCCAGTTACACCTACGCGAACTACTTTCTCTTTCGCTCCTGCACCTGTGTCTCCACCTGAGCAGCCGCTTAAGGCTGTAATTCCTACAATCGCTGATAATGCAAATGCTAAAATTTTCTTCATTTTCTTTTCCCCTCTTCTTTTTTATGATCTGCGTAAAAAGACTTTCGCAAAGTAGTTTCCTAGATTTTGAGCTACCTGTACAAGAATAATAAGTAAAACGACCGTTACGAACATAACTGACGTATCAAAGCGTTGATAACCATATGTCATTGCTAAGTCACCAAGACCGCCACCACCGACAAGTCCAGCAACTGCAGAAAATTCAATTAAACCAACTGTCATAAACGTGACACCTAAGATTAATGGTGCTAAAGCTTCTGGCACGAGGATTTCAAAAACAATTCTAAGTGGCGAAGCGCCCATTGCTTGTGCTGCTTCAATTACCCCTTTCGGAACAGAAACAAGATTTGTTTCAACCATTCTAGCAATACCAATTGATGCAACTAACGTCATTGGGAAGATTGCTGCTGCCGTTCCAATCGTCGTTCCGATAACACTTCTTGTTATCGGACTTAAAGCTACTAAAAAGATAATGAATGGAACTGGACGAATTGTATTAATTACGATATTAAGAATAGAAAAGACCCATTTATTTTCTAAAAAGTTTCCTTTTCTCGTTACGTATAAAAGTAAACCTAGAGGTATACCGAGAATTGTAGCGAATATAAGGGTTACAATTACCATTAAGAGGGTATCCCCTGTCGCATCTAATATGCGAGGCCAAAATATACTCCAATCAACTCGCATGAGCTTCTACCTCCTTCAGCTGCACTTGCAGTCTTAGATGTTGTAATGCTTTTTGAATTTCCTTCTGTTCACCTTGTAGCTCTACAAGAAGATTTCCAAATAGCACATTTTGGAGTTCAATAATATTTCCGTAAAGAACATTTACATCGACGTTATAGTTTTTCGCAATATATGATAGTACAGGCTGCCCTGTCTCTTCCCCAGTAAAAGTCAGGCGATAAATCTGACCTCCGTTTTGAATTTTCGCTAGAACACTTTCTGGTAAGTGATCATTAATAACAGAGCGTACAAAATTTTGAGTTGTCTTTGTTTTTGGTTGTGTGAAAACATCAAACAGTTTTCCTTCTTCAATTACTTTTCCTTTTTCCATAACAGCTACAC
Organism: Bacillus sp. FSL H8-0545; assembly: GCF_038006105.1. Classification (NCBI taxonomy): domain Bacteria; kingdom Bacillati; phylum Bacillota; class Bacilli; order Caryophanales; family Bacillaceae; genus Bacillus; species Bacillus sp. FSL H8-0545. The sequence continues at coordinate 318,680 of NZ_JBBOUO010000001.1, read as the reverse complement.
GGTGACAAATTTCTTTCACAACGTGCATTTCATGTGTAATAAGTAGAATCGTTAAATTGTACTCTCTATTTACTTTCTTTAATAAATTTAAAATTTCTGTTGTTGTTTCCGGATCTAAAGCCGATGTTGCCTCATCACATATGAGAATATCTGGTGATGTCGCAAGCGCTCTTGCAATCCCAACACGTTGCTTTTGCCCACCTGATAACTGTTCTGGATAATAGTTCGCTTTATCTTCTAAACCAACAAATTTTAGTAGTTCATTCACTCTTTCTTTTATCTCATTCTTCGGCAATTTCGCTAACCTTAATGGATAAGCAATGTTCCCAAACACTGTTCTTGAATTAAATAGATTGAAACTTTGGAAAATCATTCCAATCCTTTGTCTTAGTTTCCGTAATTCTTTCGCCGATAATGATGTAATTTCTTTATCATCTATTGAAATTGTTCCTGCAGTTGGTCTTTCTAACATATTTACTAAGCGTAATAACGTACTCTTTCCAGCACCACTAAATCCGATAATGCCAAAAATTTCGCCCTTTTCAAATGACAGCGTTACATCCTCAACCGCATGAACAGATTGTCCACCTGATTCATATACTTTACTTACATTATTAAAAGAAATCATTTTCTTCCCTCCTATATGCTGTAAAACTTGAAGTAGAGCTTGCGAGGTAAAATAAAAAGTGCTCTCCTTCTTATCACTTGTAAAAGATAAGAAGGAGAGCACTTTTATGTACTCGTTCACATCTTCTCATCTTCCAAGCCTACTTTAAGCTTGCTGGAATTAGCACGGTATTAAAAAACCCGTTGCTGAGGTATCGTAGGGCCAGTCCCTCCACCTCTCTGGATAAGAGTGTATCGATTTAATTGTCATTTAATTAATTCTCATTATAGAACTCAGAATAATAAGAGTCAATACATTTTTCAGAAAAAAATTAATTATTCCTCTATTAAAATTTTCAAATAAAAAATCACAATACAATAGTAATTTTTATAGTTATGTAAAATCCTCCTCACTCATACTTTTAAAGAGGAGAATCTTCTCTACTAATTGAATAACAGTATTTCAATATGAATTCGGAGGAAGATAAATATATGAAAACAGCTCTTTTGCTCGTCGATATTCAAAATGATTATTTTCCAAATGGCAAGATGGAATTACGTAATCCAGTAGAAGCAAGTGAATATGCTGATCAGCTACTACAACATTTTAGAATTAGAAACGAACCTATTTTTCATATCCAACATGTAGCTATAAAAGATAGCGCTACTTTTTTCCTACCCAATACAGAAGGTGTCCATATTCACGAAAATGTCCGTCCACTTAGAGAGGAATCCGTTATCCTTAAACATTATCCAAATAGCTTCCGAGAAACTGATCTTCTAGAACGATTACAACGTTCAGGAATTGAGCACGTCGTAATCTGCGGGATGATGACCCATATGTGTATTGATGCTACGGTAAGGGCTGCTTTTGATTTTGGCCTTCACTGTACCGTAATACACGATGCTTGTGCTACAAAAGATCTTTCATTTAAGAATGCTACTATACCAGCTGTTTATATTCATAATACAATTTTGGCGAGTTTAAATGGAGTATACGCTAATATAATGAGTACAGAAGAGTTTTTAGCGACCTAAAAAAAAACACTCCTTTCAGTGAGCAAAACCGAAAGGAGTGTTCTCTTGTCAAACCATAGATTTTCTTTCAAATTGTATTATACAGGAAATCCTCAAAATGAATACTAAAAAATATGACTAATAAGTCAATTTTTCTCGTTGTTTTGTTTCTATTTTCATGTTTATCCCGATATTAATAGGGTTTAGCTAGTTCCAAAGAATAAATAGTAATATTTAGTAATTATTTCTCGATTCAAATTAACTAGCTTCTATTATAAAGATTTTCTCAAAAAGAAGAGATCTTCACAGTATGTGAAGATCTCTTCTACTATTTCTTATAAAGTTTCAGAAGTAGTTTTTGCTTGCATGTGAAGTGCTAAGTAGTCAGGGCCACCAGCTTTAGAGTCTGTACCAGACATGTTAAAGCCACCGAATGGTTGGTAACCTACGATTGCACCAGTACATCCACGGTTGAAGTATAAGTTACCAACGTGGAAGTCTTCGCGTGCTTTTTCAATATGGTCACGGTTGTTAGTAACAACTGCTCCTGTTAAACCGTATTCTGTATTGTTTGCAATTGCAAGTGCATGATCAAAGTCTTTTGCTTTACAGAATGCTACTACTGGTCCGAAGATTTCTTCTTTCATTAAACGAGCATCTTCTGCAACGTCAGCAACGATTGTTGGTTGGATGAACCAGCCTTTAGAATCGTCTCCTTCGCCACCTGATACGATTTTACCTTCTTCTTTACCAATTGCAACATAGCTCATTACTTTATCGAATGCAGCTTGGTCATTAACAGGTCCCATGTTGATATCTTTTGCATCTGGGTTACCTACTGTTAATTCTTTTGTTAATTCAACAGCACGATTTAATACATGATCGTATACATCTTCATGGATTACTGCACGAGAACATGCAGAACATTTTTGTCCTGAGAATCCGAATGCTGATGCAACGATAGATTTAGCTGCTAATTCAAGATCTGCCTCTTTATCAACAACGATTGTATCTTTACCGCCCATTTCAGCGATAACACGTTTTAACCAAATTTGTCCTGGATTTACTTTTGCTGCACGTTCGTAAATACGAATACCTACATCGCGAGATCCAGTGAAGCTAACGAAACGTGTACGAGGGTGATCTACTAAGTAGTCACCAACTTCAGAACCATTACCTGGAACGAAGTTTACTACGCCAGCTGGTAAACCAGCTTCTTCTAATACTTCCATAAATTTCGCTGCTACTACAGGAGTTGTACTAGCTGGTTTTAGTAATACTGTGTTACCAGAAACTAAAGCAGCTGTTGTCATACCTGCCATAATTGCGAATGGGAAGTTCCAAGGAGAAATGATAACACCTACTCCTAATGGAATGTAAGAGAAACGATTATATTCAATTGGACGGCTTTCTACTGGCATACCGTCTTTTAATTTCAACATTTGACGAGCATAATATTCCATAAAGTCGATTGCTTCTGCTGTATCAGCATCTGCCTCATTCCATGGTTTACCTGCTTCTTTTACAAGAATAGCAGAGAACTCATGTTTTCTACGACGAACGATTGCTGCAGCACGGAATAAAATGTCTGCACGCATTTCTGGTTTTGACTTTCTCCAAGTTTGGAATGTTGCATCCGCTACTTGCATTGCTTTTTCAGCTAATTCACGGCTTGCTTTTGAAACGCGACCAACAAGTTCCTCTTTATTTGCAGGGTTTACAGAAACAATTTTGTCTTCTGTAGTGATTTTTTCTCCCCCGATAATTAATGGATAGTCTTGTCCAAGATAAGATTCTACTTTCTTTAAACCCTCTTCAAACGCTAATTTGTTAGCCTCTACTGAAAAATCTGTAAATGGCTCATGTTTGTATGCTACTACCATCTTTTTAGCCTCCCCTTAGAAAAACGTTTACATTTTACAACATTATTCTACACGATAATTTAGATTTATTCAAATATTCCTAGACTTATATTTTAAAAATTAATAAATTTTTAAAATATAATAAAAAAAAAGAGATTCATACATACGTATGAATCTACAAAATATGAGTATATTCCAAAACATTTTTCCCGATTAATAAAATAGTAACTAATAAAAATAAAGTCCTTACATATCCAACACCTTTTTGAACCGCAAACTTCGATCCAAAATAAGCACCTAAAATCATTGATAACCCCATAATAATACCGTATTCAAAATGAATCACATCTAAAAATAAAAAAGTAATTAAAGATACGATATTACTAACGAAGTTCAAAAGTTTTCCAGATGCTGCCGCTTGAATAAAATCCAAACCAATTAATAAAAATGCAAAAATTAAAAAGGATCCTGTCCCCGGTCCAAAAAAACCATCATAAAACCCTATCATTAAAATAACTAAGAAAAATATTAATGTTTTTCCTTTTGTCATCTTTTTATAGGTAGATGCACTTCCCCAATCTTTTTTTGCAATAATAAAAATAGCAATAAAAACCAACATTACGAGTACTAGTGGACGCAAAATATCAGGCGGAATAAACTTTACTACTAAAGCACCTGCGACTGCTCCAATAATAGTTAACGGGATTAACTTTCCTACAATCCGAAAATCAACCTTGCCTGATCGAATAAAATAAATTGTACTCGTAAGCGTCCCCATCGTTGCTGCCAATTTATTCGTTGCGATTGCCGAAGCTGGTGATAAACCAACAAACATAAGTGCAGGAAGCGAAATTAACCCTCCCCCTCCAACAACCGAATCAATAAAAGCAGCTAAAAACCCGAATGCAATTAATAAAATAATGACTTGAAAGCTTAGTTCTTCCATGACTTTGCCCCTTACCCCTTTATTTGTAACCTTTAAAATTATAACAAAATTTTTCAAGAAAAAAAGCTGTTCCTTTACGGAACAGCTCTCATCTTTTAATCTAAAATTTTCACAAACGGTTCATCTTGCTTCGCTTCACGTATAATAATAGCTTCTGGCCGCTCTACAGATTTAATCGTTACTTGTACTTTCATATAATTCGGGAAGTATTCCATAACAAGTCCAGCTACATATTGTGTAAATCCAATTACTTCAGCTTTTCCATTGAATTGGACAGGAATATCGAGCTTCATTTCTTTTAATTCATCATCTCTATACATTCCAGTACCGATAACAGCTGTATAATCACCTTGGAAATACTCACTTAACTTCGCTTTAAAGTTTGACACCCTTGCAAGGTCTTCACGTTTATTATCCGCTTTTGCTTGTTCAGACGGGAACAAATAATATTTCTCATTGATTGGTTTCCAATCCTCAACCGTTTCACTACCTTTTTCTACCTTAGCATAAGAAACAAAATTCCCTGGCACAAGTGAAGACTTTGGACCTTGACGATAAATTGCAAATGTTATCGGAACATTTTTTGTCGCAGCGTCTTTTTGATGCATGACTTTCAAGATTTCTTGTGCCATTCTTTTCCCTTCAGCTAACATTTTTTCATCTGGGATTGCAGCTTCACGTGGATACCCATGCTCTTCCTCATAATATTGAATAGAATTCATCGCTAATCCAATTACAATGCCATCAGGTTCAACATCGTTCGCACCTTTTTGTACGTAGTAATCATGCTCTAAAATATTTGAGATATACATTGGATTTTTTTTATTTTTCACTTCTAGTGACTCCGAACCTTCACTTAAGGCTGGATTCAGTCCGATATTCGGAAATTTAACTGCATCTTTTTTCAACTTATCCTCTAGCTCTTTTTGTTCAGCATCTGTACGCTTTCTTTTTACAAGCATTTGTATAGTTTGAGCATCTAGAACCTTTCCGCCTCTAAAGAAATAATCTTTCGTACTAAATGATTCTTTGGCAATGCGCATTAGTCCTGTTTCAAATTCATCTATATCTAGACGACTATTTAAACCTTGTACAACTAAACCACGTGCCTTACCTGGATCAAATGGAACCGTTGTCTTATAATATTCATCCGAAATGGAGTATTTCGGGACAACTGCTTGTTCTTTCGCTTTCCCTGATTTCTCAACTGCTTTTTCATCTTTATTGGAACCCATACTACACCCACTTACAAGTAGGCTAAGACTTAATACCGCTAACGCTATTTTTTTCATCGTAAGTTTGCACCTCTTACTTATTCAGCTCTTGTAAGAACCTCTCTTCATTCCAAACTTCAACATTGTGCTTCTCTGCTTGCGCTAATTTCGAACCAGCAGCTTCACCAGCAACAACTAAATCCGTACTTTTACTAACACTTCCTGTTACTTTTCCACCTAATGCCTCAATCTTCTTCTTTGCTTCACTGCGTCCCATAACTTCTAATTTCCCTGTTAAGACGACAGTTTTTCCTGCAAAGTACGATTCAACATTTTGTAGATCAGCAACTTTTATACCTTTGTATGCCATGTTCACGCCATACTCTTTAAATTGTTGTAATAGCTCTAATACGTCTTCATTATCGAAATACGTTACAACGGATTGAGCCATTTTTTCACCAATCTCGTTAATTGTTTTTAGCTCTTCTTCCGTTGCTTTCACAAGCCCATCCATCGTTTCAAAATGCTCAGCAAATGTACGTGCGGCTTTCGCACCGACGTGGCGAATACCAAGACCGAATAATAATCGCTCTAATGAGTTTTCCTTCGAATTCTCAATTGCTTGTACTAGATTTGTCGCTGATTTTTCACCGAAACGTTCTAGTTGTAATAATTGCTCTTTCGTCAATGAATATAAATCAGCAAACGTACGAATATAATCCGCATCAAAGAGTTGTGTAATTACACGTTCTCCAAGCCCATCAATATTCATTGCATTTCTTGAAACGAAATGGATTAATCCTTCACGAATTTGAGCTGGACAAGTCGGATTTATACATCGAAGTGCTACTTCTTCTTCTAAACGAACAAGTTCACTCTCACATGCTGGACAATGCGTTGGCATATGATATTCTTCTTCCTCACCAGTACGCTTATCAAAAATAACGTTCACAACTTCAGGAATGATATCTCCAGCCTTTTTCACAACAACGTAGTCACCAATTCGAATATCCTTTTCACGAATTAAATCTTCGTTATGTAAAGAAGCACGACGAACGATAGTACCAGCCACTCTAACTGGCTCGAGCTCCGCAGTTGGTGTTACAACCCCTGTGCGGCCGACACTTAATTCAATCCCTGTTAATCTCGTCACAACTTCTTCAGCTGGGAATTTATAAGCTATTGCCCATCTTGGACTCTTTGCTGTAGTTCCTAAGCTTTCTTGAATAGCAACATCATCTACTTTTATAACGATTCCGTCAATCTCATAATCAAGATGCGGGCGTTTTTCCTGCCACTCTTCTACATAGGCTATTACGTCTTCAATTGTTTCACATGTACGACGATTTGGATTCGTCTTAAATCCAAGCTCACCTAAGAAATCCAGTGATTCACTGTGGGATGGAATTGTTTTTTCTTCTACATTAGCAAGACCATACACAAACATAGATAAGTTACGCTTCGCTGCAATTTTCGGATCAAGTTGGCGTATCGATCCTGCTGCCGCATTACGCGGATTCGCAAATACATCTTCACCATTTTGCTCTTTTTCCTCATTTAATTTAACGAATGAACGCTTCGGCATATAAGCCTCGCCTCGCGCTTCTAACGTTACTTCTTCATTTAATCGAAGTGGAATTGCTTTAATCGTTTTCAAGTTCTGGGTAATATCTTCACCCGTTACACCATCACCACGTGTTGCACCTTGAATAAAGCGTCCTTTTTCATAATGAAGTGAAACAGCAAGTCCGTCAATTTTTAATTCGCATATATATCTTACATTCGTATCATCAATTCCTTGACGTACTCTTCGGTCAAAATCACGCAAATCTCCTTCATTAAATGCGTTACCTAAACTTAACATCGGTGATTTATGCGTTACCTTTTCAAATATATCAAGTACAGCTCCCCCAACTCGAATAGAGGGGGAGTCTTCCGTTACAAATTCAGGGTTCTCTGCTTCTAATTTCATAAGCTCCTGCATATCACGGTCATATTCCGCATCAGAAACAGAAGGATTGTCTAATACGTGATATTGATAGTTAAATGTATTTAACAAATCACGCAGTTCTTCTATACGTTTTTTGGTTATCTCTTTTGACATATCCTCAGTCCTTTCCTATTGTTTCGTCACAGGTGCAAATTTTGCTAATAAACGTTTAACACCAATTGGGCTTGGGAACGCAATATCTAATTCCTTTGCATCACCTTCACCTTTCACACTTACAACTGTACCGACTCCCCATTTTTGGTGGGAAGCTTTATCGCCTACTGCCCATCCAATTTGCTCGCCACCTGTCGTCTTAACAGCCGGACGCACGAAAGCTGAGCGAGAACGTGTTGTCGTTGCGCTTGTCGTTCTTCCTTTTGCACCAAACGAAGTTTCACGCTTCGGTGCTGTTTCATTTAATGGTTCTACTAGTTCTGCCGGGATTTCTGTAATAAATCGGGATGCTGCATTCATACTTGTTCTACCAAATAAAGTACGCATTTGCGCATTGGATAAATATAATTCTTCCTCTGCACGAGTAATACCTACATAGGCAAGACGACGCTCTTCTTGCATTTCATCCTCTTCCATAAGAGAACGAGTATGCGGGAATATCCCTTCCTCTAAGCCAACAATAAAGACAACTGGGAACTCTAACCCTTTTGCTGAGTGCATCGTCATTAAAATAACTTCTTCACCAGCAGTTGGATCTTCATCTACACGATCAATATCAGCAACAAGAGCTAAGTCTGTTAAGAATGCAACAAGGCTCTTATCTTCGCTTTGAGATTCAAATGTTTGTGTAACAGATAAAAACTCGTCTAAGTTTTCTAAACGACCTTCTGCTTCTAAAGAACGCTCATTTTTCAGCATATCGCGATAGCCTGTCTTTTCAATAACTTCTTCTACTAATTCTGTAACAGATAAATACTCTTGCATATTTACCCAGTTGTGTAATAAACTTGCGAATTCTTTTACTGCCTTTGTTATTTTTGCACTTACACCAACATGCTCAATCTCATCAAATACAGCAGTTAATGAGATTCCGTTTTGCACACCATAATTAATAATTTTATCGATAGAAGTCGCACCAATCCCGCGCTTTGGCATGTTAATAATACGCGCGAAACTAATCTCATCATCTGGATTCCCAATTAAACGTAAGTACGCCAAAATATCTTTAATCTCTTTACGGTCGTAGAACTTCGTACCGCCGACAATTTTGTAAGGGATATTAGATTTCAGGAAAATCTCCTCAATCATACGAGACTGGGCATTCGTACGATATAACACTGCAAAATCAGTATATTTTCGGTTCCCCATTTGAATATCGTCACGAATTTTTTTCGCAATAAAATACGCTTCGTCCTTTTCGGTTGCAGCACGATAATACGAGATTTTGCTCCCAATTTGATTGTCTGTCCATAATTTCTTCGGTTTACGGTTTGAATTTTTTTCAATTACAGCATTAGCTGCATTTAAAATATTTTGTGATGAACGATAGTTTTGTTCTAACAGAATAACTTGCGCATTCTCATAGTCTTTTTCGAATGACAAAATGTTAGAAATGTCAGCCCCGCGCCAGCGGTAAATAGACTGATCCGAATCACCAACAACACAAAGGTTTTTAAAACGTGATGCCAAATGTTTAACAAGAAGGTACTGGGCTTTGTTCGTATCTTGATACTCATCAACGTGAATATATTGGAACTTACGCTGATAGAACTCTAGCACTTCTGGAACACGTTCAAATAGCTGAATCGTCGTCATAATTAAATCATCAAAGTCTAATGAGTTATTTTTTAGAAGGCGTTTTTGATATTCTGTATATACATCGCTCGTTAATTTTTCATATGGATCAGCGGTTGTAATTTTTTTTGCATATTTATCTGCAGATAACAGTTCATTTTTCGCATTACTAATACCCGCTAAAATAGAGCGTGGTTCAAACTTCTTCGGGTCAATATTGCGCTCCTTCATAATTTTCTTTACTACAGTTAACTGATCACCTGCATCTAAAATCGTAAAGTTACGATTAATCCCAATGCGGTCAATATCACGTCGTAAAATACGTACGCACATAGAGTGGAACGTAGAAATCCAAATATCTTCTGCTTCTGGTCCAACAAGTTTATCAATTCGCTCACGCATTTCACGAGCAGCTTTATTTGTAAAGGTAATTGCTAGTACATTCCATGGCGCCACACCTTTTTCACCAAGTAAATACGCAATACGATGTGTTAACACACGTGTTTTCCCACTACCTGCGCCTGCCATTAATAGAAGTGCTCCATTTGTTGTTTGTACTGCTTTTTGTTGCTGCGGATTTAAACCATTTAATAACCTATCTGTCGTACTCATATGCGCCTGCACCTACTCTCCTTTTACTGCTTTAACTGTTTTTAATGCAGCTTTTATATCATCATAAATAACATTTCCAACAACTACTGTATCAGCATACTGTGCCATTTCTTTCGCTTGTTCTGCATTAGAAATACCACCGCCATAATATAGCTTAGCTTGCTTCAATTCTGCTTTTACATTTTTAACAAGTTCAATATCTCCATACGTCCCGCTATATTCTAAATAGAATATCGGTAAATGTAATAGCTTGTCTGCTAAACGTGCATATGCAATAACATCATCTTCTGTTAAATCACATTTTGCATCTGTAAGCTGGGCTACTTTCGCTTCTGGATTTAAAACACAATACCCTTCCATGAAAATTTCGTCCCAGTCCATAATATCCCCAAATTCTTTCAATGCCTCATGATGAACACCTGTTACCCATTCTACTTTTCGGCTATTTAAAACACTTGGGATGTAATAAAAATCAAATCCCGGTGTAATTGCTTCCAAATCAGAAACCTCTAACACACAAGGAACTGCATATCTACGAATGCTAACTAGCATGTGTAATACGTTATCAATTGTAACTCCATCACTTCCGCCTACAATAACAGCATCCGTTCCAGATTCACAAATCATTTCTAAATGTTCGTCACTTAACTCCTTATTTGGATCAAGCTTAAATACATGTTTCCATTTGGAAATATCGTACATGAAAACACCCTTTCTTTTCTCTAGTTATATCTATATTTCAGTTCAAAATAACAGTTAATTTTTATCAGGAGTTTTTAAATTCCTTGCTATATCTTTACCGGGCTGGCGTATGCAACGATAAAATGCGACAGCTATCTTTACCGGATTTTTTGAAATTCATTACTATATTTGTTCAAAAAGGAGGATATAGAGAGCCGAGCAGGTCGAGGCGCATTCGCCAGGAGGAACGGAATGTAGTTTTTCCTACATGAGTACCGGACTGGCGTATGCAACGATGAAATGCGACAGCTATCTTTACCAGTTTTTTTGAACTTCCTTACTATATTTGTTCAAAAAGGAGGATATAGAGAGCCGAGCAGGTCGAGGCGCATTCGCCAAGAGGAACGGAATGTAGTTTTTCCTACATGAGTACCGGACTGGCGTATGCAACGATGAAATGCGACAGCTATCTTTACCGGACTTTTTGAACTTCCTTTTACGCATTCTTTCATTATAACAAAAAAAGCTACCTACACACACGCCCAATCCAACATCTTTTTCAACGTCAAATGTTGGATTACATATCAAAAAGCTTATACGGAATACTAACAAATGAAATAGTATTTCTATTTCGAAGTTCATCAAAAAGGAGTGTTTTTCTAATGAAGCAAAACATCGGCACAATTAGTGCTCTAATTCGAATTACACTCGGACTCATCCTCTTCGGTTGTAGTACAGCTAAACTCGTACGTAAACCTTGGTGCACTTGGTCTAAAGTTTTGCTATGGATTGGTGCCATGAAAATTGCGGAGGGAATCGTTCGTTTCTGCCCTATTGTTGAAGCCTGTAAGTTTGGAAAATATATGAATATGAGCGCATTTAAAATGCCTAGCATGAACTTTACTGAAAAAGGCCATAATAAAGAGGAAGTTAAGCAAGCTTCCAGTCATGACAAACCAAAGTCAAATGGAAGTTATGACACTTCTGACAAAGAGATTGAGTCAGCGATTGAAGAATTAATCCTGGCAAAACCGCTTTGAATCATTTGTCACGATGCAAGATGCTCTCAAAGAGACTTAGCTGCTGCAGTGGGCGGCTAAGTCTTCTTTATTTTATCACAAAACAGAACGTATATTCTTATCTTTTTGGAGTTTTATCCCTAAAACGTACATAAATCAATCAATAAGATTCAGAAAATTAGGTATAAAAACCTTGCATGTAATGATATAAAAGTGATATCATTTTTATATCAGGAGGCGATCATATGAAAGAAAAACAAGTATTTTATGTTAATGGATTTCTCGGCGTTATTGGAATTTTAGTTTTAGCCGCTATCGGTGTATTTTGCCTGGTACAAGAAATGTTTGTAATAGCTATTTTAGCTCTCATATTAGCATCTGTTTTAGCTACAGGTATCGGTATCGTTCAACCGAATCAAGCGAAAGTTATTACGTTCTTCGGTAGTTATTTAGGAACAATTCGTCAAAATGGTTTATTTTTAACAATTCCATTCGCGTTTCGTCAAACTGTATCTTTACGTGTTGAAAACTTTAACAGTAAGAAATTAAAAGTAAACGATGTTGAGGGCAATCCAATTGAAATTGCAGCTGTTATCGTATATAAAGTTGTTGATTCTGCAAAAGCAATGTTTGGTGTTGAGCATTACGATCGATTCGTAGAAATTCAAAGTGAAACAGCAATTCGCCACGTTGCTACAAAATATCCTTATGATAATTTCCAAGATGAAACTTGTATCACGTTACGAGGAAATACTGAAGAAATCTCTGAAGAATTAAAGCGTGAGTTAGAAGCACGCCTTGAAATCGCTGGCGTAGAAGTATTAGAAACTCGTTTAACACATTTAGCTTACGCAACAGAAATTGCCCATGCAATGCTCCAACGTCAACAAGCAAAAGCAGTTTTAGCTGCTAGAAAAGAGATTGTTGAAGGTGCTGTGAAGATGGCAAAAGATTCAATCCATATGTTAGATGAAGAAGGCGTACTGGAACTCGATGACGAGCGTAAAGCAAATATGGTGAACAATTTATTAGTTGCCATCGTTTCAGATAAAGGTGCGCAACCAGTTATTAATACCGGAAGCCTATACTAAAGGTTGTAAGTGATTATGGCCAAAAAGAAAAGCTTTCCATTACGTATTGATCCTGAATTACACGCAGTCATCGAAAAATGGGCGAATGATGAGTTTCGTAGCGTCAATGCACACATCGAGTATTTACTTCGAGAAATGGCAAAGCAAAAAGGGAAATTAAAAAAAGATAAAGATGCATAAAAATCCCGCTGAGAAATCAGCGGGATTTTTTATACATTAGATTCTCGTCATCTCATGACCAATTGCACGATATCCTATATCACTTCGGTAAAATAAACCATCACTCTCAATTTTACCGATTTCTTTATAGACCTTATCTTTCGCTTCTTGTAAACTATTCGCCTTACAAGCAACAAATAATACACGGCCACCGTTTGTTACAAAGTCACCATGTTTCATCGCTGTACCCGCATGGAAAACAATCACATCTTGCAGTGCATCTAATCCGTTAATAATTTCACCTTTTTTATATGCTTCTGGATATCCTTTCGAAGCAAGTACGACACCAATAACTGCTTCCTTTGACCATTGTAACGTTAATTCACTTTCATCTAATACAGCGTTACATACATCAACTAAATCATTTTCTAAGCGTGGTAATACAACTTCCGTTTCAGGATCACCAAAGCGTGCATTGAACTCAATTACCTTTGGACCATCATTCGTTAAAATAAGCCCCGCATATAAAATTCCTGTAAACGAACGATTTTCTTCGATCATCGCTTTAACAGTTGGATGTAATACTGTTTGAATCGCTTCTTGAACCGCTGACTCCGGAATTTGTGGTACTGGAGAATATGCGCCCATTCCGCCTGTATTAGGACCTTTATCGCCGTCAAAAGCTCGTTTATGATCTTGAGCAATTACCATCGGATGTACAATTGTTCCATTTACAAATGCCATTAATGAAAATTCTTGTCCATCTAAAAACTCTTCAATAACGACCTTCTTGCTTGCTGCGCCGAATTTCACATCTTGTAGCATTTCTTTCACAGCTTGCAATGCCTCTTCAAGCGTCATTGCTACCGTTACACCTTTACCAGCAGCTAACCCATCTGCCTTAATTACGATCGGTGTACCAACTTTTTGAATGTACTTTACTGCCTCTTCATAGTCTGTAAAAGTTTCATATGCCGCAGTTGGAATATCATACTTTTTCATCAATTCTTTTGTAAAAGCTTTACTACCTTCAATAACAGCAGCCGCTTTATTAGGCCCAAATACACGAAGTCCCTCTTCCTTAAAACGATCAACGATTCCATTCATAAGTGGAATTTCTGGTCCAACGAAAGTTAAGCCTACATTATTCTCTTTTGCAAATAAGACTAGTGCATCAAAATCATTCTCATCAATATCAACTGGTGTTGCAACATCTCGCATACCTTCATTACCTGGCGCTACATATACTTTTTCTACCTTTTCAGATTGTGCAAACTTCCAAGCTAAAGCATGCTCACGTCCACCGCGGCCGATTACTAAAACATTCATATTTCATCCCCCAATAATTAAATAAGTACAAACTAGAAGCTATGCTCCTAGTTTGTTATTTCTAAAATTACTCTATTAATGTTTAAAATGACGTACGCCAGTGAACACCATCGTAATCCCATACGCGTCTGCCATTTTAATAGAATCTTCATCACGAATCGATCCGCCTGGTTGAATGATCGCTGTAATTCCAGCTTTTGCTGCTTCTTCTACTGTATCTGGCATTGGGAAGAAAGCATCAGATGCAAGTGCGCTACCTTGTGCTTTTTCGCCAGCTTGTGTGATTGCAATCTTCGCAGAACCTACACGATTCATTTGTCCAGCACCAACACCAATTGTCATATCATCTTTCGCTAAAACAATTGCATTTGATTTCACATGCTTTACAACTTTCCAAGCTAGTTTTAAATCTTTCCATTCTTGCTCTGATGGTTCACGTTTCGTTGGAATTGAAATTGCGTCCTCATCTAATGATAACGTATCTTCCTCTTGAACAAGAAGACCACCTTGTACAGAAGTTAGTTTTTTACTTGCACTTGTCGCTTTTTCAATATTTACAGTTAGTAAGCGTAAGTTCTTCTTGCTTTGCAACACTTCTAAAGCTTCTTGCGAGAACGAAGGAGCGATAACAATTTCTAAGAAAATTTCGTGTAACTTTTCTGCTGTAGCTTTATCAATTTCACGATTTGCTGCAATAATACCGCCGAAGATTGATACTGGATCCGCTTCATAAGCACGTGTGTATGCTTCATGAATATCAGTTCCTACCCCAACACCACATGGATTCATATGTTTTACCGCTACTACTGCTGGTTCTGTAAATTCTTTCACGATGCTAAGTGCTGCATCCGCATCGTTGATATTGTTATAAGATAATTCTTTACCGTGTAATTGTTCTGCGTATGCAACAGAAGAAGTTGCTGCGAATGGCGCTTTATAGAATGTCGCTTTTTGATGTGGATTTTCGCCATAGCGTAAATCTTGTTTTTTCTCAAATGTCATCGTTACTGTTTCAGGGCTTTCTTCGCCCATTTGCTCTGTTAAATAGTTAGAAATTAACGCATCATATGCTGCTGTATGACGGAATACTTTCGCTGCTAATTTACGTTTCGTTTCCTCTGTTACTTCACCGTTCTCTTTCAGTTCTGCTAATACAACATCATAATCGACCGGATCTACAATTACAGATACAAATTTATGATTTTTCGCAGCAGAGCGAATCATTGTTGGGCCACCGATATCAATATTTTCAATTGCATCAGCAAATGTTACATCAGGCTTAGCGATTGTTTCTTTAAATGGGTATAAGTTAACAACAACAAAGTCAATTGGTTGAATACCTAATTCATTCATTTGCGCTACATGCGTTTCATTATCACGAACTGCTAATAGACCACCATGAATATTTGGATGTAATGTTTTTACACGGCCATCCATAATTTCTGGGAAACCAGTTACTTCAGAAATACCAATTACTTGCAAGCCGTTTTCTTCTAATAATTTTTTCGTACCACCTGTTGAAATAACTTCAATCCCTTGTTCAAGTAAACCTTTAACAAATTCTACTACTCCTGTTTTATCTGAAACACTTACTAATGCACGCTTTTTCATTTATCCTTCACCCCTGGTTGTATGTTAGTTAACAGTTGGTTTTTTCACAGACTGAACAATTTGATTCACTGTATTTACGTATAATTTATGTTCAACTTGTTGAATTTTCTTTTGTAAGCTTTCTCTCGTATCCCCTTCAGAAACAACTACTGCTTCTTGCGCAATAATTGGACCTGTATCCATACCTGCATCTACATAATGAATCGTTACTCCAGTTACTTTCACACCTGCTTCTAACGCTTGACCAACAGCATCTTTACCTGGAAAGCTCGGTAATAGTGATGGATGAATATTAATAATTTTCCCGCCGTATGCTGCTAGTAAAGTCGGTCCAATTAAACGCATATATCCAGCTAAAATAACATAATCAATTTCATACTCTTCTAGCTTCTTTAATATCTCTCTTTCAAATGCTTCTTTTGACTCATATGCTTTCGCTAAAAAGGTGAAACACGGAATATGGTGATAATGTGCCCGTCCAATAGCGCGTGCCTCTGGTTTATCACATACTAATAAACTAATATCTGCATCCAATCTTTTTTCTTCTACCGCATTAATAAGAGATTGAAAGTTAGAGCCGCTCCCAGAAGCAAAAACTGCTAATCTACTCATACTTCTGTTCCCTCAATAAAGGTAACACCAGATCCTTGTACAGTGTGTCCAATAATATGAGCTTTCTCGCCTTGTTCCTCAAGAAGACGAACAATATCTTTTGCCTCTTCTTCCTTTACTGCTACTACCATACCAATACCCATGTTAAAAATATTGAACATTTCTTTCTCTTCTAGTTTTCCAACCTCTTGAAGTAAACTAAAAATCGGTTGAACTTGCCAAGATCCTAATTCAATTTCCGCACCGATTCCTTCTGGCAACATACGTGGAATATTTTCAATGAATCCACCACCTGTAATATGTGCCATACCGTATACTTCATGTTTTTTCAATAGTTCTAAAATAGGTTTGACATAAATTTTCGTTGGTTTTAATAATTCTTCACCAAGAGGTAGTTCTAAGCGTCCGTAAATACGATCTAAAGATAGTTCTCCATCTTCTAGTAGTACTTTTCTTACTAAAGAATAACCGTTACTATGAATGCCGCTAGATGCTAAGCCAATTAATACGTGACCAGCTTCAATTTTTTCACCTGTTACAATTTTCTTTTTATCAACAATTCCAACTGTAAAACCAGCTAAATCGTATTCTTCCGTAGAATACATTCCTGGCATTTCAGCTGTTTCTCCACCAATTAATGCACAACCAGCTTGGCGACAGCCCTCTGATATACCTTTGACGATGTTTTCAATTTTACTAGGTTCAGCTTTACCACAAGCAATATAATCAAGGAAGAAAAGCGGCTCTGCTCCTTGGACAACAATATCATTTACACACATTGCTACTGCATCAATACCAATTGTGTCATGTTTATCTGCCATAAAAGCGAGCATCAATTTCGTTCCCACGCCATCTGTTCCAGATACTAATACAGGTTCTTCTAATGCAAATTTTGATAGATCAAACATACCTCCAAAACCGCCTAAACCGCCTAGCACTTCTTTTCTCATTGTTGTTTGTACGTGTTTTTTCATGCGAGATACCGCTTCATATCCAGCTTCAATATCTACTCCTGCTTGCTTATATGCATTCGCCATCGTTTTTTACACCTCGTCTTTTAATTTCTCCCCATCCAGGGCGGCCGTTTTAAGAAAGAAGCTAGCTTCTACATCAAAAGAAGTAGAAGCTTTTTTCTTCTTATTTCATACTTTCTAAAAGCTCTTGCTCATAATCATAAAGAGCTGTTGGATAGTCTCCATTGAAGTAAGCCATACATAGACCACCGTATTTCCCTTCATATGGGCGTCCAATTGCATCTACTAATCCATCTTCACTTAAAAATGTTAAAGAATCTGCTCCGATGATTTGACGGATTTCTTCTATTGAATTATTTGCCGCGATTAATTCTTTTCTCGTTTGAATATCAATGCCATAGAAGCATGGATACTTAAGAGGTGGTGAAGCAATTCTTACATGGACTTCTGTCGCTCCAGCCTCGCGAAGCATGCGAACAATTCGTTTACTTGTCGTTCCTCTTACGATAGAATCGTCAATCATAACAACTCGTTTTCCTTCAACTACACCTCTTACTGCTGAGAGCTTCATCTTAACCCCTTGCTCACGCAGTTCTTGAGAAGGTTGAATAAACGTACGTCCAACGTAACGATTTTTAATTAATCCTAACTCATACGGAATTCCTGTCGCCTCCGCATAACCAATTGCTGCTGAAATACTAGAGTCTGGTACACCAGTAACAACATCAGCTTCAATAGGAGCTTCCGCCGCTAAACGTTTCCCCATGTTTTTGCGTGCTGCATGAACATTAATACCAGCGATATTAGAATCTGGACGTGCAAAGTAAATGTATTCCATACTGCAAATCGCATGGTCTACTTCATTTGTAAAACGATCTACGTGAATTCCTTCATCATTGATAATAAGCAATTCACCAGGTTCTACATCACGAATGTATGTTGCACCAACCACATCGAAAGCACATGTTTCCGATGCTACAACGTAAGCATCCCCCATCTTTCCAATTGAAAGAGGACGGAATCCATTTGGATCTAGCGCAACGATCATTTCATTTCCAGTTAGTAAAAGATATGCAAACGCACCTTTCACTTTATTTAGAGCCTCTTTTACACTATCAATTAAAGAATCTTTTGTACTACGTTTAATGAGGTGTAAAAGTACTTCTGTATCTGAACTTGTTTGAAAAATACTTCCCTCTGCCTCTAATTCACGGCGAAGCATTTTTGCGTTAATTAAATTTCCGTTATGAGCTAACGCCATGCTATGATCGGAAAAACGGAATAATAATGGTTGAACGTTAGCAACTTCATTTCCACCCGCTGTCGCATATCGTACATGTCCGATTGCCGATTTTCCATTTAATCCTTCTAGCTCACCTCTTGAAAACACTTCTGATATTAAACCAAGCCCCTTATGCCCAACGATTTTCTCACCATTATTTACAACAATGCCTGCGCCTTCTTGTCCACGGTGCTGCAAACTGTGCAACCCGTAATACGCAACTTGTGCTGCATTTTCATGCCCCCAAATTCCGAAAACGCCACATTCTTCATTTAACCCCTTTATTTCAGTAAGCATGGGATTGCCCCTTTCCAAGCCTTTCTCATTGCATCTACATTTGCTGTAAGTAATACTTCATTTTCTTCATTATGAATTGTTACTTCATTTGTATTTGTAACTTCTCCAACTTGAATTGCTTCAACCGCTTTCTCAAATGCTTCTTTATTTTCACGTTTTACAGTTATAACAAAGCGAGATTGTGATTCTGCAAATAATACTGCTGTTGCTTCCCCATCTAATTTCACAGTAGCACCTAAACCGTTAGCACCAATTGCACTTTCAGTAATTGCAACTGCTAAACCACCTTCTGCAACATCATGTGCAGATTGAACAAGTCCAGCTTGAATTGCTGCTAGTAATTGTTTTTGGCGTTTTAATTCTACATCTAGATCGATGCTTGGTGATTGACCGAAAATTTTTCCGTAGATCATTTTCTGTAATTCACTTCCGCCAAACTCAGCTTTCGTCTCCCCAATTACATAAACTAAATCGCCAGCTTGTTTAAATTCTTGTGTTGTTACGTGTTTTAAATCGTGTACCAGTCCAACCATCCCAACAGTTGGTGTTGGATATACAGCTTCACCACTACGCTCGTTATACATTGATACATTCCCACCGATAACTGGCGTTTGTAACTTGCGACAAGCTTCACTCATACCGTCTACTGATTTCTCAATTTGCCAGAAGATCTCTGGCTTTTCTGGATTACCAAAGTTTAAGCAATCTGTAATTGCAAGTGGCTCCCCGCCAGAACATACGATATTACGTGCCGCCTCTGCTACTGCAATTTTCCCGCCCATTTCTGGATCTAGATAAATGTAGCGAGAATTACAATCTGTCGTCATTGCTAATCCTTTTTCTGTACCGCGTACACGTATAACCGCTGCATCTGAACCTGGTGTAACGATTGTGCTAGTGCGCACTTGATAATCATATTGATCATATACCCACTCTTTACTTGCAATCGTTGGTTGTTGTAATAGAGATAATAACGTTTCTTTATAATCCTCTACTTGCGGTGTTTCCATTTTCATCTGCTGGAACTCAGCAAAGTATGCTGCTTCTTTTGACGGTTTATAATAAATTGGTGCTTCTTCTGCAAGAGCATCCGCCGGTACTTCAGCTACCATTACATCTTTATGGAATAAGCGAAGCATTTTATCTTCCGTTACTTTCCCCATCGTAACTGCTGCAAGACCATACTTCTCAAATAAATCTACTATTTCTTGCTCTCTACCTTTTTTCACAACGATTAACATACGCTCTTGTGATTCAGATAACATCATTTCATATGGAGTCATTCCTGTTTCACGCTGCGGTACATCATCTAAGTACATTTCAATACCCATACCTGCTTTACTTGCCATTTCTGCAGAAGATGATGTTAAACCAGCAGCTCCCATATCTTGAATTCCAACAAGTGCATCAGACTGAATAAGTTCTAAACATGCTTCAATAAGAAGTTTCTCCATAAATGGATCCCCTACTTGAACCGCCGGACGCTTCGCTTCTGAGCTTTCAGATAGCTCTTCAGATGCGAATGTTGCACCGTGAATACCATCACGACCAGTTGATGCTCCTACGTACATTACTGTATTACCAGCACCATGCGCTTGCCCTTTTTTTATATCTTCATGATTAATTAAGCCTACACACATTGCATTTACAAGTGGATTTCCTTCATAACATGGATCAAACTGTACTTCTCCACCAACAGTAGGAATCCCGATGCAGTTACCGTATCCTGCGATTCCTGCTACTACTTCTTCGAATAAATATTTCACACGTGGTGATTGTAATTCACCGAAACGAAGTGAGTTTAATAGAGCTACCGGACGTGCGCCCATAGAGAATACATCGCGAATAATACCGCCGACACCTGTTGCCGCCCCTTGATATGGCTCAATTGCAGAAGGATGGTTATGACTTTCCATTTTAAACACAACCGCTTGATTATCACCGATATCTACAATTCCAGCGCCTTCTCCAGGTCCTTGTAAGACACGCTCACCTGTCGTTGGAAACTTACGAAGAACTGGCTTTGAATTTTTATAACTACAATGTTCAGACCACATAACAGAGAATAGTCCCGTTTCTGTATAATTCGGCAAACGGCCTAAAATCTTTTCAACCATGGCAAACTCTTCGTCTGTTAGCCCCATTTCCGCATATATACGCTCTTCTTTAATTTGTGTTGGATTTGGCTCAAGCATTAACGACATATGTTTCCCTCCACTGTTTTAAGATAGATTGAAAGACTTTTAACCCTTCAGCACCGCCAAGTAATTCATCTACAGCACGCTCTGGGTGTGGCATCATACCAAGAACATTTCCTTTTTCATTTACAATACCTGCAATATCTGAAACGCTTCCATTCGGATTTTCTACGTAACGGAATGCGATTTGATTATTCTCTTCTAATTGTTTAAGAGTCGCTTCATCACAATAGTAATTTCCTTCGCCATGTGCAATTGGAATGTTAATTACTTCATCTTTTTCATATTGTGATGTAAACATCGTTTCATTATTTTCAACACGTAACTGAACAGTACGGCACATAAACTTTAAGTTTTCGTTTCTCATTAATGCTCCTGGTAGTAATCCTGATTCAACAAGAATCTGGAATCCATTACATACACCTAAAATCGGCTTTCCTTGCTCAGCAGCTTTTTGCACTGCTTTCATTGCATTAGCAAAGCGAGAAATAGCACCACAGCGTAAGTAGTCACCGTAAGAGAATCCACCTGGTAAGAGAATCGCATCATACTCATCTAAGTTCTCTGTATCATGCCAAACGTAATCTACTTCTTCGCCAAGCTCATCTTTAATTGCATGAAACATATCAACATCACAGTTCGAACCTGGAAATACTATTACGGCAAATTTCACTGTGCGACAACCTCCTCAACTTCATAACGGTAGTCTTCCATTACAACGTTTGCTAATAGTTTTTCGCACATTTCTTTTACCTTGCTATCCAAATCAGATACTGATTTATCAATTGTTAATTCCATATACTTTCCGATTCGAACGTCTTGTACTTCTGTAAATGAAAGACTATGAAGTGCTCCCTTTACCGCAGTTCCTTGTGGATCTAATACACTTTCTCTTAACGTTATATATACCTTAACTTTATACATGTGAAGCTCCCCCTAAACGTTTTAAAATTTCTTCATATGCTTCTGTTAAATTCCCAAGATCACGACGGAATACATCTTTATCAAATTTTTCATTGCTCGTTTCATCCCATAAACGGCAAGTATCTGGTGAAATTTCATCTGCTAATATGATTTCCCCTTCTTCTGTTACGCCAAACTCTAATTTGAAATCTACTAATCTTACACGACAGCTTGCGAAATGCTCAATCAACACTTGATTGATTTGTAGAGCTGCATCTCGTAATACGCTTACTTGCTCTGGTGTTGCAACATTTAACAAACGAATATGATCTTCCGTTACAAGTGGATCTCCTAAATCATCATCTTTGTAGTAAAATTCTACGATTGGTGCTGTAAGAGCAGTTCCTTCTTCCATTCCTAGTCTTTTTGAAAGACTACCTGCAATTACGTTTCTTGTGACAACTTCTAATGGAATAATACTCACCTTTTTGACAAGTTGTTCTGTATCAGATAACTTCTCTACAAAATGTGTTTTAATTCCAACTTCTTGTAACTTTCTGAACAATAAAGTTGTAATCTCATTGTTCAAACGACCTTTTCCTGTAATTGTCGCTTTTTTCTCCCCATTGAAAGCAGTCGCACTATCTTTGTACTCTACCCAAACCATATCTGCTGCTTCTGTACGATAAATTCTTTTTGCCTTACCTTCATACAGCAATTCTAGCTTTTGCATTTCGCAAGCCCCCTGTAGTTTGAAAAATGTGAATAATATTTTTATAAAGAATGGCACAGAATGACTCTATTCTGTGCCATATGAAATTTTACGCTTCGTTTAATCCAAGGCGTTCAAAGATTGTATCAACGTGTTGCATATGATGTTCATAATTGAAACATTCGTTAATTTCTTCTTGCGTTAACTTACTTGTAATACGCTCGTCAGCTTCTACAAGCTCTTTAAATTGTACTTGTGTTTCCCAAGCTTCCATTGCTTTAGGCTGTACGATATCATAAGCTTCTTCACGTACCAGACCTTTGTCAATTAGTGTAAGCATTACGCGCTGAGAGTAAATTAAGCCGTATGTTCTTGTCATATTGCGTTTCATATTCTCTGGGAATACAGTTAAGTTTTTAACGATATTACCAAAGCGATTTAACATGTAATTTAACGCGATTGTAGCATCTGGTAAAATTACGCGTTCTGCAGAAGAGTGAGAGATATCACGCTCATGCCATAACGGAACATTCTCGTAAGCTGTCATCATATAACCGCGGATAACACGAGCTAAACCAGTCATATTTTCAGATCCAATTGGATTACGTTTATGCGGCATTGCAGAAGAACCTTTTTGACCTTTTGCGAAAGCCTCTTCAACTTCACGTGTTTCACTCTTTTGTAAACCACGAATCTCAACTGCCATCTTTTCAACAGATGTTGCGATTAGTGCAAGTGTTGACATGTAATGTGCATGACGATCACGTTGCAATGTTTGTGTTGAAATTGGTGCTGCTTCTAATCCTAAGTTTTCACAAACATACTTTTCTACGAATGGATCAATATTTGCATATGTACCAACCGCACCAGATAATTTACCAACGCGAACTGTATCAGCAGCTTGTTTGAAACGCTCTACGTTACGTTTCATTTCTTCATACCAAAGACCAAGTTTTAAACCAAATGTTGTTGGCTCTGCATGTACACCGTGTGTTCTTCCCATCATAATCGTGTATTTATGCTCTTTCGCTTTATTAGCTAAAATGCTAACAAAGTTTTCTAAGTCTTTTAACAAGATTTCATTTGCTTGTTTTAAGATATAAGATAAAGCTGTATCTACTACGTCTGTAGATGTTAAACCGTAATGAACCCATTTACGTTCTTCACCTAATGTTGGTGTTTCTGATACAGCACGAGTGAAAGCAACTACGTCATGACGTGTTTCTTTTTCAATTTCATAAATACGATCAATATCAAATGATGCATGTTCACGAATTTTTTTCACATCTTCTTTTGGAATATCGCCAAGCTCAGCCCATGCTTCACACGCTAAAATCTCAACTTCTAACCACGCTTTAAATTTGTTCTCTTCCGTCCAAATCGCACCCATTTCAGGGCGTGTATAACGATTAATCATCTTTTTCCCTCCAACAGTTGTTCTTGATGGTCCCAAATATGCAAACTCTTCGCTTTTTCTAGAGCGACTTCAATATTATCATTTAAAATATTAACATGCCCCATTTTTCGCTGCGCTTTTGCTTCTTCTTTTCCATACAAGTGTAAATAGCACCCGGTTAATCTATTCACTTGTCCTAGGACCCCTTCTATATGTTCGCCTAAAATGTTAATCATGACAACTGGTTTTAACAAATTTGTTTCTCCAAGAGGTAAATTACAGATTGCTCGAATATGTTGACCAAATTGACTCGTTTCACATGCATCAAGCGTATAATGCCCTGAGTTGTGAGGTCTTGGTGCTAATTCATTAATGTAAATCTCACCGTCAGCTGTAGCAAACATCTCTACCGCTAGTGTTCCCACAAGTTTTAATTCATCCGCAAGTACTTTTGCATAAGTAATTGCTTTTTGAGAAAGTTCTTCTGTAATGCGAGCTGGAACGATAGATTCATGTAAAATGTTATTCACATGAATATTTTCTGCTACGGGAAATACTTTCGTTTCACCACTTACACTACGAGTTACAATAACTGATATTTCTTTTTCAAAAGGTACCCATTTTTCAAGAATGCATTCTGCTTTATTAGTAAGCTCTTTTGCTCTCACAACATCAGCTTCACTCTTTAAAACCACTTGCCCTTTACCATCGTATCCACCTGTCGTTGTTTTTAAGACAGAAGGGAAAGATAACTCTTTAATTGCTTCTGTAAGTTGATCTTGATTTTGAACCAATCTATACGATGCTACCGGTAACCCCGCTTTTTCAATTGCATTCTTTTCAGTAAAACGATTTTGCGTTTTATTTAATAATTGACTACCTTGTGGTAAATACGCATGTTTCTCAAGCCATTGTAAACATCTATAATCAATATTCTCAAATTCATATGTGACAACGTCGCTTATCTCTGCTAAATGCTGAATTGCTTTTAGATCGTCATAAGATGCAACAATCTCAATATCAGCAACTTGTGCACATGGTGAATGCTTTGTAGGATCTAAAACAGCAATTTTATAACCCATCTCCTTAGCTGCCATCGCCATCATTCTTCCAAGCTGGCCGCCTCCAATAATGCCGATTGTTTTTCCAGGTAAGATGATTCTCGTCATACTAGCTCACTACCTTCACGCACAGTTTTCTCAATAGCCTCTCGTCTCAACTCTAATGCATCATGTATGTCATCATGAAATGATCCAAGTATTTGTGCAGCAAGCAATCCAGCATTTGTTGAACCAGCCTTACCAATTGCAACAGTTGCAACTGGAACCCCTCCTGGCATTTGGACAATGGATAATAACGAATCTAGGCCGTTTAACGCTTTTGATTGAACTGGGACACCGATTACAGGAAGATTTGTCTTCGCTGCAACCATTCCTGGTAAATGTGCTGCTCCACCAGCTCCAGCAATAATAACTTTTAATCCACGTTCACGAGCTGTTTCTGCATATTCAAACATATAATCCGGAGTCCGATGAGCGGATACAACTTTTTTCTCATACGGTATATTTAATTCATCTAAAATGTCACAAGCATATTTCATTGTTTCCCAGTCTGACGTGCTTCCCATTATGACTCCAACTAGTGATTTCATATTAGAATCCCCCCGATTCAAATAAAAAAAGCCTGAAATAGAACAGTTTCTCTTTTACTATGAGAGAAAGCGCTCTACTCAGGCATACGTATCCCTTGTGAATAGAAAAATACCGAGTGACTTTCCCTCATAGTCTAACGAATAACGGTCGTTAGGTAGAGACTTGCAGGCCATATCCCCGCGATTATATGAGGTCTTATATATTATTGTTTCTATGGCTATATTAACAATATTTCATAAACAATGTCAATAAATAATCGAATGTTTTTTTATTAGTCATCGATAACGTTCGTGTTTTAGTTATATTCAAAAGAAGAATTGCAACTATATACAAGAAGGAAGGGAAATTAGAATATATATTTCTAGAGATCTATTTTACGTATAACTGTTTATATGGTACTTCAGTATGTTTTAATTAAAATATATACACTCTTGTATTCTATACATCAATAGAACTTATATTATAACGATTTAATTTCTAAGGAGGAATAACCGTGAAAAAAATAACTGTGTTATTACCCTATTTATTTTTCTCCATCGCAGTAATTGCTGTAATTATTGAATACTTATTTATATCATCCCATTTTTTCTACTCTCATTATTTAAAATATACACTTATGATAGAAATAATCTTTCCTATCTTAGGGATTATTTTAGGAGCATTCGGAAAATCAGGAGTACAAAAAATCATTGCCATTATTTTAAACAGCCTCTATTTCATTCTTTTTTCTTCTTTAGCGTTATTAAATTTATGGATTTTAACATTTGGTAAATAAAAATAAACACAAAAAACCTAAGTCGAAACGACTTAGGTTTTTGCTTGGCGACGTCCTACTCTCACAGGGACAAGGTCCCAACTACCATCGGCGCTAGAGAGCTTAACTTCCGTGTTCGGTATGGGAACGGGTGTGACCTCTCTGCCATCATCACCAAACTATTGAAGGTATATTCCTTCAAAACTAGATAACATTTGCTTCATATTATATGGTTAAGTCCTCGATCTATTAGTATTCGTCAGCTCCACATGTCACCATGCTTCCACCTCGAACCTATCAACCTGATCATCTTTCAGGGATCTTACTAGCTTACGCTATGGGAAATCTCATCTTGAGGGGGGCTTCATGCTTAGATGCTTTCAGCACTTATCCCTTCCGCACATAGCTACCCAGCTATGCCCTTGGCAGAACAACTGGTACACCAGCGGTGCGTCCATCCCGGTCCTCTCGTACTAAGGACAGCTCCTCTCAAATTTCCTGCGCCCACGACGGATAGGGACCGAACTGTCTCACGACGTTCTGAACCCAGCTCGCGTACCGCTTTAATGGGCGAACAGCCCAACCCTTGGGACCGACTACAGCCCCAGGATGCGATGAGCCGACATCGAGGTGCCAAACCTCCCCGTCGATGTGGACTCTTGGGGGAGATAAGCCTGTTATCCCCGGGGTAGCTTTTATCCGTTGAGCGATGGCCCTTCCATGCGGAACCACCGGATCACTAAGCCCGACTTTCGTCCCTGCTCGACTTGTAGGTCTCGCAGTCAAGCTCCCTTATGCCTTTGCACTCTACGAATGATTTCCAACCATTCTGAGGGAACCTTTGGGCGCCTCCGTTACACTTTAGGAGGCGACCGCCCCAGTCAAACTGCCCACCTGACACTGTCTCCCGGGTCGATAAGACCCGTAGGTTAGAATTTCAATACAGTCAGGGCGGTATCCCACCAGCGCCTCCACCGAAGCTAGCGCTCCGGTTTCAATGGCTCCCGCCTATCCTGTACAAACTGTACCAAAATTCAATATCAGGCTACAGTAAAGCTCCACGGGGTCTTTCCGTCCTGTCGCGGGTAACCTGCATCTTCACAGGTACTATAATTTCACCGAGTCTCTGGTTGAGACAGTGCCCAAATCGTTACACCTTTCGTGCGGGTCGGAACTTACCCGACAAGGAATTTCGCTACCTTAGGACCGTTATAGTTACGGCCGCCGTTTACTGGGGCTTCAGTTCAGAGCTTCGCTTACGCTAACCCCTCTCCTTAACCTTCCAGCACCGGGCAGGTGTCAGCCCCTATACTTCGCCTTACGGCTTCGCAGAGACCTGTGTTTTTGCTAAACAGTCGCTTGGGCCTATTCACTGCGGCTTTCCGTTAAGAAAGCACCCCTTCTCCCGAAGTTACGGGGTCATTTTGCCGAGTTCCTTAACCAGAGTTCTCTCGCACACCTTAGGATTCTCTCCTCGCCTACCTGTGTCGGTTTGCGGTACAGGCACCTTTTATCTCGCTAGAAGCTTTTCTTGGCAGCGGGGAATCAAAGACTTCGCTCCATAAGGAGCTTCCCCATCACAGCTCAGCCTTCACGATAAGCGGATTTGCCTACTTATCAGCCTAACTGCTTGGACGTGCACAACCAATCGCACGCTTCTTCTATCCTTCTGCGTCCCTCCATTGCTCAAACGATAAAGAGGTGGTACAGGAATATCAACCTGTTGTCCATCGCCTACGCCTGTCGGCCTCGGCTTAGGTCCTGACTAACCCTGAGCGGACGAGCCTTCCTCAGGAAACCTTAGGCATTCGGTGGACGGGATTCTCACCCGTCTTTCGCTACTCATACCGGCATTCTCACTTCTAAGCGCTCCACCAGTCCTTCCGGTCTGACTTCACTGCACTTAGAACGCTCCCCTACCACTGATACCATTGGTATCAATTCGCAGCTTCGGTGGTGTATTTAGCCCCGGTACATTTTCGGCGCAGAGTCACTCGACTAGTGAGCTATTACG
>NZ_JBBOUO010000001.1:272500-285000 GCF_038006105.1 Bacillus sp. FSL H8-0545 | reverse complement strand
ACGGATAGGGACCGAACTGTCTCACGACGTTCTGAACCCAGCTCGCGTACCGCTTTAATGGGCGAACAGCCCAACCCTTGGGACCGACTACAGCCCCAGGATGCGATGAGCCGACATCGAGGTGCCAAACCTCCCCGTCGATGTGGACTCTTGGGGGAGATAAGCCTGTTATCCCCGGGGTAGCTTTTATCCGTTGAGCGATGGCCCTTCCATGCGGAACCACCGGATCACTAAGCCCGACTTTCGTCCCTGCTCGACTTGTAGGTCTCGCAGTCAAGCTCCCTTATGCCTTTGCACTCTACGAATGATTTCCAACCATTCTGAGGGAACCTTTGGGCGCCTCCGTTACACTTTAGGAGGCGACCGCCCCAGTCAAACTGCCCACCTGACACTGTCTCCCGGGTCGATAAGACCCGTAGGTTAGAATTTCAATACAGTCAGGGCGGTATCCCACCAGCGCCTCCACCGAAGCTAGCGCTCCGGTTTCAATGGCTCCCGCCTATCCTGTACAAACTGTACCAAAATTCAATATCAGGCTACAGTAAAGCTCCACGGGGTCTTTCCGTCCTGTCGCGGGTAACCTGCATCTTCACAGGTACTATAATTTCACCGAGTCTCTGGTTGAGACAGTGCCCAAATCGTTACACCTTTCGTGCGGGTCGGAACTTACCCGACAAGGAATTTCGCTACCTTAGGACCGTTATAGTTACGGCCGCCGTTTACTGGGGCTTCAGTTCAGAGCTTCGCTTACGCTAACCCCTCTCCTTAACCTTCCAGCACCGGGCAGGTGTCAGCCCCTATACTTCGCCTTACGGCTTCGCAGAGACCTGTGTTTTTGCTAAACAGTCGCTTGGGCCTATTCACTGCGGCTTTCCGTTAAGAAAGCACCCCTTCTCCCGAAGTTACGGGGTCATTTTGCCGAGTTCCTTAACCAGAGTTCTCTCGCACACCTTAGGATTCTCTCCTCGCCTACCTGTGTCGGTTTGCGGTACAGGCACCTTTTATCTCGCTAGAAGCTTTTCTTGGCAGCGGGGAATCAAAGACTTCGCTCCATAAGGAGCTTCCCCATCACAGCTCAGCCTTCACGATAAGCGGATTTGCCTACTTATCAGCCTAACTGCTTGGACGTGCACAACCAATCGCACGCTTCTTCTATCCTTCTGCGTCCCTCCATTGCTCAAACGATAAAGAGGTGGTACAGGAATATCAACCTGTTGTCCATCGCCTACGCCTGTCGGCCTCGGCTTAGGTCCTGACTAACCCTGAGCGGACGAGCCTTCCTCAGGAAACCTTAGGCATTCGGTGGACGGGATTCTCACCCGTCTTTCGCTACTCATACCGGCATTCTCACTTCTAAGCGCTCCACCAGTCCTTCCGGTCTGACTTCACTGCACTTAGAACGCTCCCCTACCACTGATACCATTGGTATCAATTCGCAGCTTCGGTGGTGTATTTAGCCCCGGTACATTTTCGGCGCAGAGTCACTCGACTAGTGAGCTATTACGCACTCTTTAAATGGTGGCTGCTTCTGAGCCAACATCCTAGTTGTCTAAGCAACTCCACATCCTTTTCCACTTAATACACACTTTGGGACCTTAGCTGGCGATCTGGGCTGTTTCCCTCTTGACTACGGATCTTATCACTCGCAGTCTGACTCCTAAGGATAAGTCATTGGCATTCGGAGTTTGACTGAATTCGGTAATCCGATGAGGACCCCTAGTTCAATCAGTGCTCTACCTCCAAGACTCTTACACTTAAGGCTAGCCCTAAAGCTATTTCGGGGAGAACCAGCTATCTCCAGGTTCGATTGGAATTTCTCCGCTACCCACACCTCATCCCCGCACTTTTCAACGTGCGTGGGTTCGGGCCTCCATTCAGTGTTACCTGAACTTCACCCTGGACATGGGTAGATCACCTGGTTTCGGGTCTACGACCACGTACTAAACGCCCTATTCAGACTCGCTTTCGCTGCGGCTCCGCCTCTTCAGCTTAACCTTGCACGGGATCGTAACTCGCCGGTTCATTCTACAAAAGGCACGCCATCACCCATTAACGGGCTCTGACTATTTGTAGGCACACGGTTTCAGGATCTCTTTCACTCCCCTTCCGGGGTGCTTTTCACCTTTCCCTCACGGTACTGGTTCACTATCGATCACTAGGGAGTATTTAGCCTTGGGAGATGGTCCTCCCAGATTCCGACGGAATTTCACGTGTTCCGCCGTACTCAGGATACATTCAAGAGAGAACGAAGTTTCGACTACGGGGTTGTTACCCTCTGTGACGGACCTTTCCAGGTCGCTTCGTCTACCTCGTTCCTTTGTAACTCCGTATAGAATGTCCTACAACCCCAAGAGGCAAGCCTCTTGGTTTGGGCTAGATTCCGTTTCGCTCGCCGCTACTCAGGAAATCGCATTTGCTTTCTCTTCCTCCAGGTACTTAGATGTTTCAGTTCCCTGGGTCTGTCTTCCATACCCTATGTATTCAGGTAAGGATACCATACCATTACGTATAGTGGGTTTCCCCATTCGGAAATCTTCGGATCAAAGCTTACTTACAGCTCCCCGAAGCATATCGGCGTTAGTCCCGTCCTTCATCGACTCCTAGTGTCAAGGCATCCACCGTGCGCCCTTTCTAACTTAACCAAACTAAAATTAAAAAAATATGAGCTACACTGTTATCTAGTTTTCAAAGAACATACATTTAAACTTGAGAGATAGTTCTCTCAAAACTGAACGAAACAAAACAAGTCAACGTTTATTGATGAACTGCGTTCATCAATTCTCCATAGAAAGGAGGTGATCCAGCCGCACCTTCCGATACGGCTACCTTGTTACGACTTCACCCCAATCATCTGTCCCACCTTAGGCGGCTGGCTCCATAAAGGTTACCCCACCGACTTCGGGTGTTACAAACTCTCGTGGTGTGACGGGCGGTGTGTACAAGGCCCGGGAACGTATTCACCGCGGCATGCTGATCCGCGATTACTAGCGATTCCAGCTTCATGTAGGCGAGTTGCAGCCTACAATCCGAACTGAGAACGGTTTTATGAGATTAGCTCCACCTCGCGGTCTTGCAGCTCTTTGTACCGTCCATTGTAGCACGTGTGTAGCCCAGGTCATAAGGGGCATGATGATTTGACGTCATCCCCACCTTCCTCCGGTTTGTCACCGGCAGTCACCTTAGAGTGCCCAACTTAATGATGGCAACTAAGATCAAGGGTTGCGCTCGTTGCGGGACTTAACCCAACATCTCACGACACGAGCTGACGACAACCATGCACCACCTGTCACTCTGCTCCCGAAGGAGAAGCTCTATCTCTAGAGTTTTCAGAGGATGTCAAGACCTGGTAAGGTTCTTCGCGTTGCTTCGAATTAAACCACATGCTCCACCGCTTGTGCGGGCCCCCGTCAATTCCTTTGAGTTTCAGCCTTGCGGCCGTACTCCCCAGGCGGAGTGCTTAATGCGTTAACTTCAGCACTAAAGGGCGGAAACCCTCTAACACTTAGCACTCATCGTTTACGGCGTGGACTACCAGGGTATCTAATCCTGTTTGCTCCCCACGCTTTCGCGCCTCAGTGTCAGTTACAGACCAGAAAGTCGCCTTCGCCACTGGTGTTCCTCCATATCTCTACGCATTTCACCGCTACACATGGAATTCCACTTTCCTCTTCTGCACTCAAGTCTCCCAGTTTCCAATGACCCTCCACGGTTGAGCCGTGGGCTTTCACATCAGACTTAAGAAACCACCTGCGCGCGCTTTACGCCCAATAATTCCGGATAACGCTTGCCACCTACGTATTACCGCGGCTGCTGGCACGTAGTTAGCCGTGGCTTTCTGGTTAGGTACCGTCAAGGTGCCAGCTTATTCAACTAGCACTTGTTCTTCCCTAACAACAGAGTTTTACGACCCGAAAGCCTTCATCACTCACGCGGCGTTGCTCCGTCAGACTTTCGTCCATTGCGGAAGATTCCCTACTGCTGCCTCCCGTAGGAGTCTGGGCCGTGTCTCAGTCCCAGTGTGGCCGATCACCCTCTCAGGTCGGCTACGCATCGTTGCCTTGGTGAGCCGTTACCTCACCAACTAGCTAATGCGACGCGGGTCCATCCATAAGTGACAGCCGAAGCCGCCTTTCAATTTCGAACTATGCAGTTCAAAATATTATCCGGTATTAGCCCCGGTTTCCCGGAGTTATCCCAGTCTTATGGGTAGGTTACCCACGTGTTACTCACCCGTCCGCCGCTAACTTCATAAGAGCAAGCTCTTAATCCATTCGCTCGACTTGCATGTATTAGGCACGCCGCCAGCGTTCATCCTGAGCCAGGATCAAACTCTCCAATAAAGTTAGTTTGTCTAGCATCTAAAAATAAAAATTGACGTTCACGTTGTTTGTTTCGTTCAGTTTTCAAAGAACTTGTCTGCCGCTCATTTGCGACTCCCTTATGTTAACATTTTCATATTTCAATGTCAACCAAGTTTTTTTATTTCTTTTGTCGCTTTCTGCGTTGTTGCTATCGGCGACTTGTTCTATATTACACCTCTATAGGATAATCGTCAACACCTTTTTATAAAGATATTTAATTTAATACCTTCGTACTCTTTTAGCTCTAGATACGGACCTATAAAGATTCCATTTAAATAGAAACCCTCGTCTACTTTTCTTTACTAATCTATTCTTCTACATACTTTTCAATTTAGACACTTCTCTATTACAAAGGACTTACTTCCCCCATCTTACCGAACTCATACGATTGATTCTTTTCAGCTAAACTAGCAACCTTATTTTAACAATTAATAGTATATAATTAGAAAGTTGCTTTATTTTTTATTACCGCTCCCTATTCCCCTTTGTTTATCAAATTGTAATATCAATAACATTCTATTAGAAACAGGTGACGATATGAAAGATATACGTATTCTTATAGCAGATGACGATAAAGAAATTCGAGACTTATTAAAAAGATATTTAGAGCGAGAATTATATATGGTAGATACTGCAATTAATGGCGAAGAAGCGTTGTGCTTATTTAACCAAAATAACTACAACCTCGTTATATTAGATCTTATGATGCCGAAAGTAGATGGTATCGAAGTGTGCAGAAAACTTAGAGATACAACTAACATTCCTATATTAATGCTAACTGCTAAAGATCACGAAGTTGATAAAATTCTGGGCTTAAGCATAGGTGCTGATGATTATATTACGAAACCTTTCAGTATTCACGAAGTGGTTGCAAGAGTAAAAGCTCTTATGCGACGTTTTTTAGTTCTTGGAAGTAATACTAACGTACAAGAGAAAACAGCTTTAACATTTAAAGGACTAACTATCGATTTTAAAAAATACACAGTCCATACGAACGGAAAAGAAATCAACTTAACTGGAAAAGAACTTGAACTATTAAAATTCTTCGCTTCAAACCCAGAGCAAGTATTTACAAAAACACAACTCTTTCGAAATGTATGGGACGATAATTATATAGAAGATGATAATACCGTTATGGTGCATATTAGAAAGCTTAGAAAGAAAATAGAAATCAATTCTTCCAATCCAAAATTTATTCAGACTGTATGGGGAATCGGTTATAAGTTTGTAGGTGAAAAGGTTGAAAATTGATAAGGTCCTCTTTCTTATTTCATTACAACTTATCATTTGCGGACTTTTAAATATAGATATGGGATACCATGTAAAAGTATCTTTATTTATTGCTCTTATCATAATCACAATATACCTTTTCTTTTCAAGAGTTCACTTTATTCAAAGCAACGAATCGATGGTTACTAAATTAAGCCGTGCACTTAAAGGGAATTTACAAACGAGGCTATTCACAAATAACGACCGTTCATTAAATAATATCGTGTTTTCAATAAACGAATTAATAGCTGCATTAGAAAAGGGTCAGATCGAAGCAAGGAAATCCCAAGAAGCTAGAAAACAACTTTTATCTAATATCTCACATGATATCCGGACACCACTCACTTCTATTATTGGATATATTGATGCTTTAAAAGATGATGTCGCTACTTCTGAAGTAGAAAAGCAAGAATATCTTGAAATACTTTATAAGAAATCGAATGACTTAAAACATCTGGTCGATGAAATCTTTAATATGGCCAAGCTAGATGCTGATGAATTTCCATTAAAAGAAGAAGAACTCGATTTTTCTGAAGTTACTAGAGAAGTATTAATCGAATTTTTACCCGAGCTATCAAAACATAACATTGAACTACAAGTTCTCATACCAGAATCTACTTCTCCTATTATTGCAGATCACCTTAGCCTTATACGAATTATAGGTAATCTAATAAAAAACGCTATCCATCACGGAAAAGCTGGGAAAATAGTAGGAGTCGAACTACTAGAAACCAATACAGAATATGAGCTTCTTATTTGGGACAAGGGACCCGGTATTCCAAAACATGATTTACAAAACGTATTTAAGCGGATGTACCGCAGCGAACAATCAAGAAATCCTTCTTACGGTGGTAGTGGCCTCGGCCTTTCTATTTCTAAAGCCCTCGTTGAAAAAAATGGTGGGCGTATATGGGTTGACAGTATTCCCCGGGAACGAACTACTTTTGGTTTTTCCGTCCCAAAACACACTACTTTTAAGAAATAGTTAAGAAATGATTAATATGCAGTTAAACCTTCCTTTTTATTATGTAATTAAGAACTTATAGAAAGTAGGTGCCCCCTATAAATACAATTATAAAAACGACAAACCTTACTAAAGTTTATGGGACCCAAAAGTCAGTAGATAATCTAAATATGAATGTACGACAAGGAGAGATTTATGGATTCATAGGGCGTAACGGTGCTGGTAAAACAACTACAATCCGTATGCTGCTTAGTCTTATAAAACCTACAAGTGGAAATATAGAAATATTCGGTGAGGATTTACTTCGGAATCCAAAAGACATTTTAAGAAGAATTGGTTCTATCGTTGAAGTCCCAGGATTTTATGAAAACTTAACTGCAAGAGAGAACTTATTAATTAATGCAAAGATAATTGGAGTTCACAAAAGGACTGCAATTGAAGAAGCATTAGAAATTGTAGGCTTGCAGCACGAAACAAAAAAAATAGTAGGAAAATACTCTTTAGGAATGAAGCAACGCTTAGGAATTGCACGTGCTCTTCTCCATTATCCTGAACTACTCATACTAGATGAACCAACTAACGGCCTAGATCCAATCGGTATTAAAGAAATGCGAAAACTCATTAAATCTTTAGCTCAAGACAGAAATATAACGATACTCATTTCTAGTCATATATTAGCTGAGGTGGAACAACTAGTCGATCGTATGGGAATTATTCATGAAGGAAGGTTATTAGAAGAAGTTTCTCTTGATACACTGCGTAAAGCCAATCGTAAGTACATAGAATTCCAAGTAAATAATGATAATAAAGCTGCGATGCTATTAGAAAATCATTTTCAAATTTTTGATTATGAGGTACATGATGAAGGAAATATTCGCGTTTATTCTCACTTTGGACAGCAAGGACACATTAATAGAACGTTGGTTCGTAACGATATTGAAGTATTAAAAATTGTGATGAGCGAAGATAGACTAGAAGATTATTTCACCAAACTAGTTGGGGGTGGCACAATTGGTTAATCTGCTTTATAC
Source organism: Bacillus sp. FSL H8-0545 (assembly GCF_038006105.1). Classification (NCBI taxonomy): domain Bacteria; kingdom Bacillati; phylum Bacillota; class Bacilli; order Caryophanales; family Bacillaceae; genus Bacillus; species Bacillus sp. FSL H8-0545. The sequence continues at coordinate 277,375 of NZ_JBBOUO010000001.1, read as the reverse complement.
AGAACTATTAAAATTGAAACGATCCAATATGTTTTTGATTAGTATTATCGGAGCAGGTGTCGCGCCATTTTTAGTGGTTGTAGCTTCTTATATACACATGAAGACAAAGCAGCCTACTCCAACTATTTTATTTGGTCAACTGTTCACTGAAGTTAACCTATACACTACTTTAATTATAGGATTCCCCTTATATGGAGTTGTAATCGCTTATCTATTTACCCGTGAATACACGGAAGATACATTAAAAAACTTGCTAACTATCCCAGTATCACGTATTAGCTTTATTATAAGTAAGTTTATCCTTCTATTCCTTTGGATCATGATGCTAACTTTAGTTGCTTGGGCGCTAACTTTATTATTAGGGCTAATAGGTAGCTTCCCTGGGTTTAGTATCACCTTACTTTTAGGCTCTCTCATAAAATTTTTAATATGTGGTGGACTTCTCTTTCTTTTGTCTTCACCTATTGTACTACTAACCCTTGTAATGAAGACCTATGTACCGCCTATTATATTAACAATCATTATTACAATGACTAACCTTATGATCGTAAATTCAAAACATAAAGACCTATTCCCATGGACCGCTACTCTAGATATAGCAAATAACGAATTACAACCGAATTATCCACCAGAGTATTCTTATATCATCATTGCAGTAACAGCTATTTTCGGATTTATTACAACACTATTCTATTTTAAAAGAGTAGATATTCATTAATTTATAGGAGTGAAACTATGAGCGATCTTATCATTGCCTTCATACTTGGCATTGTAGAAGGGTTAGCTGAATTTTTACCCATCTCTTCTACTGGCCATCTTATATTAGTCGGACATTTGTTAGGTTTTGAAGGAGAAAGGGCAAAAACGTTTGAAATTGTCATACAGTTAGGGGCAATTTTAGCTATCGCGATTTTATATCATAAACGTCTTGTTTCTTTATGTAATATTAAACCCCTTCTTCGGAAAGAGAAAAAATTCAATGCATTACATGTTTTTCTTGGTGTATTCCCAGCAGTAGTTGTTGGCTTATTATTACATGATGTTATTAAAACATACTTATTCCAGCCGTATACTGTCGTAATCGGACTTGTAGCAGGAGCATTTCTTATGATTTTTGCAGAAGCAAAAAAAGCAGAGGTAACCGCTTTTTCACTAGATGATTTAACATACCGTCAAGCATTAACAATTGGATTATTTCAATGCTTAGCAGTATATCCTGGCTTCTCTAGAGCTGGCTCTACTATTTCTGGAGGGCTATTAGCGAAAGTAAATTATAAGGCTGCATCTGAGTTCTCTTTTCTCATCGCCCTTCCTGTAATGGTTGGAGCTACAGGCTTAGACTTATTAAAAAGTTGGAAGTATTTAAGTGTGGATGATATTCCTATGTTTGCTATAGGATTCATTACCTCTTTTATAGTAGCAATGCTAGCGGTAGTAACTTTCCTGAAGCTTTTAGAAAAGATAGGTTTAAAACCTTTTGCATATTATCGTATTTTGTTAGCCATCTTATTTACACTTTTCGTATCGCTATAGCTTCATATAAGCCACATATTATTAAACCGATATTCAAGGAATATCGGTTTTCATCTATTTCACCTCTAGTATTACTCACTTCAATATGGCATAGTGGTAATACACCACCATTAATAATCCGAATATTCTTTGAACTAATCATTAAAATATGTAAGATCAAAAGCTACACTTGAAATCCGAACCTAGTAATAGCATTTCTTCCTTAAACACATATACTGAATTAAAAATAAACACCTCAATTGATTGAATATGCCCATTACACCACTATAGAACGAATGTTCCGTACCGCTACTTCCTTGTATTTAAGTAATCGTACTATAGTTTTTTCACTTGCACTTATCTTCTCTACGAAAGACTCCCAATTATAAGATTTAAGGAGGTTTCATCCTATGTCTATATACAAATAACTGTAAGCTTTACCATTAGAAAAGCAGATCGAATTGTTGACGAAGCATTTAGTTTCATTTAATAGTATTAACGGCAGCGATGGCAAGGTCAGTATTATAGATGAACTATATAGTATTTTAAAAAGCACTCTGAACACGTATGGATTCAATATGTACCTCATGATACAATAGGTAGAAAAAATGTATTTGCATTTTTAAAAGAAAAACGCCTCCCCCCTCTACTATCATTTATCATTCACACCTAGATACAGTCAGCATTGAAGATTTCGGATCGTTAAAAGAACATGCTTTCTCTCCCGAAACACTAAAACAATATTTTCAAACCTACAAAAGTGATACAAATGTTCAAGCCGACGCAAAATCTGGAGAGTGGTTGTTTTGCCGTGGTTCTCTTGATATGAAAAGCGGTGCTACCATTCATCTAGCCAATATACTATACTTCTCAGAACATATGCATTTACTCAAAGGAAATCTACTACTCTTATTCATTGGAGATGAAGAAGGAGAACATCGTGGGATTATCTCTGCCTTAACCGAATTCGAAAGACTAAAGCAAGAAAAACAATTACAGTATCGTTTGGCCATTAACAATGATTTTATAACCCTTTTATATGATGAAGATACTCAGCGCTACATTTATACAGGTACTGCTAGCAAGCTTCTTCCTTGTTTCTATATTTACGGAAGAGAAGTACACGTAGGCGATACATTGTCTGGCATTAACCCTAATTTTATTGCAGCACAAATCACAAATAGACTACATAACAACTATATCCATTACCATATGAAATAATCCGCAAATTAAACATCCCGTCTATTACTATGGGCGTCTACGAGAATGATGGCCATAAATGGATAGAACGTGTTTACAAACCCTATTCATTCAGCGTATTACCTTTATTAATCCGTAATACAAATTTCAAATGACTACAAAGCTATTACAAATAAGCAAATTGTCCAGGGTTTATAAAGAAAATCAACTTTAGCTAAAGTGAGGTAAAAATACAAATGAATCCATTAGCACAAACATATTGGGATACTTATTGGGGGAACAATGAAAAACCGAAATCTGTTACAGCTTGGCAATTTGGTGATTCTCCTGATTATCTCGCTAAACTAGTCATTGATGGTGTGAAAACCGCAACATGCTCCGGCCATATTTTTTATGAATTAGAAAACGAACCGCTACCAACAACCAATGATTATAGTATTGTACTCAATAGTCAAGATGAACCTGTAGCTATAATTAAAACAATAGAAGTAACTGTAACACCAATGAATGAAGTAACTGAAGAATTTGCTATAGCTGAGGGTGAAGGCGATCTTACTTATAATTACTGGAGAGACACCCATATACAGTTCTTTACAAAGGAACTACATGAGCTTGGCCTTGGTTTTTCTGAAGATATACTACTCGTTTGTGAACGTTTTGAGCTTATCGATATAAAAAATAAAGTGAAACTATAATAAATAGAAGTAATACCTTTACTTTTACGCAAATAAGCTTGTCATCTATGACTAAAGAAACCCATAGATAACAAGCTTATTTCATTAAACACAAAAAAGACGAGTCATTCTGACTCGTCTTAAAGTTGCTTGGCGACGTCCTACTCTCACAGGGACAAGGTCCCAACTACCATCGGCGCTAGAGAGCTTAACTTCCGTGTTCGGTATGGGAACGGGTGTGACCTCTCTGCCATCATCACCAAACTATTGAAGGTATATTCCTTCAAAACTAGATAACATTTGCTTCATATTATATGGTTAAGTCCTCGATCTATTAGTATTCGTCAGCTCCACATGTCACCATGCTTCCACCTCGAACCTATCAACCTGATCATCTTTCAGGGATCTTACTAGCTTACGCTATGGGAAATCTCATCTTGAGGGGGGCTTCATGCTTAGATGCTTTCAGCACTTATCCCTTCCGCACATAGCTACCCAGCTATGCCCTTGGCAGAACAACTGGTACACCAGCGGTGCGTCCATCCCGGTCCTCTCGTACTAAGGACAGCTCCTCTCAAATTTCCTGCGCCCACGACGGATAGGGACCGAACTGTCTCACGACGTTCTGAACCCAGCTCGCGTACCGCTTTAATGGGCGAACAGCCCAACCCTTGGGACCGACTACAGCCCCAGGATGCGATGAGCCGACATCGAGGTGCCAAACCTCCCCGTCGATGTGGACTCTTGGGGGAGATAAGCCTGTTATCCCCGGGGTAGCTTTTATCCGTTGAGCGATGGCCCTTCCATGCGGAACCACCGGATCACTAAGCCCGACTTTCGTCCCTGCTCGACTTGTAGGTCTCGCAGTCAAGCTCCCTTATGCCTTTGCACTCTACGAATGATTTCCAACCATTCTGAGGGAACCTTTGGGCGCCTCCGTTACACTTTAGGAGGCGACCGCCCCAGTCAAACTGCCCACCTGACACTGTCTCCCGGGTCGATAAGACCCGTAGGTTAGAATTTCAATACAGTCAGGGCGGTATCCCACCAGCGCCTCCACCGAAGCTAGCGCTCCGGTTTCAATGGCTCCCGCCTATCCTGTACAAACTGTACCAAAATTCAATATCAGGCTACAGTAAAGCTCCACGGGGTCTTTCCGTCCTGTCGCGGGTAACCTGCATCTTCACAGGTACTATAATTTCACCGAGTCTCTGGTTGAGACAGTGCCCAAATCGTTACACCTTTCGTGCGGGTCGGAACTTACCCGACAAGGAATTTCGCTACCTTAGGACCGTTATAGTTACGGCCGCCGTTTACTGGGGCTTCAGTTCAGAGCTTCGCTTACGCTAACCCCTCTCCTTAACCTTCCAGCACCGGGCAGGTGTCAGCCCCTATACTTCGCCTTACGGCTTCGCAGAGACCTGTGTTTTTGCTAAACAGTCGCTTGGGCCTATTCACTGCGGCTTTCCGTTAAGAAAGCACCCCTTCT
>NZ_JBBOUO010000001.1:250000-267500 GCF_038006105.1 Bacillus sp. FSL H8-0545 | reverse complement strand
ATTTGCAGCACTTTGAGCTTGTTGATTAATTCGCTCCATACCAGCTCGATAATCGATAGTAGCCTCACGATTTGCATTTTCAAAAAATGGTGCTGCTGCTTTCGTTGATAAAACTCCTAATAACGCACAAGCTGCGAAAGTAGTAATCAGTTGAATTCTTATACTCCGCCGTACACTCTTCACTAATTTCTCCACTAATGTTCTAGCTTTCCTAACATAAGTAAATGGATTAAATATCTTTTTCAATCTTATACCCCACTCCCCATACTGTTTTTATATATCTCGGCTTCCTTGGATTCTCCTCAATCTTTTCACGTACTTTTCGAATATGTACCATTACAGTGTTATCAGACTGGAAAGATCTTTCGTTCCAAACTTTTTCATAAATTTGCTCAGCACTAAAGACCATACCTGGATTACGAGCTAGCAATTCTAAAATTGAAAATTCCCTTGGAGTTAACTTCACTTCTTCTCCCTCTACAATGACTTTATGAGTTGAAATGTTTATTGCCATATTCCCAATTTCTAACTCGTCCTCATTTTGAATAGCAAAACCATTCATTTTCATATAACGACGTAGCTGAGATTTAATTCTTGCGATTAACTCTAACGGATTAAACGGTTTTGTTACGTAATCATCTGCACCTGTTGTTAATCCTAAAATTTTATCCATATCTTGCGTTTTTGCCGAAAGCATAATAATCGGCATTTCCTTCGCTTCCCTTACTTTCATACACATATGAATACCATCTACTTTCGGCATCATAATATCTAATACGACTAAGTGCACTTCATTTTCTTCTAATATACGTAACCCTTCTTCTCCGTCCCCTGCTTGCAGTACTTTATATCCTTCGTTCTTTAAATAAATTGTAATAAGGTTCCTAATTTCTTTTTCATCATCTACAACAAGTATCGTTTCCCCGGCCATAATATCTCCCCCATCAGTTTTTTAATCCCTAACCTCTATTATAAGAAAACTTCTGAAGAAAAACGCTCGGAAATCCTTAAGATTTTCTGAAGACGCAAAAAAGGTCTAGACTCCCCTTAAGTCTAGACCTTTCAAAAAACCCCTTTTATTTACGAACGTAGATGAAATATAGTACGAATAAAACTCCCATAACATACATAATTGGATGAATCTCTTTACGACGACCACTCACAACCATTGTAATTGGATAGAAGATAAATCCAATCGCGATTCCTGTTGCGATACTATACGTAAGTGGCATAGAGATGATTGTAAAGAATGCCGGTACTGCAATCTCGAATTTCTTCCAATCAATTTCTCCTAAAGATGAAACCATCAAGATTCCTACAATAATTAGAGCTGGTGCCGTTACAGCTGGTGTCACAACACTTAATAGTGGCGAGAAGAAAAGTGCCAGTAAGAAGAATCCTGCTGTTACAACTGCTGTAAATCCAGAACGTCCTCCTGCTGCTACCCCTGCAGACGATTCAATGTAAGACGTTGTAGTAGATGTACCTAGAATTGCACCAATTACAGTTGCAACCGCATCTGCAAATAATGCTTTTCCTGCACGTGGTAATTTATTGTTCTTCATTAATCCCGCTTGATTCGCAACCGCTACAAGCGTACCTGCTGTATCAAAGAAATCGATAAAGAAGAACGTGATAATAACAATCGCCATTTCAACAGTGAAAATATCTCCAAAGTGAGTTAACGCCACACCGAACGTTGGTTCTAGACTCGGTATTGCTCCCACTACAGCTTTCGGAGTATCAATTAATCCTGTTGCTACTCCTAAGATTGCCGTAAGAATCATACCGTAGAAAACAGCACCATTTATTTTCCTAATCATGAAGATGATTGTAATAACAACTCCGAAAATCGCCAGCAACGTTGTACCCTTCGTTAAATCCCCCAATCCAACAAGGACAGCATCATTTTTTACGATAATTCCGGCATTTTGGAATCCAAGGAAGGCAATGAATAATCCGATACCCGCCGCTACTGCAAACTTTAACTCTACTGGAATTGCATTAATGATTTTTTCACGAATACCTGAAGCAGTAAGAATAATAAAGATAATACCTGACATTAATGTTCCAGCAATCGCCGTTTGCCACGGAATTCCCATCGTTAACACCGCTGTATAAGCAAAGAACGCGTTTATTCCCATACCTGGCGCTAAAGCAATCGGATACTTCGCAAATATCCCCATAATTAACGAACCAATCGCCGCTGCTAATGCTGTAGCAACGAATACTGCACCTGGATCCATCCCTGTACCTGCTGGTAATCCTTTAACATTTCCAAGCGACAGCGTAGCAGGATTGACAAATAGTACGTAAGCCATAGATAGAAATGTCGTTAACCCTGCTATGAACTCAGTCTTATAATTCGTACCGAGCTCATCAAACTGAAAATAGCGTTTCATCCTACGTTTCCCCCGTTATATGATTACTCGCCGTATTTCACCCTAGCCCTCTTTTATTTATAAAAATAAAAAAGGCTTCCATTACATTTACATGGAAGCGTTCTATAAACAAAGACAAGTTTCCCCTCATCTTTATACAAACGCCTCGTAGTCAAGCCATTTACGGTAGCTAGGTAGAAACTTTCGGGCCATATCCCCGATATTATACGACGGCATAATATTCACTTTTTGTTTGAATTACATACTCATATTAACTCACAATAGGGTGTGTGTCAATTTAAAAACGAACATTTTTATATCTTTTTATATTTTCGTTCGTATAATCACTTAAAAACAAAAAGATCCATCTATGCATAAAATGATAGATGGATCTTTCATTATAATACTATTCCCACTCAATAGTTGCTGGTGGCTTACTCGTTATATCATACACGATACGGTTAACGTGTTTTACTTCGTTTACGATACGTACAGAGATTTTCTCTAATACGTCCCAAGGGATACGTGCCCAGTCAGCTGTCATACCATCGATAGATGTTACTGCACGGATACCTACTGTGTAATCGTAAGTACGCTCGTCACCCATAACACCTACACTACGCATACCAGGAAGCGCAGTGAAGTATTGCCAAACTTCACGTTCTAATCCTGCTTTTTGGATTTCTTCACGTAAAATCGCATCAGATTCACGAACGATTTCTAATTTCTCTTCTGTAATTTCACCTAATACACGAATACCAAGTCCTGGACCTGGGAACGGTTGACGCCATACGATTTCATCAGGAATTCCTAATTCTGATCCTAATACACGTACTTCATCTTTAAATAAAGTGTTTAAAGGCTCAATTAATTTGAACTGCATGTCTTCTGGAAGTCCACCAACGTTATGGTGAGATTTAATTGTTTGTGCAGTTGCTGTACCACTTTCAACGATGTCCGTGTAAAGTGTACCTTGCGCTAGGAAGTCCATTCCTTTTAATCTAGAAGCTTCATCATCAAATACGTAAATGAATTCATTACCGATGATTTTACGCTTTTGTTCTGGATCTTCTACACCTTTTAACTTGTTCATGAAGCGTTCTTTCGCATCCACTTTAATAACGTTCATATGGAAGCCTTCGCTAAATGTTTTCATAACACCTTCTGCTTCATCTTTACGAAGTAAACCGTGGTCCACGAAAATACATGTTAATTGGTCACCAATCGCCTTATGAATTAATACTGCTACAACAGAAGAGTCTACACCGCCGCTAAGTGCGCATAGTACTTTTTTGTCTCCAACAGTTTCACGGATCTTTTCTAATTCTACTTCGATAAAGTTCTCCATGTTCCATCCTTCAGAACAACCACATACGCCGAATACGAAGTTTTTAATTAAATCGTTACCGTGCTCAGAGTGACGTACTTCTGGGTGGAATTGTACACCGTATAAGTTTTCCGCTTCATTGCTCATACCAGCGATTGGACAAGACTCACTTGTTGCATCTACTACGAATCCTTCAGGTAAACCAGTTACTAAGTCACCATGGCTCATCCATACAACTTGCTCTTCTGGAAGGTTCGCATATAATTTTGATTCGTTCTCTACTTTAAGAACAGCTTTTCCATACTCACGGTGGTTGGCACGTTCTACTTTACCACCGAAGTGTTGCGTCATAAGCTGCATACCGTAACAGATACCGAAAATCGGTAATCCTAGCTCAAAGATTTTTTCATCACAATGTAATGCACCTTCACCGTATACACTATTTGGTCCACCAGAGAAAATAATCCCTTTTGGATTCATTGCTTTAATTTCTTCTGCAGTAATTGTATGCGGATGAAGTTCACTGTATACACCGAACTCACGAATTCGACGTGCTATTAACTGATTGTACTGACTCCCAAAATCTAAAACGATAATTGTATCATGCTGCTTCTTCAAAATAATCACCCCAACGTTAGTTCTCGTATATAAATATTTTCACCAATTTAGCAAAAAGCATTACCAATATAATAAAAAAAGCCAGTCCTCCGCCTCTAGTCTCATGACAAAGAAAAGGCAGGGGTCTGGCTTTATAAAGAAAGATAGTCTTCCGCTCTTTATAAATATAAGACACACTGCCTTCATAGTCAGGTTGTTTACGGTAACCCGGTAGAGACTCTCAAACCATATCATTGAGGATATATGAAGGATCGTTTTATATTATCTCCCTAGATTCTAACAATGAAGTATCAGTATGGTCAAGAGAGAAAGCGACAAAATTCTACAGAAATTAATTTCCTGCTCTCAAAAACACAAAAAAACATCCACTTCTATATAGAAGTGGATGTTTTTCGGGAGAACGGAATTACATCATTCCGCCCATACCGCCCATGCCCATGCCGCCCATGTCAGGCATTGCTGGTGCATTTGGTTCTGGCTTGTCAGCAACTACAGCTTCAGTCGTTAAGAACATAGCTGCAACAGATGCTGCGTTTTGAAGTGCAGAACGCGTTACTTTAGCTGGATCTACGATACCAGACTCAAGCATGTTAACCCATTCGCCAGTAGCTGCGTTGAAACCAACGCCTACTTTTTCGCCTTTTAGACGCTCTACAACTACAGATCCTTCTAGACCAGCGTTGATTGCGATTTGACGAACTGGCTCTTCTAGTGCACGAAGTACGATGTTGATACCTGTTGCTTCGTCGCCTTCAGCTACGATAGAAGCTACTTTTGTGTATACGTTCATAAGTGAAGTACCACCACCTGCAACGATACCTTCTTCTACTGCTGCACGAGTTGAGTTAAGTGCATCTTCAATGCGAAGTTTGCGCTCTTTTAACTCAGTTTCAGTTGCTGCACCTACTTTAATTACTGCTACGCCGCCCGCAAGTTTTGCAAGACGTTCTTGTAATTTTTCACGATCGAATTCAGAAGTTGTTTCTTCTAATTGTGCGCGGATTTGACCGATGCGAGCTTCGATTTGTTCTGAATTTCCAATACCTTCAACTACAGTTGTGTTTTCTTTCGTTACAACAATTTTACCAGCGCGTCCTAAAGATGCAACTGTAGCAGATTTTAAGTCACGTCCTAATTCTTCAGTGATTACTTCGCCACCAGTTAAGATTGCGATATCTTCTAGCATTGCTTTACGACGGTCACCAAATCCAGGAGCTTTAACAGCTACTACATTGAATGTACCACGAAGTTTGTTCACTACTAATGTAGCTAACGCTTCGCCTTCTACATCTTCAGCAATGATAAGAAGTGGTTTACCTTGTTGTACCACTTGCTCTAATACTGGTAAGATTTCTTGGATGTTAGAAATCTTTTTATCAGTAATTAAAATGTATGGGTTATCAAGAACTGCTTCCATTTTATCAGAATCAGTAATCATGTAAGGAGATGCATATCCACGATCAAATTGCATACCTTCTACTACGTCTAATTCTGTTGTGAATCCTTTAGATTCTTCTAAAGTAATAACGCCGTCGTTACCAACGCGCTCCATTGCTTCAGCGATTAATTGACCTACTTCTTCGTCAGCCGAAGAAATAGCAGCTACTTGTGCGATAGAAGATTTACCTTCGATTGGTTTAGAAATCGCTTTTAATTCTTCAATTGCAGCAGTAACAGCTTTTTCGATACCTTTACGAAGACCCATTGGGTTTGCACCAGCTGTTACGTTTTTAAGACCTTCACGAATCATAGCTTGCGCTAATACAGTTGCAGTTGTCGTTCCGTCACCAGCTACATCGTTTGTTTTGCTAGCAACTTCTGCTACTAATTTCGCACCCATGTTTTCGAATGCATCTTCTAATTCGATTTCTTTTGCGATTGTTACACCGTCATTTGTAATAAGTGGTGAACCGAATTTTTTCTCAAGTACAACGTTACGACCTTTTGGTCCAAGCGTTACTTTTACTGCGTTTGCAAGAGTGTCGACACCGCGAAGCATCGAACGACGTGCTTCTTCACTAAATTTAATATCTTTTGCCATAATAATTGACCCCCTTGGATTTTTAAAATGTATATAATTAACCGATAATTGCTAAAATGTCACTTTCACGTAAAATCAAGTAGTCTGTACCTTCGTATTTCACTTCAGTACCTGCATATTTTGAGAAGATGATAAGATCACCTGCTGCTACCTCTAAAGCAACACGCTCACCATTTTCAAGCACTCGGCCTGTACCTACTGCAATAACTTTACCCTCTTGTGGTTTTTCTTTTGCAGTTTCTGGTAATACAATACCACTTGCTGTTTTTTCTTCTGCTTGAACAAGTTCAATTACAACGCGATCACCTAATGGCTTTAGCATGAACAATAACCTCCTCATTTTGTTATGTAAATTTTATTTATTAGCACTCAAGTCACACGAGTGCTAACACACTTCTAATAATAAATAATCTCAATTTCTTTTGCAAGTAAAAAAATCATAATTTTTTCGCAAATTACTTTATGCACTTTCCTAGATAGGATTACTTCTTCTACTACCTTTACTATATGAATCGTTGTTCCCACTTCTTGTATGTTACAATGTGAAAGACACCCTAAGTTGTTTTCGCTAAACGTACAACTTTTTCCTGTCTCCTATTTTATTTTCAAATGCTAATTTACAAAAAAACATAATTCAAATGAAAGTTTATATCGTAGGTAGCATATTTACATGTTATCCTACCTTATCTCATACACTAGCGTTAGAAAGGATGGTTAAACCATTTGAAAAAACAATATTGGTGGATTATCGTTACATACATTTTAATGCAGTTATCAGGCATTGCCGGGTTACCGCTTCTCCTGAAAACTGGACTATACGATAATAGGGGATTTACTAGAGAGGAAAAACTTCAGCTCATAACTGGTCATTGGGCTATCATTAGCTTTTTCATTGCATTATGCGTTGTACTTTGGTTACTCAGAACAGACATTCGTGACAGGCATTTAGATAAAATGCGCTCTACTGTTCCAGCTACAATTGGGTGGATTTTTATTGGTTTCTTCTTAGCGCTGTTCTCACAAAGCATTGCCGGTATGATCGAAATGCGTTTATTAGGGATTACACCGGGATCTGAAAATACAGCAAGACTTATGGACATCGCAAGAACGACACCTTGGTTCCTTATTGTCATATCTATAATAGGACCTATTTTGGAAGAAATCGTATTTAGAAAAATTTTATTCGGTACACTTTATAAGAAGTTTAACTTCTTTATTGCCGCTATCATTAGTTCACTTGTATTCGCGGCGATTCATTTTGATTTTACTCACTTATTGGTATACACTTCTATGGGGCTCGTATTCGCCTTTTTATACGTAAAAACGAAACGAATTATAGTTCCTATTGCAGCTCATGTTGCAATGAATACATTAGTTGCAGTTGCTCAAGTTGTAGTAAGTAATGAGCAAATTCAAGAAATGATTAAAGAAGCTGAAAAAATGCAAGGCTTTATCGGAGGATTTTTAGTATGAGAAACTCACCATTGTTCATGGCTGCATTGTACTTTCTTCTTGGATGTATCTTTACACGCTTCGCCATTACGAACGTAACAGATACAATCTGGAATATGTGGACAATACTATTTGCAGTTATGGCAACAATTGATTTTAATTTGGCACTTCGCCTTATCTTAGTTAAATTCACAAAGAAAAAACAATAATAAAACGCAGAGGTCATCTCCTCTGCGTTTTATTGTGGATAATTCTTCAAAAAGTAAACAAGCGTTTGTAACTCTACAGCTAAATCAATGTGATGAATTCTTATATTCTCTGACACATTTAAGCGTGCTGGTGTGAAATTTAAAATACCATGCACGTTCGTTTCTGCCAATCTATCTGCCACAGATTGCGCTACTGTAGCGGGTACCGTTAATATTGCCACTTGTATATCAGTTGATAAACGTTCTTCTAATTCATCCAAATGATATACAGGAATTCCTCCGATTTCTGTTCCAACTTTCTCTTCACTAACATCAAACGCCATTTCAATTTTTGTATTATTGTTTTTCGTGAAATTATAATGTAAGAAAGCGGTCCCTAAATTACCTACTCCAATAAGTGCCACGCGTGTTATATCATCTTGGTCGAGTGTTTCACGGAAAAATGATAATAAATAATTTACGTTATATCCATATCCTTTTTTCCCTAACGCTCCAAAATATGAAAAATCTCTTCGAATAGTTGCGGAATCAACCTTTACCGCTTCACTCAATTCGGCTGATGAAACACGTTGCTTACCAGAAAGAGATAAGTTTTGGATAAATCGATAGTATAGAGGCAATCGTTTGGCAGTGGCCTGTGGAATTTTTTGCTGATCCATATAACCCCTCCTCTCTTCCTATCTTTATTCTTATACTTGAATCAAATACAGAAGTTTAGTACTCATGAATTTCCTTGTATAATAAAGAGAAGAAGTATTCTCTCTTTATTTTAAACTATACACTATTTTTAGTATGATTGAGAAATATAAACATGGCAAAGTTAAGAAATTATTTGAGGTGAAAACATTGATATTATTACAAGTGAATGGGCTTTCGAAATTATACGGTGCAGAAACGATTCTTGCAAACATAAAATTGGAAGTACAAACAAAAGATCGTATCGCATTAGTCGGACGAAATGGAGCCGGAAAATCTACATTATTAAAAATAATAGCTGGCGAGTTATCTCATGATGGTGGTGAAATTATAAAACCGAAAGATGTCTCAATGGGGTATTTAGCTCAAAATACCGGATTAGAAACGTCTTTAACAATTTGGGATGAAATGTTAACCGTCTTTACACATCTACAGCAGATGGGGACAAAACTTCGAAAGCTAGAGCAAGAGATGGGAAAAGAAGAAAACTTTTCAAATGCGGCTATATATGAGAAATTATTAGCTGATTATGACCAATTACAATTAGATTATAAAGATCAAGGCGGCTATCAGTACGAAGCGGATATACGCTCGATTTTAAGCGGTCTTGGCTTCCCAGTTGAAACGCATCAGACGACAATTTCCACATTAAGTGGTGGACAAAAGACTCGATTAGCTCTTGGGAAATTATTATTAACTAGACCAGACTTACTTATTTTAGACGAACCTACAAACCATTTGGACATTGAGACACTAACATGGCTTGAACAATATTTACAAGGCTATCCCGGCGCGATTTTAATCGTTTCCCATGACCGTTATTTCTTAGATAAACTCGTTACACAAGTATACGAAATTTCTAATAAGGAAAGCCGACGATTTGTTGGTAACTACAGTAAATATTTAGACTCAAAATCAGCTCTATACGAGCAAGAGATGAAGCGTTATGAAAAACAACAAGATGAAATTTCTAAACTGGAAGACTTTGTGCAAAAAAATATAGCTCGTGCATCTACGACAAAACGTGCTCAAAGTCGCCGTAAACAATTAGACAGAATGGAAGTATTAGCTAGACCATTAGGCGATTCTAAATCAGCTTCCTTCCACTTCGATATTGAAAAACAAAGTGGAAATGATGTTTTACAAGTTAAAGATGCAACTATTGGCTATTATCAGGAACCGATTATTGAACATGTAAATATGCGCTTAACTCGCGGTGACAGTGTTGCCTTAGTCGGGCCAAACGGAATTGGAAAATCTACATTATTAAAATCCATTGTGAATAAGTTACAGCTATTACATGGAAACGTTGCTTTCGGGTCAAATGTATCTGTTGGTTATTATGATCAAGAACAAGCCAACTTAACATCTTCGAAGCGAGTTTTAAATGAACTATGGGATGAATATCCCCTGCAACCTGAAAAAGAAATTCGCACTATACTAGGCAACTTTTTATTCACAGGGGATGATGTACTCAAACCAGTATCTTCTCTTAGTGGTGGACAAAAGGCTCGACTAGCTCTTGCAAAACTTATGATGCAAAAATCCAATTTATTAATTCTCGATGAACCAACAAACCATCTTGATTTAAATAGTAAAGAGATTTTGGAGAATGCTTTAATTGATTACCCAGGTACTCTTCTATTCGTCTCTCATGACCGCTACTTTATTAATCGCGTAACGACAACCGTTGTTGAGTTATCAACAGAAGGTGCACAAGAATATTTAGGTGATTACGATTATTACGTTGAAAAGAAAAATGAAATGATTGAACGTGCGGAACTAGAGCAAGAAGATGAAGTACCTGTTCAAAAAGTGGTGGCACAAGAAAAATTAAATTATCTCGAAGAAAAAGAACGTAAACAGTTAGAGCGTCAACGTACTCGAAAAATTGAAGAACTGGAACAAAATATCGTAGGCTTAGAAGAAGAAATTGCTACGTTAGAAGATCAGCTTTGCTTACCAGAAATATATGCAGATTATGAAAAGGCTAGTGAAATTACAACTAAAAAACAAACACTGCAAGAACAGCTTGAAGCTTGTATGGCAGAATGGGAAGAACTGCATATATAAGAGAATTTAAAAGAGGGGGATGTCTCATAAGTCGGTCTTTTTGACGAGATGACCTCCTTTTTATTTTCTCTTTTAGAATCAATACCATAGTAAATGAAATTATATAAACGATTCGACAAGAAATATCGATTTACCGACAAGGATTGACAATAGTAGCACCTTATATAACAAGTGGAGGATGTTTCAAAATGTTTTTTGGACATCTCCTTGTTTTTTATTTCCCAAAAAAGAATTTCTACAAAGGTCAGACTTCCCCTATGTTATCCACAAGGTTATGCACATATCCACCTTTATAATATAAACTCCCAAATAACTTTTCCACATTATCCACAGTCACACAAAAAGTTATACACATTTTATGTACACAAAAAAACCCGTATTATCAACAGATAATACGGGTTTTATCCACAATCTGTGGTTAATTTTGTGTATAACTATGCTTCAATATCTAATCCTGGATTTGCATTTAAAGCTAATGTAGCGCGTTTTCCTTGTTCGTATGCAATTGTACCTGCAGCCGCAATCATCGCTGCATTATCTGTGCATAAAGATAGAGGAGGAATAATTAGCTCTATATTTTCTTTTTGTGCAAATTCTGCTGCTAAACGTGCACGAAGCCCTTTATTAGCAGCTACTCCACCAGCAAGAAGCACTTGTTTTACATTATAAGCATCTGCTGCACGGGACGCTTTCGTTACAAGTACATCTATTACACTTTCTTGGAAACTTGCTGCTAAATCTTCTGGTGCAATTTCTATACCGCGCTGTTTTGCGTTATGCACAGTGTTGATAACTGCTGATTTCAATCCACTAAAGCTGAAATCATACGAATCAGGTTCTAGCCACGCACGAGGCAAATCAATTGTTGGTTTTCCTTCATGCGCAAGGCGATCAATATGAGGACCACCTGGATAAGGCATTGATAATGTACGAGCTACTTTATCGTAAGCTTCTCCTGCCGCATCATCTCGCGTTTCACCAATCACTTCAAATGAACCATGTTCTTTCATATAAACAAGCTCCGTATGTCCACCGGATACAACAAGCGATAGTAACGGGAATTGTACTTCTTTTACTAAACGGTTCGCATAAATATGACCAGCAATATGATGAACACCAACTAGAGGGATATCATGAGCAAAAGCCACAGCTTTCGCTGCATTTACACCTATTAAAAGTGCTCCGACTAAACCTGGGCCTTCTGTTACAGCAATTGCATCAATATCCTCAAAAGTGATATTCGCTTCTTTTAAAGCTTCTTCTAACACAACTGTGATTTCTTCTACATGATGACGGGATGCAATCTCTGGTACAACTCCGCCAAAACGCTTATGACTTTCAATTTGCGATGCAACGACATTTGCAATGATTTCCGTTCCATTTTTAACAACTGCTACAGCTGTTTCATCACAGCTTGTTTCAATACCAAGTATAATTGTGTTTTTTTCCATTATATATTCACCCACATTACAAGACCATCTTCCTGATTGTCTGCATAGTATCGTTTACGAATCCCACCATTTTGAAATCCGTATTTTCTGTATAACTGCTTTGCTACTTCATTTGACACGCGTACTTCAAGTGTCATTGTTTTTACTCCTAACCCTTTCGCTTCGGAAATGACTTCTTTCAATAAGGCATCCCCTAGCTTTTGACCTCTGTATTCTGGTAGGATAGCTATATTTGTTACATGTGATTCATCAATAATTATCCACAATCCACAATATCCAATTACGAGACCATCTTTTTCTAGCACGACATAATGTGCATGTTCATTCATCTCTAATTCACGGTGAAAGGCATCTGCAGTCCAAGGGGTTGAAAAAGATGCTTCTTCAATAGCTACAATTTGAGCAATATCATCAAGTGCCATCTTTCTAAATATCATATCCATCTTCTGTAGGCCCCTATTGTTTTTGACTTTCTAACCATTTTGTTTCAGCTTCAGCTAAACGAAGATAGCTAGGAACAAACGTATGCACGTCTTGTTCTTCTTTTTGTAATCCTAAAAATGCTAATTCACTTGGTCTTGGGTTATTCTTAGTGAACGGAGCAAATACAGCTTGATCACCTAAATATTCTACAATTGTTTCTTTATGCAATTTAACATCGTTACCAATAAATAAAACAGGCTGTTCTTTATCTTTTAACATTTGCAACCAGTCAACAATAAGAATAATTCGGTCTTCTTCTATTGAAGTTATACGCTCTCCTTCATATGTATATAACCCCGTGTAAATTTGACCACGTCGGCCATCAAATAAAGGACAAATTAGTCCATTAAAATTAGTACCATTTGCAGCCACCACTTCTAAACTTGATACACCTACAATTGGTATTTGAAGTGACCAAGCTAATGTTTTTGCAGCTGTCACACCTATACGAACACCTGTATATGATCCGGGTCCAGCTGCTACAACAATTTTAGTCAATTCTTTCGGTTTTACACCGCATTCTTTTAACAGTTTCTCTACAGCTGGCATAAGACGTACAGAATGGTTTTTTGTTAAATTTGTAATGATTTCCCCAATCACGTTCCCTTCCTCAATAAGGGATACACCCATTACGTAATTTGAAGTATCAATTGCTAGTACTTTCATCTTGTAATAGCTCCTCACATAATCTAATATAGCGATCTCCAATTGGCTCGAGTACAATTTTTCTTGTATCATCTCCAGCATGGAATAAACTAATTTGCAACTTCTCATTCGGTAAATATGCTTCTATTAAATGAGCCCATTCTACTACTGTAATCCCTTCACCATAGAAATACTCATCAAATCCTAAATCTTCTTCACTTTCCGCTAAACGATACACATCCATATGATATAGCGGTAATCTTCCTTTATATTCTTTAATAATATTGAAGGTAGGACTATTTACGACTCTTTTCACTCCAAGACCTTTTGCTAGTCCTTTTGTAAAAGTCGTCTTGCCAGCTCCAAGATCACCTTCTAAAATAATTACATCTTGTGCCTTTACAAGTCTCCCTAATTTTTCTGATAATCGCTGGGTTTCTTCAGAAGATTTTGTTGTTACTTCATATTTACTCACAGACTTCACCTACTTTACTCACAATGTTCTCTGCTCTTTATTATACAGGTTTTAAATATATAAAAAAGTCCTTAGGAGTTTTCCTAAGGATAGTTTGACTGTCTTTATTAGTTTTTTGTTAAAACAAATAAAAAAATACGAAACAACTTGTTTCGTTCTTTTCTTTATATAAAATGGCGGTCCCGACCGGGGTCGAACCGGCGATCTCCTGCGTGACAGGCAGGCATGTTAACCACTACACCACGGGACCATTTGGTTGCGGGGACAGGATTTGAACCTGCGACCTTCGGGTTATGAGCCCGACGAGCTACCGTACTGCTCCACCCCGCGATGATATAAATAGCTTGGCGACGTCCTACTCTCACAGGGACAAGGTCCCAACTACCATCGGCGCTAGAGAGCTTAACTTCCGTGTTCGGTATGGGAACGGGTGTGACCTCTCTGCCATCATCACCAAACTATTGAAGGTATATTCCTTCAAAACTAGATAACATTTGCTTCATATTATATGGTTAAGTCCTCGATCTATTAGTATTCGTCAGCTCCACATGTCACCATGCTTCCACCTCGAACCTATCAACCTGATCATCTTTCAGGGATCTTACTAGCTTACGCTATGGGAAATCTCATCTTGAGGGGGGCTTCATGCTTAGATGCTTTCAGCACTTATCCCTTCCGCACATAGCTACCCAGCTATGCCCTTGGCAGAACAACTGGTACACCAGCGGTGCGTCCATCCCGGTCCTCTCGTACTAAGGACAGCTCCTCTCAAATTTCCTGCGCCCACGACGGATAGGGACCGAACTGTCTCACGACGTTCTGAACCCAGCTCGCGTACCGCTTTAATGGGCGAACAGCCCAACCCTTGGGACCGACTACAGCCCCAGGATGCGATGAGCCGACATCGAGGTGCCAAACCTCCCCGTCGATGTGGACTCTTGGGGGAGATAAGCCTGTTATCCCCGGGGTAGCTTTTATCCGTTGAGCGATGGCCCTTCCATGCGGAACCACCGGATCACTAAGCCCGACTTTCGTCCCTGCTCGACTTGTAGGTCTCGCAGTCAAGCTCCCTTATGCCTTTGCACTCTACGAATGATTTCCAACCATTCTGAGGGAACCTTTGGGCGCCTCCGTTACACTTTAGGAGGCGACCGCCCCAGTCAAACTGCCCACCTGACACTGTCTCCCGGGTCGATAAGACCCGTAGGTTAGAATTTCAATACAGTCAGGGCGGTATCCCACCAGCGCCTCCACCGAAGCTAGCGCTCCGGTTTCAATGGCTCCCGCCTATCCTGTACAAACTGTACCAAAATTCAATATCAGGCTACAGTAAAGCTCCACGGGGTCTTTCCGTCCTGTCGCGGGTAACCTGCATCTTCACAGGTACTATAATTTCACCGAGTCTCTGG
Source organism: Bacillus sp. FSL H8-0545 (assembly GCF_038006105.1). Taxonomy (NCBI): domain Bacteria; kingdom Bacillati; phylum Bacillota; class Bacilli; order Caryophanales; family Bacillaceae; genus Bacillus; species Bacillus sp. FSL H8-0545. The sequence goes on along the minus strand of NZ_JBBOUO010000001.1, from coordinate 252,240 downwards.
TTGAGACAGTGCCCAAATCGTTACACCTTTCGTGCGGGTCGGAACTTACCCGACAAGGAATTTCGCTACCTTAGGACCGTTATAGTTACGGCCGCCGTTTACTGGGGCTTCAGTTCAGAGCTTCGCTTACGCTAACCCCTCTCCTTAACCTTCCAGCACCGGGCAGGTGTCAGCCCCTATACTTCGCCTTACGGCTTCGCAGAGACCTGTGTTTTTGCTAAACAGTCGCTTGGGCCTATTCACTGCGGCTTTCCGTTAAGAAAGCACCCCTTCTCCCGAAGTTACGGGGTCATTTTGCCGAGTTCCTTAACCAGAGTTCTCTCGCACACCTTAGGATTCTCTCCTCGCCTACCTGTGTCGGTTTGCGGTACAGGCACCTTTTATCTCGCTAGAAGCTTTTCTTGGCAGCGGGGAATCAAAGACTTCGCTCCATAAGGAGCTTCCCCATCACAGCTCAGCCTTCACGATAAGCGGATTTGCCTACTTATCAGCCTAACTGCTTGGACGTGCACAACCAATCGCACGCTTCTTCTATCCTTCTGCGTCCCTCCATTGCTCAAACGATAAAGAGGTGGTACAGGAATATCAACCTGTTGTCCATCGCCTACGCCTGTCGGCCTCGGCTTAGGTCCTGACTAACCCTGAGCGGACGAGCCTTCCTCAGGAAACCTTAGGCATTCGGTGGACGGGATTCTCACCCGTCTTTCGCTACTCATACCGGCATTCTCACTTCTAAGCGCTCCACCAGTCCTTCCGGTCTGACTTCACTGCACTTAGAACGCTCCCCTACCACTGATACCATTGGTATCAATTCGCAGCTTCGGTGGTGTATTTAGCCCCGGTACATTTTCGGCGCAGAGTCACTCGACTAGTGAGCTATTACGCACTCTTTAAATGGTGGCTGCTTCTGAGCCAACATCCTAGTTGTCTAAGCAACTCCACATCCTTTTCCACTTAATACACACTTTGGGACCTTAGCTGGCGATCTGGGCTGTTTCCCTCTTGACTACGGATCTTATCACTCGCAGTCTGACTCCTAAGGATAAGTCATTGGCATTCGGAGTTTGACTGAATTCGGTAATCCGATGAGGACCCCTAGTTCAATCAGTGCTCTACCTCCAAGACTCTTACACTTAAGGCTAGCCCTAAAGCTATTTCGGGGAGAACCAGCTATCTCCAGGTTCGATTGGAATTTCTCCGCTACCCACACCTCATCCCCGCACTTTTCAACGTGCGTGGGTTCGGGCCTCCATTCAGTGTTACCTGAACTTCACCCTGGACATGGGTAGATCACCTGGTTTCGGGTCTACGACCACGTACTAAACGCCCTATTCAGACTCGCTTTCGCTGCGGCTCCGCCTCTTCAACTTAACCTCGCACGGGATCGTAACTCGCCGGTTCATTCTACAAAAGGCACGCCATCACCCATTAACGGGCTCTGACTATTTGTAGGCACACGGTTTCAGGATCTCTTTCACTCCCCTTCCGGGGTGCTTTTCACCTTTCCCTCACGGTACTGGTTCACTATCGATCACTAGGGAGTATTTAGCCTTGGGAGATGGTCCTCCCAGATTCCGACGGAATTTCACGTGTTCCGCCGTACTCAGGATACATTCAAGAGAGAACGAAGTTTCGACTACGGGGTTGTTACCCTCTGTGACGGACCTTTCCAGGTCGCTTCGTCTACCTCGTTCCTTTGTAACTCCGTATAGAATGTCCTACAACCCCAAGAGGCAAGCCTCTTGGTTTGGGCTAGATTCCGTTTCGCTCGCCGCTACTCAGGAAATCGCATTTGCTTTCTCTTCCTCCAGGTACTTAGATGTTTCAGTTCCCTGGGTCTGTCTTCCATACCCTATGTATTCAGGTAAGGATACCATACCATTACGTATAGTGGGTTTCCCCATTCGGAAATCTTCGGATCAAAGCTTACTTACAGCTCCCCGAAGCATATCGGCGTTAGTCCCGTCCTTCATCGACTCCTAGTGTCAAGGCATCCACCGTGCGCCCTTTCTAACTTAACCAAACTAAAATTAAAAAAATATGAGCTACACTGTTATCTAGTTTTCAAAGAACATACATTTAAACTTGAGAGATAGTTCTCTCAAAACTGAACGAAACAAAACAAGTCAACGTTTATTGATGAACTGCGTTCATCAATTCTCCATAGAAAGGAGGTGATCCAGCCGCACCTTCCGATACGGCTACCTTGTTACGACTTCACCCCAATCATCTGTCCCACC
>NZ_JBBOUO010000001.1:90000-247500 GCF_038006105.1 Bacillus sp. FSL H8-0545 | reverse complement strand
GAACCCGTGTTACCGCCGTGAAAGGGCGGTGTCTTAACCACTTGACCAACGGGCCAATATATATGGCAGAGAAGAAGGGATTCGAACCCTCGCACCGCGTTAGCGATCTACTCCCTTAGCAGGGGAGCCCCTTGAGCCACTTGGGTACTTCTCTGTATATGGCTCCGCAGGTAGGACTCGAACCTACGACCGATCGGTTAACAGCCGATAGCTCTACCACTGAGCTACTGCGGAATAATAAAGACAATTTGTATCTTATAAAATTTCTCATCGTAAGTCAAGAAGTTTTTTCACAACGTCTTGCGCAAACGGGACATGTTTATAATATACTGGATTGCGTTTTCACTGTCAAGATGTTTTCACTACCAGTTTTAGTTGTCCTTTACACTTTCCACATACATATCTTTGTGTATTTATTTGACGTCTTCTTACATATTGAAATGAACACCCCATACATTCATACATAGAAACTTTCGTTTCCTCCTCACTAATCATTCGTTTGCAAAAACGTGGTGCAGCTACTTTCTTTAATAACTCACGAAAATCTCTATCTCGGTGCTTATACCCTTTTCCTGTGATATGTAAGTGATAATGACAAAGTTCATGTTTAACAATCCCGACTAACTCTTCTTTACCATATATTTCGTAATATCGATAATTCAATTCTATATTATGATTCTTCAATAGATAGCGCCCACCAGTTGTACGTAACCTACTATTAAACATTGCTTTATGTAAAAACGGCATTCCAAAGCATTGTAACGATACCTCTTCCACTAACCGCTGAATTTCTTGCTCATCCATTCTCATTCCTCCTAAACTAAAAAATATTTTTACACTTTTCTCTCTTCTTATACATATAGTAAATAGTACATATACCCATCCTCATTCAAGAAGCGTGATTTCTAAAAATGCAGCATTGCTAGAAATCCACTCACCAACCTCTCATCAAAGTTACCTTAACTAAAAGGAGCTACTTTTTTGAGAGCAGGATTAAACAAGGAGGGATTCCTATGCCCACGTGGCTAAAGAAACAAATGCAACGTGCATATTTTGAGAAAAACCGGTATCAAATCAAGTTACTAAATGAATGCTGGTTTTATTATAGTAAAATACATCAAAGCTCATAATCAATTAAACTTTCCAGTTCATAAAAAAAGAGCAGTTTCATCTGCTCTCTTTTCTTACTATTCAATCGGTAACATTGATAATGCAACACGACCTTTTTTCGTATCAATATCATCTACCCATACCTTTACAATTTGTCCCACGGATACAATATCTAATGGATGCTTTACAAATTGTTTGCTTAGTTTAGAAATATGTACTAAACCATCTTGCTTCACACCAATATCAACAAAGGCACCGAAATCAACAACATTGCGGATCGTTCCCTCTAATTCCATACCACGCTTTAAATCTTCTAATTTTAAAATCCCCTTTTTCAAAAGTGGCTTTGGCAACTCATCCCTCATATCTCGTTCCGGGCTAATTAAAGCATCCATAATATCAACTAGTGTTGGCTCACCAATCTCCGTCTCTTGAGATAATTTAGAAATATCTACTCCTTCTAAACTCTTTTGCAAGTTTGGTTTCCCCACATCACTCTTCGATAACCCTAAGCTCTTTAATAGCAATTCAACATTTTTATATTGCTCTGGATGAATCCCTGTGCGATCTAACGGATTCGCTCCTTCTAATATACGTAAAAACCCGATACATTGTTCATATGTTTTTGCACCTAAACGCGGGATTTTCTTTAATTCAGTACGCTTCGTGAATTTTCCATCTTCCTCACGCTTAGCTACAATATTTTTCGCAACTGTTTTTGATAACCCCGAAACATATTGCAACAATGCAACTGAAGCTGTATTTACATTAACACCAACTCGGTTAACTGCTGTCTCTACTACAAATGTTAATGATTCATTTAATCTCTTTTGAGATACATCATGTTGATATTGTCCCACCCCAACAGATTTAGGGTCAATTTTCACAAGCTCTGCAAGTGGATCTTGCAGACGTCTCCCAATTGAAACAGCACTTCTTTCTTCAACCTGTAAATTCGGAAACTCCTCGCGAGCTACATCAGATGCTGAGTACACACTAGCACCCGCTTCATTTACAATAATGTAAAATACATCTCGTTCTACATTTTGTAATACATCTACTATAAATTCTTCCGTTTCCCTCGAAGCTGTACCATTTCCAATCGCTATCATTTCAACTTCATATTTATCTATAATTGAAAGGATTTTCGTTTTTGCATCCTCATATTTACGAACAGGCGGATGCGGATAAATAACATCTATGTGAAGAACTTTTCCTGTATCATCTACTACAGCTAATTTACAACCGGTTCTATACGCTGGATCTACCGCTAACACAACTTTCCCTTTCATCGGAGGTTGTAATAATAAATTACGTAAATTCTCAGAGAAAATATGAATCGCTTGTTCTTCGGCCGTTTCCATTAATTCTTTACGAATTTCTCTTTCTATTGAAGGTTGAATTAATCGCTTATATCCATCTTCCATCGCTAATTGTACATAATGCGCACTTTTAGAAGCTTCATCAAGAATCATTTTTTTATGTAAAAACTGAAGAATTTCTTCAATTGGCGTGATAACAGAAACTCTTAATACGTCTTCCTTTTCACCACGATTCATAGCTAGTACACGGTGTGGCACTACTTTTTGCAACGGTTCTTCATAGCCATAATACATTTCATATATATTCTTTTCATCTTTTTCTTTATCTTTTACAGATGAAGACATAATCCCTTGTCGGAAAGTAGTATTGCGAATCCAACTACGATATGCCGCATTATCCGAAACAAGTTCCGCAATAATATCTTGCGCACCTTGCAACGCATCTTCTGCAGACGCCACTTCTTTTTCTGCATTAACAAATTCCATAGCCTTCTCTGCTGGATTTTCTTTTTTATATAACAATAGCCACTCAGCTAACGGTTCTAATCCCTTTTCTTTAGCAATTGTAGCTTTCGTTCTTCTTTTTTCTTTATATGGACGATATAAATCTTCTACTTCCTGAAGTTTTTTTGCAGCAACAATATGACGACGCAACTCTTCGGTTAGTTTACCCTTTTCACCAATAAGACGAAGGACCTCTTCTTTCCTATCTTCTAGTTGCATCATATATTGCCATCTTTCTAAGATTGCACGAATTTGCACCTCATCTAGAGATCCTGTCCATTCTTTTCGGTAACGAGCGATAAATGGAACTGTGTTACCTTCTTCTGTTAATTGAATAACATGACGAACTTGCTTTTCTGTAAAGCCTAATTCTTTCACTAACATTTTCATTAACCCTTGTCGATTATCTACCATTTCCATATCCAACCGTAACCTCCTCTATAATAAAAAAAAGTTGCCCTGTAAAGAGAGCAACTTAAACTGCCGATTTAAAAATCTATTAGTCCTAAACTAATTTGTAACGCTTCATCTACACGACTCATCATCACTTCATCCAAATGAGTGATTTTGTCCGTTAAGCGTTGCTTATCGATTGTTCGAATCTGCTCAAGTAAAATAACAGAATCTCTCTCAAAACCATACTTTTTCGCATCAATTTCCACATGAGTGGGTAATTTCGCTTTTTGAATCTGTGCAGTAATAGCCGCTACAATCACAGTCGGACTAAACCGATTTCCGATGTCATTTTGAATGACAAGAACCGGACGAACGCCTCCTTGCTCAGAACCAACAACTGGGGAAAGGTCTGCAAAATACACGTCGCCGCGTTTTACAATCAAAATATTACCCCCCGCTAACTAAGCGTTCTACTGTATGAGCTGCTTCATACTCTGCTAAGAAAGCTTCAGATGCAATACCAAGATTAATTTTTCCCATTTCAATGTACCCACGTCGCATTGATTCATGTTGGTAGCGTTTCTTCGTCTTATGTTGACGCAATAACAGTTGTGTTGCCTGGCAAATTAGTTCATGGCGATTCTTATTCTCTTGTTTTCCAATTCCGTCCAATTCCGTTACCATTTGCTTTGGCAACCGAACCACGATTTCAGTAGTTACACTTGATTCGGACACAAAAATACACCTCCACCGTCAACTACACACCCAAATATATATATGACACCTATTGTAATAATACCATTGTATGGAGCCTGTTGCAAAGACTTCCTTATTCCCTGCTTATGTTTTCCAATTCATAAACAAAACATTCATCTTCTTTTACTTTTCATCTCTTTCAAACAAGAAATAAAGCAATTCTTTCCGCAACATTTCATTGTAACTTATATTAATAACAATTATAAAAAGAAGCTCCCTAGCAAAAAAGAGCCTATTTTCCATTAGCGAAAATCCCCTACCTAAATGACGAGATACTGAGCGATAATACCTTCTTCTATATATCGTTCAAATAATTGATTACTTCTACAACTTTACCGTTTCGTATAAATATTCTCGGTACACGGAAGCTTATCGTTGCGATAATTTCATAATTAATAGTCCCGGAATATTCAGCGACCTCAGTAGCACTAATATACTCATCACCTTGTCTCCCAATGAGTGTAACTTTCGTACCAAGTGGCACTTCACAAGGAAGATGTATCATGAATTGATCCATTGTTACTCGACCCACAATCGGTACTCTTTCACCATTTACAAGTACTTTAAACCCTTGCAATCTTCTAAGCCAGCCATCTGCATATCCAATTGCAACTGTCGCAATCCATTCTTCAGTTCTCGTTCGGTATGTGACATTATAACTAATTCCATCCCCTTTAATCACTTGCTTAATATGAGCAACTTTCGTATGAAGTGACAACGCCGGTTCCAATTTAAATGGTAAAAAAGGACGTATTTCTACAGATGGGGATAATCCATACATCGCAATACCAACTCGCACCGCATTAAATGTAATCCCTTGAAACCTTAACGTTGCAGCGCTATTGGCTGTATGGACAAATTTAGGATTTACTCCAAATTCTTTCAACCAACTTAACTGCTGCAAGAATGTATTATATTGCTTATCAAAGTAAGAAGTCTCAACCTCATCCGCTGTTGCAAAATGCGTATATACTCCTTCTAACTCTAAAAATGGCGCACCTTCTAAACTCTTTAAGAACCCTTTTAATTCTTTGCGTTCACGTATTCCGATTCTCCCCATACCACTATCAAAATTAATATGGAATTTCATTATTGATGAACCATCCCAGAGCTTTATCGCTTCTTCCACCCATTCTTTTTGAAAAACAGTTAATGCTACATCATTTTCAGCAGCTACATTTACATCACGGGGCGGGGAAGGACCTAATACTAAAATCGGTGCAGTAATACCAGCCCTCCGAAGCACTAAAGCTTCATCTAAAAAAGCAACTGCTAATCTTGTCGCTCCTGCTTCTAATGCAGTTTTAGCCACCGGTACATAATCGTGCCCATATGCATTCGCTTTAACTACAGCAAAAATCTCTACATCACTTGGAATGAACTCTTTAATATGCGTAACATTGTTGTAAATCGCATCTAAATCCACTTCCACCCAGGTGTCACGGTAAAACGGTGCGTCTTCCATAAATACACTTCCTTATACACGATATGCGAAGCTTATTCTTTTATATGCTTCTTTTATGAAATCCACCTTCAAACTAAGAAAAGACGCGGTGCACATATATCACCACGTCTAAGATGTTTACTTCACCTGCTTCGCTGTAACCGAACGAGCAACCATCAACAACTCATTCGGCTCTAAACCTTTAGACACGAGCATATATTCTACTCCGTTATGCGACCACGTTACAGAGTCTTTCGTCAATGCACCAATCGTGAAACCAAGATCAACCGGCTCTCCACTTACACTTACCGCCGATGAGGCCTCTGCAACTTTTGCCTTTTCTTGTATCAAAGTAAAGGATTTCTTACTTCCAGTGTATGTGAGTATTGCACGCTTGCCACTGTCTGTCTTCAACTCTTCTTCCTCTTTCAAAGTCATGCCTTGCGGCGTATCACGCGGATACAAAATAGCAAACGGTTTGTCTTCTTTCGCTACCGTCTGAACATCCACTTGTGCTCTAGACATATTTTGTTTCGTATCAAATGCACCTTTATCAAACTTTGCATCAAACTTTACTTTAGTGAAATCTACTTTTACAAGGACATTTTGGTCATTATCCATCAGCTTCACAGAAACTGGTGTTAAATCACTTTTATTCAGCTTAATTTCTTGTTTCGGCAACATATTTTGATGTTGATAATTTGTTTTTGTTTTAAATACATAATACTTATCTGTTTTCTCGAAAGAGAGATTTTTCTTATCTTGCAAAATATCTCTTACAAGTGATTCATATAAATAAGCCTGGCTACTATTTTGCGGCCAATCACTTTGAAAACGGAAACTCTTATTAAGCGCCGGTGTTAATACAAATACACCTTCATCATTTCTTAAAATAATTTGACTCTGATCCTTTTTCGCATTCTGCAAATTCACACGATAATACGAAGGTTCTTTATGCCAAATTTCTACATTGTACTCCTGAGGCTCATTTCCTGTTTTAATAGATAATTTCGCTTCAGCTTGATAACTCTTCATACTTTTAACTTTCGCTTCTAAATCTCTCACAACATCTTCCTGTTTCTTTTCCATACAACCCGCCAACACAAAAACGGTCAACAAACCGACAAGAACTAAAAACAGACGCCTTTTCATCACTTCAGCCCCTTTGCCCCTATAAATGAATGGAAGGTATGCCTTCCTTATCGCTACCTCAAATATATGAGACAAAGATATAAAATATGCAGACTAGCGTGACGAGCTTTCCAAAACAACTTGAGCAACGGCAAATTCTTTACTATGACTAATTGATAAATGAACAATATGCTCTGTATTTGTAATGATAATCGGCTTACCTCTATCATCATTCCTTACTTCAATATCTAAAAAACTCACTTCTTTCCCGATACCGGTCCCTACCGCTTTAGAATACGCCTCTTTTGCTGCAAATCTTCCAGCTACGAATTCTGTAAGGCGACTTCCTTTCAGCCCCTCGGCAACACCACGTTCTCTTTCAGTTAAAATACGTTCCATAAATTTAAGCTTTCCATCTAGCATTTTTTCAATTCGATTTAACTCAATAATATCGATTCCAATCCCTACAATCATTTCAAAATCCCCTTCTTCTATTTAGCTTTCTTCATTCATATTGTAAGAATAACAGAGAATCTTTCTGATGCAAAAGGAGTGATACTAACAACATGCTAATACCATCCACTCGCATTTCCTTACAACCGATTATCATCTCTTTACTTCTTATACAATTAGTCATGATTATATTGAGCGACTTTTCCCTCTTTCACCTGGCAGCCTACAATGAATATATCGCTAAAGGAGAATGGTGGCGTGTCATAACTTCCTTACTTGTACACGTAGACTTACAACATTTTCTTTCTAATAGTATTTGTTTATTTGTACTTGGTTCTTCTATTGAAAAACAACTAGGACACTTTTCTTTCATCATTATTTTTTTCCTTTCTGGCATTCTCGGGAATATTTCTTCTTATATTATTATGCCTTTTGAATATATTCACGCCGGAGCATCTGGTGGTATTTTCGGATTACTAGGCGCCCAATTATTTTTATTGTATAGTCGATATCGTTCTTCAAAACCAAGAGACATCGCTATTTTTTCAATAATGATACTTATATTACTACTATTTACTTTCTTTAATCCCTCTGCCAATCCTATAAGCCATTTAACAGGACTGATTATCGGCGGCATGTGCACCCCTTTTTTAATAAAGTGAAACTTTAATCAGTGGGGGTTTTGTCCATCCCCCACTGATTATTAGCCCGCACCAATCGGGCAAAAAAAACCGATGGCGCAGAGCTTATTTAATATAAAAGCTCGCACCATCGACAATTTCCACATCTGTTTGTTTACTTAACTCTCTCATTAGTTGAAATAAAGACTCATCCTTTTTCTTCGCCTCAATCATACAATCAATTTGCGGAACACTCCCCTTTATCTTTTTCAAAAAAGATAAGAAGGTATCTACATCAATAAAATCCGCATGTGCTCTTGGATCTTTTCCATCTCTAGGACTAGAGATGTGCATTTTAACTGGTAATAAAGACGATTCCCACGTATGTACAACACGTGCCCAATCTTCATGCCAATCTTCCTGGTCATTATTCATCATATGATGGTGCAAGTCAAACACGACTGGAATGTCTAATTTCTCACCTAAATACAATGTTTCTTCTAAAGAAAAGGTCGTGTCATCATTTTCTAATATAATCATCTCTTGAATACCTCTTGGAACAGTTGACCAATTTTCTATAAATCGTTCTAATGCGAGCTCCTTATCTTTATAACCTCCTCCCACATGTAATACACATCGTTGCTTATGTTCCATTCCCATACCCTTTAACAATTTTTTGTGCATCTGCAATGTCTTTACAGATTGTTTAAAAATACTCTCCTCAGGTGAATTTAGTACAACAAAATGATCTGGATGGAAGTCAATTCGCATATTCATACGAATTGCATATTCACCTAATTCTTTCAGATTTTCTTTTAAAGGACGAATATAGTTCCAATCTAACAACTCCTCATGATTCGCTAAAGGAATGAGCTTGGAACTAAGTCGAAAGAAAGATATATCATGTCCTTTATTATGCTTTAATAATCGTAAGCAATTTTCCAAATTCGAATTAGCGATTCTTTCGAGTTTACGAATCGCAGCCTCTCGATCATCAATCCGCTGAAACTGTGCATATGTCATCGTTTGAGATGGAGATGCATTCTTCAAATGCACACTCATCGCAACATACCCAAGTCTTACAAGCATATAGCACCTCATTTCTATACGAGTTATTATGTAGTATGCACAATTACAGAAATAAAAAAAGAGAATGCCAGCAAAGGGCATTCTCTTTTTTATTAAGCTTGTGGACGGCTATGATGTTTTCTTTCGCCGCGTCCATTTGAAGATCCAGGGCGACCTTCACCTTTACGACCACGGTTACCATCACGGCTACCACTACCACCATCACGATTGCGATCACGGTTACGACCATCGCCACTTCCGCTTCCACGTCCATCACGATTACGATCACGGTTACGACCATCGCCACTTCCGCTTCCACGTCCATCACGACTACGATTACGGTTACCATCACGGTATCCACTTCCGTTACCACCGCGTTTTTTAGAACCGCCACCTCTTGAAACAACTGGTGGTTCTGATGTTAAAGCGATTGGAGTTGTATCCGGCTCTTTTGTCATCATTTTTAAAGCAGCAGCTACTACTGTTACAGAATCATTCTCTTCTAACATTTCTTCTGCAATACGCTTGTAGTATGATAAGTTTTCATTTTGGATTGTGCTTTGAAGTTTTTCAGCGATTAAACGTTGTTGACCTTCTAATGCCTCGTCAAGTGTCGGTGCTTCCATACGATCAACCTTACGTTTTGTTGTACGCTCGATATTTTTTAATTGTCCTGATTCACGTGGTGTTACAAATAACATTGCAATACCTTTTTTACCTGCGCGGCCAGTACGACCGATACGGTGAACGTATGATTCTGGATCTTGTGGGATATCGAAGTTGTATACGTGTGTTACGCCTGAAATATCAAGACCACGTGCAGCAACGTCTGTTGCAACAAGAACTTCAATAGCACCTTCTTTAAATTTACGTAATACAGACATACGTTTCGCTTGTGTTAAGTCACCATGAATACCTTCTGCTGCATAACCACGTAAGTTTAATGCTTCTGATAATTCATCAACACGACGCTTTGTACGACCGAATATGATTGCAAGCTCTGGAGATTGAATATCTAGTAAGCGTGTTAACACGTCAAACTTATTCTTTTCTTGCACTTCTAAATAGAACTGCTGAATGTTTGGCATTGTTACTTCTTTTGCTTTTACTTTAATGTGTTGAGGCTCAGTCATGAAACGCTCAGCAATACGACGGATTGGATCTGGCATTGTCGCTGAGAATAATAATGTTTGATGTGTTTCTGGCACATCTGTTAAAATCGCTTCAATATCTTCAATGAAGCCCATGTTTAACATTTCATCCGCTTCGTCAAGAACAACAGTCTCTACGTTTTGTAAGCGAAGTGTTTTACGGTTAATATGATCTAAAATACGACCCGGCGTACCAACAATAATGTGTGGGTGTTTTTTTAGAGCACGAATTTGGCGGTTAATATCTTGACCACCATAAATTGGTAGAATACGAACACGTTTATGTTTACCAAGTTTGTATAGCTCTTCTCCAACTTGAATTGCTAATTCGCGCGTTGGCGCGATAACAATACCTTGAACTGCTTCTTTATTTGTATTCACTTTATCTAATAGTGGTAATCCGAATGCTGCTGTTTTCCCTGTACCTGTTTGCGCTTGCCCAATAATATCCTTACCTTGCAATGCATATGGAATTGTTTCAGCTTGAATCGGCGTAGCCTCTTCAAAGCCCATACTTTCAACAGATTGTAGTAAAGACTCACTTAATCCTAATTCTCGAAATGTTGTCAATGTTACTTCTCCTTTTCTATCCTATACTTATCATTTAAAAAAAGGCGTTTTCCGAACTTGCGGAAAAGCCCTTTTCCTGAATACTGACGTATAACCGGGCGTATATTCTTCACGAAAATACTTCTAAACGTTATTACACTTTATCAATTATAAGTTTTGTAGGTGTAAAAAGCAAACCCCAACTGTTACCTTATTTCATATTCAGAGCTTTTTTCTTTACTTTTATTTTTTTATCATTTACTGTAAGCGCTTATTATAAGTTTCCACTATTTTCGTGGCTATCATCCCTATTTATATACACCAATTATTTCAACATCGTAATTACTTCTTCTAATTTCATACCGCGAGACGCTTTTACTAGCACAACATCTTTTGCATCAACTACTGCTTGCAACTCTTTTATTAACTCTTCTTTACTATCATACGCTTTTACACGGTCTTTAGGGAAATTAATTTTTGCACCTTCAGCAATTTGAGCCCCTAATCTACCATATGTGAATACATATGAGATCTTTGCTGGATCAATTAATTTACCTACTTCATAATGAAATTGCACTTCTTGATTTCCAAGTTCTAACATATCACCAAGTACAACAATTTTTTTAGCAAATCCATCTAAACCATTCATTAGGTGGAACGCAGCTTCCATAGCTGTTGGACTAGCATTATAAGCATCATTGATAATTGTTAAACCACTATCTTTTTTTACAATTTCCATACGCATACCTGTCATTTGAAGTGTTACTAAACCTTTTTTCATTTCTTCCCACGTTACACCAAAATTTTTTGCAATTGCCATTGAAGCAAGCGTATTATATACATTATGCTTTCCTAGTACTGGCAGATAGAATGACAAAGTTTCATCTCTATTCATCTTAAAGTGTGTCCCAGTCGCCTGTAATGTTACAGTAGTTGGATAATAATCATTTGCTCTCGCATCACCAAATGTAACTGTTTCAGCTGCTAAATTCATTTCCGGAACACGATTTGTTAATAGCGGCTCATCCCCATTATATACAAAAACTCCACCTTCTTGTAAACCTGTAACAATTTCTAACTTCGCTTCAGCAATTGCCTCACGAGAGCCTAAATCCATTAAGTGTGCCTCACCAATGTTCGTGATAATAGCTGCATTAGGACGAGCTAACTTAGATAGAAATTCAATTTCACCTCGGCTTGACATGCCCATTTCTAATACAGCTACTTCTGTATTTTCCTCTAAATTTAAAATAGTAAGAGGTAAACCGATATGGTTGTTGAAATTACCTTCTGTTTTTTGAACTTTAAATTTAGTCGCAAGAATACTTGTTACAATATCTTTCGTAGATGTTTTACCATTACTACCCGTTACACCAACAACTTTTACATCCAATTGATCACGATAGTTTTTCGCTAACATTTGCAATGCTGCTAGTGTATCTTCTACAAAAATAACTGGAAGATTTTCAGGTGGGTTTTCTACATCTTTCATCCACAATGTAGCAATCGCCCCGTTTTCAACAGCTTTATCTACAAAAGCATGTCCATCGAAACGTTCACCTTGAATCGGAACATATAAGTTTCCTTTTTCAATCTTTCTCGTATCAATAGATGCTCCTTGTATAGTAATTCCCTCATATTTCTCTGCTAATCCAGTACCATCTACCATTTTCTCTACTTGTTTTAACGTTCGCTTAATCATAAAAAAACACTCCTTACATAGAGGAAGCACTATTCCTTCGAATAGTGCTTCCTCCTTTTTTGTTAGATTGTATATTTAATTTTTTGTTTTTCTTCGTGACGTTCAATCGCTAAACGAATCAACTCTTCAATTAATTCCGGATACGGTAACCCTGTATGTTGCCATAATAGCGGGAACATACTAAACGGCGTGAATCCTGGCATTGTGTTTACTTCGTTAATATATAGTTCTCCATCTTTCGTTAAGAAGAAATCAGCTCGTGTTAAGCCAGAACCATCTAATGATTGGAATGCAATAATTGCATCTCGCTTAATTACATTAGACTCTTCTTCTGTCATTTCAGCTGGAATAATTAACGCTGTATCACCATCGATGTATTTCGATTTGTAATCATAAAAATCTTTTTTCGGTACAATTTCACCTACAACAGAACATTTCGGCTCATCATTACCTAATACACCAACTTCTACTTCACGACCTACAATATTTTCTTCTACAATAATTTTACGGTCAAATTGGAATGCCTCTTCGAATGCATTCTCAAGCTCTTCACGATCGTTACACTTATTAATACCAACACTTGAACCAAGGTTTGCTGGTTTTACGAAGCAAGGATATCCTAATACTTCTTCTACTTTTTCATACGCTATTTCACTATCTTTTTCCCATGCGCTACGAATGAAAGATGCATATTTCGCTTGTTTCAATCCAGCTTCTGCAAAGATATTTTTCATAACGACTTTATCCATACCAGCAGCTGATGCTAATACACCGTTACCTACATAAGGAATGTTCATTAATTCTAATAATCCTTGAACCGTTCCATCTTCACCGTTTGGCCCATGTAGTAATGGAAAAATAACGTCAATCGCATCTTCTTGAGAAGTTGCAGACGGAATAATTTCTGTGCTTAATGATAACGGGGAAATCGCATTTTCTGCACCGCTCATTTTTAAAGTTTCAACATCTGTTACTTCACCTTCAATACGCTCACCGCGTACCCATTGACCTTGTTCTGTAATATAAATTGGATGAATCTCGAATTTATCTTGATTTAATGCTTTAATAGCAGCAAGAGCCGTTTGTAACGAAACTTGATGCTCAGCTGATTTTCCACCGTATAATAAACCTAATTTAATTTTTGTCACTGAAATCACCCTAACCAATTGTTTTCATTTTTCTATTTTAGCACTTTTTATAAAAATAGGTAGTTCCTATTTGAAATAAAATGTAACTTCCATAAATAATTAAAAGACACCACTTATTGGTTTTCTACACTTTTCCTCTTTAATTTTCTACACACCTAAACATAATTAAACTTTAAAGTAAGATTGCTATCTAATCTGGTTATGTACCTAAAATATGTAGAAATCCACTTTTTGTGTATGTCATCTATATTATCCTACCATTTATGGAGAATGAAAAAACACTGATTAAAGTTTCATTTTATTAAGAAGACTGTTTTGTAAGCGTATCTTTTTGCCTCTGCTCAACAAGACGATCTAAAGAAACATATACAAAGCCTGCAACTACACATCCAACACCTAAAATTGTAAATAAGAAGTGACCAAGCAAACGATCCAATAGAAAACCACCAAGAAGTGGACCAAATGCCCCCCCTGTGATCCACTGCAAACTGGCCGCTCCCATATATGTTCCTCTCAAATGCTCAGGGGCCAAATTCGCTACAAACGTCATCTGTACAGGTGACATAATCATCTCACCTAACGTGTATATTGCATAAACGAACAGTAACGTTATTAAAATAATTGTAGCATTTGTATCTAATCCTCCAAACCACTTCGGTAACCACCCTATAAAAAACAAACCAATTCCGAACAAACACGCACCGTATAACATCGTCTTTCCGACAGGTTTATCTGCCGCCCATTTTGAAATTTGAAATTGAAATAAAACAACTAATAGTCCATTTAGCGCCATTAAATATGGATATGGATTATTAATGCCCTTCATTTCGTTATCAAAGTGCAGCGGCAACATGCCTTCTGTTTGAGAAAACCCCATAGAAATAATGATTCCCGCTAGCAAATAAATCATTAACGCCTTATCTCTCATTAAAATTTTCCAAACCGCACCTGATTCCCTCTCTTCATTCTCTTCTTTTTTATCTGCGGCTTTTGGCATTGTCTCCTGAATAAAAATTAATACAAGTAATGCATAAAATAGCATTGTCGACGAAGCGATAATAAAAACAAGGTTCTTCGATAAAACAACTACTGATACTCCCATTATCGGCCCAATTGCAGCACCAATATTGTGTCCCATTCGCAATAAACCATATGCCTCTGTTCTTTTTTCTGGCGCCGTCACATCTGCAACCATCGCTGATGCCGCTGGATGAAATAGAGAATTACTTAACCCTAAAAAAATAGATAAAATAGCATATGGGATAAACCCTTCTATAAATAAAAAACCGAGCATTAGTAATGCATTACTCGCCATCGAAAATATCATAATTGGCTTTCTTCCATATATATCAGCTATTCTTCCGCCTATAAGTGAGCCAAAGCTTGCAGCAATTGGAGAAAGCGCCATAATAATTCCAACTTGTAATAAAGAATCTACCTTATCTTTTAAATATAGTGCAAAAAAAGGCATTAACATCATCATCGCAATTCCGTTCAATGTCTCACCGATAAATCGAATCCATACGTTACGATCCATCGCCCTTAGCTCACGCCATGTATTTTTCATACTTTCCCCCCTTAATTAACCAACAATTATCTTATAACAAATTCAGAAAAATGTAAATTTTCAAAACAAAAATCCATTCTAACAGAATTAGAATGGATTTTTCCACTTATAAATTTGCTACATCTTCTTCTTTTTTACTATTACTTAAAGCACTATGTTTTCGGCTATATAAAAAGTAAACTGCTATACCAATAACCATCCATACCCCAAAACTAATCCACGCTGTTCCGGATAACTGAAGCATTAAGTATAAACAAAAAATTACCGTTAACGCTGGTAAAAATGGTACAAGAGGCGCCTTAAATGCCCTTGGTAAGTCAGGATGAGTTCTTCTCAGGACAATAACCGCAACTGCTACAAGTGCAAAGGCTGACAATGTCCCCATATTTACAAGGTGTGCTAAAACATTTAAATCAATTAGCCCTGAAATAAGTGCTGCAATAATCCCAGTTGTCCATGTATTTAAAAATGGTGTTTTAAATTTCGGATGAACTTTAGCAAGACGCTTCGGCAAAAGCCCATCTCGGCTCATCGCATACGAAACACGAACTTGCCCATACATCATAACTAGCATTACAGTTGTAATCCCTGTAATTGCTCCTACCGAAATTACTCCCGCTAAACTATCTTGTCCAATAAATTGAAGTGCAAAGGCAACTGGATCTGATATATTTAGCTGTCCGTATGGAACAATTCCTGTCAAAATAAGTGAAACAACGATATAAAGAACAGTACAAATTAATAACGATGCGATAATGCCGATTGGTAAATCACGTTGCGGACGTTTCACTTCTTCTGCAGCTGTTGAAACTGCATCAAATCCTATGAATGCGAAGAATACTGTAGCAGCTCCAGCCATTACACCATCTAAACCAAATGGCATAAAAGGCGTCCAATTTTCAGGTTTCACATAATTAAAACCAGCAAAGATAAAGATAAGAACAACCGCTATTTTAATAAATACCATGATATTATTTATTCGTGCACTTTCACGAACACCTCTAGATAAAAGAGCTGTCATAACTAGAATAATTAGAACTGCAGGTAGATCAATTATTCCACCCTTTCCTGTACCAGGAGCCGAGGAGAGAATGGTCGGAATATGAATCCCAAATCCCTTTAATAACGATTGAAAATACGCTGACCATCCATTGGCTACAGCAGATGTAGCTAATAAATACTCGAGCATTAAATCCCATCCAATTAAGAATGCAAATACTTCTCCCATCGTCGCATACGTGTACGTGTACACACTCCCTGAGACAGGAACTGAAGAAGCAAATTCAGCGTAACAAAATGCAGCAAAGGCACAAGCTAATGCAGCTATAGCAAATGATAATATAATAGCTGGTCCAGAATGTTTCGCTGCTACAACGCCAGTAAGAACAAAAATACCAGTTCCAACAATTGCTCCGATTCCAAGCATTGTTAAATCAAGTGCCCCTAACGTTCTCGATAATGTCTTTTGTTTACTTTCTTGCAGTAACGTCGAAATCGGCTTCTTTTGAAAAATTTGCTTCATACTGTGCTCCTCCATGATTTTAGTTGTCTGAAAATTTAATTTACTTTTTTCATTTTACCCACAGCATGTTCTTTAGTCAATACTTTTGTCGGAATAAACAGAAAATTATCGAGATACGCGCTATACCCTTATCATTCTTTCTATAAAAAGATTCACACAATCATATCTATATATCTTTTCATAACTGTTTTTGGTATTATTATACATGTCGATTCCACAAAAGAGGCATGCTCCTTTATTGATCATGCCTCTTTTTACTTATTTCACAGTATATGAACCCTCTTCAATCCAGCTATACATATACTTTTCATCTTCCGTCTCATGTGCTTGTTTTACAATACGAAGCGGACGGAATGTATCTATCATAACAGCCAATTCAAGTGTTTCTTTCTTCCCTATACTCGCTTCTGTTTTTCCAGGATGCGGCCCATGTGGAATCCCGCTCGGATGAAGCGTAATAGAACCTTCTTCCACACCTTTTCGGCTCATAAAGTTACCTTCTACATAGTAAAGTACCTCATCACTATTCACATTACTATGATAATATGGTGCCGGAATTGATTCTGGATGATAATCATATAAGCGTGGTACGAAAGAGCAAATAACAAAATTATGACCTTCGAATGTTTGATGTACTGGTGGTGGCTGATGAATACGACCTGTAATTGGTTCAAAATCCTCAACATTAAATACCCATGGATATAAATAGCCATCCCAGCCAACAACATCTAACGGATGGTGCCCTAAAACATGCTTATGCATATAACCCCTCGACTTTGTCATTACGACAAACTCACCTTTTTCATCATATGTCTCCAATTTCTCCGGACCACGAATATCTCTTTCACAAAACGGACTATGCTCTAACAGTTGCCCATACTCATTGCGATAGCGACTTGGTGTTGTAATTTGGCTATTTGCCTCTACAACAAGAAACTTAGTCTCTCCCTCATCTGGAATAACACGATAAATCGTTCCAATTGGAATCGTTACATAATCACCTTTGCTATAGTGAATCGTTCCAAACATCGTCTCAATTTTTCCTGTTCCATAATGAACGAATAACATTTCATCGCCATCACCATTACGATAGAAATAATCCATTTTTTCAGTGGGGCTTACTACTCCAATTAACAAATCTTCATTTCCAAGTATGAAGGTTCTTCCACTTACTGCATCACCATTTTTCTTATTTTCTTTCGTGCGAAAGTGACGATGAGCAAGAAGGGCATCCTCTTCATACTGTAACTGGCAAGAATGCGATAATGCCGCATGACCTACTTCCGTTGGCATATAATGATGATACAAAATAGACTGCGTACCAGAAAAACCTTTTGTTCCCATTACCTGTTCACGATAAAGCGATCCATCCTTTTTACGGAATTGTACATGTCGTTTATGAGGTAGCTCCCCCATGTGACGATAATACATGCCCATCACCTGCTTCCATCTCTTTTTTGACCGTATTACGTAATGTACCTAAACCAGTAATCGTAAGTTCTACAACATCTCCATCTTGCAGCCACTCTTCCGTACCAAGCTCCAAAATACAGCCTGTTCCTACTGTTCCAGACCCGATAACATCCCCTGGATATAACGTAACATCTTCCGAAGCACGTTCAATCATTTCAGAGAATGTATAATAAATATCTTGGAAATTCCCTTTTGATAACAGTTGCCCATTTACATGAGCAGTCATCTCTAAATCATAACGATCACCGTTACGATAAACGTCTAATTCCTCTTTCGTAACGAGATACGCTCCTAATGAAGTTGCAAAGTCTTTCCCTTTCGCTGGGCCAAGCCCTACTTTCATTTCTGTTGCTTGTAAGTCCCTTGCACTCCAGTCGTTCATAATACAGTACCCAAAAATATATTCCTCTGCTTGCTCACGAGAAATGTTTCGTCCTTCCTTCCCAATTACGCAAGCAATCTCTAACTCATAATCAAGTTTTTTAGACTTCTTCGGACCAATAACAAAATCATCTGGTCCAATAACAGCACGGTGGTTAGTAAAATAAAAAACCGGGATATCATACCATTCAGGTACAACATCTAGCCCTCTTCTTCCGCGGGCTGTTTTTACATGCTGTTCAAATGCATAAAAATCTCGAATGCTACTCGGATTAGGAATTGCCGCTGCTAATTGAACTTCCTCTAAGGAATATATACCCTCTTCAGGATGCTTAATATTACGCAATACTTCTACATACTCATCTGCTTTCTCTAAAAAGGCGAACATAGAAGAAGGTAATTGTCCATCACTCGCAAGATTCATATCGATTACTTTGTCACCTTCAAGCCATCCAGCTCGCATTTCTTTCGATGGGAGACGAAATGTAACAAATTTCATCATGATTCCTCCCTATGAAAATGAAATTTCCACCAACAAAGGAACTCTTGCTGGTGGATACAAATTTTATAAATTTCCGCGACGCTCTTGTTCTCTTTCAATTGATTCGAATAACGCTTTAAAGTTCCCTTCGCCAAATCCACGAGAACCTTTACGTTGGATGATTTCAATAAATAGAGTTGGGCGATCTACAATTGGTTTCGTAAAGATTTGTAATAAATAACCTTCTTCGTCACGGTCTACTAGAATCTTCAATTCTTTTAATTTATCAATTTCTTCATCAATTTTCCCCACTCGTGCAGTTAACTCATCGTAATACGTATCTGGCGTATCTAAAAACTCAACACCATTCGCACGAAGCACTTCAATTGTTTTTACAATGTCACTTGTTAATAAAGCAAGATGCTGTACACCCGCTCCGTTATAGAACTCTAGATATTCTTGAATTTGTGACTTTCTTTTTCCGTCTGCTGGTTCATTAATTGGAAACTTAATACGGCTTCCATTCGTCATAACTTTTGACATTAATGCCGAATACTCTGTGCTAATATCGTCATCATCAAAGTGAATCATTTGTTTAAATCCCATGACGTTCTCATAATAACTAACCCATTCTTCCATTTTCTCAACGTTACCAACGACATGGTCTACAGCAATTAAACCGGATTCTTCAAATGGAATATTGAACTCTACCTTTTGAAATCCTGGCATGAATGTTCCTTTATAATTTTTACGCTCTACAAGCGTATGAATTGTATCACCATACGTACCAATAACCGCTTTCTTCAAGGTACCTTCCTCATCTGTTAACTCTTCAGGAGGAGCAATCGCAACAGCGCCACGCTTCACCGCTTCAGAGTAAGCTTTATCAACGTCATCAACAAGTAAAGCCACATCTTTCACTCCATCACCATGAGTCTTTACAAACTCTGCAATACGGCCATCGCTACTTAAAGCTCCAGACACAACAAAACGCATATTCTTTTGCACAAGAACATAAGATACCTTTTCACGGTTTCCTGTTTCTAATCCAGAATAAGCTACAATTTTGAATCCAAACGCTCTCGCAAGATAATAACTTGATTGCTTTGCATTTCCTACGTAAAATTCTATATGATCTACATCACGTACCGGGAAAAAATCCTCCATTTGTGCAGCTAGCGTATCCATAGATTTTTGTTTCATAAATTCCTCATCCCCCTGTAAATAGATTAAATGGTTCATAATTAAACCTAACCGAAAACGCTTCCAATGTTCGTTAATAGAAATTAGTTAGCAAGCTAACAAATTATGACCTTTAAAATTTTCTATCTTTTCTGTCAAATTCCTCTTTTTTTCTTACATATAAAATTCGACCTTTTTCTCTTTAAAATACAGTGAAACTTTAATCAGCTGGTTTTTACAGGATAAGGGGATAACATTAATACTTGAGGGGATATATGAGAGGAAAACAAAAAAGACCCCAACATATTAACTATTTACTAATATGCTAGAGTCTTTATTTTTTTAGAATAATGGTACGTACGGTATATAAAAACTTATTGTTATCCATATTCATCATACTAATACATTTGTAAGGAATATAATAAACGCTGTCAATACAGCCGCTCCACCTGCTGATACTAAAATATCCATTTTTGTTACTTGTAATACTTGTTCCTTGTTCATATTCCTCATTCTCCCTTCTTTTGTTTTTGTTACAAAATTTCTATTATACTAATACGCTTGAAAGAAATACGATTAATGCTGTTAATACTACCGCTCCGCTTGCTGATCCTAAGAAGTCACCTTTTGTTACGTTCAATACTTGCTCGTTGTTCATAATTTTCATTCTCCCTTCTCTTATTTTTGTTACAAAGCTTCTATTATACTAATACGCTTGAAAGAAATACGATTAATGCTGTTAATACTACTGCTCCGCTTGCTGATCCTAAGAAGTCGCCTTTTGTTACGTTTAATACTTGCTCGTTGTTCATAATTTTCATTCTCCCTTCTCTTATTTTTGTTACAAAACTTCTATTATACTAATACGCTTGAAAGAAATACGATTAATGCAGTTAATACTACCGCTCCGCTTGCTGATCCTAAGAAGTCACCTTTTGTTACGTTTAATACTTGCTCGTTGTTCATAATTTTCATTCTCCCTTCTCTTATTTTTGTTACAAAGCTTCTATTATACTAATACGCTTGAAAGAAATACGATTAATGCTGTTAATACTACTGCTCCGCTTGCTGATCCTAAGAAGTCACCTTTTGTTACGTTTAATACTTGCTCGTTGTTCATATCATTCATTCTCCTTTTTATAAGTTATCTATATGTAATTTCTAAGAAATGATTAGTTCATAGTTTTCATATTAACGTTACATTGAAATTAATTACGTAACGTTTGTAACATTAATGTAACATAAGTGTTATTACGTTGCAATATAATTACGTAAATTTTATTACACTTTTTTTACGTTTTTTTAAATAAACACTCAAAAACCTTGTTTTAATGCGTTTTCTACTACAATTATGTTCGTAACACTAGTGTAACATTACGGTCATAAAGCGAAATATAATATTATTCATCTCTATTTTGTTACAAAACAAAGTGAAACTTTAATCAGCAAGGGTTCCATTCCCTACTGATTATTCCCCCTCACCAATCGAGCTTTTACTGGAAAATTAATGCGGGATTAAATACTATCTTTCCAAGATAAGTTTATATGTTTCCTCTATATAACTATGTATAATGGAAACAAAGAGGTGGTCATTTTGAAATTAATCGCACTAGATATGGATGGTACACTACTATCATCTAATCTTGAAATCTCCAAAGAGAACTTACAAGCTATCCAAACCGCAAAAGAAGCTGGTCATATTGTAATGATTTGTTCTGGCCGCGCGAAGGAGGATGCTTTGAAATTATTGGAAGAATATAAACTATCTCTTCCAGTTGGAGCAAGCAATGGGGCAATTGTTTATGTGGACGGAAAAGTAATTAACTCGCGTTGTTTACAAAATGATAAAGTATACAAGCTTGCAAAATTACTAGAATCTGAAGGTTTCCCATATAAGTTGTACACAAATAAAGGGGTTTATTCTCCTTATACATGGCAAGGTCAAGTCATGCAGACATTCGAAGAAAACAAACATACACTAGATGTTACACTTGAAGAACTTGAAAGAATTACAGAAAAACAAAAGAAATCTAACTTAATTACTGATTTCCAAAAAATAGAAGATGTCGTAAATAATCCAGAATTAGAAATATCTAAATTCTTCATTTTAACATTTAATGCTGCTCATCGTTCACAGCTATTACAAACTTTACAAGGAGATACGGACATTTCAGTTACGGCATCAGCTCCTACTAATGTAGAAATTATGGATAAGCATGGCCATAAAGGCAATGGTTTGCAAGAAATGGCAGCTTATTTCAATATACCAATTGAAGATACTGTTGCAATCGGCGATAACTTTAATGACGTGCCAATGTTACAAGTTGCAGGCTTATCAGTTGCAATGGGAAATGCCGAAGAAGATGTAAAAAAACTATGTGACGTTGTAACATTAACAAACAATGAACATGGTGTTGCTCATGCAATCGAGCAATTTGTATTGAAACAAACTTCATCTAGTAAATAAAAAAAGGGACTCTTTCACTTTTTGAAAGAGTCCTTTTTTTCACACATGGTGACAAGCAACAAAATGATTTTCACCCACATTACGGAATTCTGGTACATTCTTTTTACAAACATCTGTAGCAAAGGGGCAGCGTGTATGAAAACGGCAACCTGACGGCGGATTTGCCGGACTTGGAATATCCCCTTCTAAAATAATCCGTTCTCGTTTAACCGTTGGATCAGGTATTGGTACTGCTGATAATAATGCTTTTGTATATGGATGAAGTGGATTCGCAAATAACTCATCACGTGGTGCTGTTTCCACAATAGTTCCTAAGTACATAATTCCAATTTTCGTACATAAGTGCTCCACAACACTTAAATCATGTGAAATGAATAAATAGGACAATCCCTTTTTCTCCTGTAATTCACTAAACAAATTAATGATTTGCGCTTGAATAGATACATCTAATGCCGCAACAGGCTCATCAGCCACAATAAATTCTGGATCTAATACCATTGCCCTTGCAATAACGATACGCTGACGTTGCCCACCGGAAAACTCATGAGGGTACCGGTCAATATGATACGGCGCTAAACCACATAACTCCAATACTTCTATCACCTTTTCACGGACATTTTCTTTCGTCGCTAGCCCGTGAGCCAACATTGGCTCACCAAGCGCTTCTCCAATTCTCATTCTTGGATTTAATGAGCTAAATGGATCTTGAAAGACGAGCTGCATATTAGGACGATGCTTTCTCAGCTCCTCTTTTGAGAAAGCATGAACATCTTGACCTTTAAATTTCACTTCACCTTCTGTTTTTTGAACGAGACGGAGAATTGTTTTCCCTATCGTCGTTTTCCCACTTCCAGACTCTCCTACAAGGCCAAACACTTCTCCTTTATCAATTGTAAAGCTTACCCCATCTACCGCTTTCACATGTCCAATCGTTCTACTAAATACGCCGCCCTTAATCGGAAAATACGTTTTTAAGTTCTTCACTTCTAATAACGGTTCACTCATTGCCCAGCACGCTCCTCATATAACCAACAAGCTACTTTATGATCCTCGTTATGCACATTAAGATTTGGCGCTTCATTTTTGCATATTTCCATGCAATGTTCACAGCGGCCACTAAAGTAGCAAAACTCATCTAAGCCAACTAAATTTGGAACTTGCCCTGGGATAGAATAAAGTTTATCTGTTCGTTTCCCCATTACTGGTTTTGATTTTAGCAACCCTTTCGTATATGGGTGTTTAGGATTTTGAAATAGCTCTACTACTGGAGCTTCTTCAATGACTTTACCACCATACATAACAACAACGTAATCGGCCATTTCCGCTACAACACCTAGATCATGTGTAATTAATAAAATGGACGTTTTAAATTCCTCTTTTACTTGTCTTAGTAAGTCTAATATTTGCGCTTGAATCGTAACGTCCAGAGCTGTTGTCGGTTCATCTGCAATTAATAACTTTGGATTACAACTAAGTGCAACAGCAATCATAATACGTTGTAACATTCCACCGCTCAGTTCGTGCGGATAAGAATGGACAATTTCATCAGCACGAGCAATACCAACTTTACGAATTAATTCAATTGCTTTTTTGTATGCTTCGTTTTTGCTAAGTAGTTCATGCTCTCTTAACGTCTCAACAATTTGCTCTCCAACAGTGAAGACTGGATTAAGCGATGTCATCGGTTCCTGGAAAATCATCGCAATATCATTTCCTCTTAAACTACGAAGTTCTTTCTCTTTCATTCCTAAAAGGCTTTTTCCTTCATAAAGAATATCGCCACCAACGATGCCGCCAGATTCAGCAATAAGTCCCATAATAGATAAGGCCGTTACACTTTTCCCGCAACCTGATTCGCCTACTACACAAACTGTTTCACCTTCCCGAACTGAAAAGCTAACATGATTAACAGCCTTTACTGTCCCTTCTTCCGTCTGAAAGTGTGTTTGTAAATCCTTTATCTCTACTACTGCTTTACTCATGCTTCCTCACCTACCGCTTCATCTTTGGATCTAATGCATCACGAAGTGCATCGCCCAGTAAATTAATTGATACAACTGTTATAAAAATTGCAAAACCGGGTGGAATCCATAACCAAGGACGCTTTTGGAAATCAATTAATGAGTTTGCTGCGCTAATCATATTCCCCCACGATGGTGTAGGTGGAACGACACCAAGACCTAAATAGCTTAGTGCAGACTCTCCTAATATAGAACCCGCAACACCTAATGTTGATACAACAATTAATATTGGTAAAACATTTGGGATTAAATGATATACAATTTTGCGGTAATCTTTTATTCCTAACACATCAGCAGCCTGCATGAACGATTGTTCTCGAAGCGATAAAATTTGACCTCGTACGAGACGTGCAAGCCCTGGCCAACCTACTAAACTTAAAATAATCATAATGACATAAAGACGATAGTCAGATGGTACTTTCCATTCTGATAAAATAGCTCCCATTATAATAAGTAAGGGTAATCCTGGCATCGACATTAAAATATCTGCAAGACGCATTATAATATTGTCGACGATGCCACGATAAAAACCTGCAATAGCTCCTAATAAAGCTCCTAGTATAACTGATAAAACCATTGAAGCTAAGCCAATTGTTAATGAAATCCGCCCCGCTTGCATAAGCCTTGTTAAAATATCCCTTCCTAATTGATCTGTACCAAGCCAATGAGAAAAACTAGGTGGTTTGTTAATTAGCGCAACTTGTATTTTTCCGGATGCATACGGTGAAAAGAATGGACCGATAAAACAAAATAAAAACATAAAAACTAATGCATAAAACCCTATAAGTGCCATCTTATTTTTCTTTATCCTTTTAAAAGCTTGCCTCCACGGTGATGATTCATTCCGTCTTTTCTTTTTTGCTTTTTTCTCTGTAATTGCTGTAACAGTTTCCATCTCTTTCCCCCCTTACTTCAACCGAATACGTGGATCAACAACTGCATATACAACATCCGCTAAAAAGTTTGAAACAATTGTTAAACAAGAAAGAAACATCGTAAATGCCATTAATACTGTATAATCACGGAAATTAAGCGCTTCTAATTGAATATTGCCGATACCTGGCCAGTTGAAAATTTGTTCAATAATAATTGCCCCTGAAAACAATCCTGGTAACTCAAATGCAAGCAATGTAATAGCCGGTAAAATTGCATTTTTTAATGCATGTTTATAAATAACAGTCTTCTCCTTTAAACCTTTTGCTCTAGCCGTTCGAATATAATCTTGCCGTACAACTTCTAACATACTCGTTCTAAAATAGCGAGTTAATGAGCCTACTCCAAGGAGAGTTAAAATAAACACCGGTAAAACCATATGCTTTGAAACCTCTATTACGTAAGCAAGTCCAGTCGAATTACTGCCAACATCAATCATCCCGCCTATCGGTAATAACTTTAAATCAACCGCGAACACTTTAATTAAAAACAAACCGATAAAGAATGAAGGAAATGACATCGCTGCAAAAACACCAATTGTTACAAGCTTATCGAATAAGGAATGTTGCTTTGTTGCTGAAAATACACCGATAATAAGTGCAATTAGCCAAATAAAGAACAATGCAATAACCGCAACAATAAATGAATTCCATATGAATTTATTTAACAATGATGTTACAGGTTCTTGATATTGAAGAGAAAAACCAAAATCCCCCTGCAATGCATTACCTAGCCAGTGGAAATATCGCTCAACAATTGGTTTATTTAAACCATATAGCTCTCTAAGCTCCGCAGCTCTTTGTGGTGTAATCTTTGGATTTGAATCAATATAGTCACCTGGAAGAAGCGCGAACAAAAAAAAGATAATAACTGACGCACCCAACAATGTAGGAATCATTTGTAACAACCTACGAATGATATATGTTTTCACCCTTTTTCTCTCCAATCTTATGCTTAAAATAGAAGAACATTTTTTCAAAGCGGCACTATTAATTGCCGGATGAAAAAATGCCTTCTACTTATACATTCTTATCGTTATTTTTCAAATGATAATACTGGTAAGTTTGCACTAATACTATTGTATTTTTCAGGGTCAATTCCTTTTATATTCCCGTTATAACCCGTGATTGTTCTACGGTAGTTTAATAGAATGACTGGTGGGTCATCACTTAATTCTTTATACAATTCTTTATAAATAGGTTTACGTTTTTCAATATCAACTGTCTCAATACCTTTTTTAATTAACTCATCTACTTTTGTATTCTTATAACCAAGACTAGCCTCATTGACACCAGATACATATTCACCTACAGTCTCGCTCGGATCAGTTGTAATCGGTGTAGAAACAGAAGCTAAATCATAGTCACCTTTGTTTACCTTCGAAAGCATAGTATTAAAGTCCATAAATTCCGGATTAAATTCTACACCTATCTCTTTATAATTCTCTTTCGCAATTGGAATTAATAAATCACTATCCTTAGCCGAACTTGGGCCGAAATAAGAAAGCTTTAATTTTTGACCATCTTTTTCACGAATTCCACCCGAACCAACTTTCCACCCTGCTTCATCTAATAATTTTTTCGCTTTTTCTTTATCGTATTCATATTTATTAACTCCTTCTTCCGTATAAGCCCAAGAAGTTGGATGGATTGGTACACTAGCTACTGTACCGTACCCTTTTAATGCTGTATCAACATACTTTTGGCGATCTAACCCATAAATAAGTGCTTGGCGAACCTTTTTATCCTTTAAGTACGGCTTATTATTATTCATATAAATATAACTAAATGATGCTGCTGTTTCGATTTGAATATTCGCGAATTGTAAACCTTTCGCTTGTTCAAGAACTTCATCACCAGTACCTAGGCCAGTGTAGTCAACCTCACCTGTTTGGAATAATTGAAGCTTCGTATCACCAGCAGTAATTTTATAAATGAAGTTTGGAATTTTCGGTTTACCTGCATAATAATTTTCATTTGCTACAAATCGAACTTCTTGACCAGGAATATACTTTTCAAATTTATATGGGCCCGCAGCTATCGGTTTTCCATATAACTCTTTTAAATAATCTAAACTTGTATTTTGTTTATAGTCTTTTCCATAATAAGCTTTTGATAACACTGGGCCACCTAAAGCAGTTAGTGTCTGGGAATTAACTTTTTCAGTCGTAACTTTAATTGTCTGTGGATCAACAACTTGAATTCCTTCAATAGAAGTTGCTTTACCTTCTTTATATTCTTTTCCGCCTTTAACAGCATATTGAGAAATATCCATTTCACCCTCATATGCCTTATCATGTAAAAGCGTCAATGTGAACGCTACATCATCCGCTGTTAACGGTGAACCATCACTAAATTTTAAATCTTTACGTAAATGGAATGTATATGTTAACTGATCAGAGGAAACATCCCACTTCTCAGCTAATTCTGGAGTTGGTTTTCCTTGTTTATCTGTCGATACAAGAGATGCAAAAATAACAGAAGTTACATTTCCATCCCAGCCATTTTGCTGGAAGTATGGTAAAAAGACACCACCTGGTTTACTAATCCCAACAACTAACGTGTCTTTTCGACTTTTTGCTTTGTCAGGCACTTTCGTCTTATCTGTAGCAGCAATCTTTTCGATTTTTATATTTTTTAAATCTTGCTGTTTAACTGGTTCTGTAGAAGCCGTATCCTCCTGTCCCCCGCAAGCAGATAACACAAACGAACTACTCAGTAATACTGAAAATAAACCAGCCCATTTTTTTGTCTTTTTCTTCATTGTCCCCACCCTAACTTTTTTTTAATAATTACACCTTATGAACTGCTTGCCTTATGTATGCCTCCCACAGCAACATTTTATAGCCAATCGGAAAAGTCGGTTTTCAACGTAAAAAAAACAGATGTTTTTGAGGGGTAACAATCTTATTCCGACCTTTCCGGTAGACTTTATGGTTATTAGCTTATATCTTTCAGTATATTTTGTCAATTATTTCTATATAAATATTTTGAGAGTTCTCCAAAAATTATTGAGCAATATTCAATTTAGGTAAACTTAACAATATACCATTATAGTTATCTTCTTGTAATCCTTGAATTCGTGCGTTGTGAGCAGAAACGACTTTACTATTGTTTAAGAAAATAACAGGTGGATCTTCACTTAACTCTTGATATAGTTTTTTATAGATTTCTTTTCGTTTTTCAATATCCAATGTTTCTAATGCCTGCTTAGCTAATTCATCTACTTTCGGATTATGATATCCATCATAATTACGCTTACTTGTCGAAACAAACTCCTCAATTGTTCCGCTCGGATCATCAATCATCGGTGTGGAGACCATCGCTAAATCATAATCTCCTTTAATTACCTTGGAAATCATCGTATTAAAGTCCATGTATTCTGGGTTGAAATCTACCCCAATCTTTTTATAATCCTCTTTCATAACAGGGATCATCACATCATTGATTTTACTTGCTGATGAGGCAAAATAACTTACCTTCAATTTCTGACCATCTTTTTCACGAATACCATCTGACCCAGCCTTCCATCCTGCTTCATCAAGTAATTTCTTTGCTTTTTCTAAATTATATTCGTATTTATTGATTCCTTCTTCTGTATACGCCCACGAAACTGGTGTAATTGGTACATTAACGAGTGAGGCATAACCTTGGAAATACGTATCAATTACTTTTTGGCGCTCTAATCCGTAAATAAACGCTTGGCGTACACGTTTATCTTTAAAGTATGGCTTCTTATAATTCATTTTAATGTAGCCGTAAGAACTTCCTGTATACACATTAATATTAGCGAAACCTAGCTCTTTTAATTGCTCAATCGTTTCCGCATTTGTCGTGAAGCCATCATAATCTACTTCTCCCGCTTGAAATTGTTGCAAACTCGTATCACCTTTTGTAATTTTATAAATAAAGTGCTCAATTTTCGGTTTACCTTCAAAATAATTTTCATTTGCTACAAAACGAACTTCTTGACCTGGAATATATTTATCTAGTTTATAAGCTCCTGCTCCCATCGGTTTTCCATATAACTCTTTTAAATACTCTAAATTCCCTTGCTTATATTCTTTACCGTAATAAGCTTTTGATATAACTTCTCCACCAATTAACGATAATGTTTGGGCATTTACCTTTTCAGTTGTAATCGTAATTGTTTTCGGATCGATGACTTGAATCCCCTCAATAGATGTAGCCTTTCCTTCTTTATATGCTTGCCCACCCTTTATTGCTGTTTGACTTATATCAGTTGCTCCGCTATATGTCTGGTCATGTAGTAACGTTAATGTAAATGCTACATCGTCCGCTGTTAACGGCGAACCATCACTAAACTTTACATCATCTTTCAAATGTAACGTATATGTAAGCTGATCCTCCGAAATATCCCACTTCTTCGCTAGAATCGGGATTGGTTTTCCTTCCTTATCCAGCCCAACAAGAGGAGCAAAGATAGCTTGCGTTATATTGCCATCCCATCCATTCTCCATGAAATGCGGAAGGAATATCCCGCCAGGGCTCGGCATTCCAATTACAAAAGTATCTTTTCTTTCCTTTGCCTTTGCTGGACTTTTTACTTTGTCACTCGCTTTAATAAATTCATCTTTCACTTTTGGCATCTTTGTTGCTTTATTTGTACTTGTCTCTTCTTGAGCGCATCCTGCTAATAAAACCGATGTACTAAGAAACGTAGCAAATAACCCTTTAAAGACCTTTCGCATAATTCTCACCCTTACTTTCCTATTTTCTAATTGAGTAGTAACATAAAGCTCCTTTCTGTAACTATCCTTATTTTTCATATAAAAATAGTATGAATTAATTTCAAGATTATTCCTTTTCACTAGTTATGTCAATCCTGGCTAATTGATTTCTTTCAAAAAATAAAAAACACCTTCTATTACCTAATAGTCCCGCATAGAATAATAACAATTAACTACCAAGAAGGGGGCGAAAATATGGACAACCTATTCCAATATGTCCTGCACTATGTATTATTAACAATCATGATAGTCGGGGCGTTATTACTATTCCCTTTCTTCCCAAAGTTCGTCCTCTTTTTAGCTTTTTTTATTATGCTCGGGATCGCTATTATAATTTCAACGAGGGAAGATACCACACAAAAAGAAAGCAGAGTTCAGCGCGTAAAGCTGTAACTCTGCTTTCTTTTTTATCTTCAATCCCCAAGTCTCTATTACACACACTTATGTCTTGGGAAATAATTAGCCAATACTTTTGTAATTACTCTTATCAAAAACACTTCTAATAACGTTTATTTTCCTTCTTACCATTTCATATGTTTCTCAACCTATGAAAATTGCGTAACAAAGATTTATCAAAATTACTGTTTCACGTGAAACACATTTTTTATTTATCCCGCATTAACGGGCAGTAAAACTCCCACCTCAAAATTCGGCTGGAGTAAAGAAGTTAGATGGGGGATTAACTGCCCGTAAACGCCCGATTGGTTCAACTAATAATCAGTGGGGGATGAACACCCCCCACTGATTAAAGTTTCACTTTATCCTTTACGTAAAATATTATTATAAAAAAGAAAGCTAATCCCTTCAGCAAAACTGAAAGGAATTAGCTTTCTACTCTTTACTCCACAATATTCTCTAACTCATTATATAACTCCGCTCGTAAAAACTCTTTTTTCGTTTTTTCTTCATACAATTGTTCAAGCATTTCAACATCA
This sequence comes from Bacillus sp. FSL H8-0545, assembly GCF_038006105.1. Classification (NCBI taxonomy): domain Bacteria; kingdom Bacillati; phylum Bacillota; class Bacilli; order Caryophanales; family Bacillaceae; genus Bacillus; species Bacillus sp. FSL H8-0545. The sequence continues at coordinate 216,434 of NZ_JBBOUO010000001.1, read as the reverse complement.
ACTACATGTTCCATTTTACATTCAAGTGCATATATATCTTCTTCTATATGCATTAACTCGCTTTCAACTTCCTCTAAATTCCTAGCCTTCTTCTTTTTTATAGGCATTACTTCTAACGCTCTATTCCCTTGCTGTTGCTGCTTCTGTTTTGCTACTTGTTTCTCAATTCTTTCTTCCCACTTTTGACGAGCCCATGCATAGTTCCCTGCAAACTCAAATAATTTGTGCTCATCAATCCAATATGTCTTTTCAAACAATTTATTTAAGAAATAACGATCATGTGAAACAGCTAAAATCGTCCCGTTATATTGTTCAAGGGCTTCCTCTAAAACTTCCCTTGATTCAATATCAAGATGATTCGTCGGTTCATCTAAAATGAGAAAGTTAACATCTTGATACATAAGTTGCGCGAGTCTTAACCTCATTTTTTCTCCACCGCTAAGTTGCGTTACTTTCTTAAAAACAGCTGGACCATAAAATAAAAATCGCGCTAATATATGTCTTGCTTCTCCCTCTGTTACAGCTACACAATCTCTGAAAGCTTCCAATACATTGTTCTTCATATTCCCGTACGCATGTTGCGATAAATAACCGATTTTCACACTACTACCAATCCGAATTTCACCAGCATCTTGCTGCATTTCTTCTAGTAGTAGTTTTAATAACGTAGTCTTTCCTGTACCATTACGTCCAACGATAGCTGCGCGCTCCTGAAAACGAATATGCAAATTTGCTTTCTCGAATAAAGATCGTTCAGCAAATCCTTTACTCACTTCTTTCATTACAACAACATCTTTTCCGCTTCTCTCTTGCCCTTCAAACTGAAGTCCCATCTGTTTTCTATCCAAAATGGGTCTCTTTAGTTTCTCTATGCGCTCTAATGCACGTTCCATATTTCTGGCTCTCTTATGCAATCCTTCATTCGGCGGATTCGCTTGATTTGCCCATTCACGTAGACGCTTAATTGCTTCTTTCATTTTCTTTATTTTCTTTTGCTGTTCTTGATACGCTTGAAATTCTTGAAGCAACCTTTCTTCCTTTTCCTCAACAAACTGTGAATAGTTCGTATGATATACGTGAATTTCTCCATCTTCTAAATCAAAAATTTTCGTTACAACTTCATCAAGGAAATAGCGATCATGCGAAATGACCATAACTGTTCCTGTATACTCTTTTAGAAATTGCTCTAACCACTCGACTGCAAATAAGTCCAGATGATTTGTTGGTTCATCTAATAAAAGTAAATCTGGTTTCTGCAATAGCATGTACGCAAGGCTTACTTTTGTTTGTTCTCCACCACTTAACTCCATAAATGATCGGGGAAACAGCTCCGTCACCTGTAGACCATTTGCTACCTTCATAATATTCGCTTCTATCTCATAACCACCGAGAAACGCGTACCTTTCTTGAATTACTCCGTACCTCTCCATCAATTTTTGTAAAGCAGATGATTCCTGTTCTTCCGCCATATTTTTTTCTAAAGCATGCATTTCTATCTCCAACTCTTTTTCCTTTTTAAAAGCGGAGCTTAATACATCATATACATTCATTTCATTATTGAATTTTGGAATTTGTGCTACATGACCGATGCATGTACCTTTCTTCATATGAATGGCTCCTGCATCCAAACTCTCCATTCCTGTTAGAAGCTGAAAGATAGTTGTCTTCCCACTACCGTTACGACCAACTAATCCAATACGTTCTCCATTCTTTATTTCAAGCGATATATTTTCAAATATGATGTTTCCACCAAAAGATTTCTTTACATTATTTACACTACAAATTGTCATTTTCCGTACTCCTTTCAATATAAAAAACCATGGGAAAGAAACATTCCCCATGGTTTTTGGCATAGAAAAAGGAAGCCAAATAGCTCCCTTTTCACACGTTTATCAAAAATGGGTGAAGAGACTTCTATCGTTCAATAGCTACTATGCAATTGTTAAAAAAGGGCATACGTATCCCGTTAACAACTACATCATGAAAAATCGCACGACAAAAATAGATATAATCTAAAAATTTGGCACGCGCAGCTAAAGAACGTTTCATCTCATTCACCCCTTTCGTACGGAATTTAATACTTACTTCTTTATTATACTTTCCCATTTCATGTTTGAATAGTCATTTTTCTGAAAATAATGAAGATAGACTAAACATTTCAATAAGTGACATCAAATCTTACAAAACTGTTATGTTCACGTAATGGAAAGCGATAGTACGACAAGATGCCTCCCTATACAATAAAGATATAAACAAGAGAGACAAAAACAAGGAGGAAACAATCATGATGAAAGAAATCATAAAAGCAATCTTCGAGGTATTAGTGAACGGACAAGCAGTTGTAAAAGAACTAAACGAATTATAAAAAGGAGTGAAGGAATATGATGAACATGGTAAAAATGGTTTTACACGCTTTAGTCGATGCAAAAGCAGTTAGCCAAGAATTAAACCAAAAATAAAAAGGGGTATATGAATATGAAGAAAGCCATTATTGTAATCGCAAGTACAGCAATTTCCTTATACACAATAAAAAATAGAAAAAAGAAACAAAATGAAAATGCTCTATATTATCCATACACACTATTAAAGAAAAAATAAAAGACAAGGTACCCTATTGCAATGAGGATATCTTGTCTTTTATTTTTCCCTATTCCCTTTAAAGGATTTCCTTCTCCTTTTCCCGAATGTATTAAGCGGGATTTTCACATATATTTTAAAGGGGCATATATACAAATGGATACACAACAACTATATTTTTTAAACGATATCGGTAAACAAAAACCAGAAAGTATTCGGAACAGAAGCACTACATGTCCTTTTTGTGACAGAGAAAATTTAACGGATATTTTAGCAACTGAGGGCTCTATTATTTGGTTAAAAAATAAATTCCCTACATTAAAGGATACCTTTCAAACCGTGCTAATCGAAACAGATAATTGCGAAGAACATATTGCAACATATACAGAAGATCATATGAGAAAACTAATTCGCTTCTCTATTCACCATTGGTTAAACTTACAGGAAAACGAAGAATTTACCTCTGTAATTTTATACAAAAATCATGGTCCATTTTCAGGTGGAAGTTTGCACCATGCACACATGCAAATTATCGGAATGAAACATGTAGACTATCTTGAAAATATTGATGAAGCAAATTTCCAAGGGATAATTGTTCAAAAAAATGAACGCATTGAACTCAACATTTCAGAGCGTCCTATTATCGGCTTTACTGAATTTAATATCATCATTGAAGATATTGCATTTATAGATGAAATGGCCAATTATATTCAGCAAACTGTACGTTACATACTGACAGATTTCCACAAAGGGTGTAGTAGTTATAACTTATTCTTCTATCACCTAAATGGAAAAATCATTTGTAAAGTTGTTCCCAGGTTTGTCGTTTCACCATTGTACGTAGGATATAAAATACCGCAAGTTTCTACAAAACTAGAAGATGTGAAAATACAACTAGTGCAGTATTTCACGAGAGAAAAGGATGAAATTATTCATAAAAAAACAGAGTAGGTATAGAAAACCTACTCTTTTATTACACCTTTATTTCGATAGTATACATCCTCTAATCCGATGTTATACTTCATATTGTTATCCGTCCACTCTGGTCCTAAATTCCCTGGCCATCCAGATGTATTCGCTATATATTTCAGTAATGCAAAATCAGTCAAACCTTTTTGCACCCCGCGCTTATAACCTTTCATTAAATGCGGCATTGCAATTTGTGCATTTATACGTGGATCTTTCAGCTCTTCATCAGTTAAATGATCTGGCGCAAGCCCACCACCGCGGTGTAATTGAAACAATCCGAATGAAGTTCCGTTATCTCCAACACTTCTTGGATTTAACCTACTTTCATGTTCGGCAATTGTAAGAGGTATCCATTCCGGAAGGTTTACTTTCTTTGCTTCCTCTATAATGATTTGTTTCATCTGTTTTACTTCTTCTGAATCAACATAGCTTGTTTCATTCATTAGCTTACCCATTCCTTCAGACTTTCCTTGGAAATATAAATACACTCCAAGAACAACTAAAAATCCTACAAAGAATTTCTTCACTACCTCTACCTCTTTCTCCGCTGAAATTTGTCCCCCTTCAGCCTTCCCTTTACAATTACCTACACTCTATCATTCTCTTACCCTTCAATCATAGCAAATAACTATACATATTATCATCATGCTTTAGACCGATTTTGCGAAAAAACAGTTGGTAAATACGTACAAAAATGTAACTTACATGGACTACAACTCATTTATTGTATATAATTGTAAATTGAATTCTATATAGACTAGGAGCATATATAAATGAAAAAATTCCTACTACTCTTTTTTAGCATTTTACTACTCTTTCCTATACATATCTCTGCACAAACATCATCCAAGCCAAAAGTACTTATTTTGTATAGTACAGAAAACAACAAAATTACAAACAATGTACAAATCCTTAATACTCAGTTAGGACACTTTACAAATAATATAACAGTAAAAAGTTTAAAAGAAATGAATGAAACTACTAACTCATCTTCTTATACACATATTGTTTATATTGGAGAGAAAAAAGAAGATTTTTCTACTAAAGCAAAACAATTTCTAGAAAACTTCTCGGGTCCAGTATTAGTTTTAGGACAAAATGTTGAACAATTATCTAATCGTTTTTCTTTCATTACCTCGAAAGAAACCGATATACGAACTCACACTATAGAATATCCGATTCACCAGTTAAAAAATGAATTACATGAAGAACGCTTAATGAAGAAGGTTGAAACAAAAGGAACAGCTCTTGCTTACGCCTTGAGTGCCGATGGAAACCATCCGTTAATCGTTCAGCAAGGAACATCCTATTATGTTGCAACTCCGAACCTTTTTGATTGGATGTCCCATTACGTCGGTGAAATGCTATTTTCTTACTTCGAACAAAAGCCTATGACAAATAAAACTACAGCTTATTTACGTCTTGAAGACGTTCACCCAGCTGTAGATGTAAAGCAATTAAAAGAAATCGCTGAATTACTAAAAGAGAAAAAGCTCCCTTATATGATTACCGTTATCCCTGTTTACAAAGATCCAGACACAGGAAAAACAGTACATTTAAAGGATAACTCTGAATTAATCGATGTTTTACGCTTTATGCAAGATAATGGTGGCTCTATCGTTATGCATGGTTACACACATCAGTTTTATGATAGTGAAACTGGCGAAGGTTTTGAATTTTGGGATGTAAAAACTGATCAACCAATTCGTCAACCGAACCATGAAAAACCAAAAACAAAAGACGATTTCCAATCTACAGAGGACTATAATAAATACGTTAAAAACGGAAAAGCCTTTGAAGAAAAGTATATTAAAGAGCATATTGAAAAAGGGATTACAGAGCTTGTAGAAGCTAAATTGTATCCAGTTGCTTTTGAAGCTCCGCACTATACAATGTCTCAAAAAGGATATGAAATACTATCACAATATTTTTCAACTTATGTAGGACAAATACAACTAAACGATAAAACTTGGAAACCGATGCACTCACCGGCTTATATAAGTACACCTTCATTTTTACATGGGATGAAATTAATTCCTGAAACTGTTGGCTTTATTGAAGAAGATAAGCCACAAGCTATAGCAAAAATGAAAGAACGTGCTTTATCTGTCGAAAAATTATCCGATGGAATTATCGGTGCATTTTATCATCCTTACTTGGGCGTTAAACCATTAAAAGAAGTATTAAAAGAACTAGAAAGTATTCCAAACATAGAGTGGATTGATTTACAAAAAGAAACGAATGAAGTAAAAATGAAAGATATTCATATTACTACTAATAAAGACGGCATTCATGCTGAACAGCCAACAAGTGCGAAGGACATAATTGATTATATAAAACAACATGGGTTCTTCCTTATAATTGGGTTCATTATAATTGTCTTTCTTTTATTATTAAGACGCGCGAAAAAATTAGAGTCATAATAAAAACACCAAGCGAGATGCTTGGTGTTTTTTGCTATCACTCAATAACTTGATAAAATCGCACCGTATTCTCATATATTTGCTCTGCAACTTTCTCTACAGACATTCTTTTTATTACACTAATTTCTTGTAATACATCTTTAATCATTTTAGGGTGCGTCATAACACCATCTTGAAATTCCCATGGCCCATCTGTTTCTACCATCATATATTTTAAAGGATAATACGAAACAATTTTTCTAATTTTCTCCTTATGTAAAACATCCGGTGTGATAGAAATATAATAACCGTTCCTCATCATCCGTTTCATTGTCTCTTCACTTCCTTTAAACCAATGGAAGTGTGCACGTGAAACTTTATATTCTTCAAGTAAATCACATACAGTGTCAGCATCTTCATAAACCGCATGCAGTATAATTGGTAAATCGTATTTACTAGCTAGTTCAACAAACTCTTTTAACACCGCTATGTATGGATCGACAGCAATATTTTCATCTTCTTTCCTTAAATAATATGGGAGTCCCACTTCACCAATCGCAACAATTTCCTCTACATGATCTTCAATTAATTTATAAATTTGCTCATATTCCTCTTTATGAATCGGTTGCTCCGGATGAAAACCTATTGCTGGATGTATAAAAGGATATCGCTTTGCTAAAGATAGAGTTTCTAGGCATGCTTGATAATTCATAGATACTGCAATAAGCCCTTGTATCTCTTTACTGTTTTCCACATCTGTAAGTAATCTACTTTTCTCTTCATCCTCATATTGATCAACATGTATATGGCTATCAATCCATTTCATCTTTATGCCCCCATAAAAAAAACAAGAAAGGGTCTCCCTTCTTGTTTTATCATCTATATTAGTTAACAATTAAATTTGTTATTATATCAAATAATCCAATACATACTATGGCAACAGTAAAGTAGCTACAGAAATCTTTAATTGGAAACTTCACTACTTCTTCTTTACGCATCCCAGTTTTCTCCCTTCTTAATATATCCCTAATTATTTTTTATCTATTTGTATCTATTATGCAAAAAATATGACAAAATTACTATCGAATTAACTTACGTAAACCTTACAATATTGTAAGGTTTAAAAAAAGCCCTCATCTTAAGCTAAGATGAGGGCTATTCAAAGTTAGTTGGTTTTTCGTTCTTCATTAACATTACGAATCAGAAAGTAATACAGTAAGACTTTCTAGTTATAATATATTATATTCACTATCTTCTAACTATCGAATTACATTACAGGATACTTACATGTTTGTAAGATATGTGTAATGTAATTCGATAGTTTCCCTTACCTATATCTCGTACAATAAGGTTAGAAAGTAAGCCAAATAAGAAGCATACTCACATAACCAAATTACATTGCCGGTAGCCCAATCTTCTTATACTTTCATTTTTATTACTGCAATGTGTCCCCTTCCCCTTTATATAAAAAACCCCCTAGTTTATACGAACTAGGGGGTTTTTTTATGAGCTAAAAATATACCCCCACCTAGTATTTTTCCTTTCGACAAAAAATAAATGGGGGTATATTTTCGCTATCTCACCACCAAAAGTTTACTCTTCGCATTTATAGGAATACTTGTAGTCTCAATCTCTTCAATTGACTCACCGTAACGCCCTTTTGCGAACACCTTTAACGCTTCGTCTCTCTTTAACATATGTTTAACAGTTTTCTTTATTTTTTGTTCTCTTCCACGTTCATCAAATGCAATAAATTCATATTCATACCATTCATCACCGACATGTTGACCAATCGTATCCACAATTGTATAGTATTCTTTCGTCGTATAAAGCGGATTATATTTATCGATAACCGGTCCCAGTTTTGTAGGTAGCAATACTACTACTATCGTCACCATAGCTATCACAATAGTAATCATTTTTTTCTTCATAATACTGATTTTCCTCCTCTACAGGATACTTATACATCCATTCTAAAGAGCAGGAATTTAATCTACCATTCAATCCCATTACATTACCCTTACATTTTTGTAAGAATAAAAAAAAGATGAACGAATTTTCTCGTTCATCTTTTAGCTTGCTTTAAAGCCACCACCAAGTACATCACGCACATCGTGAATGACAACGAAGGCATCTTCATCAACTCTACTAATAACTTGCTTTAACTTAACAAGCTCTTGTTTATTAATAACGACATACAATACTTCTTTATTTTTACCAGTATATCCGCCGCGTCCTTCTAATACAGTGACACCGCGTGTCATATTTTTCGTAATAGTCTCTCGAATTAAGTCTGGTTGATTCGAAATAATCGTAACAGCTGTTTTTGTATCCATACCTTCCACGATGAAATCAATCACTTTCGCTCCGACAAATACAGCTACAAGTGTATACATCGCCTTTTCTTGTCCTATTATAAATACAGAACCAGCAATTACAATGATATCAATAATAAGTACGCCTTTTCCGACGCTCCAACCTAAATATTGATTTGCTAACTGCGCTAAAATTGCCGATCCTCCTGATGTACCTCCAGCTTTGAACATACATCCTAATCCGACACCTACAAATACACCAGCGAATAAAGCCGCTAATAATGTATCACTATTTACTTGATACTGAATGTGCTCTGTAACGTATAAAAACAAAGATGTTTCCACAATACCTATAATTGTGTAAACCATCGTTTTCTTATCAAAAAATTTATAACCTACAGCTAATAAAATTGCATTTAAACCAAAATTCACAATTCCTGGTGACCAATCAAATAAATAATAAGTAACAACCGTTAAACCGATGATTCCGCCCTCTGATAAACGGTTTGGAATTGCGAAGTAATTAATACCAATTGCAAATAGTAATGAACCGATTGTAATTAATGCGATTTCCTTTATACGTTGATTAACCATAGTTCATCCCTCCCCCCATTTGACATTGTATCACTATCTCCTAGAGGTTTAGAAGTGGTTTTTATTACGCATTCTTTCTCATAATGACCATGATATTATGTTTAAACAAAGGGGTGATTAATTATTCATATTTGCTCTAACTGCACGAACAAATTGCTCCACATTCACTTCTGAATATACTTAGCTCTAACGGTTTCATGATTACAAGTAAACTCGAAACATGGACGGAAATCTATGTCATCTATATGCAAATATGAGTAATCTTTAAATATTGCGGGATAGTACGGAAATTTCCCGTAAAAAAAGAGACGTCTAGTCGTAGCAACGAAAATCCCATGCCGATATGATAAGGTAAAATCATCTTTCTCAAATATTCCTATCACAAATGCTAAAATTTGTTCGTCATCCTCTACATATTTTTTCATACTTAATAAAAGCTCATTCATGCATATTCCTCCAAATTCTATTCATTGTTTTAACACTTGAAAAGAATCCATGGATTATTACAGACCGGTGTAACTCTTTTATAAAGTATGAAACGGGTTTCTTGTCAAAGACATTTCAAAAAATAATCCGTTATGTGATTATACACATAACGGATAAATACTAAACCGTGGAGCGTTCCACAAGTTTATACGGAATTTCCATCTTTTCTTGTTTAGAACTCTCATCACTTACTTGCCTGTAAAACATTTCAAAAGCCGTCTTACCTATTCCCTTTAAATTTTGGTCAATGGTTGTCAGTTGTAAAACTTGAGAAATCGGTTGATTATCAAAACCAATAATCGCTAAATCTTCAGGAACTTTAATACCTAATTTTTCAACTTCTGTCATGATCCCAATAGCAACTTCATCCCCTGCCACTATTAATGCTTCAGGAGGATTCTCCATCTCCTTGAATTGATGTGCAACTCTTACACCATCTTCTAATGTAAAGCATTCTGTGAAAATCCGATCTTCCATCACTTCTTCATCTATTAATTGCAGCTGTTGTTTATAAGCATCAAAACGTTTCTTACTACTTGGCCCTAACTTTCTTCCCGTACAATATCCAATCTTCTTATAACCTTTTTCAATAAGGTAACTCATCCCTAATTGAAAGGCATTAAAATGATCTGTATATACACTCGATATGCTTTCAATATCATTATCCTCACAAGCAATAACCGCCCCATACGCTGCATAAGGCTCTATAATTTCCCACTCATTGGCACGAGAACAAATGATAAGACCGTCTAGTTGCTTTGTTTTCAACATATGTAAACTTTTCATTTCTTCTTTTTTATTGTAGTTCGTTTGACAAAGAAGCACTCGATAATTATGAGCTAACGCAACTTCCATCATTCCACCCACCATCGCATCAAAAGACGGATGATTAATATAAGGTAAAATCACGCCAACAATATTCGTCTTCCCTTTTGATAAATGAACAGCATTTGCATTTTGTGAGTAATTCAATTTCTCAACTATTTCTAAAACAACTTTCCTTTTTTCTTCACTTACATATGGATGATCATTTAATACCCTCGAAACAGTCGTAACTGAAACCCCAGCCATCTTTGCAATATCTTTAATATTAGCCATACACTCACCTCTACTTTTAATTTAATAAATCACATGAACATATGTCAAATCTTCTCATCATTACACTTTCATTCGTTTTTCTTACAAAAGTGTAATTTTCCTGTAAGCTAATTCGATAGTGACTCTCCGTAATATTTCATACAATTAAGTCAGAAACAAGGCAACAACTATTCGAAAAGGAGCGGATCTATATGATGAACAAAATGAAAACGAACAATTTCTTAAATACAATGGGCATGGTATTTTCCGCTCTTATCGATGCAAAAGCTGTTGCTTCTACATTAAACAAGTAAGGAGAATTTATAATGAATAACATGACTTTTAACAAATTAGATTTTTTAGGCCTAGCTAGCGGCTCGATTCTTCTTACTGCTTTCATTTACACCGCTACGCTTATATAACTTTGTGTCCCCTTTCCCCTTTATATAAATAATAATAGAAAAGACGACCGTCTATGCCCGGTCGTCTTTTCTTACTTTTAATTTGGCTGTAAAACTTCCTTTAGTTCTTCAAACTTTGCATTTAATTCATCTGTCATCATTTTCATAGCCGTTTTTCGATTTATTTGTTCTTCAGCATCAATTTGAATTGGATCTCCAAAAACTAATTGCGCTTTTTTTCCTTTTATCAATTCTTTTATACTTGATGGGCCAATATAAGCTGCCGGTACTAACGGAACGTTAGAACGCATTGCAATCGTAACAGCCCCAGCTTTTAATGAAACGTCTTCTGATGATCTCGTCCCACTTGGGAAAATCCCTACTACTTTTCCCTCTTTTAATAAACGCGATGGAATTTTCAATGTGCTTGGCCCTGGATTCGCACGGTCTACAGGGAACGCATTTACATTTTTAAAAAACCAATTTTTAAATTTACCTTCAAACAATTCTTTTTTTGCCATGTAATGAATTTGAGTTGGATACATTCCTGCAGCTAACATTAAAACATCCATAAAACTTGTATGTGTGCATGCAACAACGTAAGGGCCACCTTCCGGTAATTTCTCTCTCCCTTGTACTTCTACTTTCCCAGCTGTTTTAAATATATATTTCAACGAAAATGTAATTAGTTTATACATTTGTTTCGTTCCTTTCTGAATATCCGAAGTATAATCATTTTCTTATAACGATTATAACACTAAGTTTTAGGAGTTGGTAATAAAAATAAGTATTTATAGTTAAATTTCAATTCTTACAAAAGTGTAATTTTCTTGTAAGCTAATTCGATAGTGACTCCCTCCACTATCTTATACAATTAAGTCAGAAAGTAACAACAACCATTTGAAAAGGAGCGGATCTATATGATGAACAAAATGAAAACGAACAATTTCTTAAATACAATGGGCATGGTATTTTCCGCTCTTATCGATGCAAAAGCTGTTGCTTCTACATTAAACAAGTAAGGAGAATTTATAATGAATAACATAACTTTTAACAAATTAGATTTTTTAGGCCTAGCTAGCGGCTCGATTCTTCTTACTGCTTTCACTTACGCCGCTACGCTTATATAACTTTGTGTCCCCTTTCCCCTTTATCCCGCATTAACGGGCAGTAAGACTCCCACCTCAAAATTCGGCTGTAGCAAAGAAGTTAGGTGAGAGATCCACTGCCCGTAAACGCCCGATTGGTGAGGGCTAATAATCAGTGGGGAATGAACAAAATCCCCACTGATTAAAGTTTCACTTTATATAGAAAAAGACGACCGTCTATGCCGGTCGTCTTTTTAATTTTTTCTTTCCTTCAATTCTTTTAAAAGCTGTATCAGTTCAGCTTGTTGTTTTATATTCTTACGACCATTTCGATTAATTGCTGCAAGCTCGCAGGCAACTCCAGCAGCAAAGAAAAACAATAAACTTTCTAACATGTAAAAATCCTCCAGTTGCCTATTAAACAGCTTGACGCAATTGCTCTTCTTGTAAAACTTGTTTATTTATATTTTCTTCTTTTCTCTGACAAACATTATTACGAATAAGCGCTGCAATAACAAATAATGTTCCTAATACATCAAATGTCGTTATTTTATATCCTTGCATCATCATAATAACTAAAGTAGTAATTGGCACAAAGTTAATAAATAAAATACCATTAATTGATGATAAGATTTTCACACCGTAGTTCCAAGCAAGTAGTGCTACGATACCTGGTAATGTCATCATAAATAACAAATCATACTTCACAACAGAAATCGTTCCCATACTTGGAACTGATACATATCCAAGTGAGGTAATGATCATAGTTATAATTCCTGTAACTGCTGTCCCAAATACACAAGTTAATGTTGAATAACGTAATGTTGACCAATCGCTACACGTTTGACCACCCATCGTATAAATAACCCAGCCTACAACACCAACAAATATAAATGCTAGTGAAAACATATTATCTTTCAATGTTAAAAAGAAACTCATATCACCTTTCGTAATAACAAATACAGCCCCTACAAACGCGATAATCATGCTCGTTATCATATACTTCTTCGGCTTTATATTTTTATATCCCCATAAAATACAAATTGAAATCATCGGCATAAGCGCCTCCATAATAGAAGCTACCATTACACCTGATTTTCCCATTAACATTTGTCCTAGAAAAATTAATACATTGTATACGGTAAACGCCATTGTTCCAAAAAAGATGAGTAACTTTCCTCTTCCTTCTAAGCGAAATGCTTTCTTTCCTTCTTTCATTAGCAATAATACAATCAGTACAATTGCTACCGCCCCATAACGAATAAACGAAAAATAAAACGGATCTATGTATTCTAGCGCATGATCAGCAACCGGAAACATCGCTCCCCATGACATACTTGCAATTAAACATGCCAACGCACCTATTATCATTTGACTTCTTCTCACCGCAATCCCTCACTTCTTTCTATTTGCACAAAGAGAATTGTAAAAGAAAAAATATATCACGTAAAATGATTCAAAATGATGTTAACTATCATTTATAATGATAGTTAACATCAAGGGGGAGCATACAATGGAATTACGAGACTTACAAATCTTCCAGAGCGTTGCTGACCGAGGTAGTGTAAGTAGCGCAGCAAAAGAATTAAATTACGTACAATCAAATGTAACAGCACGTATTAAACAGTTAGAAAACGAATTAAAAACACCGCTCTTTTACCGTCATAAACGAGGCATGACTTTAACAGCTGAAGGTAGAAAAATGCTCGTCTATGTTAATAAAATTTTGCAAGATGTTGACGAGCTAAAACAAGTATTTTTAGATGGTGAAACACCATCTGGTATATTAAAAATCGGTACAGTTGAAACAGTAAGTACATTACCTACCATTTTGTCTTCTTACTATAAAAGCTATCCAAATGTCGATTTATCATTACAAGCCGGTCTAACGGAAGAACTTATTAGAGAAGTACTCGATCATCAATTAGATGGTGCTTTTATATCAGGACCAATAAAACACCCACTAATTGAACAATACGATGTTAGTACCGAGAAATTAATGCTTGTTACACAAAATAAAGCTTTTCATATAGAAGAATTTACTACGACGCCCCTACTCGTTTTTAATCAAGGATGTGGGTACCGTTCCAAGCTAGAACGATGGCTTAAAGATGAAGGTTTGCTACCAAAAAGAATTATGGAATTTAACATATTAGAAACAATATTAAACAGTGTTGCACTCGGTCTTGGAATTACACTCGTACCACAGTCTGCCGTTCAGCATCTTTCTACAGCAGGTAAAGTACACTGTCATCCGATTCCCGAGAAATACGGTAGTATTTCAACTGTTTTCATACGCCGTAAAGATAGTTACATGACCAATTCGATGCGAAGCTTTTTAAAAACAATTAAAGAGCATCATCACATCAATATGCTTTAAAAGACATTCTTACACGAATGTCTTTTTTTCTTACAAAAGTGTAAGTCTTCCGTAAGCTAATTCGATAGTTGTAATTCATCATCTCCCCTATAATTAAGACATGAGGCAGGGCAACAAAAATTCGAAAAGGAGCGGATACGCATGATGAACAAAATGAAAACAAACAAATTTTTCAATACAATGGGCATGGTGCTATCCGCACTTATCGATGCAAAAGCAGTTGCAACTACATTAAACAAATAAGGAGAGATTATAATGAACAACATTACTTTCAACAAATCAGACTTTATCGGACTTGCAAGTGGAGCAGCTCTTCTTACGGCTTTCATTTACGCACTTGCTCAAAGTCTTGTTTAACACTTTGTTTCCCCAACCCCCTTTATATATAGAAAAGGCTGCTCGTCTTATAGACAAGCAGCCTTTTAGTTTGTTTCATATATAATTTGGCCTGTTTTGCTTATATCATATCCACCAATTGCTTTTAATTCATTGTGAAACTCTTCAGATTGCAAAATCCCTTTTATAACCTCAATAAGTTCCTCATTTTCTTTATTCTTCAGAAGTACTAAATCATACTGCTCTTTCATTATCGGAATAAAGTCTACGTTCACAATTTGGGAAAACTTTTCTGAACCTACCCCAACATCAGCTTTTCCATTCGCGACTTGCGAGGCAACACCAAGATGATTCGATTCTTCCCATTCATACCCGTTAATATCTTTACTTAATTTTTGAATTCGCAATTGCTCATCCACTAACACCCTAATACCAGAACCTTTTTCTCGATTTACAAATCGTATAGATGACTGAGCTAAATCAGCCCATGTTTTTATATTTTGTGGATTCCCTTTTTGCACATAAAACCCAACATTTCTTGCTAATAAATTAATCATAATATATGGTTGTCCAACTAAAATACGCTTTACGTACGGAACATTATATGTACCTGTTTCGCCATCAAATAAATGCAAGCTAACGACGCTTCCTTCTCCTTGGTACATCTTCACTAAACTCGTTAAACTACCTTGATATGCTCTTAATATATTAGAATTTGGCAGACGATTTTCTATATGTTTTGCCAACATATCTAACGTTAGTTCTTGACCACTAATGATGCGTGTATTCGAACTACTAATTTCGTACTTCTTTACAGAAGTAAATTGCACCTTACCTGTTTTCATTTGCTTGATATATTGTTCTAAATCCGCTGCATCAATACGCATTTGTCTACCAACCCTATAAGAAGGAAGTTCTCCTTTTTTAATTAGGTCGTATACAGTTAATTTTGATACTTTTAATCGCTTTGCTACTTCTTCCGTTGTGTAGGAATGATGATCCATAGACGATTCCTCACTTTCTCCCTTCATTGTAACAAAGAAAAGAATATTTCTCCTAGTTTTTAAAAACAACTATATCGTTCAAATTATATTCAATTATAACTAGTTATATTTAGTTATAATTAGTTATAATTAATTTAGTAAACGAAGGGGGATTTTTTATGAACAAATTTACATTACGATCCATTGGGGTACTTATACTTTCTTTTCTTCTTATATTCAGTGTAGCTTGTTCAAGCGAAGAAAAGTCAGCTGCTAAAGAGGGAGAATCAGTGGAGCTGACTATATCAGCGGCTGCAAGTTTACAAGATGCATTAAAAGAAATTGAACAGCAATATAAAGAAAAAGAACCAAACATTAAGCTTTCTTTTAACTTCGGTGCTTCTGGTGCACTTCAACAACAAATTGAACAAGGTGCGCCTGCTGATTTATTCTTCTCTGCAGCAGAAGATAAATTCCAAACCCTTGTTAAAAAAGGATTCATTAATGAAAAAGAAGGGAAAAACCTTCTTGGAAATGAACTAGTTCTAGTCGTTCCAAAAGATAGTTCTCTTACAAAATTTCAAGATTTAAAAGATGAGAAAATCAAGAAAATCGCACTTGGTACACCCGAATCCGTACCTGCAGGAAAATATGCAAAAGCTTCTCTCACACATGAAAATCTTTGGAATGACGTTCAAAAGAAAATCGTATTTACAAAAGATGTTCGCCAAGTGTTAACATATGTAGAAACAGGTAATGTTGATGCTGGTATTGTATATAAAACAGACGCTCTCGTTTCAGACAAGGTGAAAATTGTAGAGGCGGCAGCGGCTAATTCTCATGAGCCAATCCACTATCCTTTAGGTGTTATAAAGGAATCTAAGCATAAGAAAGAGGCGACTTCATTCTATGAATATTTACAGTCAAAAGATGCACAATCTATCTTTAAGAAATATGGATTTACACTCCTGCCATAATTGCTATGAGCTTTGATACAATTTTGTCACCTGTCTTTCTATCTTTACGAGTAGCTGCGTGCGCCACCATTATCGTTACAATTTTGGGAACGATTATTGGACGAGCATTAGCGCGCTCCTCGTGGCGATATAAAGTACTACTAGAAACTATTTTCTTATTACCAATGGTGCTTCCACCAACTGTTATCGGCTTTTTTCTAATTATCATTTTCGGAAATAACAGTCCCATTGGAAAGTGGATTGAATCATTATTTCAGCAGTCCATTATGTTTACATCTACTGCTGCTATCATTGCTTCTACAGTTGTTGCATTTCCGCTCATGTACCAATCAGCAAAAACAGGATTTTCTATCGCAAATGTACAAATTGAAGATGGCGCGCGCGATCTTGGTGCAAGTGAATACCAAGTTTTTCTACATGTCACACTCCCGCTTGCATTTCCTGCGTTACTAAGTGGTATGATTTTAAGCTTTGTTCGCGCACTTGGTGAATTTGGTGCAACTTTAATGTTTGCAGGAAATATACCTGGCAAAACTCAGACGATTCCAACGGCGATTTATATGGCTATTGATGCAAGTAATATGCAACTAGCTTGGACACTTGTAATCATAACGATTAGTATGTCCCTTCTATTCTTACTATGTATTCAACTCATTAATAGCAGAATTACTACTTCTTAAAGCAACTTTCGACAAAAGTTGCTTTTTATTTCCCGAAAAATAAAATGATTTGATTAATGACTGAATTTTACCTCTTATTTAAATATACATTTTATTTGAATTCACTTTCTAAAATAGGTAATTTCCTGTTATTATATGAAAGTGTTTCAAAAAATGAAGAAATGAAAACGCATTTATATCGTGAATTCTTCATCCTGTTTTAGCGATCGGTAATCTTCTACTCTATTAGTGGGGCATTACCGATCGTTAGAACGATATGTAATTATATTGGTATAGAAAACCGAAGGGAGTCTTGTAATGGACATTTTATTAGCGCTTCTTCCTGCAATCGCATGGGGAAACATCTTATTAGTAAGCGTAAAAATGGGCGGTGGTGCATATAGCCAAACGGTAGGTATGACAATCGGTGCTCTATTCTTCGCAACAACTATGTATGTATTTACTCAACCAACTTTAACAATGACAATCTTGATTGTTGGCTTTATTTCAGGTTTATTCTGGGCTTTAGGACAAGTAAACCAATTAAAAACAGTTGAAAAACTAGGTGTTTCAACTACTGTAACTATTTCTACTGGTATGCAACTTGTTGCAACTTCTATCTTTGGCGTTATCGCTTTTCGTGAGTGGACTACTACTACAACGATTGTTCTGGGAACGATTGCAATCCTATTAATCGTAGTTGGTGTTGTATTCACATCACTAGATGATAAAGAAAATGCACAGCCACCAGGACAACTGAAAAAGGGACTTCTTACTTTAATTGTTTCTACTTTCGGTTATCTTGTATATGTAATTATTATTCGTTGGTATAACATTGATGGTTGGTCTGCTATTTTACCACAGGCAGTTGGTATGTTTGTTGGTGCGGTTGTACTGACATCTAAACATAAACCATTTAACAAATATGCAATGCGTAATGCTTTATCTGGTTTACTATGGGGAACAGGAAACTTATTCTTACTTCTTTCATTACCACGTGTTGGAGTAGCAACAAGCTTCCCATTATCTCAAACTGGAATCGTTATCTCAACATTCGGTGCGATTGTCTTCTTAGGTGAAAAGAAAACAAAACGTCAATTGATCTTTATTGCACTAGGTAGTGTTTTAATTATCGGCGGCGCTGTATTGCTTGGTATGACGAAAGCATAAGCTTATAATTTATCAATCCCTGAAGCATAAATGCTTCAGGGATTTTTGATTATAACTATTTTTCAAATATAATAATCTTCATAGCCCTTTTTATATAACCTGCCCTCTCTCCAATTGTATTCCCTCTACTATAAGCCGTTTCTTTTTACAAAATTCTCTTAAAAATGGTATCGTTTTTTATAACATATTCTCATCAGAAAGGAATAAAGGATATGCCTAATAAACATCGAATTTTATTTATTGGTGCCGGTCGTATGGCAGAAGCTATATTTGCTGGACTACTTACAACAAGTAAAGAATACATCGAAGAAATTATTGTTTCCAACCGAAGTAACAGAGAAAAACTAACACAATTACAAACTCAATATGATCTCTCGATTACAACGGATTGGAAGCAGCATATTAAATCTGTAGATACGATTGTTTTAGCAATGCCGCCTTCTGCACATGAAGAGCTATTAGCAGAGTTATCTCCGTTAATATCAAATCAACTTGTTGTAACAGTAGCTGCTGGCATTGGCCCATCTTATTTAGAAGCTAGACTCCCAGAAAACACACCTGTTGCCTGGATTATGCCTAATACAGCTGCTGGCATTGGAAAGTCTATCTCCTTATACACGACGGGAAATTCCGTAGATGAAAGACATCATGAAACGTTACAACTTCTTTTAAAAGGTATTGGTACCTCACAGTTTTGTACCGAAGAGGAAGTTCACCAACTTACCGCAGTTACTGGTAGTGCACCTGCTTTTCTCTATCACTTTGCTGAAGGTTTAATTGAAGCAACGAAAAGCTATGGTATTGATGAGGAAACAGCAAAACACCTTGTCATTCAAATGATTGCTGGCTCTGCCGCTATGCTCCAGCAAAATCAGGATCCAGCTATGCTCCGCGAACAAGTAACAACACCAGGAGGTTCAACGGCTGAAGGCTTAAAAGTTCTATATGAAAATAATTTTTCAGAAGTCATTCAACAAGCAGTTGAAGCGACCAATAAAAAAGCTAGGGGGAATTAATATGACTTTAACAAGTTTAAACGACTACACAACATTACATAACGGCGTGAAAATGCCTTGGTTCGGCTTAGGTGTTTTTAAAGTAGAAGACGGATCAGAAGTAATCGATTCTGTAAAAGCAGCTATTAAAAATGGATACCGTAGTATCGATACTGCTGCCATATATAAAAACGAAGAAGGCGTTGGACAGGCAATTCAAGAATCTGGTATTCCTCGTGAAAATTTATTCATCACTTCAAAAGTGTGGAATAGTGATCAAGGTTACGAGTCAACATTACAAGCATTTGAAACTACATTAGAAAAATTAGGTCTAGAATATTTAGATCTATATTTAGTACATTGGCCTGTAAAAGGAAAATACACTGAATCATGGAAAGCTTTAGAGCAGCTTTATAAAGATGGTCGTGTTCGTGCTATCGGTGTGAGTAATTTCCATATTCATCATCTGCAAGACGTATTTGAAATTGCAGAAATTAAACCAATGGTTAACCAAGTGGAATACCACCCACGTTTGGCACAAGAAGAACTACATGCTTTCTGTAAAGAACATAGCATTCAACTTGAAGCTTGGTCACCATTAATGCAGGGGCAGCTACTTAATCACCCAACATTACAAGAAATCGCTACAAAATATAATAAATCGACTGCACAAGTTATTTTACGTTGGGATCTACAAAATGAAGTTGTAACAATCCCTAAGTCTATTAAAGAACACCGCATTATTGAAAATGCAAACATCTTCGATTTTGAATTAAGCTCGGATGATATGAAAGCAATTCAAGCTTTAAATGAAAATCATCGCGTTGGTCCAGATCCAGATAACTTTAACTTCTAGTAAGGAAACCACTGCCATATGCAGTGGTTTTTTTACTTTTAATAAAACTGAAAATTTAAACTATATTTCATTCGATTGACACTTCATTATCTAAGGTGTAATATTTTGAATTATCAAAGAAACACAAAAATTAATAAAATTTATTTGTTTACTCATTGTATCAAGAGAGGTGGAGGGACTGGCCCTTTGAAACCTCGGCAGCAGGTTCATTTTGAATACTGTGCCACTTCCTGCAAGCTTTGTGCTTGAAAGATAGAATGAGGGACTTCGTTTATATACGGGTGCATAACTTGTACGTAGAAATCCCTCTTTCTCAATACGAAAAGAGGGATTTTTTGTTTTTCATTTCCCTCATCATCATCCAATCTTATTAACTATTTAGGAGGAAAATCAAATGAAAAAGAAGTTTGTACCCGGTATTGCATCAGTTGTAGGAGTAAGTATTTTATTATCTGGTTGCGGTAGTTATAAAAACGAAGCGAGCGGAGCAAATGCAAAAGATGAGGCACCTAGTAAACAAGTTTTAAACTTATCTTCACCTACTGAGATTCGAACAATGGATACGGCTCGTGCTACAGATACTGATTCTGGTCAAGTAATGAGAAACGTATTTGAAGGTTTGTATAATCTTGGTGAAGGTAACAAACCTGTCCCAGGTGTTGCAAAATCTCATGAAGTAAGTGGCGATAAAACGAAATACACATTCCATTTACGAGATTCAAAATGGTCAAACGGTACTCCTGTTACAGCGAAAGATTTTGTCTTCGCTTGGCAAAGAGCTGTTGATCCAGCAACAACCTCTGAATATGCTTTTTTATTCTTTGATATTAAAAACGCTAAAAAAATTAATAGTAAAGAGCTTCCAGCCGATCAACTTGGTGTAAAAGCAGTTGATGACCATACGTTTGAAGTAGAATTAGAGCGCCCTGTTCCGTATTTTATTAGCTTAACGGCATTCCCAACATTTCTACCAATCAACGAGGAATTCTTTAAAGCACAAGGTGATAAGTACGCTTTAGAAGATAATAAAATCTTATACAACGGAGCTTTTACACTAAACGATTGGAAGCATGAACAAAGCTTTAAATTTAAGAAAAACTCTACCTATTGGGATAAAGATAATGTCAAACTCGAAGAAATCAATTTCAACGTTGTGAAAGAGAAATCGACAGAAGTAAATTTATTCGAATCCAAACAATTAGACCGTATAAAACTAACATCTGACTTCGTTGATAAATATAAAAAGGATGCTAACTTTAAAGAACGTCCGAACGTAGGCGTACAATTTTTACGTATGAATCAACAAAACAAAGTACTTCAAAACGTTTCTGCGCGCCAAGCGATTGATCAAACTATTGATCGAAAATCCTTTGTAAATACGTTATTAAATGATGGCTCTACACCAACCTTTAGTCTCGTTCCAAAAAACTTTGCAAAAGGGCCTGATGGAAAAGACTTCCGTACTGCAAACGGCGATTTAACAAAAGTTGATACAACATCTGCACAAGAATTATGGAAGAAAGCAAAAAAAGAACTTGGTTCTGAAAAGATAACATTAGAATTATTAACAAGTGATGGTGACCTTGAGAAGAAAACTGGTGAGTTCCTAAAAGGACAACTAGAAAAGAATTTAGATGGCTTAACAGTAAATATAAAACCGCAACCACGTAAACAACAAGTTTCACTCTTATTAAAAGGTGATTACGAAATTGGAATTGACGGTTGGAGTCCTGACTTTGCTGATCCAATTACATTCCTTGAATTGTTTACAACGAATAACCCTTACAACTTAGATCATTACTCTAATAAAGAGTTTGATGACACAATTGAAAAAGTTAAAACTACCTTGGCTGGTGATGAAAAAGCTCGCTGGGAAGCGTTACTAGCATCAGAAAAAATATTATTTAAAGACTCTGTTATCGCTCCTCTTTACCAAAAGGGAGAATCTTATTTAGAGCGATCCTTTGTAAAAGGCATTGTGCAAGTAGACTTTGCTGGTCAATTAAACTTCAAATGGGCAAAAATTGAAAAATAAAGTGAAACTTTAATCAGTGGGGGTTCTTCATCCCCCACTGATTATTAGTTGAACCAATCGGGCTTTTACGGGCAGTTGATCCCCCACCTAACTTCTTTGCTTTCACTGAATTTTGAGGTGGGGATCTTACTGCCCGTTAATGCGGGATAAAATGCAACTTGGATCATCGTGTTCCCACCCACACCCATTGTTTTTTTAGCAAAATATATTAAAAGCAGATTCCCTAATACGAGGAAATCTGCTTTTTTAATATATTATTCCAAGAAATTAACACTCCACTTTTTATTATTGACATATAGTTCTCTCTAGTGTTAATATTCTAAATAATCAAAGAAACGAAATATTTTACCATCAAAATGTAATGTCTACTAAGTTGAAACATATAACGATAGATTATAGTTCAACTTGTATATACATATAGAACACCCGATTACCTATATACACATATTTATAATAGGTTTTCTCTTCTTCTATAGCTACACTTCAAGACATGGACATTATGACGTTACGAACAACACATTTAGGGAGGAAAGAACAATGAAGAAGAAAAAAGTTGTACCTGTTGTTGCATCTGTTTTAGGGGTAAGTCTACTACTAACAGCTTGCGGAGGAAATAAAGATAATGCAAGCGGAGCGAAAGCAAACGATAAAGCACCTAATAAACAAGCGATTAACTTATCATTCGCTTCAGAAATCCCAACAATGGATGTTGCAAAAGCAACGGACGGGGAATCCATGAACGTAATGAGAAATGTTTTTGAAGGTTTATATGCAATGGGAGAAGATAATACACCGATTCCTGGTGTTGCTGAGTCGGTTGACATTAGTCCAGATAAAACAAAGTATACTTTCCATCTTCGTGATTCAAAATGGTCAAACGGTACTCCTGTTACAGCAAAAGACTTTGTCTTCGCTTGGCAACGTGCCGTAAATCCTGAAACAGCTGCTGAATATGCATTCTTATTCTTTGATATAAAAAATGCGAAACAAATAAACCAAAAAGAAGCAGCGATCGACCAATTAGGTGTTAAAGCTCTTGATGATAAAACTGTAGAAGTACAACTGGAGCGCCCTGTTCCCTACTTCTTAAGCTTAACAACATTTTCAACATTCTTACCAATTAATGAAGAATATTTAAAATCTCAAGGTGATAAATACGGTTTAGAAACGAATCATTTAATTTACAACGGTGCTTTCACATTAGATAACTGGAAACACGAACAAAGCTTCCAATTGAAAAAGAATCCTAACTATTGGGATGCTAAAACTGTAAAACTAGAAGAAATCAACTTCAATGTCGTTAAAGATAAGTCTACAGAAGTTAACTTATATGATTCAGGACAAATTGATCGTGTTGCTTTAACTGCGGAGTTTGTTGATAAATATAAAAACGATGCAAACTTCAAAGAACGCGCTGAAGTAGGTATTCAATTCTTACGACTGAATCAAAAAAATGCAGTATTAAAGAATCAACATGCACGTCTTGCTATTAACGGAGCAATGAATAAAAAGGCTTACGTAGAAACAATTTTAAATAACGGTGCAATTCCAGCCGAAGGAATGGTTCCTGCGAAGTTCGCAAAGAGTCCAGATGGCAACGACTTCCGTAAAGAAAACGGAAACCTAGTTAAAGATGATGTGAAAACAGCAAAAGAAAACTGGAAAAAAGCGAAACAAGAACTTGGTACTGACAAAGTAACAATTGAACTATTAACAAGTGATAATGCTTTAGCTAAAAAGACTGGCGAATATTTAAAAGGTGAACTAGAAAAGAATCTAGATGGATTAACAGTGAACTTAAAGCCTCAACCACGTAAACAACAGTTAAAACTACTATTAAGTGGTGATTACGAAATCGGAATCGATGGCTGGGGCCCTGACTTCGCGGATCCTATTACATTCTTAGATCTATTCACAACAGATAGCGCTTATAACTTCGATAAATACTCTAACAAAGAGTACGACGAGCTTATTCGTAAAGTAAAAACTGATTTAGCTGGTGATGAAAAAGCACGCTTTGAAGCAATGAAGCAAGCTGAAAAAATCTTATTACAAGATGGTGCTGTCGCTCCTTTATACCAACAAGGTCGTTCTTACTTACAACGCGGATTTATTAAAGGACTTGTAACAACTGACTTCGGCGGTGAATTTAACTACAAGTGGACAGAAGTTGCAAAATAACAAACGCTAGTAAAAAAGGTATCCACATGAAGGATACCTTTTTTACTTTATACGTCTTTAGCTACAAAACCTCTTCCCTTTACTATTCCTTTTATACCTATAGCGATTCCCGCTACCAATTATGTAACTAGTATAATAAATAATAACGAAATAATATTTTTCTCTAAATTAACTCCACCAAATATTATTGTGTAATAACCATTTGCTGCGTATGTTGCGGGAAATAATCCCGAACGGCAAACCTGTTTTTCCAATGCAGTGATAAATACATATGTATTAATACTAAGAAGACTAAAAGGACGATTATCAACTCTCTTCATAGCTCTCTTTTTGTATTGAACCAAAACTCATCATAAATATAACCATAAACATCAAATATGTTCTCCACGTCAAAGAAGGTATATGCCCTGACCAAAGATAGCTAATTAAATAGTTAATTGCCATAATACAAGACGATACTACTAAACTAATACTTATTAGTTTTACATATTCGAGCATATCTTTTCTCCTTACTTTTTAATTTTCTATTTCTTCAAATTGCAGATTCACCGGCTCTTCTAGGAGTGTTTCATAAAAGTTTTCTGCCAAATCTGTTGAAGGAATTTTTTCATCCACTTCATCAAATCGAATACTATCTAGCCACACACAACCTTCTCCTGATAATAAAACACCAAATGCAATACCAAGTGCTTCTTCTTTTATATCTAATACAACCGAGTACGATTGCCAGTTATTCGTATTTTTGATTGGGCGATTTTGCATGTTATCCATAGCAAGTGGCTCTGTATCTTTTCCATCTACTCGCATCCATAATCCCGCCCAGTCTCTTACACTCTCACTCTTAATAAATGCTGTTAAACGTAATCTCTTACCTACATATTTATCCGCTCGGAACATTTGCATTAATGTTGAAAACCCTCCGTGTGTAACGTTCTCTTTTCCTTTTATATATGCAGATACTTTTCCTTGATGAACAACTTCGTAATCTAAACCCATCTCATATTCAGCAGGATGACTTCCACTTAATACCCATCCTTTCGGTATACCTTTTTCCATTGAAACGCCCTCTCTTTCTATATAAAATGACTGGAAATACTTTCGATATTTTTTTGGTGGTAATTGAAACATTCTTTTAAAAGCTCTAGTAAATGCCTCTTGTGAGGAAAAGCCATATTGCACTGCAATATCAATGACTGCTCTTTCAGTCGATACTAAAGCCTGTGCAGCATGAGTTAATCTTCTCTTACGAACATAATCCGTTACACTCATCCCGATATAACTTTGAAAAATACGATGAAAATGGTACATCGATACTGCACCGTGAAATGCCACTCTTTCTGTTGTAAGCTCTTCATGTAAATGATTCTCTATATATTCAATCGCTTTTTTTATCATCTCTTTATATTCTTCATGCATTTCAGTACCTCCTTACAACTTCAATTTACCATATACATACAAATCATTTTTGATTTAAATTGCGGATTAACCCTTAAAGCTATGAGAAAATAATTTATTTTCAACACATACATAATTACATGAAATTGGGAAAAACTTGTATAGAAAGAAGTTACATAAGGAGGAATTTATAATGAGAATTTTACTATCAGCTTTATTAGCTCTTATGCTAGTACCTGCATTAACAGGATGTAAAGCTCCTGCAAAAGAAGATACAACTTCTAATAAAAAGACAACTGAAGAAGCAAAAAATGAGGCTCCTGCAGATTTAAAACTAAACTTTAATGAATTTGATTTAAAAACAGACTATCAAGATACGAAGAAAGACTACGAAGCTGATTATAAAAATGTAGCCGCGGATAAGAAAATGGAAGCAAAAATTGAAGACCATAAAACAGATGTAAAGTTCACAGGTGACGAGGCTATTACGAAATTAAGCCCTCTTCTACAAGAGCTGAAATTTAATAAAGATACTCCTGACCAAGAAGTAATCGATCAAGTAGTAAATGTGTTCAAACTTGATAAAGACTACCAAAAATTCGATTTAGAAGTTGTCTTTTCTGATGGAACGAAAAAAGAATATAAACGCGAAATAAAATAAAGAAGTAGGCGGTTGCCTACTTCTTTATTTTTTAATTTTTACGTATCTTAGTTCTGGACTAGAACCGATAATGAATTGGACGCCAGATACTGATGATTTTTGTAAATATGAAGCACTTGGGAAAATAACTGGGATTAACGGTGTATCATCAAACATAATATCTTCCGCTTTATGCAATAAGTCAAAACGCTTATCCTCGTTTTGTTCAACTTCTGCTTCTTTTACTAAAGCGTCGAATTCTTTATTATGCCATTTTGCATAGTTATTCGGACCATCACCTGCATATAAATCTAGTTTAGTAATTGGATCTAATAGAGAGCCGCCCCATCCCATATAAGCTAATTGGAAATCACTTTGCTTATATGTGTCGATGTAACTCTTCCATTCTTTATTTTCTAATTTAATATCTACTCCAAGATTTTTCTTAAACATTTCTTGCATTGCTTCTGCTACTTTTTTATGTTGTGTATCTGTAGTGAATTTTAATGTTACTTCAGGTAATGTAGACCATCCTTGTTCTTTCATACCTTCTTCTAATAATTTTTTCGCTTCCGCTGAATCAAATTTTATGTAATCACCTTTTTCTTTACGGAAATCACGACCACCTTGTGTTTTTGCCCCTTCTGGAACGAATGCATATGCTTCTTGTGCATTATTTTTATACAATTTTTCAACGATAAACTTACGATCAACCGCTAATGAAAATGCTTTACGTACTTTCGCATTTGTAAACGGCTCTTTTTCTACGTTAAACGAGTAAATATAAGATGAGAATCCCGCAACACGTTTATATTCTTTATTCCCTTTTTCTTTCTCAATCATCTCTTGTGGTAAGCCACTTAATAAATCTAATTCTTTTGATTTGTACAATTGATACGCTGTTTTAGAATCTGGAATAATACGAAACTCAATTTCTTTTAATGTTACCTTTTTATCATAGTATTCTTTATTTTTTTGTACTGTAATTGCTTGGTTATGCTTCCATTCTTTTAACGTGAATGGTCCGTTCGTAATTAACTCTTTTGGATCTGTTTTTAATTTATTGTTATCATCAATTGATTTTTTAGATAATGGAATAAATAATGAACTTGCTAATTTTTGTTTAATAGAAGCAACTGGGTGCTCAAGTGTTACCTTTAATGTTTGAGGATCAACCACTTGAATACCAACTTGTCCTTCTTCACCTTTTCCAGTATTATATGCCTCTGCACCTTTAATAAAATACATTTCTGTCGCATTCATAGAACCCGTTTTCGGATTTAATAATCGCTTCCATGCAAACTCAAAATCATTTGCTGTAATAGGAGAACCATCTGACCATTTAATATCTTTCTTTAAATGAATTGTATATTCAGTTCCATCAGCATTTACTTCTTCTTTCTCTGCTAATTCATTTTGATATTTCCCGTCACTATCTTGCGTATATAAACTTGAAAACAACTGCCCAATTATATAACCTGACGTGCTATCTGTCGCAATGGCAGAATCAAGTGTATACGGATCACTACTAATATTCGTTACTAATCGATCTCCTTCACCCTTACCAGCACTCGCTTTTTGCGTCTCTTTCTTACCGCAAGCAACGGAAGTAATTGCTAAAACAGTCATAATGACAAACAGTAAAAACTTCTTCATCCTACATTCTCCTTTAACCTGAAATTTTTGGTGTTGATGCTAATAATGTTTTTGTATAAGAATGTTGTGGATTACGGAATACTTCTTCAGTATTTCCAAATTCAACAAGTTCTCCTTTGTATAAGACAGCCACTTTTTCACATAAATAGTGAACCATCGGTAAATCATGTGCGATAAATAAATATGTATAGCCTTGTTCCTTTTGAATCTTTTGCAGCAAATGTACAATTTGGATTTGCAGTGAAACATCTAATGCTGAAATTGGTTCATCAAGGATTAATACTTCTGGCTCACATAATAGCGCTCTTGCAATGGCAATACGTTGACGTTGTCCACCGCTAAATTCGTGGGGATAACGATCAATATATCGTCTATCTAATCCAACACGCTCTAGTGCATCACCTGCGACTTTATCTTTCAATCCTTTATCGCCTAAACCGAATGAAATATATCCTTCCGTTACGCTATCGCGTACTTTCCAGCGCGGATTTAATGCAGCTGTGGAATCTTGAAAAATAAACTGTACTTTCTGTAAGAAATTCCGCTTATTAGCTGACTTCAGCGTGTGAACAACTTGACCGTTATAATCAATTTCACCAGACGTTGGTTTTTCAATCCCAGCTATGAGCTTACCAAGTGTTGTTTTTCCTGAACCACTTTCTCCGATAATGCCAAGAGTTGTTCCTTTCGGAATAGAAAGTGATATACCTTTTAGCGCCGCAATTTCTTTATTTTTACTTCCATATGTTTTTGTGACTTGTTTTACAGCTATTAAATCTGTCGTCATGAAGCATTCACCTTCTCTTTTGATTTCGCTTTATTATGCTCCAGAATATGCTGCCAGCAATGTGAACTATGCTCCTCAGAATATGTTGTTCTCTCTGGGAAACGATGAATACATTCTTTTATCGCTACTGGACAACGATTCACAAACGGGCATCCAAAACTATTTAACGTTTCAATTGAAGGTGTTGTTCCCTCAATTGCTCTAAGTACCTTTTCTGAATCATCCATATTTGGAATTGCTTGCAATAAGCTTTTCGTGTAAGGATGCTTAGGAGAGCCAATTACTTCTTGAATCGTTCCTTTTTCAACAATGCGCCCCCCGTACATAACAACTACTCGGTCAGCTATTTCACGCACAAGTGCCAAATCGTGAGTAATTAATAAAATACTAGTATTTTGTTTTTCTTTTCGCTCTTTTAATAACCCCATAATTTGTTTTTGAATTGTTACATCTAACGCCGTTGTAGGTTCATCTGCAATAACGAGCTTCGGATGACATGCAAACGCAATTGCTAAACAAATACGCTGCCTCATACCTCCGCTCAACTGATACGGATATTGTTCAAAGCGTTTCTCTGCTTCATGTATCCCTAAATCATTTAGTAAGTTAATTGCAATTTCTTTTGCCTCTTTTTTCGATTTCTTTTCATGCTGCACAATTACTTCTGTAATTTGTCTTCCCACCTTCATCGTCGGATTTAAAGATGAAAGCGGGTCTTGAAAGATAAAGGAAATATCTTTCCCGCGAATTTGATTCCATTCTGATTCTTGTAAATCCGTTAATTCCTTTGATTGGAAAGATATATTTCCATCATCAATATGAATCGATTCTTGATTTAAGCCGATAATTGATTGTGCTGTAACACTTTTTCCTGAACCACTTTCTCCAACAAGTGCAACTATTTCACCTTCGTTAATAGAAAAGGAAACATGCTTCACAATTGCTTGCTTACTATTCTCTTTTTCAACGGCCAACGTTACGTTTTCTAAAGATAAGATTTGTGCCATGTTTTTTCTCCTTTCGATTACGTTTTACGATTTTCGGATCAATCGCATCTTGCAAACCATCACCAATCGCATTAAATGCGAACATGATTAGTGCAATCATGATTGCCGGGAAGAAAAGTTGCCACCATTCTCCGCTTAGTAATGTCCCGAGTGCATCGTTCGTCATCGTGCCCCAGCTCGCTGCTGGTGATTGTACTCCAAGTCCGATAAAACTTAAAAATGATTCTGAGAAAATAGCTGCTGGAATTGTAAATGATAAATTTACGATAATAATCCCTGTTAAGTTTGGAATTAAATGCCCATATATAATTTTCATATGAGGTGTACCTAATCGCTCTGCTGCGATAACAAATTCTCTTTGCTTTAAAGACAAGACTTGTGCTCTAATGAGACGTGCCATGCCAATCCATCCCGTTAACGCAAGGGCGATTATAATTGTAAAAAGTCCTGGTTTCATAACGATTAATAGTAAAATAACAATTAATAAATATGGGATACCGTATAACACTTCAATCCCTCTTATAATCCACTCATCAATTAACGTTCCAAGACGATTACGCCCTCTCACATATCCACTAAAACCTCCGATAAGTACACCAAGCCCTATATCAAGAGCTGCCGCTACCAATCCAACTGTTAATGAAATTTTCCCACCAGCCCAAGTACGCGCCCAAATATCTCTCCCTAAATCGTCTGTTCCGAACCAATGCTCACTACTAGGCGGTAAATTAGTTGCTTCTTTTACTTGTTCACTCGCAGTAAATGACGTTAAACTTTCGCCAATAAGCGAGAAAACAATAATTAGTAATAACGTCACTGCCCCTAAAACTGCTATAGGGTTTGATATAAACTTGCGAAACACTTCCTTTTTTCGGCTAATCGTTTGCTGATCTTTATTTATCGTTAATTCTTTTTTCTCTTCATTCGTTAATAACTGGTCATTAATTTCATAAGCCCCCATTTAAACATTCCCCTCCTTACGTAATAGAACGAATACGCGGATCAACAATACGATGAATGATATCTGTAATAAAAATACATACAATTAATAGCGAACTATAGAAAATGGTTGTTCCCATAATTACCGGATAATCTCGGTTAAAAATACTATCTACAAAATATTTTCCTAAACCAGGAATTGAAAAGATTTTTTCAATAACGAAAGTTCCTGTTAAAAGTCCAGCCATTAATGGGCCAACAAATGTAAGTACCGGAACAATTGCATTTCGAAGAGCATGTCTTATAATGATTTTCTTAATTGGTATACCTTTCGCTCTCGCTAGCTTAATATAATCACTCTGCAACACTTCAATCATATTAGAGCGAACAAATCTTGTAATAACTGCGATTGGCCCGAGCGCTAATGCGAAAGAAGGTAATACAGTATGCTCAAACGTTCCCCACGACGCCACTGGTAGTAATTCAAATTGGATGGCGAATACTTGTATAAATAGTGGCGCTAAAATAAAACTAGGAATAGAAATACCGAGAATCGCAAGCAAGCTCACACTATAATCAATCACTTTCCCATGATATAGCGCGGCAAATGTACCTGCGGCAATTCCGACTAACAATGAAATAACAAGTGCTTGTAAACCAATAATTGCCGACGGTCCAAAACCAGTTGTTATAATTTCCGATACATCTTGACCTGTTGATTGAACAGATTCACCAAAATCAAAATGAACTACCCCATCCAAATAAGCAACATACTGATTCCATAACAGTTCATCAAGGTGATACTTAGCTCTCATGTTTTGTATCACTTCTTCAGGAAAGATTTTCGCATCTGACGAAAATGGATCCCCTGGAATAATATGCATAATTAAAAATGTTACTGTCGTAATGACCCATAGCGTAAACACCATAACCGATAGTTTTTTAATAACATACACTTCAATAACCCCCTAAACAAATGAATTTACTTTGTTTTATTGACATATTTGTTCCTATTACTCCTTTTCCACTTCTTAAAACACAAAAAGCCTTGATCTTAAAAAATAAGATCAAGGCTTAATAAAACTATGCCCATCACTTATCTTTCAAGCCTTGCTTGCTGGAATTAGCACGGTGTTCTATTACAGAACCCGCTGCTGAGGTGTCATAGGGCCAGTCCCTCTACCTCTCTGGATAAGTAAATTGCTATATTATTATTTGGTTCAAATTGTATATTTTGAATTATAATTCTGAAAAAATGAAAAGTCAATCTAATTGGATATATTTAGAAAAATCAGTTTTTGATGGCGTTATTTCTTAAAATCACTACTTTAACTTATAATAAAGGTAATTACTTTAAAGGAGTTATAAGATGGATCCCTTACTTCTGGCTACTATAGGATTGCCATTAACAATTGTCATACTCGTTATCATTGGTTTCTATAAACTCTTCATTAAAAAGAAACGTATCACTTCTTTTTATACACCCTTCGATAATATTACTGGACAAACAATTTCAGAATTTCACGAAGAGCAGAAGGTATTAGTATGCGAGGATGAAGACGGAGATGGTAAGAAGAAAAAATAACCTTGCGCATGCGCAAGGTTATTTTTTCGTTTCTGTTTGAAAACGTTTATAGTATG
This sequence comes from Bacillus sp. FSL H8-0545, assembly GCF_038006105.1. Lineage (NCBI taxonomy): Bacteria > Bacillati > Bacillota > Bacilli > Caryophanales > Bacillaceae > Bacillus > Bacillus sp. FSL H8-0545. Next base: position 183,888 of record NZ_JBBOUO010000001.1, on the reverse strand, counting down.
TCGATGCTGTTGAAAAATTAATTTCTATATCACGAATCAACGATGAATCTTCTTCTTTAGCTAACTTCTGTAATTTTTTCATCGCTTGTTCTGATTCATTTAAGAAACCAACATACATTTCATGTTCTTGTTCTTTCGACTTCGGTACATGAATTTCTTTACGCATATGATCTATATCTTCTAACATGCCCGTTGTTACATTTTGCACGTCTTCCTTAAATTTAGCATTAGTTATTTCCTTACCGCCCTTTTCTTTTGCCACTTCAAATAACTGTAACGCTTTATTAATTTCCTTGTTCATCTTCGCATCATACTTTTCATGTACCTCACGATACACTTTCGTATCTTCTGTCTGTTCAGTAGATTGCTCTACCTTTTCTTTCGGTTCCTTCGTATCTTTCGTGTCTTTATTTCCATTACATCCCGCTAGAAGGAGCATACCCCCAAGCATTGCAATACCGAAAACCTTCTTCATCTCTTATTCTCCTTTTATCTACATCTACTACGAATTACAGTTTCTCTTATCTCCACTTGTTTTATTATACCGAGAACGTCCTAAATTTTGCACTTAAGATGATCTCTTAATAAATATACACACATTTTTGTCACATTATCGTCACTTTATGCAAGTAACTTCACCACTCTACCTTACAAAACTGTAAGCACACATAGAGAACAAACCATGCTAGACTTACATATGCATAACGCAAGCGTAGTTAAGTTTTTAAGGAGAATCACCTATGTACAATACAATACCTTTTATGGGAGAAGATATTCGTGTCCTTATTCGTGAAAGATCACTTCATATTGAAAACACAGAAAACCTTCGCCGCGTATTAAAAAAGCAACATGCTCCATTTAAGTTAGCCCAATATTTAAAACAACAACATACAAATCAATTTCATACTGTGCTAAATATATCGGATAAATCATTAACAATCGAGATTATCGGTCATGTCTACATTGGAAATTTTGCAGATGTCTTAAAAGAAATTCCACGCATACCGAAGATTGCTCCTATTATCGTTGAGAGGGCATATAGAATTACAGATCATACTGATATTATTGACTGCGGGGAGAAAGAGGTCGACAGTAACCGCTGGGTATGGGATAAACTTGCTTTCTTATATGATTCGATCATGAATAATATGTATGAGTTATTTCAAAGAAATGAAAAAAAGAGCTGATTCAGAGAAATGTTTGAATCAGCTCTTTTTTGTTAAGCCTCTAAATTTTGTTTTTGTTGCAGTTCAAACTGCTGTTCACTTCTTTTTGCCATGAATAAATAGCATAACACAGCACCAATTTCACAAAGAGCTATAACAACACCCATAGGAAGTGCTGTATTACTTCCGCCAATACCTACTAGCGGTGCAACAAGCGCTCCTGAAATGAACTGTAATAAACCTAGTAAAGCTGATGCTGTTCCTGCTGCTTGTTTTTGATTTCTCATCGCTAACGAGAAGCCAGTTGTTGATACAACCCCAACACTTGATACAACGAGAAATAGCGAGCATAAAACACCGATTAGACCTATTCCTAATACGATTGTAAGTAGTAACGATAGACCGCCAACAGCCGCAATAACAATACCGGAAACAAATAATGTCTTCTCATTCACTTTCCCTGCTAAGCGGCCAGTAACTTGGCTAGCAATAATAATACCGATACCGTTAATTGCAAAGAACAAACTAAACTGTTGTGGTGATGCCCCGTATATATTTTGCAACACGAACGGTGAACCAGAAATATAAGCAAACATTGCAGCTGTTACTAATCCTTGCGACAATGCATAACCCATAAATAAACGATCTTTCAGAAGCTTTCCATATGTCGCCAGCGTTCCCGACAAACCACCTGTCTCTCTTTCTTCAGGAGGTAATGTTTCACGTAATACGAAAGTAGATGATATTAGCATGAATACACTAATTGCTCCAAGAACGATAAAAACGCCGCGCCATGATGTGAACTGTAATAATTGCCCTCCAATAATCGGTGCCAAAATAGGTGCTGCTCCGTTTACTAGCATAAGCAGTGAGAAAAACTTCGTCATTTCAGAACCCGAATACATATCACGTACCATTGCACGTGATATAACGATACCAGCAGATCCTGAAGCACCTTGTAAGAAACGTAAAAGTACTAAACTCCAAATAGATGGTGCAACAGCACAAAGTAAAGAAGAAGCAACATAAATAATAAGAGCGATAATAAGAGGTTTGCGTCTTCCGTAAATGTCACTAATTGAACCAACAAATAACTGTCCCACTGAAAGCCCAAGCAGACAAGCAGTTAATGTAAGCTGCGCAAGGGATGCACCCGTTTGTAAATCATCCGTTAACTTTGGTAAAGAAGGCAAATACATATCAATAGATAATGGCCCAATTGCCGTAAGTGTCCCTAATACAAGAATCATCCATAACCTGTTTGTCTTTACAGGTTTATATACTTCGTGATTAACTTCATTCACTTTTTCCATTCACCCTTTCATATAACTACTTAACCGTAACAATTATAGTTACAACATAAATATACGTCAAGTATACCGTATTTTCCTGTTTAATAATGTAAAAAAAGCGATAGAATCTCTATCGCTTTACTTTTTCAAATTACTATTTGTAAATTTAGATACAGATGCCATCATTTCTCCTGTGTCTAAATATGTGATTTGAATTGGATCTCCTACTTCTGTAAACATTGCATATGGGAATTTCTTCGCCGGTACCATGAATACTTTTTGCTCGTTTTCTAATAGTACGTACACAATCGTATTTTCACCTGATTTTTCTTTATACACACGTTGTACAGTACCTTCTTTTTGCGCTTCTTTCCCATTTGAAGTCGGTCTAAATGAATCACCACTTCCACTCAGCGCATTTTTATAATTCTCAAGTGCTTCTTTTTGCGTTGAACCTGTTGCAAACACTTTTGCATTAGAAGCATATATAACAGTATGAGCACGTACTAATCCCCCGTCATCAATAACCGGTACAATCCAAGAAGGTTTACCATATACGTTATAAATAACCGGCATTGTTCCATGCCATTTCTCTCTCTTAAAGGAATTATCCACTACTTCTGTAGCAGCCGAACCGTCCATAATTCCCTTCACTTCTTTTCCATTATAGTAATACAACTTTCCTGTACGTGCATCAACTAATGAGTAACCGAGGGCAGAATCTACTCCTTCTTTCGGAGAGGTAAAGTCTGTAAAGTAATACAGTTTACCATCCTTTCCGAAGATTGGCGTAACGCCTTCCTTCGTCCCCCACTCAGTCGGAATCTTCATGTCAGTTTGTGAGAATTTCGTATTCCAAAATCCGTGAATATATTTTCCGAAGTACGTATTTAACGTAGATGCTGTTTCATGATTTAATACACCATCAACGAATTTAGGTGCATTCCCTTTATCATATCGTTTCACATCACCTGTTTGTGCATCAACAACGACAACGCCTTCTACTTCAAACCCTGATCTTCCTGAAATAAACTCACCGTATGTCATTGTATAATACGGTTTTCCTTTATCATCAACTTCAAATTTTGGTTTCCCTTTAAAAACTAAATCTGGCTCTGCTTTTCGAACGACACGTTCTAATTTATTACTGAAAAACATGCTTGGTACATACTTCATTTTATATCCAAGATGTAATTTCGCTTCCGCATCAGGATTTGTACCTGACATTGTTACGTAACCTGGAATTGTTTCCGCTTTACGTGCTTTAAAAAATCCCGAAACTTCTATCGGTGCTACATACAAGGCTTCACCATTTACCATTTGTGGCGTTAATTCCCCTAGCTCAAAATAAGCTACTTTCGGAATATCACCAAATACCTTTTTCATTTTATTTTCCGCTGTTTTAGGCGGAACTGTAAACGGTTGGTCATTTTCAGTAAATGGCTCCGAAATATCTTTCTCTACCTTCACGACCGAATCATATTTCTTTTGCGAGATTACTATATCGTGCAAATAACCAAAATAGCCGTAACTTGCGAGTAAAACAAACATTAGAAGTCCTTTTAACGTACCTTCTAATTTCCCTACCTGCTCTTGTGAGAATAAAACAAGCCCAATTAAAATCGCTACTGCAACAGAATAATGAGTAAGAATAGAATCTGCTCGATCATCAATTAGCCAAAAATATTCATAGATTGCAATACCTATCCAAAATAAAACAGGAATAACTAAAATAGATGATTTCTTACCCTTTACAACTTTCTCATTTCCTCCTTTATCCACCGCGCGAATTTTATTACCGCTTCTAGTCCATGGAATCAAAAATAAAGTGAGAATAGCTAAAACTATAAATTTCATCAAAGGCAATGTCCCCTTTTCTTTTGTCTTCTCCATAAGTATAACAAATAAAGGGTAATCAGGTAAAAATGGGTATGATTATATTTTTTTGCTACTTAATACAATTCCACTCACTACATATAAAACTGAAGCAATGTAAAAAATAGTCCCTATCGTAAAGAAATCCACTAGGTAACCAGTTGCAATTATAGCTACTCCGCCACCAATTGATGTCCATACATGGTATTTTCCAATTTCGTAACCAGCTTCCTTATGCGCTACCTTTCGTGCTAACGATGTCTTCTCCGTATTACGCTGCACAGCACCTAAAATACCCATTAAAATTTGGAGAATGTATACATGCCAAACTTCTGTTGCAATAGGGAAACAAAGCATTAATATAGCCATGGACCATGCGTATATAATTAATAACTTTCTATCACCTATCCTATCAGAGGTTCTTCCAACTAACGGATATACTAGAGCTGAAGTTAAGGCAAATAAACCGTACGCCCAGCCAAATTGCGAGAAACTATTTCCAACATTTCGAAGCAATAGTATATAAAAAGGAAATACCATGCTACCCGCCATCATAATAATGCTTTGTGAGGCCACAAATCTTCTATATGTCATTTGCTATACTCCTTATAAAATAAATTCACAAACCTTTCCTCTGGATCTACTTCCTTCTTTTTCTGAAGGAATTCTTCTATGCGAGGATATGCTTTCTTTAGTTGCTCCTTTTCCGGATAAGAATAATACGGTAAATAATAACTTCCATTATGCTTTAAAGTAACATCAATCATCTTCTGAATGACCACTTTTGTTTTCTTTATTTCATCCTCAGAACGCCCTTGATTAATTAGAAGCACCAGCGCAAACATATCATCTTTCGAATAAGATAGCACCGCATTCTCATTCTTTTCTACATAGCGGATTGTAATGTTAAGAAGGTTTAATTCCTCTTCATTTAAAACGCTTCGCAAATCATCTATATACTCTGCAAAACCATCTATCGGTACAAAGTACTCTTGTAAAACTTCGGTCAAGTTTGGATTATCGTATTCCATAAAAGCACTATCAGATCTCATTACGTTATTTCGAGTTTCGTACTTACCATCTGTACGTTCAAAATAACTTCTTTGTATATCCCAAAATGCGCCCTTTCCCCAGTCACTATAACGTGATAATCCAAGTAAGAATTTCGGCGCAGCTATAATATTTTCTTCTTTTAATTTGCTGTACTCTTTCAACTTCTGTTGATCTTCTGCTAGTACATAATCTGTCACATACATTTCTTTTAAAAATGAATTTGGGGCAACAGAAATACGTGCTAAATGCATACGTATATTCTCGTCCCTTCGCACTTTATTCTTAAAGTATGAAGAGTATTCTTTATAATCTAGTACCTTCGTATGCGTTTCATACAATTCATCGTTTGTTAACTGTAGCGTCACATCTAAAATCACACCAAACAATCCATATCCCCCAATTACATACGGAAACAAATCAGCATTTTCTTCTCTACTTACATTACGCACTGTACCATCTGCCATTAACAATCTGAACGACTCTACTGTATCTATCAATGCTTCATGACGAATATCACGCCCATGTACATTTACACTTAATGAACCACCAACAGTAAAAATATTTTGAGATTGCATCACTTGAACTGCAAGACCATATGGATTGATTTTCTTTTGAATGTCATTCCATGTGACACCGCTTTGCACCCTAATCCTCTTCTTCTCCGGATCGAATTCTAATATTTCATTATACCCTTTCATATCAAGCATCGTACCGTTCGGATAATACGTCTGCCCGCCTTGGCTATGTTGCATACCTGCAATAGAAATCTTCTCTCCAGAAACATTTGCATCTTGCACTAACTTTTTTAATGAACTTTCATCCTCAGCATTTTCAACACGTTTAATTTTCGTTGGAAGCAACTTTCCTACATCGCTCATAATAGGATGTTCTAGTTGCTCTTTGTATGTATATATAGAAGTCGCGAGCAACACTGTATACGCTACAATAACAACTGCTATCTTTCTTTTTTTCAAATGGCACTCTCCTTTTCTAACGTTCTTCCTCTTCATATTTTACCTATTTTCCTTAAAAAAGTATTAACAAAAAAGAGAGCGACCCTTTATTTTAGGTCCCTCCCTCATCAAGACTGTTACTTTACTGCTGGCAGCTGTATTGGCTCAAACTTTTCGTACGATGTATATTTTGCATTCGTAATAATGTGTGCCTTATCCTCACCATTACTACTCATAATCATATCTATCTTCGCTGATTCATATTTAAAATCTTTTGTAATGATATATTCTGCATCTACTTCTTCTATCTTTGCGTTTTGTGCTTGTAGCATTTTCTTCTGCGTTTCATCCATGCTAGCTAACATACTTTCTGTTTCTTTCCCTTTTAATATGAACTTCAGTTTATACTTGTCTCCACTTTTCTCCATCTTCATTTTATCTAAAACTACTGCTGGCACTTCTAAATTATCTACAATATCTTGAGTTGCTTTCATCCCGCCAGTATTAAATTGCTCCTCCGGTACAGATATAACTTCTCCTGTATTAGGATTTTTCACCTGACCAGCAACTTTACCATCCACAGCATACACTACAACATCTGTACCAGAAATATTCATTTCAGAACGAGAATTCTTTTTCTTTGGCTCTAATTGCATTTTAGCCTTTAGTATATTCATCTCTGTTCCTTCAGCTTTTATCTCTACATCATATGTCATCGTTACATGTTCTTCATTTTTAAAAGCGTCATTCGTTTTCTTGAAAATATCCTTCGCTGCTAATTCTTTTTCTTTCTGCATGGCTTCTTTTTTCGGTTCATCAGTCTTTGTTGTTTTCTCATTACTACACCCTGCACCTAAAATAACTGCAAGGATCATACTAGAAGTTAAAATAAGTTTTTTCATAATTTCTCCTCCTTTCCAAAAGGATATCATCTATTTTCCTTTGAAATCTATATACTTTTTAATATTTCTATTTAACTTTATTTCTCGAATAACAACATGTTTAAAGAAATACTTAAATATGATGTAAATAAAAACAACTAAATTCAGGAGGTCATTATGAAAGCAATTATTTGCACAAAGTATGGGCCGCCTAATGTTCTCAAACTTCAAGATGTAGAGAAACCTACTCCAAAAAAGAATGAAGTATTAGTTAAAATTCACGCAACAAGTGTAACGACTGGAGATTGTAGAATGCGCGGCTTTAATAGCCCCCTTTTATTTTGGATTCCTATGCGGATTATATTAGGTTTTAAAAAACCAAGAAAACCTATACTCGGCGTGGAGCTATCTGGTGAAATCGAAGAAATAGGAACAGATGTAACTCAATTTAAAAAAGGAGACCAAGTTTTCGCATTAACAGAGCTTAATGTCGGTGGTTATGCAGAATATACATGTGTACATGAAAGCGGATTGATATCATTAAAACCTACCAATGTGACGTATGAGGAAGCTGCAGTTATTCCTTTCGGCGGAACTTCAGCATTACACTTCCTACGAAAGGCGCATATAAAAAAAGGGCAACAAGCGCTGATATATGGCGCCTCCGGATCAGTAGGTACCGCCGCCGTACAACTTGCTAAATATTTCGAAGCGACCGTTACGGCTGTTTGTAGTAATTCAAATTTTGAACTCGTGCAATCTTTAGGAGCTAATCACGTAATTGATTATACGAAAGAAGATTTTACAAGGCGAGCTGAACGCTACGATATTATATTTGATGCAGTTGGAAAAATTAAAAAATCCCTTTGTCAAAAAGTATTAACGCCCAATGGAAAATATGTATCTGTTAATGGAATGATGGCAAAAGTGAGCAAAGAAGATATGCTTCTACTAAAAATGCTAACGGAAGAAGAAAAATTAAAGCCAGTTATTGATAAAACTTACCCGTTAGAAGAAATTTCAGAGGCTCATACGTACGTAGAGACCGGACATAAAAAAGGGAATGTTTCCATTACCTTAAAATAAAATATATTCAGAAAATAACATTGACAATTCTTTTTGTAAGATTTACTATTAGTACCATATTCAAAAACTAAATACACATACTCTTATCAAGAGTGGCGGAGGGACTGGCCCGATGATGCCCGGCAACCGAGCTTATAACGTATAAGCTAAGGTGCTAATTCCTGCAGAACGATTTTCGTTTTGGAAGATAAGAGAGGAACCTATTTCGTCTATTCGGCACCTCTCTTATTTTTGAGAGGTGCTTTTTATTTTGGAACGCATATTAAGGAGGAATTATAAATGAAAAAGGTATTATTAAGTATTGTAAGTGGAGCTGTATTATTGTTAGGCGCATGTGGTGCTAGTTCTGATAAAGAGGTAAAAGCATTAGATGAGAAAAAGATTACCGTTGGTGTAACAGGCGGACCGCATGAACAAATTTTTGAAAAGGTGAAAGAAGTTGCAGCAAAAGATGGCCTCCAAATCGATGTAAAGGTATTTAATGATTATGTAGCACCAAACGTATCTTTAGATGAAAAAAGCCTCGATGTAAATAGCTACCAAACTAAATCTTATTTAGACGTATTTAAAACTGAACGTAATATGAAATTAACTGAAGTATTTTCCACAGTAACATTCCCTATGGGTATATACTCTAAAAACTTAAAAGATGTAAAAGAATTAAAAGAGGGCGACGCAATTGCTGTCCCAAATGACCCAACAAATGAGCTGCGTGCTTTAAAGCTATTTGAAAAAGCAGGAGTTTTAAAAGTTGATCCAAAGGCTACGGAAAAAGCGACTGCAAAAGATGTAATTGAAAATCCGAAAAATTTAAAGATTGTTGAATTAGAGGCATCTCAATTACCAACGCAGCTAAGTGAAGTGAAGGCAGCTGCGATTAATACAAACTTTGCATTAGGTGCAAAATTAAGTCCAGCGAAAGATTCTATTTTCCGCGAAGGAAAAGATTCACCATATGTGAACTGGGTCGTTGTTCGTACTGAAAATAAAGATGATGCAGTTGTAAATAAGTTAAAGAAAGCTTATCAATCTAAAGAAGTAAAAGATTTCATTGAGAAAAAATTCGATGGTTCTATTTTACCGTCTTGGTAGGAGCTGACTATAATGATTGAATTAAAAAACGTCTCCAAAGTATTTACAACAAAAAAAGGGAATGTTGAGGCCCTTAAACCAACTTCCCTTAAAGTAAAAAAGGGCGAAGTATTTGGAATCATCGGATATAGCGGCGCTGGTAAAAGTACATTAATTCGCTGTGTAAATTTATTAGAAAAACCAACGACAGGAAATATCATTGTAAACGAACAAGATTTAACAACCTTATCGACAAAAGAACTCGCAAAAGCGAGACAAAAGATCGGCATGATTTTTCAAGGATTCAATTTACTTAAAACCGTTACCGTTTATGAAAACATCGCACTACCCTTACGTCTATCTGGTCTTCCCAAAAATGAAATTGAAAAAAGGGTAGAAAAGTATTTACGTATTGTTGATCTTTTCAATAGAAAAGATGCCTATCCAAGTGAACTTTCTGGTGGTCAAAAACAGCGTGTAGCGATCGCTCGCGCACTATCTCATGAGCCTGAAGTTTTATTAAGTGATGAAGCAACGAGCGCATTAGATCCGGAAACGACCGATTCTATTCTTGATTTATTATTAAAGATCAACGAAGAAATCGGAATTACGATTTTGCTAATTACACACGAAATGAATGTCATCCAGCGTATTTGTGACCAAGTTGCTGTAATGGAACATGGATCTGTCGTTGAAAGTGGAACAGTGAAGGACATTTTTACAAACCCACAACATGTAACAACGAAGAAATTTGTAAATAGCGCATTTGCAGCTAAAATTCCAGAAGAGGTACAGAAAGAGCTACAAAGTACTGGAGAAATCGTAACACTTTCATTTATAGGAACCGCTTCAGGAGAACCCGCGTTAGCTATCGCTACAAAACGTTTCCACGTATATCCTAATATTTTATCAGGCAATATTACGCAGTTAAAACATGAGGCATATGGAAAACTGGTCGTTCATATGCAAGGTGAAAAAAGTGAAGTACACCGTGCCTTATCATTTTTACAAGAACAAGGAATTATCGTAGAAGGAGGTAGAACAGATTATGGGAAACAAGTCCTTTTTGGATGAGTGGGGTAACGTAATATGGGAAGCAACAATTCAAACATTTCAAATGACATCTATTTCACTACTTATCTCTATTCTAATTGCGTTACCACTCGGTGTAACACTCGTTTTAACAAGACCTGGTGGCCAACTAGAGAATAAAATCGTATATCCGATTCTTAATACAATTATTAATGTCATTCGCTCTCTGCCATTTATCATTCTATTATTCTTTATTTTACCTTTTACAAAATTTTTAATGGGGACATCTATTGGTGTGCAAGGTGTTATCGTACCACTTGTCGTATTCACAGCTCCCTATATTGCTCGTTTAATGGAAACGGCTTTACTGGAAGTGGACCGTGGTGTTATTGAAGCATATCAAGCAATGGGGGTTTCTACTTTAAAAATCATTTGGCACGTTATGGTTAAAGAAGCTCGTCCATCTCTCGTACTCGGATTAACAATCGCAACGATTGGCTTAATCGGTGCAACAGCAATGGCCGGACTTGTAGGTGCTGGAGGCCTTGGTGATCTCGCATATCGATTTGGGCATTTACGCTACGAACCTGAAGTAATGTATGCAACAGTCTTTATTTTAATCATTCTCGTTCAAGGATTACAGTCATTAGGGAATGGTATAGCACGAAGATTGAAGAAAGATTAAAAAGAAGGTATCTCACTGAAATGAGATACCTTCTTTTTATTTATAAATTTATCTCTTAAATCCACCTTCTGAATGAATAACTTGCCCTGTAATCCATCCGGCTTCTTCGCTCACTAAAAACTTAATAAGTCTTGCTGCATCTTTCGGTTCGCCTATTCTACCAAAAGGAAACATCGGTTTTAATCCTCTTTTTATCTCTTCTGTCATCCATCCCGTATCAGTTGGACCTGGATTAATTGCATTAACAGTTATACCTAAATGGGCTACCTCGGCTGACAAAGTACTAGTGAGAGCATCAATAGCTCCCTTCGTCGTTGCATAGGCTAGTTCTCCAGCCATAGGCCCTTTAAATTGCCCCGAAGTAATATTAACAATTCTACCGCCGGATTTTTTATCAAATCCTTGGGCAAACTTACTACTTAATAATGTAGTGCCGCGAACATTTACCATATAATGTTTATCTAACTCTTCAGCAGTTAAATTGGAGAAATCATTATTCGTAGAGTACGCTGCATTATTAATTAATATATCAGGGTACCCCATTTGTTCAGTAACTTTATTTATAAGTTGTTCCGGCGCATCATTCCGAGTTAAATCTAACTCCATACTTGATACTTCAACACCGTTCTTTATCAGCTCTTCTTTTAATTGTATTTGTTCGTTTGGATCGACGCCCCAGGGCATCTCTTTATCGTAATTCGTCCAGTACGTAAAAAATATATCGTATCCTGCTTCAGCTAATTCTTTACAAATCGCTGCACCAATACCATCTAAACGACTAACACCTGTAACAACAGCTACTTTATTTTTTAATTGATTCATCATATACTCCTCCAAATGAAAGGACGCACATTTTATAAGAGAGATATAAACTTTCCCGCAAAAAAAGACAGATACATAAAATAGGCATCTATCCTTACAAAAGGAATGTACAAGCCAAATATGCAGTCCTTGAATGATTTATAGATAGCTAAATAAACCCTCACTTGTGAGAGAAAAATTCATCTATCTAATTTCTAATCATTACAAGCTCATCCACATATCTATTCTTTATCCCCCTTCAATATATCTCTATTATTTACTGTACCAAAAAGATTAAATATTTAAAATAGAAAAGATAATCTCACCTCTCTTTCAGAGGAAAAGTATTGTGACTTACCTACATATAAGCTTTAACTATGTCTCTATTAAAAATAATCATTAAGATATCAAAATAATAAAAACAATCAGAAAAACACTGGTAAATACTGGTTCACTTTCTTATAATAAAACGTGGGGCTAATGTGAGAGGTATAAAGGGTCTGATTATACAGACTCAACTAGTTTTAAACAAATAGGGGGAAGAAACATGTCAAAAAATTACTTTCTTTATTTTCTACAATAATCGTAGCAGCTTTTGTAATAACTGGCTGTGGTCAAAGCGATACGACAAATAAAGAACAAAAAGAAGATGTAACGAAAGAAAACAAAACAGAAAAAACGGATACAACGAAAGAAAATAAACCTGAAGAAAAAAAATCCGAAGATAAAAAGACCGAAAATACAGCTACTAGTTCCAGCGATTATTCCAAGCTGATTTCCTATATGGAAAAAGAAACAGGTGGTAAAACAAAAGTTCTTTTTGAAAATAAGGAACCACAAGTCCATAAAGCCGAAGATATTTCAGTATCAATGAATAGCTATACATTAGTTGAATTAAATGGATTACATACGGACTTTAACATTCCATTTAACCGTCAAACAGAGGGCGGAGTTATTCTTGTGAACTATAGCGTAAAAAATAGTTCAGCTACCAACTAAGCTTGCTCCAACAAATGATTATTTAGTAAAAGCAGGAGAAACCATTTCTGGTTATATCGCTTATCCATTTGGAAAAGATGATCTAGCAAAAATTTTAAGTCTCTCAACAGTCTCAGTCTCAGTCCCAACTGCACAAGCTAATAAAGGAAAATTTGATGCCCCAATCGGAAGCCCTGGAAACTTTTCATTAAGTTTAAACAAACAAGGCGCTGAAAAGGTTGCAGCAGATAAAACTTTCTACCAAGATAAAGTAACTGCTAATAACATGGGCGATAAAAAAATGCTAAAAGAACAATCCGATATTAATAACAGTCAAGAATTAGGTGCTGTCAATGTTACATTAGATGGATATCAATTCGCTCAATTCACACCAAATTCCGTCGAGGCTCCGCGATTTGCAAATTTCAAGAATGGTATTGTTCTATTAACAGTAAAATTCAAACTTGATAACAAAGATACGCAAGACGTTGCACTATCTCCTATAAGCTCTACATTGAGAGTTAATGATGGTACACAATATACAATTAGCGAAGGTATGCTATTAAATTACGACTATAACGCTTCAGTCAAAACAGGAACATCTGGAGAGTTACTGCAAGTATATATTTTAGATCAAGAGCAGTATGAAAAGATTTGGAAAGATAAAAGCTTTGAGATTGAGTTAGGACCTATGAGAAATAAAGAAGCTAAAGATATTTCACAAGGTAAAAAAGCTAAATTTACATTACCTAAATAAATTACTAAATCTATATTAGAAAAGGCATATAACATATGATTGTTATATGCCTTTTCTATTTGTATAAAGAACAAAACTTTAATTTAAGTGTATACATTTATCATTACCTATTCGTTGTATAAATGTAGGGAGGAAAAATGATGGGAAAAGAAAATATATTGACCTCCTATCTTATCAATTTAGGAGAGGAAGTGTTCAAGCTATTACTAACGAAAGGGGCTATAAAAGAAGATGCAGAAGATATCATCCAAAATACTTTCTATAAAGTATATACATTGCTAGAGAATCTAACTGAGAGTAACATACGTCCATGGTTTTTCAGAGTCGCACTAAACGAATACATTGACTTAAAGAGAAAAAAAGAACAGCAAAACATCTATTTAACTGAAGAGATTTATTCAAAACTACAATATACAGACCGAGAATTGGATGCTGTTTTAAATAAAGATGAGATTTTCTATCTATTAAAAGATATAAAACTAGAATATAAAGAGGCCTTCTTTTTAAAATATTATTACGATTTTACATATGAAGAAATCGCCCTAATACTAGATATTCAAGTGAACAGCGTCAAACAAAAGTTACATCGTGCACGTAAAACAATTCACTCAAGAGTAGGAGGAAAACCTTAATGGATACTTCTTTAAAAGATGCATTAAAAAAAGCTAAAAGGAAACAATTACTCAAAACCATTATTACTTCTATGATCGTTGTAATTATGCTTATCCCTATAATTTATAAGATTGGTAATTACTTCGCAGCGAAAAGTTCTACGAAACTTCACGAACATCTCTTTTTACATAACGCAATTGCAGAACCGAATGTACAAATTGATTCTCAAGTAACGAGTAATTCATCTATGTTTGGAGGCAATATTATATCAAATCGTTCTAAAAATATTAATGGTTATGTAGTCCCATGGAACACTTTAACAAGTTCCTATGGTTGGCTCCGTACCAACATTGATACCAATGAATTAACGCCCGGCTTTTATTGGTCCGATACAGAGTTCTATGAGTACGATAAACAAACTAAAAATAAATTCGCGACATTTTATAATCCGGCTATTAAAGAATACCATGATGGTGTCCAAAATGAATTAGGTGAAGTTTCACAAATGAACAACTATGTTGCGGAAGTTGCTCTCTCATTCAATCAACCCTATACATTACAAGAAATTAAAGAAAAAATTCCAGATACCTTAAACATTGTATGGCTATATATGACATCACCAATTGGAGATGAAAGTAAAGGGCCTGCTGGTATGCCAGTTTACGGATTCAATCCAGATAAGTCCCCTGAAGAAGCGTACAAAGAGTTCGTTGATTCACTTAAACAATACGATGACGATGGACATGACGAAGACCTTCAAAAGTTTTTAAAATCAAACAAAAACAAACCCTTTGATCAAGTAAAAATTTTAGGTGTCATGCTAACCGGGAAAACAGAGAATTTTAAGGCGTTAGAAAACCAAGACTTTATTCGTGGTGCCTCTGTAGGAGCTACTGCGCAAGTAGTTCCTTATATAAAACCAGAGAAATAATAAGGAAAAGACAAGATAAACTAATAGTAAATAGTTAAAAGAACGTGCATTAATCTGTTTAATATGGGAGCTATCTATTTTAGTGGAAAGCTCCCATCCCTCATTTATTATTCATCCTCCAAAAAATAAATTTCCAAATACTTTATGTACAAATGAAAAATCATAATTTTTGTTCACACTTTATCCATTGTGAACTTATTCACAATGGATATATAATAAACATGTAAATACAATACATTGGGGGGATTTCAATGGTTATCAATTTTTTAAGAACTGATAAACGCGCTACTTTCATATTATTATTTTTACGACTTTACATAGGATATGCATGGCTTGCTGCTGGAATAGGAAAAGTTTTTGGACAATCTTTTGACGCAAGTGGTTTTCTAAAAGGAGCTATCGCTCAAGCATCAGGTGACCACCCTGCAGTACAAGGTTGGTGGGCAGATTTCCTTCAACATTTTGTTCTTCCAAACGCAGACCTATTTAGCTTTTTAGTTCAATGGGGAGAAATTTTAGTAGGACTAGGTTTGATTTTAGGTGGATTAACAAAAACAGCTGCATTTTTCGGCATCATAATGAACCTTTCATTTTTATTAAGCGGAACTGTTAGTGTAAACCCAAACCTACTTATTTTAACTATGCTCATTTTAGTTGCAGGACAGAATGCTGGACGTATTGGATTAGATGGTTATGTTTTCCCAAAACTTTTCAAAAAAAATAACCGTGAAGCATATAAATTAAGTAAAACTGCATAAGAACAGTTCATCTTTTAAATATAAATAAGGAAAGAGCCTACATTCAGGCTCTTTTCTCATTTACACCAAAATATTTCACAGTTTGCCTTATCCGAAATGTTAAACTCAATCATATATAACCAGATAAATGTGTACGACTTTATTTCAAGCACCTAAAAAGCTTAAAGACTAAAACAAGCCATTATAAAACCCTAAAACCTTCCATACTTTCTCCAAGAATATAGTGTGAAAACCACATCAAATTCTGCTTCATAATAGCCACATGAATTCCTGGCTGGTCAGAACTATATGCCATTCCTTTAAATATAATTAATTCTGTATCAACTTCCATATCCCTTAATCCTTCATATAGCTCATATGCATTTAGAATTGGAATTCTTGCATCCTTTTCCCCATGTTGGATTAAGGTGGGGGTACAGGCTGATTTAATATACGTCATTGGTGATGTTTTAGTATATATCTCTGGATCATTCCATGGAGTATTTCCTAAATGCATTCTAATGAAGTAAGGGATATCTGTATTTACATAATGGGTACTCCAGTTAGTAATTCCACCACCAACTGAAATAGCTTTAAATCTACTACTAAATGTAGAACAGAAAGCTGATATATATCCCCCGTTGCTCCATCCCATAACTCCTACTCTATCTTTATCTGCAATCCCTTGATCAACTAGTTTATCCACTCCAGATATAATATCATCGTAGTCAGCGATTCCCTGTTTTCTATAGTTTGCTTTTAAGAATTCATTACCATAACCAGAACTTCCTCTGTAGTTTGGTTCTAAAACGATAAAACCCTTTTCGATAAACTGTTCAATAGGATATTTCTCATTAAAACAGTCTGAAAATATCGGAAAGGATGCCCAAGCTGGACCACCATGGATTACTACTAATAAGGGATATTTTTTATTTGCGTCAAACTCTACTGGAGTTGATAAAACACCCTCTATTTCAAGATCATCACTACTTTTCCATGAGATGATTTCCCTGTTACTTTTAAGCTTCCCTTTGAAAAAGCTATTCTCATTCGTTATTTTTTCATCGTCTAAATAGACTTCAAAGGTTTCATTTGTTATAGCCTTATTATAGGATATATGATTTCCATCCCTTGTTATAGAAGCATCCATTATAAAACTATCTGCTTTTTCGCTTAACACTTCCACAGTGCCATCCTCACATAGCAATCCAATAAGGTAATTCGTTTTATCCTGCCATCTAATTAAAATCCCCTTAGCTGTCCACTGTAATGGCATAACCGTACTATCAAAGTTTGTTAGAGGCTGAATTACCTCTCCAGTATTCATATCATATATCTCTAATGTGCTTTCTTGTATATGGTTTCTATAGTATTCCTTCTCTCTTATGCTTGCTGAGTAACATATTTTGCTGCCCTCAGGAGAAAAGCAAACGCTCCCGCCCAACAACTTATCTATATTCATCTTTTGTAGTTCCCCAACTTCAACATCTAATATGTATAGATCACCATTCATATGATCGTTTAGGCTTGGTGTAGCCATACATACAACCTTTGTCCCATCATTTGAAATGTCAAAGTTATGTATATAAAAATCCTTACCCTCAATTAATTGATAAACACCGCTAACCTCTCGTTCCTCTTTATCATTTTGTATCACTTTTTCTATTTCAATGTAGTATAAACAATTATTCCGATGTTCCTTACCTACATGGTGGAAATCTCCATATAGTTCCTTACGTTTCTTTATTTCCTCACATTCTTTTAACTGTGCAACATAATAAAAACCTTTACCAGTAGGCTCCCATTTGAATGTACTGATTCCTTCTTCCACATCAGTAATTTGCACACCGCCATAACCATCTAGTGACTTAACAAAGATCTGATTTTTCCCATTACCAACTGGGCTAAGGTATGCAATATCCCTAGAATTTGGAGACCATAATGGGCGTGTACTATCTATATTCCCATTTGTTAATGGGTAACTCTGCACCTTATCCTTTTCATATATCCATACATGATTCCTATATGTATTGTCTTTCCAGTTAGCTGTTTTCTTGACAAATGCTACGTTTTTTCCATCATCACTTATGTTTGTACTTGATAAGGTTGGTAACGAAATAATCTCTTCTATACTTAGATATGTTTTTTCCTTCATTTTCATTAATACCCCCTCGTAATATCTAGTAATCTAATTTGTTCAATAAAGTGAAACTTTAATCAGTGGGGGTGGTTTCCATCACCCACTGATTATTAGCCCCCACCAATCGGGTTTTTACGGGCAGCCCGACTCCCACCTAACTTCCTCGCATTCGCCGAATTGCGGGGAGTCTTACTGCCCGCAAATAGCGGGATAAAACCTCTGCCATATGCTGAACCCTTTAGAACTGTGTTTAGCTTTCACCACTGTAATACCCCAACCTTTACTAACTGTTAATAAAAAGTTCGTTGTCATAATAATTGGATCAGCTGGGTGTTTAATCCCAAGCTCTTCAGCAATAATAATCGCCTCTTCTTGTGGTAATAAAGGAAATTGTTCACGAATATCTAAACGATAACGGAAAATTCAGTTAAATGAAAGTAGTTCCGTTCCAAATCTGATAAAAATTCCTGTTGTCTGGCGGTCTTTATACCTTTTAATCTTGTTGAACACCCTAATGAGGAAACACTTTAAATTTTAAGCCAAGGCTGATAATCTGCTTCACTACCCTCTTTAAGCCACTTATCGATTTTAGTTGTTCTTTTTCTTTTCGACACAAAAACACCCCTTTAGATAAAAATATCCAAAGGGGCAAAGCTTCACAACTTTATTTTAAATCCACAATAAACTAGTTACTCTACCAAGCTCCTACTCAACCGTAACAGATTTAGCTAAGTTACGTGGCTTATCAACGTCACACTCGCGGTGAAGTGCTGCGTAGTATGAAATAAGTTGTAATGGAATTACTGCTACTAGCGGTGCTAGTGCTTCGTGTACAGCTGGTAATATGAAGCTGTCACCTTCCATTTCTAAGCCTTTCATTGAGATGATACATGGGTTAGCTCCGCGTGCTACTACTTCTTTCACGTTACCACGAATTCCAAGGTTTACGTGCTCTTGTGTAGCAAGTGCGATCACTGGTGTACCGTTTTCGATTAAAGCGATTGTACCGTGTTTTAATTCTCCTCCAGCAAATCCTTCTGCTTGGATGTAAGAGATTTCTTTTAGTTTTAACGCACCTTCTAAACCTACGAAGAAGTCTACACTACGTCCGATGAAGAAGCAGTTACGCGTTGTTGCTAAAAATTGTTTTGCTAATGCGTCCATTTCTTCTTTTTGATCACAAAGTACTACCATTGCATTTGCTACAAGTCCTAATTCGTGTGTTAAATCGAAATCAAGAACTTCACCTTTCGCTTTTGCAATGTCAGCTGCTAAGATTGAAAGTACTGCAAGCTGTGCTGTGTATGCTTTCGTCGATGCAACTGCGATTTCCGGTCCCGCATATAAAGGAAGTGTATAATCAGCTTCACGAGAAAGCGTAGAACCAGGTACATTTGTAATCGTTAATGCTTTATGACCCATTTCATTTGTTTGCACAAGTACTGCACGGCTATCAGCTGTTTCACCACTTTGTGAAATGTAAATAAAGAATGGTCTTTCTGTTAATAATGGCATGTTATAAGAGAATTCACTTGCTACGTGTACTTCAACTGGTACTTTCGCAAATTTCTCAATGAATTGCTTTCCAACAAGACCTGCATGATAACTTGTTCCGCATGCAATGATGTAAATGCGATCGCTATCTAAAATTGCGTTACGGATATCTGCATCCAGTTCAATCTCGCCATTTTCACCTTGATACTTTTGAATAATATTACGGATTACAAGTGGTTGCTCATCGATTTCTTTTAGCATGAAATGAGGATACGTTCCTTTTTCAATATCACTTGCATCTAATTCCGCTGTAAACGGTGCACGTTCAATCGTTTCACCTTGTAAGTTTTTAATTGTAATGCTTTCTTTCGTTACAATTACGATTTCTTTATCCATTAACTCGATAAATTGATCTGTAACTTGTAACATCGCCATAGCGTCGCTCGCCACAACATTAAAGTTGTCACCAACACCTACTAATAGCGGGCTTTTGTTTTTAGCAACATAAATCATGTTTGGATTTTCAGCATCAAGTAGTCCAATTGCGTAAGAACCATGTAAAAGAGATAACGTTTGACGGAACGCGTCTTCTACACTTAGTCCTGTACTTACTTGTTGTTCCATAAGCTGCACGATAATTTCTGTATCTGTTTCACTTACGAACGTTACATCTTGTAAATATTCCTTTTTCACTAACTCATAGTTTTCAATTACACCGTTATGAACTAGTGTAAAGCGTTTTGATGTACTTTGATGCGGATGCGCATTTAGTTTGCTTGGAACACCATGTGTAGCCCAGCGTGTGTGACCGATTCCCACGCTTGCTGCTACATTCTCTTCTACGACTTCGCGAAGTTTTGCGATACGGCCTTTTTCTTTGTATACAATAACACCGTTCTCTGCTTGTACTGCAATACCTGCTGAATCATATCCGCGATATTCTAGCTTTTCTAAACCTTTTAATAAAATTTCCTTTGCATCTTGCTCTCCAATAAATCCTACGATTCCACACATGTTTAGTCGCCGTTACAAATGCTTACACTGCTCTGCGAACATGTAACGACATAGTCCGATACCATTTTTATTTATACTAAAAAACGGATTACATATTGCTAGCCCTGTAAGCTTGTAACGGCTTTCACCTTCCTCTCGATTGGGTTAAAGTCCGTATATACTTATACAGCTAGTATTCATCCGTTCCTCTTCTCTCATCACACTTTCACCTTTGTCCACTAAGTCACCTTAATGTTTTAAGTAAAAGTTTGCGGTTGTGATGAACAACCGGGAGTCATCCGCCGAAATCTCGATAAACTCCACCTCGTCAACTACACTACTTGTAGTTCTGGCGCTTTTATAATTTACAATATTTCCTTTGAGAAAAAGAACAAGACCATCGTATAACAAACAATATAAATCGTCAATGAAATTTTTTTCATTGTCTATAAAACATATGAAAAAGGAGCACTTTTTGTGCTCCTTTTAAATAAAATCGGCTAATTATTCAACGCCAACTTCAGCTTTCACAACTTCTACAATACGATGTACATACCCATCACAAATTTCTTGTGTCGGTGCTTCTGCCATTACACGAATAAGTGGTTCTGTTCCAGATGGACGAACAAGAATACGACCGTCTCCGTTCATTTCTTCCTCTACAACACGAATAATTTCTTTAATTTTTTCATTTTCTAATGCTAGTTTTTTATCTGTTACACGAACGTTTACTAGTAATTGTGGGAATTTTGTCATCTCACCTGCAAGCTCAGATAATGGCTTTTTCGTCATTTTCATGATGTTTACAAGTTGAAGTGCACTTAACATTCCATCACCAGTTGTAATGTAATCAAGTAAGATAATGTGACCTGATTGTTCTCCACCCAGGTTATATCCACCACGTTTCATTTCTTCCATTACGTAGCGGTCACCAACTGCTGTTTTATCACTTGTAATACTGTTTGCTTCAAGTGCTTTGTAGAAACCTAAGTTACTCATAACTGTTGAAACAACTGTATTATGTTTTAATTGACCAGTTTCTTTCATATACTTCGCGCAAATAAACATAATTTGATCGCCATCAACGATGTTTCCTTTTTCATCTACAGCGATTAAACGGTCGCCATCACCATCAAAAGCAAGTCCGATATCCGCACCTTTTTCTTTTACTAATTCAGCTAAGACTTCTGGATGTGTAGATCCTACGCCTTCGTTAATATTCATACCGTTTGGAGAAGTTCCCATCGTTGAAATATCAGCTTCTAAGTCTGCAAATAAGTATGGAGCTAAAGAAGAAGTCGCACCGTGTGCGCAATCTAAAGCGATATGTAAACCAGAGAAATCTTCCTCTACAGTTTGTTTAATGTATTGTAAATATTTTTGTCCACCTTCAAAGTAATCACTCACTTGGCCAAGGTTAGTACCTGTTGGACGTGGTAACTCGTCAACTTCTTTGTCTAATAATGCTTCAATTTCTGCTTCTTGCTCATCTGTTAATTTGAAACCATCTGAACCGAAGAACTTAATTCCGTTATCTTGTACTGGATTATGAGATGCAGAAATCATAACACCCGCTTGTGCATCTAAAGCTTTTGTTAAATAAGCCACACCTGGTGTAGAAATAACACCAAGACGCATTACTTCTGCTCCAGTTGATAATAGACCTGCTACTAAAGCTCCTTCTAACATATGTCCAGATACACGTGTATCACGACCAATAATTACTTTTGGACGATCTGTATCTTTTGTTAATACATAGCCGCCAAAACGTCCAATTTTGAATGCTAATTCAGGTGTTAATTCCTTATTTGCAACCCCGCGTACTCCGTCTGTACCAAAATATTTACCCATTATTATTCGCTCCTTTTTCGTGCTCTTTTTGATTATCTACTGTTGGTTCTTGGCTCGTTTCTTGGCCGTTTTCTTTGTCTTGTTCTTGTTCTTGTTCTTTATTTTTATCTTTTTCCTGATCCTTTTCTGGATCCGGTTCAGGATTTTTTGGTTTTTCAGTTTGATTTTCTTGATTGTTTTTTGAATCTGGTGGTTCAATATTACCTTGTACTTCTTTATCCGGCTTTTCTTTCTTCACAATTGTGACTTTAGCACTTTTTTGTTTTGCTTCTATCGAAATATTACCAGGACCGCTCACTTGAATAGAAACATCATTCGTCCCCGGAGATACATTTTGCAGATTAATCGCTGCTGTTATTTGAGCAGCTGCTATTTTATCTACTATACTTGCTTCTCCTGAAATATCAACGCTTATCTTTCCATCTTGTGGCGAAAGTAGCTGAGCAGTAACATCATTCGGAATTCCATTTTTTTGAATCGGAATACCATCAATAGTTTTACTTTTCGTTTGTTTTACCTTTTGTACCCCTACGGAAACCTTCACTTGATTTGGTTTTGCACTTGTTACACCTTTTGGCAATAAAACAGAGGCATCGAATGTTGTAGAATCCATCAATTGACTAAGATCTACCTCGACCCCCTCTATAGATTGTATATTATCCAAAATGTCTTTTGGACCTGCTATCGTTACTTCTTTTGGTTCAACACTAATATTTGTAACAGCTAAACCTTCTGGTAAATTCCCTTTTTTCGAATATGTTAAAGGAACTGTTTTTTCGACGTTATTTGCTGTAGCTTGTGTCGCTACATTCACCGTTACACTTATTTTAGATGGATTTGTTTTTACATTTAAACGTTTTCCTTCTTTATTGTATAATGTAACGTCTGCTGTTTTTGTAACAGTTTTATTAACGCCTTTTAAGTCGATATATGCCTTAGCCGATGAGATACTTTCTATTTCTTCTTTTGTTCCAACGACTTCAACAGTGTCGGGCTTAATACTTGATTTCTCAATAGTAGCACCTGCTGGCATCTGATCTTCATTTGATAATTTTAAATCTACATGAACATATTTTTTGGCTTTTTCATGAAGAGTGACTTTAATTGTTGCTGGTTGAACTATCCCTTTCACATCATCTGGGAGACCATTTGCTTTTAAAGAAACTTCATAAGTTCCTTCTGGACGATCCCGCAAATCAACAGGTATATTAAATTGGCTTTTTGCTTTTGCTGTAGCAACCGCTGCTTTTGGCCCTTCTAACTTCACCTTGACTCCACCTTGTGGAATACCACTTACAATATACTTCTCTTCATCATATTTAAGGGTAATGGGATAATCAGTTAATGTTTCTTTCGATTCATTTACGAAAGGTAATATACTTGATGTTGTATTTTTTTCAGTTAAAGTTGCTGACATAAAAAGCATACACGCCAATAGTAATGAGATTCCTTTTAAAAACCAATTATTCTCCATTAACTTATCCATGACGCTTTCTCCTCCAATTCCATAAAGACGAAGAAGTCGTTTTTTCATTCCCACTAAATTCTGTTAACAACATATCCTTCAGCTGTTCTGTCTTCAAATCACGATGTAACTCACCGTTTTTTGTTAAAGAAATTTGCCCCGTTTCTTCCGACACAACTACTGTAATACTATCAGTAACTTCACTAACTCCCATTGCAGCACGATGCCTTGTTCCTAACTCCTTAGAAATAAACGGACTTTCTGATAGCGGAAGATAACATGCTGCTGCTTTAATTGTACTTCCCTGCATAATTACTGCTCCATCATGAAGAGGCGTATTAGGGATAAAAATATTAATGAGTAATTCTGATGAAATATTTGCGTTCAGCGGAATACCCGTTTCCACATAGTCACCCATCCCAGTCTCTTTTGACAACGTAATTAATGCACCAATTCTACGTTTTCCCATATATTCCGTTGCTTTCGCTATCGCTGTTGCAACAATTTCAGGTTCATCGTCCTCGTGAGTTCCCACACGTGAAAACAAGCTACCTCGTCCTAGCTGCTCAAGTGCTCTTCGCAATTCTGGCTGAAAGATAATAATAACAGCTAAGAATCCCCACGTTAATACTTGTTCCGTTAGCCAATATAGCGTATGCAATTCAAGTAAAATACTGATCATCCGAACGACAATAATAACTGTAATACCTTTTAAAAGTTGAACAGCCTTCGTGCCCCGGATTATAAGAATTAGCTTATATATAATAAACCATACAACAGCAATATCTAATGCCGTACTAAGATATTTCAAAATGGTCGTATCTTCAAAAGGCATGCTAACCCTTCCTCCTACTTACGAGCAATTCTATCCATATATTGAAATATTATTTTATGCTCTATCTGTATGTATTTCCAACAACTAGTTAATTATACCATACATGAAACAAACGACAATTACAAACGCCCCCTTAGCTTAAATTGGTAAGATGTCAAACTTTCTTATCCAACAGTGTAATACAAGTTATTATACGCCTATTTTCCAATAAAAAAAGCAACTTCACAGTTGCTTTTCTTACATTTATTTCAGTTTTTCACCGAATAAAGAACCCATTAAAGCAACCGCTGTTGTTGCTGTTCTGTTTCTCTCATCTAAAATTGTATTTACTTCAACAAATTCAGCAGATGTAACAATATCAGCTTCTGCTAACATCTCCATCGCTAAGTGGCTTTCGCGATAAGATAGACCACCAATTACAGGTGTTCCAACTCCTGGTGCGTCATGAGGATCAAGCCCATCTAAGTCTAATGATAAATGAACACCATCAGTATGAGATAAATACGCAATTGTTTCTTCCATAACAGCCGTCATACCCATACGATCAATTTCATGCATTGAGAATACTTTAATGCCTTCTTCACGAATAAAGTCTTTTTCTCCTTCATCTAATGCACGTGCACCGATAATTACAACGTTCTCTTTCTTCACCTTTGGATATGCCCCATATAAGTCTACAAGTGAAGAATGCCCATATCCTAAACTTGCAGCAAGTGACATACCATGAATATTTCCAGATGGTGAAGTCTCTTCTGTATTTAAATCACCGTGTGCATCATACCAAATAACACCTAAATTTTTATAATGTTTCGCTACACCAGCTAACGTACCGATAGCAATACTATGATCGCCACCCAATACAAGTGGAAAACGACCTTCTTCTATAATATGATCAACCTTACTTGCTAATTCATTACATACAGTTGCAACTTGTGTAAGGTTTCTTAACTTTGTATTTTCAGCTATTTCTTTTTCTCTCTCTATACATATATCTCCCATATCTTTTACGTTATATCCAATTTCTTCGATTCTTTCAATTACCCCTGCATAACGGATCGCGCTTGGTCCCATATCAACCCCGCGACGCATCTGTCCTAAATCCATTGGAACTCCAATAACTGAGATTTCTTTTTTCATAGATAGTATCCCCCTTTTATGCCTTCACTAAATATTTTAAATCTTTTATATAGTCTGACTCAACTCGACATTTTTCTGCATGGATATACATTTTATTCACTTATATTTACGTTAGAATCCCAATCTTTAAACTATTCGATGTATAAAGTTAACTTAATGAACCAACTAACTTTTCTATCAGCTGATATTTTTATCAGTTCTTTTCTCCATCACCACCTAGAATTACACAAAATATCCTCAAATAACTGGATTTAAAAAACGCTTCTACATTTAGGAGCGTTTTTCTGATGCTAGTTTCCACACTGCTGCAATATTTTTTGCTGTCATTTCGATATTCTCTTCTGCCGCTTTATATGCTTCTTCTAATGTCATTGGACTAGCCGTAATACTAAACACTGCATCAATTCCCTTTTCATAAACAATTGTATAGTTCGGAGATACAGATCCACCAATAGCAATTACAGGAATATGACGACATTTCGCCCGCTTCGCGACACCAACAGGAGCTTTTCCATAAGCTGTTTGTTCATCTATTCTTCCCTCACCAGTTACAATAAGATCGGCACCCTCTATACACTTATCAAAATTTGTATAATCTAATACAATTTCAATCCCTTTTCTTAGCTGTCCCTTTAGCACTGCAACGACAGCAGCTCCCATTCCTCCAGCTGCCCCCGCACCCGGTATCTCAGATACATCAAAAGACACATGTTGTTTAAGTATATTAGCATAATGTTTTAAATTCTCATCTAGCTCTTTCATCATCTCTACATTCGCACCTTTTTGTCTCGCAAATACAAAAGACGCCCCGCTCAGTCCAACTAAAGGGTTATCTACATCACATGCTGCTTCTAACTTTATATCCTCCAGGCGTGAATCAATCCTAGAAAGGTCAACAGTGGTTATCCAATGCAATGTCCCTCCAGAGGGTTCTATTATCTCACCTTTCTTATTTATAAATCTTGCGCCTAAGGCAGATAGCATACCAGCCCCACCATCATTTGTAGCACTTCCTCCAAGCCCTAAAATAATGTGTTTGGCTCCTTGATCTAATGCATGTAATATAAGTTCGCCTGTCCCTTTTGTCGTTGTAATAAGTGGGTTTCTCTTTTCAGTTGGAACGTGTTGTAATCCTGATGCTGCCGCCATTTCAATAAATGCTGTCTTCTTATCTTTAGACATACCATAAAAGGCTTGCACGCTCTCTCCAAGCGGCCCTGTCACATTAAGTGATATAATTCTCCCCATTGTAGCGCCAACAAGAGATTCAACCGTTCCTTCGCCTCCATCTCCAATTGGTACTTTAACATACTCTGCTTTAGGAAAAATTGCTGCAAAGCCTCTTTCAATAGCTTCACATACCTCTATAGCTTTCAAGCTTTCTTTATATGAATCCGATGCAATGACAACTTTCATAATTACCTCCCCCTTATTCAATCCCCTTTTTTCATTTTAAACGATATATGGAAAAGTTTCCTTTTGGAATGGAATTTAAACACAAAAAAAGCTTACATCATTTGATGTAAGCTTTCCCTATTTATATGGAGCCTAGCGGGATCGAACCGCTGACCTCCTGCGTGCAAGGCAGGCGCTCTCCCAGCTGAGCTAAGGCCCCTTAGTAATTAAGCGGAAGACGGGATTCGAACCCGCGACCCCAACCTTGGCAAGGTTGTATTCTACCACTGAACTACTTCCGCGAAAATGGTGAGCCATGAAGGATTCGAACCTTCGACCCTCTGATTAAAAGTCAGATGCTCTACCAACTGAGCTAATGGCTCGTAAATGGCTGGGCTAGCTGGATTCGAACCAGCGCATGACGGAGTCAAAGTCCGTTGCCTTACCGCTTGGCTATAGCCCATTAATATTTACTAGTATGGTTATCTTTTCAAAAAAATAAACCCTTTCAGGTTATTTTAAAGAAAATGGTGGAGGGGGGCAGATTCGAACTGCCGAACCCGAAGGAGCGGATTTACAGTCCGCCGCGTTTAGCCACTTCGCTACCCCTCCGACATTTAAAAATATATGGTGGAGGATGACGGGATCGAACCGCCGACCCCCTGCTTGTAAGGCAGGTGCTCTCCCAGCTGAGCTAATCCTCCAAAAGTGGTGACCCGTACGGGATTCGAACCCGTGTTACCGCCGTGAAAGGGCGGTGTCTTAACCACTTGACCAACGGGCCAAAAAAAATAAAAAATTTTCCCAAGCTTCCAACCGGGCTTGAACCGGTGACCTCTTCCTTACCATGGAAGTACTCTACCAGCTGAGCTATGGAAGCATAATGGCTCCGCAGGTAGGAATCGAACCTACGACCGATCGGTTAACAGCCGATAGCTCTACCGCTGAGCTACTGCGGAATAATATAAGCCTGGCAACGTCCTACTCTCACAGGGACAAGGTCCCAACTACCATCGGCGCTAGAGAGCTTAACTTCCGTGTTCGGTATGGGAACGGGTGTGACCTCTCTGCCATCATTACCAGACTTTTATCATTATGCACATTCTTTTGAGAATGTCAAAAGGAATTTTAAATATATATTCCTTCAAAACTAGATAACATTTGCTTCATATTATATGGTTAAGTCCTCGATCTATTAGTATTCGTCAGCTCCACATGTCACCATGCTTCCACCTCGAACCTATCAACCTGATCATCTTTCAGGGATCTTACTAGCTTACGCTATGGGAAATCTCATCTTGAGGGGGGCTTCATGCTTAGATGCTTTCAGCACTTATCCCTTCCGCACATAGCTACCCAGCTATGCCCTTGGCAGAACAACTGGTACACCAGCGGTGCGTCCATCCCGGTCCTCTCGTACTAAGGACAGCTCCTCTCAAATTTCCTGCGCCCACGACGGATAGGGACCGAACTGTCTCACGACGTTCTGAACCCAGCTCGCGTACCGCTTTAATGGGCGAACAGCCCAACCCTTGGGACCGACTACAGCCCCAGGATGCGATGAGCCGACATCGAGGTGCCAAACCTCCCCGTCGATGTGGACTCTTGGGGGAGATAAGCCTGTTATCCCCGGGGTAGCTTTTATCCGTTGAGCGATGGCCCTTCCATGCGGAACCACCGGATCACTAAGCCCGACTTTCGTCCCTGCTCGACTTGTAGGTCTCGCAGTCAAGCTCCCTTATGCCTTTGCACTCTACGAATGATTTCCAACCATTCTGAGGGAACCTTTGGGCGCCTCCGTTACACTTTAGGAGGCGACCGCCCCAGTCAAACTGCCCACCTGACACTGTCTCCCGGGTCGATAAGACCCGTAGGTTAGAATTTCAATACAGTCAGGGCGGTATCCCACCAGCGCCTCCACCGAAGCTAGCGCTCCGGTTTCAATGGCTCCCGCCTATCCTGTACAAACTGTACCAAAATTCAATATCAGGCTACAGTAAAGCTCCACGGGGTCTTTCCGTCCTGTCGCGGGTAACCTGCATCTTCACAGGTACTATAATTTCACCGAGTCTCTGGTTGAGACAGTGCCCAAATCGTTACACCTTTCGTGCGGGTCGGAACTTACCCGACAAGGAATTTCGCTACCTTAGGACCGTTATAGTTACGGCCGCCGTTTACTGGGGCTTCAGTTCAGAGCTTCGCTTACGCTAACCCCTCTCCTTAACCTTCCAGCACCGGGCAGGTGTCAGCCCCTATACTTCGCCTTACGGCTTCGCAGAGACCTGTGTTTTTGCTAAACAGTCGCTTGGGCCTATTCACTGCGGCTTTCCGTTAAGAAAGCACCCCTTCTCCCGAAGTTACGGGGTCATTTTGCCGAGTTCCTTAACCAGAGTTCTCTCGCACACCTTAGGATTCTCTCCTCGCCTACCTGTGTCGGTTTGCGGTACAGGCACCTTTTATCTCGCTAGAAGCTTTTCTTGGCAGCGGGGAATCAAAGACTTCGCTCCATAAGGAGCTTCCCCATCACAGCTCAGCCTTCACGATAAGCGGATTTGCCTACTTATCAGCCTAACTGCTTGGACGTGCACAACCAATCGCACGCTTCTTCTATCCTTCTGCGTCCCTCCATTGCTCAAACGATAAAGAGGTGGTACAGGAATATCAACCTGTTGTCCATCGCCTACGCCTGTCGGCCTCGGCTTAGGTCCTGACTAACCCTGAGCGGACGAGCCTTCCTCAGGAAACCTTAGGCATTCGGTGGACGGGATTCTCACCCGTCTTTCGCTACTCATACCGGCATTCTCACTTCTAAGCGCTCCACCAGTCCTTCCGGTCTGACTTCACTGCACTTAGAACGCTCCCCTACCACTGATACCATTGGTATCAATTCGCAGCTTCGGTGGTGTATTTAGCCCCGGTACATTTTCGGCGCAGAGTCACTCGACTAGTGAGCTATTACGCACTCTTTAAATGGTGGCTGCTTCTGAGCCAACATCCTAGTTGTCTAAGCAACTCCACATCCTTTTCCACTTAATACACACTTTGGGACCTTAGCTGGCGATCTGGGCTGTTTCCCTCTTGACTACGGATCTTATCACTCGCAGTCTGACTCCTAAGGATAAGTCATTGGCATTCGGAGTTTGACTGAATTCGGTAATCCGATGAGGACCCCTAGTTCAATCAGTGCTCTACCTCCAAGACTCTTACACTTAAGGCTAGCCCTAAAGCTATTTCGGGGAGAACCAGCTATCTCCAGGTTCGATTGGAATTTCTCCGCTACCCACACCTCATCCCCGCACTTTTCAACGTGCGTGGGTTCGGGCCTCCATTCAGTGTTACCTGAACTTCACCCTGGACATGGGTAGATCACCTGGTTTCGGGTCTACGACCACGTACTAAACGCCCTATTCAGACTCGCTTTCGCTGCGGCTCCGCCTCTTCAACTTAACCTCGCACGGGATCGTAACTCGCCGGTTCATTCTACAAAAGGCACGCCATCACCCATTAACGGGCTCTGACTATTTGTAGGCACACGGTTTCAGGATCTCTTTCACTCCCCTTCCGGGGTGCTTTTCACCTTTCCCTCACGGTACTGGTTCACTATCGATCACTAGGGAGTATTTAGCCTTGGGAGATGGTCCTCCCAGATTCCGACGGAATTTCACGTGTTCCGCCGTACTCAGGATACATTCAAGAGAGAACGAAGTTTCGACTACGGGGTTGTTACCCTCTGTGACGGACCTTTCCAGGTCGCTTCGTCTACCTCGTTCCTTTGTAACTCCGTATAGAATGTCCTACAACCCCAAGAGGCAAGCCTCTTGGTTTGGGCTAGATTCCGTTTCGCTCGCCGCTACTCAGGAAATCGCATTTGCTTTCTCTTCCTCCAGGTACTTAGATGTTTCAGTTCCCTGGGTCTGTCTTCCATACCCTATGTATTCAGGTAAGGATACCATACCATTACGTATAGTGGGTTTCCCCATTCGGAAATCTTCGGATCAAAGCTTACTTACAGCTCCCCGAAGCATATCGGCGTTAGTCCCGTCCTTCATCGACTCCTAGTGTCAAGGCATCCACCGTGCGCCCTTTCTAACTTAACCAAACTAAAATTAAAAAAATATGAGCTACACTGTTATCTAGTTTTCAAAGAACATACATTTAAACTTGAGAGATAGTTCTCTCAAAACTGAACGAAACAAAACAAGTCAACGTTTATTGATGAACTGCGTTCATCAATTCTCCATAGAAAGGAGGTGATCCAGCCGCACCTTCCGATACGGCTACCTTGTTACGACTTCACCCCAATCATCTGTCCCACCTTAGGCGGCTGGCTCCATAAAGGTTACCCCACCGACTTCGGGTGTTACAAACTCTCGTGGTGTGACGGGCGGTGTGTACAAGGCCCGGGAACGTATTCACCGCGGCATGCTGATCCGCGATTACTAGCGATTCCAGCTTCATGTAGGCGAGTTGCAGCCTACAATCCGAACTGAGAACGGTTTTATGAGATTAGCTCCACCTCGCGGTCTTGCAGCTCTTTGTACCGTCCATTGTAGCACGTGTGTAGCCCAGGTCATAAGGGGCATGATGATTTGACGTCATCCCCACCTTCCTCCGGTTTGTCACCGGCAGTCACCTTAGAGTGCCCAACTTAATGATGGCAACTAAGATCAAGGGTTGCGCTCGTTGCGGGACTTAACCCAACATCTCACGACACGAGCTGACGACAACCATGCACCACCTGTCACTCTGCTCCCGAAGGAGAAGCTCTATCTCTAGAGTTTTCAGAGGATGTCAAGACCTGGTAAGGTTCTTCGCGTTGCTTCGAATTAAACCACATGCTCCACCGCTTGTGCGGGCCCCCGTCAATTCCTTTGAGTTTCAGCCTTGCGGCCGTACTCCCCAGGCGGAGTGCTTAATGCGTTAACTTCAGCACTAAAGGGCGGAAACCCTCTAACACTTAGCACTCATCGTTTACGGCGTGGACTACCAGGGTATCTAATCCTGTTTGCTCCCCACGCTTTCGCGCCTCAGTGTCAGTTACAGACCAGAAAGTCGCCTTCGCCACTGGTGTTCCTCCATATCTCTACGCATTTCACCGCTACACATGGAATTCCACTTTCCTCTTCTGCACTCAAGTCTCCCAGTTTCCAATGACCCTCCACGGTTGAGCCGTGGGCTTTCACATCAGACTTAAGAAACCACCTGCGCGCGCTTTACGCCCAATAATTCCGGATAACGCTTGCCACCTACGTATTACCGCGGCTGCTGGCACGTAGTTAGCCGTGGCTTTCTGGTTAGGTACCGTCAAGGTGCCAGCTTATTCAACTAGCACTTGTTCTTCCCTAACAACAGAGTTTTACGACCCGAAAGCCTTCATCACTCACGCGGCGTTGCTCCGTCAGACTTTCGTCCATTGCGGAAGATTCCCTACTGCTGCCTCCCGTAGGAGTCTGGGCCGTGTCTCAGTCCCAGTGTGGCCGATCACCCTCTCAGGTCGGCTACGCATCGTTGCCTTGGTGAGCCGTTACCTCACCAACTAGCTAATGCGACGCGGGTCCATCCATAAGTGACAGCCGAAGCCGCCTTTCAATTTCGAACTATGCAGTTCAAAATATTATCCGGTATTAGCCCCGGTTTCCCGGAGTTATCCCAGTCTTATGGGTAGGTTACCCACGTGTTACTCACCCGTCCGCCGCTAACTTCATAAGAGCAAGCTCTTAATCCATTCGCTCGACTTGCATGTATTAGGCACGCCGCCAGCGTTCATCCTGAGCCAGGATCAAACTCTCCAATAAAGTTAGTTTGTCTAGCATCTAAAAATAAAAATTGACGTTCACGTTGTTTGTTTCGTTCAGTTTTCAAAGAACTACTCGGTCGCTCATTTGCGACTTCCTTATGTTAACATCTTCATTTTTCGATGTCAACTAAGTTTTTCAATTTCTTTTTTGTCGTTTTCTGCGTTTCTGCATCAGCGACGTTTATTAATTTATCATATACTTACTCTTAACGTCAATACTTTTTAATAAAAAATTCTTTTTCTTACATAACGAATACATTCTTCCCTATTAGCAACTCTCCGAAATAAACAAAAAATGATTTTATACCTTTCTTCCATCGCCTTTTTTACAATGCTATGTATACGCTCATCTTCAAAATCAAATAAAAGTTCCTCTAGTTCTCTCTTCAGTATGTATTCCATTTCTTTTTTCTCTTCCTTCGTCAACATAATCCCAAGCAAATTATCACCCCAATAACTCCTTACGTGTACCGATAAACACCGCACTCATTTTCAATTTTCAATAATGTATCATCAAAAAACAAAATTCTATCACTCATTATATCCACCACTTACGATGTTAATCCCTTGTTCTCTTTTTTAAATTTAAAGCATATATGTAACTGAAAAGGATTGGACAAAGGGGCGTAATATTATGTTTTTCTTTTTTATTACGAGTAAAAGGACATTTAAACACATTAGCTTAATAGTCGTACTTTCCTTATTTACAGCATGGCTACTCTTTTTAAAAACATATTCACATGAATCTGCTTTTTCAACTGCTACCGGCCCTAAAGTGATTTACAAAGGGGACACTGCAAAAAAACAAGTTGCATTCACGTTTGACATTAGTTGGGGAGACCAAAAAGCTATTCCAATCCTTAATACACTCAAAGAAAGAGAAATTAAGAATGCAACCTTCTTTCTCTCTGCTGCATGGGCTGAAAGACACCCTGATATTGTCGAACGCATCATGAAAGATGGACATGAGATTGGTAGTATGGGTTATAATTACACGTCCTACACTTCACTAGAAGCAAATGAAATACGACGAGATCTTTTACGGGCACAAGATGTTTTTACAAAACTTGGCGTAAAACAAGTCAAGCTATTACGTCCACCTAGTGGCGACTTTAACAAAACGACTCTTAAAATAGCGGAATCACTCGGATACACCATCGTTCATTGGAGTAACAATTCAAATGACTGGAAAAATCCCGGCGTAAATAAAATCGTTTCCACCGTCTCTAGCAATTTAAAGGGTGGAGATATTGTCTTATTACATGCTTCTGATTCTGCCCTTCAAACAAATAAGGCTTTACCATTACTCTTACAAAAATTAAAGAGCGACGGATATGAACAAACATCTGTATCACAACTTATTTCCAACACAAGTACAAAAAGCGAAGATATTAAGTAATTCCTTTCCACACGGTTCTTCACACATAAAAAGCTCTGCTATCTTTCGTTAAGATAGCAGAGCTTTTTTTATCCTAGTGTTTACAGACGATAAGAATCTGGTTAATTAAAAACCCATTCTCTTCTCATTAAACTGACTTACTCTTTTGTCCAATTAAACGATGCAATACAAGTAACTGATATGCATTACATAATAGAAGTGGTATCACCATTAAATATAACCAATCTGTATCATTAATCCGGAGCGCTGGTACCCATTCAAGAATTGTTACAACAACCATAAAGAACAAAGCGGGAACAAATGCTTTTTTATTCGTTTCTTTACTCTTTATGTAAGCGACAATTGCCCCAAACACAAATAACATCCCAGCAACAAGTATGTTATTCCCTAACGAAACTTCCCCATTTGCAATAAGTACTGACCTTAAATAAACGAAATCAAACAATACGAACGCAATAAAGAACAGTTGCACTGCATTCCATAAAGAAGATGACCGAAACATCCCTAACCCAAAACGATGAATCGTTAAATATGCAAAGAACCCCATTTGACTTATAACACTAAAAATAAATCCTACGCCCATCAACCAAAAAGAAACTGCTAGAATCTCCTTTCCGTCAAAATTTTGAAAAAATTTAACGTACTTGTCCCACTCTAAAACAAAACCAATAAAGACTGTGCTAATCCCACCAAGAAACAACGTCGTAAAAAATAGTCGTACCCACTTGCGGCTATTCACAACACATCCCCCATTATTCTTATATTTCTAATTGAATTGTATCAATGACAATTTCAAAAAGCTAGCCATGTTAATGTATAAATTCCTTAAAGAGATTTATATTAAAAAAAGAGAACTTTGCTGAAAGGAGCTCCAACTTATGAAACGGATGCTGCTCGTTTTGATTTCTTCTTTTCTATTTATAGCACTAGTGGCATGTGCACAAGAAAAAGAAGCAAAATCCGAACTTGATTATGATCAAACAAAAAAAATGATTGTTGATATTTTAAAAACCGACCAAGGAAAAAAGGCGATCCAAGATGTATTAACTGATGAAAAAATGAAACAAGCCCTCATACTAGATGAAACAGTAGTAAAGAAAACGATTGAAGATGCGATGGTATCTGAAAAAGGGCAACAATTCTGGGAAAAGCTCTTTAAAGACCCTGAGTTCTCATCGAAATTTGCTAAAAGTATGGGAAAAGAACAAACGAACTTAATGAAAACTTTACTAAAAGATCCTGAATACCAATCAGGTGTTATAGAGATTATGAAAAATCCTGAAGTAGAGAAAATTATGTTACAAACAATGAAGAGTAAAGAATATCGTCAATATTTACAGCAAGTACTAACCGAAACTGCCGAAAGTCCACTCTTCCAAGCTAAGATGATTGACATTATTAGTAAAGGTGTACAAAAAGCCGAAAAAGGTGGGTCTGATAAGAAAGGCGCAGGTGGTGAAGGCGGTTCTCAAGATGGGAACAAAGAACAACAATAAAAATTATAGTAATGAGCGGACAATGTATATATTGTCCACTCATTACTACTTTATTTTTGTGTAACAGCTGTTTTATCAATAACTGTCTCAGCTATCGTACGATAAATAAGACCCGTTGTATGTGTATCTTCATATACTGACGGCGCAAAGTCCTCTTTATTCCAATCAGGTTGTTGAAGTGGAATTCGGCCAAGTACATCCGTTTGGAGTTCCGTAGCTAGTTTATCTCCTCCACCTCTTCCAAACACATACTCTTTTTCACCAGTTGCTTTACTTTCAAAATACGCCATATTTTCAACAACACCAAGAATACTATGTTCTGTACGTAAAGCCATGGCTCCAGCGCGCGCTGCTACAAATGCCGCTGTTGGATGCGGCGTTGTTACAATAATCTCTTTACAAGCCGGCAACATCGAATGCACATCTAAAGCAACATCACCCGTACCTGGTGGTAGATCCAATACTAAGTAATCTAAATCACCCCATTCTACTTCTGTGAAAAAGTGATTTAACATTTTCCCAAGCATCGGTCCTCTCCAAATAACAGGTGCGTTATCTTCTACAAAGAATCCCATTGAGATTACTTTCACACCTAGACGCTCCACTGGTATTATCTTATCACCTCTTACGATTGGGCGTTTTTCTATACCCATCATATCCGGTACACTAAAACCATAAATATCCGCATCAATGATACCAACCTTTTTTCCTAAACGAGCTAAAGCAATTGCAAGGTTAACTGAAACAGTCGATTTCCCTACTCCACCTTTTCCACTTGCTACTGCTAAAAATGTTGTATTTGAGTTCGGTGATAATAAGGATTCACTTTTCTCTTCCTCTTGCGTTGGTGCAAACTGAGCTAATTCCTCTTCTGTAAATTCTGCAAAACGAAGTCCAACTGTTGTTGCTCCAAGTTCTTTTACTAACTTTACAATTCCAGACTGCAACTGCATTTGTTCCGCTGTACCTGTCTTTACAATTGCAATTTTAACACTTACATGTTCCTTCTCAGGCTTGACTGTTACCTCTTTAATTGCATTTGTTTCTTTTAACGTTTTATGTATAAACGGATCTACAATCCCTTCCAATGCTTCCAC
Organism: Bacillus sp. FSL H8-0545; assembly: GCF_038006105.1. Lineage (NCBI taxonomy): Bacteria > Bacillati > Bacillota > Bacilli > Caryophanales > Bacillaceae > Bacillus > Bacillus sp. FSL H8-0545. The sequence goes on along the minus strand of NZ_JBBOUO010000001.1, from coordinate 146,879 downwards.
TACCTGCTCTTTTGTTACCATAATTAGCCCAGCCCCCTGTATGAAAAATAACGTAATGTTAATTAAATTTATCTCTCTTTATTTTTGAAATAAATGCGTTTACATTTCCAGTATAACATATTTTCGGAAAACTTCGTTAACGAGAGAAACTCGAAAAATCCTCCTTATTCTGGAGGATTTCCTTTTTCCGTAAAATAACGTAATATACCACGATATATTGCAGCCGCTACTTTTTGCTGGTATTTCTCCGAATTTAACATATATCTTTCATTCACATTCGATAAAAAGCCAGCCTCAATTAAAGCACCTGGTTTTTTGGCATACTTCAATAAATACACGTGAGGAATTGTTTTAGCAGAACGATTCGTATTTTCTAAGCTTGTTCTCAATTCAGCTTGTATAAATTTCGCAGCCCGTTCATTTTCAATCGAAGAACGATAATAGAACGTTTGTGCGCCCCTAGATCCACTACTAGTTAGGGCATTTAAATGAATACTCGCAAAAAAGTCTACATCAGGCTTATTAATGATCTCCACACGCTTTTTTAAATCCTCTGCTTTACGTCTACTATATGACTTTGTATCTTTATTAGCTAAATCATAATCTCCTTCACGCGTTAAAATGACTAAAGCACCTTGTTCTTGTAAATAATCTTGTACCTTTTTTGTAATCTCAAGCGTAATATCTTTTTCTACAATATCCTTTCCACCAACAGCCCCTCCGTCTGGACCACCATGCCCAGCATCTAGTACAATCACTTTCCCTGATAAGGGTAAATTCCAAGCTCGCCACGATTTTGTAATTTGAAATTCTTGTTTAACTAAAAAAAACAAAACAACCGCAGCGAGCGCAAAAGAGATAATTCGAATTCTCTTCATACCTTTCCTCCTCCAGCTAGTCCCTCTAATTACTTATATGGGACAAGAGGAAAGTTTATGCTTGTCTTAGTGTAGCTTTAATCGATATCTTCTTTCGCCTTTTTCATACCCTTCCTGCCACCACAAGCCGATAAACTGCTGGCAAGATTCAAAAAGCAATTCCTCGTCTTGCAACTTAATTTCACGTATAGTCATACTCGTTAAAAATTGAAATAACGTTTCAGTTAATTGTTGTTCTTCTTCTAAAGCCCTATATTTCACATCAAAGAATGATTCACCATGATAACCAAATTTACTGTATCTCGCTCCTAATAAATAAGATTCTATCCCTAGTTCAATACAATAATCTTCATACTGACGATGAAGTTCTTGCATCTGAAAGGCATCACGAATATTTGAACGCAATGTTTTTAATGATAATTCTCGCAGCATCTTCCGCTCGTATTTTAACTGCTTTTCTTTTTGTTTTTCTTGTAAGCTGACAATGACATTCATAGTACTTATAAACCTCCCTAATACGTATTAGTCTAAGCTTCTAAAGAAGAAGCATACGCAGGACGGTAGCACTAAAATATTCCAAGCTACAAAAATTACAAAAGAAGAATTAAACATAAAAAAACCCCAACCAAAATGGTTGGGGTTTGAAGTTCACAAAAATTAACGTTTTGAGAACTGAGGTGCACGACGTGCGCCTTTAAGACCGTATTTTTTACGCTCTTTCATACGTGCGTCACGAGTTAATAGACCTGCACGTTTTAATGTTAGACGGTATTCTGGATCAGCTTTTAATAAAGCGCGAGAAATACCGTGACGAATAGCACCAGCTTGACCAGTGTATCCACCACCATTTACGTTTACAAGTACATTGTAGTTACCTAAAGTTTCTGTTGCAACTAGAGGTTGTTTCACTACTTCACGTAATGCAGCAAATGGGATATAGTTTTCAAAATCACGACCGTTAATAATAACGCGTCCTTCGCCTGGAACTAGGCGTACGCGCGCTACTGAACTCTTACGACGTCCAGTGCCATAGTATTGAACCTGTGCCAAAGTAAGCCCTCCTTTAATTAATTATCCGCGAAGTTCGTAAACTTCTGGTTGTTGTGCTTGGTGTGGATGCTCTGCTCCAGCATACACGTTTAATTTCTTAGACACTTGACGTCCTAAACGTCCTTTTGGAAGCATGCCTTTAATTGCAAGCTCTAACATTTGTACAGGGTAGTTTGTACGCATTTCTAGAGCTGTTCTTTGCTTAAGTCCACCTGGGTGGTTAGTGTGACGGTAGTAAATTTTATCGTTTAATTTATTACCTGTTAAATGAATTTTCTCAGCGTTAATAATAATTACATGATCACCCGTGTCAACGTGTGGTGTAAATGTAGGTTTGTGTTTACCACGTAAAATGGATGCTACTTCAGTAGATAGGCGACCTAAAGTTTGACCTTCAGCATCAACCACATACCATTTACGCTCAACTTCGTTAGCTTTTGCCATAAAAGTCGTACGCATGTGTTTCCCTCCTCGTTATCTTTTCCATAGAAAAAATCTATTGTTTATCTTAAACACGATTTCCTTCCGGGGCTAATCGTGGTTTTAGAAACAATACCATATGTTATGATATACTTTTGAGTTTCTAATGTCAAGCAAATGTTACACCAGGATTAGTTGTTATAGTTTACCTGCCATAAGTAAAGTCCATGACCTGGAGCCATCTTTCCAGCAAACTGGCGATTTTGTTTCGCTAAAATCTCTGGAATACTATCAGGATCAAGCTTTCCTTGGCCTACGCTAAGTAACGTACCAACAATAATTCTGACCATATTATATAAAAATCCATTACCTACAAAGCGAAAAATTAATTCATCGTCTTGCTCAATTAATTCGATTTCATAAATTGTTCGCACTTTATCTTTTTTGTCAGTTTTTGCCGAACAAAAAGAAGTAAAGTCATGCGTTCCAATAAAATAAGGAATCGCTTTTCTTATAGAGTTTATTTCGAGCGGATATGGATATTGATATACGTAATTTCTACGGAATACATCCGCAGTCTTTGATAATAATACACGATAGCGATATTCTTTTTTCTCGACACCGTAACGTGCATGAAATTCTTCTGTTTTTTTCTCTACCTGCCTGATAATAATATCATCCGGCAACATTGTATTTAAAGCATTACTCCATTGCCACTCTTCAAGAGACAAAGGTGTATCAAAGTGTATCACTTGTCCTTTGGCGTGAACGGTAGAATCCGTTCTGCCTGATGCCTGCACACGAACAAGTTCTCCTTTATGCAACTTCTGCAATGCTTTCTCTATTTCTTGTTGAACAGTACGATGCTGTGGTTGAATTTGGTAACCACAAAAATGAATGCCATCATATGCAACTGTACATTTTATTCTTTCCATTTCTCTATTCTCCATTACGACCGCACCCATGCCAAAATACAAGCTAAACAAAGTAAGCTTACAATTGTTACTGTATCACTTATTTTCCAGCGTAGTTGCCTAAATTTAGTACGTCCTTCGCCACTTTTATATCCACGAGATTCCATCGCAATCGCTAAGTCCTCTGCACGCTTAAAAGCACTGATAAATAGTGGAACGAGTAGTGAGATAATAGCTTTCATCCTATCTTTTATCGGTCCTCCAGCAAAATCAATACCACGTGACGCCTGCGCTTTCATAATTTTACTCGTTTCATCCATTAATGTGGGGATAAATCGAAGAGAAATTGACATCATTAATGCGATTTCATGAACAGGAACTTTCATACGCTTCAACGGCTTTAATAACGTCTCTAAACCATCTGTAATCTCAATTGGTGTCGTTGTTAACGTTAATAATGTCGTCATTAAAATAATAACGAAAAATCGTATAGAAATGTAGATCCCTTGCTCTAATCCTTTTTCATGTATCGAAAACCAACCAAGCTGGAATAGTACTTCCCCTTCTTTATTTGTAAAAATATGCAGGAAAAATGTAAAAAGAAAAATCCATAAAATTGGTTTTAAGCCCGAAAGTACATAACGAATCGGCACTTTTGCAAAAAATAAAGCAATGAGTGCATATAAAAATAAAAATCCATATGAAATCGCATTATTTGCTAAGAAAACAACAAATACATATAAAAAGACAATCAACAGCTTCGTACGAGGATCAAGTTGATGAATGAGTGACTGACCTGGAATGTATCTCCCAATAATCAACTGCTGCATGATTCATGACCACCTTTTCGTAACACCTGCAAAACTTCATGAGTAAGATCCTCTAAAGATAAGGTAGCCTTCGAAATTGAAATACCAAACTTCTCTTCAATTGCACGTTTATACTTTAAAGACATTGGAAGATCCACACCGATTTGTTCTAATTCATCAGCATGTGAAAATACTTCCTCTGCTCTTCCTTGCAAAAAGACCGTTCCTTTATGCATGACCACTATTTGATCTGCATACTTAGCGGCATCCTCCATATTATGGGTAACAAGAATGACTGTAAGCCCCTGCTCCTTATGCAAATTGTAAAACATCTCCATGAGCTCGTGCTGTCCTTTCGGATCAAGCCCTGCTGTAGGTTCATCTAATACAAGCACTTCGGGTTCCATCGCAAGTACACCTGCGATTGCAACACGCCTCATTTGCCCACCGCTTAATTCAAACGGAGAACGTGCTAATAACTCTATGTCCAATCCAACAAGCTGGATTGCATCTTTCGCCTTTTGTTTCGCCTCTTCTTCAGATACACCAAAATTAGTAGGCCCAAAACAAATGTCCTTTTCAACTGTTTCTTCAAATAGTTGATGTTCTGGAAACTGAAAGACAACCCCTACTTTTTTTCGTAGCGGCTTAAGTTTCTTCTCTTTCTTCCCTGCTGAAATTAAATGTTCACCAATTTGAACCGTACCATTTGTCGGCTGCAATAAACCATTTAAATGTTGAATCATCGTCGACTTACCTGAACCAGTATGACCGATAATGGCATAATAGCCCCCACTTGGAAACGACACGTCTACATCATAAAGTGCGCGTCTTTCAAATGGAGTTTTATATTGATAACGATGTTCTACTTTTTGGAATGTAATCTCCAAAGTTCGTTCACCAAGCTTTCCATTGTAAGATGCGTATTTTGCAAGTGAATTTCATTTCTTTTTAATAATTCTGCTATTTTCACCGAAAAAGGTACATCTAATCCAATCTCTTGGAGCATATGAGAGGATTTGAAAATTTTCTCTGGAGTACCTTCCTCTAATATTTCTCCCTTGTTCAAAATAATAATACGGTCTGACTGTGCCGCTTCTTCTAAATCGTGCGTAATCGATAACACCGTAATACCCTTTTGATTAACAAGTTGTCTGACCGTTTCTACTACTTCACGTCTCCCCTGAGGATCTAACATTGAAGTTGCTTCATCTAGTATTAAAATAGATGGCTGAAGTGCTAGAACACCTGCTATTGCGACTCGCTGCTTTTGTCCACCAGATAACGAATGGGGTTCTTCATTTAAAAAATCTTCCATACGGACAAGTTGCAGAGCTTGTTCTAGTCTTTCTATCATCTGCTCCCTTGGCATTCCGATGTTCTCTAGGCCGAATACAACGTCATCTTGTACTGTCGTTCCAACAAATTGATTATCTGGATTTTGAAATACCATCCCAATTTGCTTTCGAACATCCCATACTGTTTCCTCTGATAAAATCATTGTATCATTTAAAGTAATTGTCCCTGATTCCGGTAAAAATAAGCCATTCAATAATTTTGCAAGTGTAGACTTCCCTGAACCATTTTGTCCAATAACAGATACCCATTCTCCTTCATATAAGGAAAACGAAACATCTTTTAATGCATAAGAGGCTGCCCCAGGATATTGAAATGATATATTTTCTGTCCGAAGTTTCTCTTTTTTCAATACAAGGCACCCTTTCTTCCGCCAAGTTAGCCTATTTTTTTATACTTAAAAAAAAAGGGCCATGACCAGTTACTTGAAAAGAACTGTCCTGCCCTTTTAATCATCATTATACTAACTCGATAATTACCATTGGTGCTGCGTCTCCGCGACGTGGACCAATTTTTGCAATACGAGTGTATCCGCCTTGGCGCTCAGCATAGCGTGGAGCTACATCAGCGAATAATTTTTGAAGTGCATCTTGACCAGTCTCAGCGTTAGCAACCTCATTACGGATGAAAGCTGCTGCTTGACGACGAGCATGAAGATCTCCGCGTTTACCTAAAGTGATCATTTTTTCCACTACAGAACGAAGTTCTTTTGCACGAGTTTCTGTCGTTTGGATGCGCTCGTTGATAATTAAATCAGTAGCTAAATCACGTAACATAGCTTTACGTTGCGCACTTGTACGGCCTAATTTTCTGTATGCCATTCGTAGTTCCCTCCTTTGTTGATGGGTTTAAATCCTCAGTCGTCTTTACGTAAACCTAAACCTAATTCCTCAAGTTTATGTTTAACTTCTTCTAGGGATTTACGTCCTAAGTTACGAACTTTCATCATATCTTCTTCTGTTTTGTTCGCAAGCTCTTGTACAGTATTAATTCCTGCACGTTTTAGGCAATTATAAGAACGAACAGAAAGATCTAGTTCTTCGATAGTCATCTCAAGAACTTTTTCTTTTTGATCTTCTTCCTTCTCGACCATAATCTCAGCATTTTGTGCTTCGTCAGTTAAACCAACAAAGATATTTAAATGCTCAGTTAAGATTTTGGCACCTAAAGAGATAGCTTCTTTTGGCCCGATGCTTCCATCCGTCCATACATCAAGCGTAAGCTTATCATAATTAGCCACTTGTCCGACACGTGTCTTTTCCACTTGGTAAGTCACACGTGATACTGGAGTATAAATAGAATCAATAGGAATTACTCCTATTGGTTGATCTTCGCTTTTATTTGCAACAGCTGGCGTATACCCACGGCCACGCTTTGCAGTTAAACGCATGCGGAAATGCGCATTTTTTGCTAACGTTGCAATGTGTAAATCTGGATTTAAGATTTCAACATCACTATCGTGAGTAATATCAGCAGCTGTGACAATACCTTCGCCCTGTACATCGATTTCCAACGTCTTCTCTTCTTCAGAGTAGATTTTAAGAGCTAACTTTTTCAAGTTTAAGATCATCGTAGTAACATCCTCTACTACGCCCTCTACTGTTGAAAATTCGTGTAAAACGCCATCGATTTGGATAGCAGTTACAGCGGCACCAGGGAGTGAGGATAAAAGAATACGACGTAAGGAGTTACCCAAAGTAGTACCATATCCACGCTCAAGCGGTTCAATCACGAATTTGCCATACTTAGCATCTTCGTTAAGTTCAACCGTTTCGATTTTCGGTTTTTCGATTTCAATCATTAACTAAACCCTCCTTCAAAACGTCGAAACCCCGGTTAAACAAAGGAAGAACCTCTGTTTAACCGAAAGTCCCCCTTAGGCAGTTCCCGATTGTGCACAACAAGCGATGTTTCTGTACGAAATTTCTCGATAATGCATCATATCCATTATAGACAAAAGGGAAAATTCTATACAGAAAAATTACACACGACGACGTTTTGGTGGACGACATCCATTATGAGGAACTGGAGTAACATCTCTAATTGCTGTTACTTCTAGACCTGCCGCTTGAAGAGCACGAATTGCAGCTTCACGACCAGCACCAGGACCTTTAACAGTAACCTCTAAAGTTTTTAAACCATGCTCCATTGCAACTTTAGAAGCAGCTTCAGCAGCCATTTGCGCAGCGAATGGAGTAGATTTACGAGATCCACGGAAACCAAGTGCACCAGCACTAGACCAAGAAAGTGCGTTACCGTGAGTATCTGTAAGTGTTACGATTGTGTTGTTGAAAGTAGAACGAATATGAGCTATACCAGCTTCAATATTCTTTTTCACACGTTTTTTACGAGTGTTTGTTTTACGTGCCATTGTTAGTTCAACCTCCTTTACTTATTATTTCTTTTTATTTGCTACTGTACGACGTGGACCTTTACGTGTACGAGCATTGTTTTTAGAGTTTTGACCACGAACTGGTAAACCACGACGGTGACGAAGACCACGGTAAGAACCGATCTCCATTAGACGTTTAATGTTAAGAGATACTTCACGACGAAGGTCTCCCTCAACTTTAATACGATCGATGATATCACGGATACGTCCTAATTCATCTTCCGATAAATCACGAACTCGTGCTTCCGAAGAAATACCAGCTTCTGTAAGAATTTTTTCAGCAGTTGGGCGACCAATGCCGAATACGTAAGTTAAAGAAATAACAACGCGCTTGTCACGAGGAATATCTACACCTGCGATACGTGCCATTCTGAATGCACCTCCTTCTGATTAACCTTGTTTTTGTTTATGTTTAGGGTTTTCACAAATAACCATTACTTTTCCACGTCTACGAATAACTTTACATTTTTCGCAGATTGGTTTAACTGACGGTCTTACTTTCATGTCTCGAACCTCCTTAAAGATTACGGAGTGCTATATTATTTAAAACGGTACGTAATACGACCACGATTTAAATCGTACGGAGATAATTCTACCGTAACTTTGTCTCCTGGTAAAATACGAATGAAGTTCATACGGATTTTACCAGAAACGTGAGCCAATACGACATGCCCATTCTCTAATTCTACTTTGAACATAGCATTTGGCAACGTTTCAAGAACGGTACCTTCGACTTCAATTACATCATCTTTAGCCATTCAATAGTTCTCCCTTCTTCAAATCAGTAACATTTTACACTGCTCTGAAATCCCGGAGAGCCAGCTACTTATAAAGTGGTAAGGATTTCGTATCCTGCTTCTGTAAGAGCAATCGTGTGCTCAAAGTGGGCACACCATTTACCATCTACCGTTACCACTGTCCAGTCATCAGATAGTGTTTTTACATATCGTCTTCCTTGATTCACCATCGGCTCAACACAGATGACCATTCCCGGCTTTAATCTAGGGCCTCTATTTGGTGGACCATAGTGCGGGATTTGAGGGTCCTCATGTAAGTCTTGCCCGATTCCGTGACCAACATACTCCCTAACGATCGAGAATCCATTCTCTTCAGCATGGGTTTGAACCGCATGTGAGATATTTGATAATCTTTCGCCTGGTTTTACTTGTTCTAGACCAAGATACAACGATTTTTCTGTGACATCAAGTAACTTTTGAACAGATTCAGAAATGTTTCCAACTGGATATGTCCATGCAGAATCTCCATGGTACCCATTGTATTTCGCACCAATATCGATACTGATGATATCGCCCTCTTCGAGCTTACGCTTCCCTGGAATCCCGTGTACAAGCTCTTCATTTACAGAAGCACATATGCTCCCCGGAAATCCGTTATATCCTTTAAAAGATGGCGTAGCACCATATTTTCGAATCGTCTTTTCCGCTATTTGATTGAGCTCTTTCGTTGTAATTCCTGGAGTAATATGTTGTTTCAACTCTTGATGAGTTAAAGCAACGATCCTGCCAGCTTCTCGCATGATTTCTATCTCGCGAGGAGTTTTGCAGATGATCATTACGCTAAGCACCCGATGAGAACATCGATATCAGCAAATACTTTATTGATATCTTGCTCACCATTAATGCTTTCTAAGTAACCAAGCTCCCCGTAGAAATCAAGCAAAGGTTTTGTTTGCTTAATATTTACATCTAAACGATTTGCTACAGTTTCCTCGTTGTCATCAGAGCGTTGATATAATTCGCCACCACATTTATCGCACACATCAGCTTTTGCTGGCGGATTGAATTCTAAGTGGTAAGTCGCACCGCACTCTTTACAAATGCGACGACCTGTAAGGCGTGTTAATAACAACCCTGAATCCACATTAATGTTTAAAACATAATCGATTTTTTTGCCAAGATCTTTCATAATCTCTTCAAGAGCTGATGCTTGTGCAACAGTTCGTGGGAAACCATCTAATAAGAATCCTTTAATACAGTCTTCTTGACTTAAACGTTCACGAACAATTCCGATTGTAACTTCATCTGGAACAAGCGCACCTTTATCAATAAAAGATTTTGCTTGTAAACCAAGTTCAGTTTCAGCCTTCATAGCTGCACGGAACATATCTCCCGTTGAGATGTGAGGGATGTTATACTTGGCAACAATCTGTTCGGCTTGTGTACCTTTACCAGCACCAGGAAGCCCCATTAAAATTAAGTTCATCCTTGTTCCCCCTCAGTACATGAGCATGTAGGGAAGATAATTCTTCCCACTTACTCACTGCTTGATAAACCCTTTGTAATGGCGTTTTACTAATTGGCTTTCTAGCTGCTTCATTGTTTCTAAAGCAACGCCGACAACGATTAACATACTCGTTCCGCCAATCTGTGCAGATGGAGGAAGATTTCCCAATTTCGTAAAGATAACTGGTAAGATTGCAATCGCTGCTAGGAAAATTGATCCCACAAAGGTCAAACGATACAAGATTTTTGTTAGATATTGTTCTGTATTCTTACCCGGACGAATACCTGGAACATATCCACCTTGCTTGTTTAGATTCTCTGACATTTGCTCTGGATTAACCTGAACAAATGCATAGAAGTATGTGAAGGCCACAATGAGCGCAACATATATGATCATTCCCACTGGGTGAGAATAGTTAAAGTTTGCAATAATCCACTGCGATACATCATGTTTCGGGAAGAACTGTGCAATAGTTGGAGGCGTAATTAAGAATGAAACAGCAAAAATGACTGGAATAACACCCGCACTATTTACCTTAAGTGGTAAATGAGTGTTTTGTGCTCCAGCATGATTCCCATTCCCTCCTGTTACACGCTTCGCGTATTGAATTGGGATCTTTCTAACAGCCTGTTGAATGAAAATAACACCAACAATAACTGCTAGCACAGCTAGTAAAATCAATGCAACTTTAACGATACTCATGAACAATTGATCTCCGATATTTTGAAACTGTTGTTGATACACTTGAGATATAACACTTGGGATCGCTGCGGCAATACCACCAAAGATAAGAATGGAAATACCATTACCTACACCTTTAGATGTAATCTGTTCACCTAACCACATTAAAAATGCAGTACCAGCAGTCAGTACCGTAGCAATGTATAAATAAGTGCTCCAACCTGGATTCAAAATTAATTGCCCACCTACCATACCGTTAAAACCGATTGACATACCAAACCCCTGAATAAACGCAAGAACAATTGTAAAGTAACGCGTGAATTGCGTTAGTTTACGACGGCCCATTTCGCCTTGCTTCGACCATTCCGAAAATTTAGGAACAACATCCATCTGCAATAATTGCACGATGATGGATGCTGTAATATACGGCATGATTCCCATCGCGAAGATGGAGAAGTTCTTCAAGGCGCCACCGCCAAATGTATTTAGGATACCTAAGGCATTTAATTGATCTTGTGCTTTCAGTACGTCTCCATTTGTAAATGGCACTGGGATAAACGTGCCAATTCTGAATACGACTAACATCGCTAAAGTGAATAATATTTTACGTCTTATCTCAGCAACGCGCATAAAGTTGGAGATTGTACGAAACATTAGATCACCTCAACTGATCCGCCAGCTGCTTCAATTGCTTCTTTAGCACTTGAAGAGAACTTGTGCGCTTTAACAGTTAATTTTTTCTCTACTGCTCCGCTTGCAAGAATTTTAACACCGTCGTTTAATTTGCTGATAACGCCAGTTTCCAGCAATAATTCAGGTGTTACTTCTGTACCATCTTCAAAACGATTTAACGTTGATAAGTTTACAATAGTAAACTCTTTACGGTTAATGTTTGTGAAGCCGCGTTTTGGTAAACGACGGAATAGTGGAGTTTGACCACCTTCGAAGCCAAGACGAACACCGCCGCCAGAACGTGCGTTTTGTCCTTTATGACCTCTACCAGCAGTTTTACCGTTACCAGAACCGATACCACGACCGACACGGTTACGTACTTTACGAGAACCTTCTGCAGGTTTTAATTCATGAAGTTTCATTCCCAGGCACCTCCTTATATTAATGAGTTATCCTTAAGCTTCTTTTACAGTTATAAGGTGAGAAACTTTGTTGATCATACCAAGAATAGCAGGAGTTTCTTCCTTAACTACAGTTGAATTCAACTTTTTAAGACCTAAAGCTTCTACCGTCGCACGTTGATCTTGTGGACGACCAATTACACTACGAGTGAGGGTAATTTCTAACTTTTTCGCCATTTGTTTTCCCTCCTTAACCTAGTAGCTCTTCTACAGATTTACCGCGTAATTTTGCAACATCTTCAGCGCGCTTAAGTTCGCTTAATCCGTTCACAGTAGCGCGAATCATGTTGATTGGTGTGTTAGTACCAAGAGATTTCGAAAGAATATCTTGTACACCAGCTAATTCTAGTACCGCACGAACAGGTCCACCAGCAATAACACCAGTACCCTCAGCAGCAGGTTTTAAGAATACTTCACCAGCTCCAAAATGACCGTTGATTGTGTGTGGAATTGTTGTACCAACTAATGGTACTGCGATTAGGTTTTTCTTAGCGTCTTCGATAGCTTTACGGATTGCGTCTGGTACCTCTTGTGCTTTACCAGTACCGAATCCAACATGACCGTTTTTATCGCCAACTACAACTAGTGCAGCAAAGCGGAAACGACGACCACCCTTAACAACTTTCGCGACACGATTTATCGTAACTACACGTTCTTCAAGTTCTAATTTACTTGGGTCAATGCGTTGCATCAATTTTCCCTCCTTTGACCATTAAAATTGTAATCCAGCCTCACGAGCAGCTTCAGCTAGAGCTTTAACACGGCCATGGTATAAGTAACCACCGCGATCAAATACTACTTCTTTAACGCCTTTCTCTACAGCACGCTTAGCAACTGATTCTCCAACTTTCGTAGCAGCTTCAGTATTGCTAGTACCGTTAAGAGCAAGGTCTTTATCAAGAGTAGATGCACTTACTAATGTTACACCATTTACATCATCAATAACTTGAGCGTAAATATGTTGGTTAGAACGGTACACGTTTAAACGTGGACGTTCTGCAGTACCAGTAAGTTTAGCACGTACACGTGCATGTCTTTTCTTACGAGTCGCATTTTTAGCAGCTTTAGTGATCATTCTTGTCACTCCTTTCTTTCACCTAACGGGTTTACTTAGCAGTTTTACCTTCTTTACGACGAACAACTTCGCCTTCGTAACGAATACCTTTACCTTTATATGGTTCAGGAGCACGTACAGCACGGATGTTAGCAGCAAATTCGCCAACACGTTGCTTGTCGATACCTTTAATTACGATTTTAGTTGGTACAGGTACTTCAACTTCAAGTCCTGCTTCTGGAGTCATTTCTACTGGATGAGAATAACCTACGCTTAAAACAAGTTTATCACCTTGTTTTTGAGCACGGTAACCAACACCGACTAATTCAAGTCCGCGTGCAAAACCTGTAGTTACACCTTCAACCATGTTTCCGATTAAAGCACGAGTTGTACCGTGTAATGCACGGTGTTCCTTCTGTTCAGATGGACGCTCAACTGTTAGTGTATTTTCTTCAATTTTGATAGACATATCAGTTTTGAAAGTACGAGTTAATTCACCTTTAGGGCCTTTTACTGTTACAGTATTGTCTTCTGCAACTGTAATAGTAACACCTGCAGGGATTTCAAGAATCTTTTTACCAATACGAGACATGTGGTCACACCTCCGTTCGTTTTAAATATATATTACCAAACGTATGCTACTACTTCTCCACCAGTTTGTAATTGACGAGCATCTTTGTCCGTCATTACTCCCTTAGATGTAGAAACAAGAGCGATACCTAATCCGTTAAGTACACGAGGTACTTCATCAGCTTTTGCGTAAACGCGTAAGCCAGGTTTACTGATACGTTTTAATCCAGTGATTACACGTTCATTGTTTGCACCATATTTCAGGAAAATACGAAGGATACCTTGTTTGTTATCCCCGATGTATTCTACATCACGAATGAAACCTTCACGTTTTAAAAGATCAGCGATCTCTTTTTTGATTTTAGAAGCAGGAACCTCTAATTTCTCATGACGTACCATGTTCGCATTACGGATGCGAGTAAGCATGTCTGCAATTGGATCTGTCATCACCATGTGTTTTACCTCCTTCCCATTTGTGGGTTTTACCAACTAGCTTTTTTAACACCAGGAATTTGACCTTTATATGCAAGTTCACGGAAACAAATACGGCAAAGCTTAAATTTGCGGTATACAGAATGCGGACGACCGCAGCGTTCGCAACGTGTATACTCTTGTACTTTAAACTTAGGAGTACGCTTTTGTTTCGCGATCATAGATTTTTTAGCCACGTTTTCGCCTCCTCTACTTAGCGTTGGCTTCCATTATTTTTGGAATGGCATACCGAATTGTGTTAAAAGTTCACGAGCTTCTTCATCAGTTTTCGCTGTAGTAACGATTACGATGTCCATACCTCGGACTTTACTTACTTTATCATAATCAATCTCAGGAAAAATTAGTTGCTCTTTAACACCTAATGTGTAGTTCCCACGACCATCAAATGATTTCTTAGAAACACCACGGAAATCACGTACACGTGGTAAAGAAACTGATACTAATTTGTCGAAGAACTCATACATTTGCTGACCGCGTAAAGTTACTTTCGCACCGATTGGCATACCTTCACGAAGACGGAAACCAGCGATTGATTTTTTAGCGCGAGTTACAACAGGTTTTTGACCTGCGATTTGAGTTAATTCTTCTACTGCATTGTCTAAAGCTTTTGAGTTAGATACCGCGTCACCAACACCAGTGTTGATTACGATCTTTTCGATTTTCGGTACTTCCATCACAGATTTATAGTTAAACTTGCTCATTAGAGCAGGAGTAATTTCCTTTTGGAACTTCTCTTTAAGGCGATTCAATGAAGTGACCTCCTTTCTTAAGAAAATTATTTATCTAATAATTCACCAGATTTTTTTGCAATACGCACTTTTTTACCATCTTCTACTTTGAAGCCTACGCGAGTAGGTTCGCCTGTTTTCGGATCTAATACCATAACATTAGAAACGTGAATAGGTGCTTCTTTCGTAATAATTCCACCTTGTGGATTTAATTGAGATGGCTTAGAGTGTTTTTTAACGATGTTAACACCCTCAACGATAACACGGTTTTGCTTTGGGAAAGCCACAAGGATAACACCTTGTTTTCCTTTGTCTTTACCAGTGATTACCTGAACTTTATCACCTTTTTTTACATGCATCTTAATTCTGCACCTCCTTAGCAAGGCAATACCTTAAATTATAGAACTTCTGGAGCTAAAGAAACGATCTTCATGAAGTTGCTATCACGTAATTCACGAGCTACTGGTCCGAAGATACGAGTACCACGTGGGCTCTTATCGTCTTTGATGATAACCGCTGCGTTTTCATCAAATTTAATGTAAGAACCGTCCGGACGACGAGCTCCGCTCTTCGTACGTACCACTACTGCCTTAACAACGTCACCTTTTTTAACAACGCCACCTGGTGTTGCTTGTTTTACCGTAGCAACGATAATATCACCAATATAAGCATATTTACGACCAGAGCCGCCTAATACTTTAATTGTTAAAAGTTCGCGGGCACCAGAGTTGTCAGCAACTTTCAAACGAGATTCTTGTTGGATCATGTTATGAAACCTCCCTTCGGACTAAAAATTCCGATTCGTCTATTTAGATAACAACCGCTTCTTCAACGATTTCAACTAAACGGAAACGCTTAGTAGCAGAAAGCGGGCGAGTTTCCATGATTTTAACGATATCGCCAAGTTTCGCTTGGTTTTGCTCATCATGGGCTTTATACTTTTTAGAATACTTAACACGTTTTCCGTACAAGGAATGAGTTTTGTAAGTTTCAACTAAAACTGTAATCGTTTTGTCCATTTTGTCAGAAACAACACGACCAGTATAAACTTTGCGTTGGTTACGTTCGCTCACTATGCAAACCTCCCCTCAATTTATCGATTAATTCCGATCTCTCTTTCACAAACTACAGTTTTCATACGAGCAATCGCTTTACGTACTTCACGGATGCGAGTTGGATTCTCTAATTGTCCTGTAGCAAGTTGGAAGCGAAGATTAAACAACTCTTCCTTTAAAGCTTTAACTTTTGTTTCGATTTCGGCAGTGGTTAATTCACGAATATCATTAGTTTTCATTAGATTCACCACCATTTACTTCACGTTTTACGAATTTACATTTCACTGGTAATTTGTGAGCTGCAAGACGTAATGCTTCGCGTGCTACCTCTTCAGATACACCCGCAATTTCAAACATAATTTTCCCAGGTTTTACTACTGCTACCCAGCCTTCTGGTGCCCCTTTACCGGAACCCATACGTACTTCTAGAGGTTTTGCAGTGTAAGGTTTAGAAGGGAAAATTTTAATCCATACTTTACCGCCACGTTTCATGTGACGAGTCATTGCACGACGAGCAGCTTCGATTTGACGGTTTGTAATCCATGAAGCAGCTAGTGCTTGTAAACCGAATTCACCAAAAGCGATTTCAGTTCCACCTTTTGCACGACCACGCATTTTACCACGATGCTCTCTACGATATTTTACGCGTTTAGGCATTAACATATTATTTTCCTCCTTCCTCAGAAGCTTTCTTTTTTGTAGGAAGGACTTCTCCACGGTAGATCCATACTTTTACGCCTAATTTACCGTATGTTGTATCAGCTTCAACTGCTGCATAGTCAATATCAGCGCGAAGTGTATGAAGTGGAACAGTTCCTTCACTGTAAGATTCTGCACGAGCGATATCAGCTCCGCCAAGACGACCAGAAACCTGTGTTTTAATACCTTTTGCTCCTGCACGCATAGCACGTTGAATAACTTGCTTTTGTGCACGACGGAATGATACACGGTTTTCTAGTTGACGAGCGATGTTTTCGCCTACTAATTTAGCGTTAAGATCAGCTCTCTTAACTTCTAAAATGTTGATGTGTACACGCTTGCCTGTTAATTGGTTAAGAGCTTTACGAAGCGCTTCAACTTCAGTACCACCTTTACCAATTACCATACCAGGTTTCGCAGTGTGAATTGTAACATTTACACGATTTGCTGCACGTTCGATTTCTACTTTAGCAACAGCAGAATCTTTTAAGCGTACAGTAATGTACTCACGGATTTTGATGTCTTCATGTAATAACGTAGCATAATCTTTCTCAGCGAACCAACGAGATTCCCAGTCGCGGATAATACCGACACGAAGACCAATTGGATTAACCTTCTGACCCATCGATTATCCCTCCTTCTTTTCTGATACCACAACTGTGATGTGGCTTGTGCGTTTGTTAATTTGGCTTGCACGACCCATTGCACGTGGACGGAAACGTTTCAACGTTGGACCTTCGTCAACGAAGACTTTTTCAACAACTAGGTTGTTAATATCCATCTCATAATTGTGCTCTGCATTTGCGATTGCAGATTTTAAAACTTTTTCTACAACTGGAGAAGCAGTTTTTGGTGTGTGGTTAAGGATAGCAATCGCTTCACCCACTTGCTTACCTCGGATTAAGTCTACTACTAAACGAACCTTACGAGGAGCAATACGAACTGTTCTCACTACTGCTTTAGCTTGCATTGAAGTGCCTCCTCTCATTATCTTCTAGTTTTCTTATCGTCAGCAAGGTGACCTTTATACGTACGAGTTGGTGCGAATTCACCTAACTTATGGCCAACCATATCCTCAGTGATGTACACAGGTACGTGTTTACGACCATCATATACAGCAATTGTATGTCCGATGAACTGAGGGAAGATTGTTGAACGGCGAGACCAAGTTTTAACAACTTGTTTTTGCTCAGATGCAACTAATTTTTCCATTTTGTTCATTAAGTGATCATCGACAAATGGTCCTTTTTTTAAGCTACGAGCCATTTTGGTGCCTCCCTTCGTGATTGGCGTACGGTTCTTGAAGCGAACCGTACTACAATCCCATTATTTTTTACGACGACGAACGATAAATTTATCAGACGCTTTGTTTTTCTTACGAGTCTTGAATCCAAGAGTTGGTTTACCCCATGGAGACATTGGAGACTTACGTCCGATTGGAGAGCGACCTTCACCACCACCGTGTGGGTGATCAACCGGGTTCATTACAGAACCACGAACTGTTGGACGCTTACCTAACCAGCGAGAGCGACCTGCTTTACCGATTTTGATAAGTTCGTGTTGTTCGTTACCAACTTGACCGATTGAAGCGCGACAAGCAGATAATACTAAACGTACTTCACCAGAAGTTAAACGTACAAGTACGTATTTTCCTTCTTTACCAAGTACTTGAGCAGATGTACCAGCAGAACGAACTAATTGTCCGCCACGACCAGGCTTAAGCTCGATGTTATGAACAACAGTACCTACTGGAATGTTGATTAATGGTAATGCGTTACCGATTTTAATGTCAGCTTCAGGGCCAGACACAACTTCCATACCTACTTCTAAAGTTTTAGGAGCAAGAATGTAACGTTTTTCACCGTCAACGTAATTAATTAATGCGATATTCGCAGAGCGGTTTGGATCATATTCGATCGTAGCAACGCGTCCTGGAATTCCATCTTTGTTACGCTTAAAGTCGATGATACGGTATTGACGCTTATGTCCGCCACCTTGATGACGTACAGTAATTTTACCTTGGTTATTACGACCAGCCTTTTTGCTTAAAGGAGCAAGTAAAGACTTTTCCGGTCTGTCGGTCGTGATTTCAGCGAAATCATTCGTAGTCATGTTACGACGACCGTTAGTAGTTGGATTATACTTTTTAATTCCCATCTCAATTTCCCTCCTTCTTTAGTAAGAATTAAACGCCTTGGAAGATTTCGATTTCTTTGCTGTCAGCAGTTAGCTTAACGATTGCTTTACGACGACGGCTAGTAAAACCAGCGTGACGACCAACGCGTTTTGCTTTCGGCTTGTAGTTCATGATATTTACTTTGTCTACATTAACACCAAAGATCGCTTCTATCGCGTCTTTAACTTCTGTTTTATTAGATTTAACGTCCACGTCGAACGTGTATTTTTTTTCAGCCATCATTTCCATAGAACGTTCAGTGATAACTGGGCGCTTAATGATATCACGAGGATCTCTCATTATGCAAGCACCTCCTCTACTTTTTCCACTGCCGCTTTTGTCATGATTAGCTTATCATGATGAAGCACATCTAGCACGTTTACGCCATCAGCAGTGATTACTGTTACTCCTGGGATATTGCGAGCAGATAACTCTACAGATTCGTTTGCATCAGCAGTTACGATAAGAGCTTTCTTCTCAACAGTTAATCCTTTAAGTACTGCTACCATGTCTTTTGTTTTTGGTGCATTTAACACTAGGTCTTCAAGAACTACAATGTTGTTCTCAACTACTTTAGTAGCTAATGCAGATTTGATTGCTAAACGACGAACTTTCTTAGGAAGTTTGTACGCATAGCTTCTTGGTGTAGGTCCGAATACCGTACCACCACCACGCCATTGAGGAGAGCGGATAGAACCTTGACGAGCACGTCCAGTTCCTTTTTGACGCCATGGTTTACGACCACCACCGCGAACTTCAGAGCGAGTTTTTACTTTGTGTGTACCTTGACGTAAAGATGCACGTTGCATCATTACAGCTTCAAATAGTACAGCTTCATTTGGTTCGATACCGAAAATAGCTTCAGCTAATTCGATTTCACCAACCTGTGAACCAGTTTGGTTATATACAGTAACTTTTGGCATTGGAATTCCTCCTTCCTATTGTGAATTATTTGCTAACCTTCACAGCGCCTTGAACAACTACAAGAGATTTCTTAGCACCTGGAACGTTACCTTTTACTAGTAATAAGTTGCGCTCAGTGTCAACTTGAACGATTTCTAAGTTTTGGATAGTAACTTGGTCTCCGCCCATACGTCCAGCAAGTTTTTTGCCTTTGAATACACGGTTCGGAGCAACTGGCCCCATTGAACCTGGACGACGGTGATAGCGAGAACCATGAGACATAGGTCCGCGAGATTGTCCGTGGCGTTTAATAACACCTTGGAAACCTTTACCTTTAGAAATTCCTGTTACGTCAACGATTTCACCTGCAGCGAAAACTTCAACTTTTACCTCTTGACCAACCTCTAATCCGTCCACGTCTGCATCGCGGATTTCGCGAATGAAGCGCTTAGGAGTTGTAGATGCTTTAGCAGTGTGGCCTTGTTCAGGTTTGTTAGTTAACTTTTCACGTTTATCTTCAAATCCTAACTGAATTGCGTTGTAGCCATCAGTTTCAGTTGTTTTCTTTTGAAGAACAACGTTTGGATTAGCAGCGATTACCGTTACTGGGATTAACTCACCGTTCTCAGCAAATACTTGAGTCATACCGATCTTTCTTCCTAAGATTCCTTTGGTCATGAGTTACACCTCCTACATTTTTAAGTTATATGAATTATAATTTGATTTCGATATCTACACCAGATGGTAAGTCTAAACGCATTAATGAATCTACTGTTTGTGGAGTAGGACTCACGATGTCGATTAAACGTTTGTGCGTGCGCATTTCGAATTGTTCACGAGAATCTTTGTACTTATGAACAGCACGAAGAATTGTGTAAATAGTCTTCTCAGTTGGTAATGGGATTGGACCAGAAACTGTTGCCCCAGAACGCTTAGCTGTTTCTACAATTTTCTCAGCTGATTGATCAAGAATACGGTGATCATAAGCTTTTAAACGGATACGAATTTTTTCTTTTGCCATTATTTTCCCTCCTTCGTTCGCCTATTTCTAAAATAGACCTTCTCCATGGAAATTTCCCCACACCATGCCATGGCAAAGCGGCCGGGTGTGTCAGCAACCTTCCACTTCATCGCAGTCAAAGACCAACATTGTCTATTATACAATGTTATTCGTCTAGATGCAAGCATCTTTTTGTTTGCATCTGCTTTTCTCTACTTTTGCTATTATACATGGCACTTTAAAGAATATCAAGTTTTCATCTACTCTTATTTAACTTACAGTTTTTGGGTGTCACTTTCGTTTTATATACTATAGAAGAAACTCATTCAAAAATAGAAAATGCATCTCTTTCTTCTATAGTAATAAGCAATAAAAAAACTCAAGGGAGAATCCCTTGAGTTTTTAATAATCTAATTAAAGACTACTCAGCAACGATTGTAGCAACTACACCGTAACCTACTGTACGTCCACCTTCACGAATAGAGAATTTAGTTCCCTCTTCGATAGCGATTGGAGCGATAAGTTCGATAGTCATTTCGATGTTGTCACCAGGCATTACCATTTCAGTACCTTCTGGTAATTGGATGATACCAGTTACGTCAGTTGTACGGAAGTAGAACTGTGGACGGTAGTTAGCGAAGAATGGAGTGTGACGTCCACCTTCTTCTTTAGATAATACGAAAACCTCAGCTTTGAATTTAGCGTGTGCTTTTACAGAGCCAGTTTTAGCAAGAACTTGTCCACGTTGGATGTCTTCACGAGCAACCCCACGAAGTAGAGCACCGATGTTGTCTCCAGCTTGAGCTTGGTCAAGAAGCTTACGGAACATTTCTACACCAGTTACAGTTGTATTAGCATTCTCTTCAGCAAGACCGATGATTTCTACTACGTCACCAACTTTAACGATTCCACGCTCAACACGACCAGTTGCAACTGTACCACGACCTGTGATAGAGAATACATCCTCGATAGGCATTAAGAATGGTTTGTCAGTTTCACGTTCTGGAGTTGGGATGTAAGCATCAACTTCAGCCATTAATTCGATGATTTTTTCTTCCCACTCAGCTTCTCCTTGAAGAGCTTTAAGAGCAGAACCTTTAATTACAGGAATATCGTCGCCTGGGAATCCGTATTCAGATAATAGGTCGCGAACTTCCATTTCAACTAATTCTAATAATTCTTCGTCGTCTACCATGTCGCATTTGTTTAAGAATACAACGATGTAAGGAACACCTACTTGACGAGAAAGAAGGATGTGCTCACGTGTTTGAGGCATTGGACCATCAGCAGCAGATACTACTAAGATACCGCCGTCCATTTGAGCAGCACCAGTGATCATGTTTTTAACATAGTCAGCATGACCTGGGCAGTCAACGTGTGCATAGTGACGAGTTTCAGTTTCGTACTCAACGTGTGCAGTTGAGATTGTGATTCCGCGCTCTCTTTCTTCTGGAGCAGCGTCGATTTGATCGTATCCGCGTGCTTCAGCACCACCAGCTTTTGCAAGAACTGTAGTGATCGCAGCAGTTAATGTAGTTTTACCATGGTCAACGTGGCCGATTGTACCGATGTTAACATGGGGTTTAGAACGTTCGAATTTAGCTTTAGCCATTCTAAATTCCTCCTTAGTTTATATAGGTTATTTTATATTTAGACTAGAAAGTGAAACTTAAGTCTCACTTTCTAAGCTTACATAAGTAGTTATACTTGAACAATCGATAAAAATCAATTATTCACCTTTATTTTTTTTAATAATTTCTTCAGAAACAGACTTCGGTACTTCTTCATAATGATCAAATGTCATTGAGAATGTTCCGCGTCCTTGAGTGTTAGAACGTAATGCCGTTGCATAACCGAACATTTCAGAAAGTGGAACCATAGCGCGAACAACTTGTGCGTTACCGCGAGCTTCCATACCTTCTACACGTCCACGACGAGATGTTACGTCACCCATAATGTCACCCATGTACTCTTCAGGAATTACAACTTCAACTTTCATCATTGGCTCAAGAATTACTGGGCTACATTTAGAAACCGCAGCTTTAAGCGCCATAGATGCAGCGATTTTGAACGCCATCTCAGAGGAGTCAACATCATGGTAAGATCCGTCAACTAACGCAGCTTTAATGTCAACTAGTGGATAACCAGCTAGTACACCATTTTTAAGTGAGTCTTCAAGACCCGCTCCAACAGCTGGGATGTATTCACGTGGAACTACACCACCGACAACCTTGTTTTGGAATTCGAATCCTTTACCTTCTTCATTAGGTTCAAACTCAATCCAAACGTGACCGAATTGTCCACGACCACCAGATTGACGAGCGAACTTACCTTCAACTTTCGCAGCAGCGCGGAAAGTCTCACGGTATGCTACCTGAGGAGCACCAACGTTTGCTTCCACTTTGAATTCACGGCGCATACGGTCAACGATGATATCAAGGTGAAGTTCACCCATACCAGCGATGATTGTTTGGCCAGTTTCTTGGTCAGTGTGAGCACGGAATGTTGGATCTTCTTCAGAAAGCTTAGATAATGCTGTACCCATTTTATCTTGGTCAGCTTTAGATTTTGGTTCGATAGCTACAGAGATAACTGGCTCTGGGAATTCCATAGACTCAAGGATAACAAGGCTCTTCTCGTCACAAAGAGTATCACCAGTAGTAGTATCTTTTAAACCTACAGCAGCAGCGATATCACCAGCGTAAACTGTTGAAATCTCTTCACGGCTGTTAGCGTGCATTTGTAGGATACGACCTACACGCTCACGCTTACCTTTAGTTGAGTTTTTCACGTATGATCCAGAGTTTAACACACCAGAATACACACGGAAGAACGTTAACTTACCAACATAAGGGTCAGTCATGATTTTGAATGCTAGAGCTGCGAATGGTTCTTCATCGCTAGACTTACGCTCGATAGCTTCCTCCGTATCCGGAAGAGTACCTTTAATAGCAGGTACATCTAATGGAGATGGTAGGTAGTCAATAACTGCGTCTAACAGAATTTGAACACCTTTATTTTTGAATGCAGAACCACAGATTACTGGGAAGAATTCAACAGAAGTTGTAGCCTTACGGATACCAGCTTTAAGCTCTTCTACAGTGATTTCTTCACCTTCTAGGTACTTCATCATCATTTCTTCATCAAGCTCAGCTACCGCTTCAATAAGTTTCCCGCGGTATTCTTCAGCTAATTCTTTGTGCTCTTCAGGAATTTCAACACGCTCGATGTCTGTTCCTAAATCGTTAGCGTACATGTAAGCACACTCTTCAACAAGGTCAATGATACCATTGAACTCATCTTCAGCACCGATTGGTAACTGAATTGGATGTGCGTTTGCTTGTAAACGATCGTGGATTGTTCCTACAGAGTATAAGAAATCTGCACCAATCTTATCCATTTTGTTAACGAATACGATACGAGGTACACCATAAGTAGTAGCCTGACGCCAAACAGTTTCTGTTTGTGGTTCTACACCAGATTGTGCATCAAGTACTGCTACTGCGCCATCAAGTACGCGTAAAGAACGTTCTACTTCTACTGTGAAATCTACGTGTCCTGGAGTGTCAATGATATTTACACGGTGACCTTTCCATTGTGCTGTAGTTGCAGCAGAAGTAATTGTGATACCACGTTCTTGCTCTTGCTCCATCCAGTCCATCTGAGATGCACCTTCATGAGTTTCACCGATTTTATGAATACGTCCTGTGTAATACAGAATACGCTCAGTTGCTGTTGTTTTACCAGCATCGATGTGAGCCATGATACCAATATTACGAGTGTTTTCTAAAGAGAACTCTCTAGTCATTTGGTGTCTTGCTCCTTCCATATATGGATTGGATTATTTTATTTTAAGTAGCAAAAAAGCCACTTTATATTGTTACATATGCCAGTGTCCAGTACCCTCATTATGTAAAACGAGCGCCCAACGAAAGGGAGAGGCATTCTCCCTCTCCACACTTCCATAAGCGACAAATAAAGCGGTTTATGCTTACATTTATTTTACGTTGAATCCTACCAACGGTAATGAGCAAATGCTTTGTTAGCTTCTGCCATTTTATGAGTGTCTTCACGTTTCTTAACAGCTGCACCAGCGTTGTTAGATGCATCTAAGATTTCGTAAGCTAGACGCTCTTCCATAGTTTTTTCACCACGAAGACGAGCATAGTTTACTAACCAGCGAAGACCTAAAGTTGTACGGCGTTCTGGACGAACCTCAACCGGAACTTGGTAGTTAGCACCACCAACACGACGAGCGCGTACTTCAAGAACAGGCATGATGTTCTTAAGAGCTTGCTCGAATACTTCCATTGGTTCTTTATCTGAACGTTCACGAACGATTTCGAAAGCGTTATAAAGAATTGTTTGAGATTTACCTTTTTTACCGTCAACCATCATTTTGTTGATTAGGCGTGTTACAAGCTTAGAATTGTACATTGGATCTGGTAACACGTCACGTTTCGCAACAGGTCCTTTACGAGGCATATTGAGTTCCTCCTTTCATTATAAGTTTATTATTTTTTAGCAGGTTTTGGTCGCTTAGTACCATATTTAGAACGTCCTTGCATACGTTTGTCAACACCAGCTGTATCAAGCGCACCACGAACGATGTGGTAACGTACCCCTGGTAAATCCTTTACTCGACCACCGCGAATTAATACTACGCTATGCTCTTGTAGGTTATGACCGATACCTGGGATGTAAGCTGTAACTTCAATACCATTTGTTAAACGTACACGAGCGTATTTACGTAACGCTGAGTTCGGTTTCTTCGGAGTCATTGTACCAACACGAGTACACACACCACGTTTTTGAGGTGCAGAGATATCAGTTGATTTTTTCTTTAAAGAATTAAAACCTTTGTTTAACGCAGGTGATTTAGACTTCCATACTTTATCAGTACGACCATTTCTCACTAATTGGTTAATAGTAGGCATTTGTTTATCCTCCCTTCGCATGTTTGTATGACCACATATCCAGGTGGTTCATTATTAGTTGAAAACAAAGTTTTTGCAAGGAAGAGCAAATGCTCTCTCCTCACAAAAACAGTTTTAACTTATTATTCCTATTGCTGAAGCTCCCACTTGAATCCCCGAAACTTTTCCAAGCTTACGAACTGATTCAACTTTGGTTATGGGTATGTTATGTTGCAAGGCAGTACGAATGATAACATGGGTTAACCGCACATCAGCATCTTCCGCAATAACAACTTCTTTAACTATACCATTTTTGATTGCTTCCAATGTTCGTTTATAACCAACGACTACATTTTCAGCATTTGACACTTTTTGATAAGACATATAAATATCCTCCAAAGCATCGTTCAGGAGCAACCTTGATTATAGTAACATTTTGTCTCATACAATGTCAACTAGGATTAGCTGTTTTTATACAAAATTTACGACGGAAAATTTTACTGTTCCACATAAACTTCATCGTTTTCTACATTCATGTTATCTTGTGTTGTTTTTACAAGATCCACTTGGCGATAACGATTCATACCTGTTCCAGCAGGAACAAGCTTACCGATAATAACATTCTCTTTCAATCCTAGAAGCTCATCGCGTTTACCCTTAATTGCTGCATCTGTTAGAACACGAGTTGTTTCTTGGAACGATGCTGCAGATAAGAACGAATCAGTTTCAAGTGAAGCTTTAGTAATACCAAGTAGAACCGGTCTAGCTGTTGCTGGTTGTTTACCTTTCAGTAACACCTTCGCATTCGCATCAGTAAACTGATGGATGTCTAGTAATGTTCCTGGTAATACATCTGTTTCACCCGCATCACTTACACGAACTTTACGTAGCATTTGACGTACCATTACTTCTACGTGTTTGTCACCAATTTCTACCCCTTGCATACGGTATACTTTTTGAACTTCACGTAATAAGTATTCTTGAACTGCTGTAATGTCCGTTACTTTTAGTAATTCCTTCGGATCAATAGAACCTTCTGTTAACTCTTTACCGTGGCTAATTGGCTGTCCTAGAGTTACTTTCAGACGAGCACCGTAAGGAATAGCATACGTACGAGCTTCAACTTCACCCTGTACAACTACTTCTTGGCGATCTTTAACATCGTTGATCGCTGCGATAACACCGTCGATTTCACTGATAACTGCCTGACCTTTCGGATTACGAGCCTCGAAGATCTCTTGGATACGAGGTAAACCTTGTGTGATATCATCTCCGGCAACCCCACCTGTATGGAACGTACGCATCGTTAACTGTGTACCTGGCTCACCGATAGATTGAGCTGCGATAATACCTACCGCCTCTCCTACTTCTACGTCTGTACCAGTTGCTAAGTTACGACCGTAACACTTTTTACATACACCATGGCGAGTATTACACGTAAACGCTGAACGAATATTTACAGTTTCAACACCCGACTTTTCAACGATATGAGCAATATCTTCAGTAATTAATTGATTTTCAGCAATTAATACTTCACCTGTTTCAGGATGTTTTACAGTTTTTCTCGCAAAACGTCCAACAAGACGATCATATAGTGACTCAATAACTTCATTACCCTCTTTAATCGCACCAATTAGTAAACCACGATCTGTCCCACAATCATCTTGACGAACAATTACATCTTGTGCAACGTCTACAAGACGACGTGTTAAGTAACCAGAATCGGCAGTTTTAAGTGCTGTATCGGCAAGACCTTTACGCGCACCATGCGTAGAGATGAAGTACTCAAGTACTGTTAAACCTTCACGGAAACTTGATTTGATTGGAAGCTCAATGATACGACCAGATGGATTGGCCATCAGACCACGCATACCAGCAAGCTGAGTAAAGTTCGATGCGTTACCACGGGCACCTGAATCACTCATCATGAAGATTGGGTTGCGTTTATTCAAGGATTTCATCAGTTTTCCTTGGATAACATCTTTTGCATTACTCCAAATAGAGATAACGCGATCGTAACGTTCTTCTTCCGTGATTAAACCGCGACGGAATTGTTTAATTACATTATCTACTTTTGCTTGTGCTTCATGGAGAATTTCATTTTTTTCGCCTAATACAAGAATGTCTGATACCCCAACTGTAATACCAGCTTTTGTAGAGTATTTAAATCCTAAGTTTTTCATACGGTCAAGCATGCGAGATGTTTCCGTAATTTGGAAACGTTTGAATACTTCCGCAATAATGTTACCAAGGATTTTCTTGCTAAATGGCGCCACTTCTTCGCGACTAGCAATAATTTCTTTAATGTTCGCACCTTTTTCAACGAAATATTCCGCTGGTGTTTCTTTTTCAAGGTTTGAGTTTGTTGGTTCATTAATATAAGGGAACGACTCTGGTAAGATTTCGTTAAATATTAATTTACCAACTGTTGTTAATAGAAGCTTACTCTTTTGCTCTTCAGTAAACGTTACATTATTTACCGAACTCGCAGCAACTGCAACA
Organism: Bacillus sp. FSL H8-0545; assembly: GCF_038006105.1. Classification (NCBI taxonomy): domain Bacteria; kingdom Bacillati; phylum Bacillota; class Bacilli; order Caryophanales; family Bacillaceae; genus Bacillus; species Bacillus sp. FSL H8-0545. The sequence goes on along the minus strand of NZ_JBBOUO010000001.1, from coordinate 118,907 downwards.
CGTGTGTGCAGATGTACATATCCATTTTGGTATGCAAGTATTGCTTCGTTTGCATCTTTGAAGACCATACCTTCACCGATTGCACCCTCGCGCTCAAGTGTTAAGTAATAGTTACCTAATACCATATCTTGAGATGGAGTAACAACTGGTTTTCCGTCTTTTGGATTCAAGATGTTTTGTGCCGCTAACATAAGAATACGAGCTTCCGCTTGTGCCTCTGATGATAACGGAACGTGAACCGCCATTTGGTCACCGTCAAAGTCCGCGTTGTATGCAGTACATACAAGTGGGTGAAGACGGATTGCACGACCCTCTACTAGTGTAGGTTCAAACGCCTGGATACCAAGACGGTGAAGTGTTGGTGCGCGGTTTAGAAGTACTGGATGCTCTTTAATCACAGATTCTAAAACGTCCCAAACTTCAGGGTGTACACGCTCGATTTTACGTTTAGCACTCTTAATGTTGTGTGCTAATCCTTTTCCAACTAACTCTTTCATAACGAAAGGTTTAAACAATTCAAGTGCCATTTCTTTCGGCAATCCACATTGGTACATCTTTAAGTTCGGTCCTACAACGATTACAGAACGGCCAGAGTAGTCAACACGTTTACCTAATAAGTTTTGACGGAAACGTCCTTGTTTACCTTTAAGCATGTGAGATAGTGATTTTAATGGACGGTTACCTGGTCCAGTAACTGGACGGCCACGGCGACCATTATCGATTAATGCGTCTACAGCTTCTTGTAACATACGTTTTTCGTTTTGAACGATGATGCTTGGTGCACCTAAGTCCAATAGACGTTTTAAACGGTTGTTACGGTTAATTACACGACGATATAAGTCGTTTAAGTCAGAAGTAGCAAAACGTCCACCATCTAACTGTACCATCGGGCGTAGTTCTGGTGGGATAACTGGAAGAACCTCTAAGATCATCCAAGATGGGTGATTTCCAGAGTTACGGAATGCTTCTAATACTTCTAGACGTTTAATAGCACGAGTACGGCGTTGTCCTTGTGCTGTTTTTAATTCTTCCTTTAAGAAGTCTACTTCTTTATCTAAATCGATGTCTTGCAGTAATTTTTTAATCGCTTCTGCACCCATAGCAGCATGGAATGTACTGCCATATCGATCACGATATGCACGGTATTCTTTTTCAGAAAGTAATTGCTTCTTATCAAGTGGTGTATCTCCACTTTCTGTTACAACATAAGAAGCGAAATAAATTACTTCTTCAAGCGCGCGAGGGGACATGTCTAAGACAAGTCCCATGCGGCTCGGGATACCTTTGAAATACCAAATATGAGATACAGGAGCAGCTAATTCGATATGACCCATACGTTCACGACGAACTTTTGCACGCGTTACTTCAACGCCACATCGATCACAAACTACACCTTTATAACGTACACGTTTATATTTTCCGCAATGACATTCCCAGTCCTTTTGTGGTCCGAAAATACGCTCACAGAACAAGCCATCTTTTTCAGGCTTTAACGTACGATAGTTAATTGTTTCTGGTTTCTTAACTTCACCGTATGACCAAGAACGAATCTTGTCAGGTGAAGCAAGTCCAATCTTCATATATTCAAAGTTATTTACATCTATCAAGGGGCCTACCTCCCTTTTAGTCTACAGGTTATCCCAATTATTCCTTAGTTGTCTCAACTTCAACATTCAATTTATCTGCTGATTGATGATCATCATCTTCCGTATCACGCATTTCAATTTCTGTATCGTTGATAGACATCATTTTAACGTCCATACCTAAACTTTGCAGTTCTTTAATCAATACTTTGAATGATTCAGGAACGCCTGGTTCTGGAACATTTTCACCTTTTACAATTGCTTCATACGTCTTAACACGTCCAATAACATCATCAGACTTCACTGTTAAGATTTCTTGAAGAGTATAAGCGGCACCATAAGCTTCAAGTGCCCAAACCTCCATCTCACCGAAACGCTGTCCACCGAACTGAGCTTTACCTCCAAGAGGTTGCTGCGTTACAAGTGAGTATGGTCCAGTAGAACGAGCATGAAGCTTATCGTCAACCATGTGCGCAAGTTTGATCATATACATGACACCAACAGATACACGGTTATCGAATGGCTCACCAGTACGTCCGTCATACAGGATTGTTTTCGCGTCATTTGCCATACCAGCTTCTTCAATTGTGCCCCATACATCTTCCTCACGAGCACCATCGAATACCGGTGTTGCAATGTGAATACCAAGGTATCTTGCTGCCATACCAAGATGAAGCTCTAATACCTGACCGATATTCATACGAGATGGTACCCCTAATGGGTTTAACATGATATCGATTGGCGTACCATCTGGTAAGTAAGGCATATCTTCTTCTGGTAAAATACGAGAAATAACACCTTTGTTACCATGACGACCGGCCATTTTGTCACCTTCAGAAATTTTACGCTTTTGAACGATATATGCACGTACAAGTTGATTCACGCCTGGTGGCAATTCATCGCCATCTTCACGGTTAAACACTTTTACGTCTAAGATAATACCGCCACCACCGTGTGGTACACGTAGTGATGTATCACGTACTTCACGTGCTTTCTCACCGAAGATTGCATGTAATAGACGTTCTTCTGCCGTTAATTCTGTTACACCTTTTGGCGTTACTTTACCAACAAGTAGATCTCCATCTTTTACTTCAGCACCGACGCGAATAATACCGCGCTCGTCAAGATTACGAAGTGCATCTTCTCCAACATTCGGGATATCACGTGTAATTTCTTCTGGTCCAAGCTTCGTATCACGAGCTTCTGATTCATATTCTTCAATATGGATAGAAGTGTACACATCATCTTTTACAAGGCGCTCACTCATGATGATCGCATCCTCATAGTTATAACCGTCCCATGTCATAAAGCCAACAAGCACGTTACGTCCAAGCGCTAGTTCACCTAGTTCCATAGAAGGACCATCCGCAAGGATTTCACCTTTTACAACTTGGTCTCCAACACTTACGATTGGACGTTGGTTGTAGCAAGTTCCTTGGTTAGAACGAATGAATTTTTGCATTTTGTAGCGATCTAAGTCGCCTTTTACTGTTTGGCCGTCAACGTCTACATAACGACGTACCCAAACTTCACGTGCTTCTACGCGCTCAACAACACCAGGCTGTTTACAGATTACTGCAGCACCTGAGTCTTTTGCTGATACGTACTCCATACCTGTACCTACAATCGGAGATTCCGGATTTATTAACGGAACCGCCTGACGTTGCATGTTCGCTCCCATAAGTGCGCGGTTAGAGTCATCGTTTTCTAAGAACGGAATACAAGCTGTCGCTGCCGACACTACTTGTTTTGGAGATACATCCATGTAGTCGATGCGTTCTTTATTTGTGACAATGTTTTCACCACGGAAACGAGCTACGATATCTTCATCAAGGAATTCCCCTACTTCAGATAATTTCATATTCGCTTGGGCTACAACATAGTTATCTTCTTCATCTGCTGTTAAATAATCAACCTGCCCTGTTACAAGACCAGTTTCTGGGTCAACACGACGGTATGGCGTTTCAATGAAACCAAACTCATTTACTTTCGCAAACGAAGATAATGAGTTAATCAAACCGATGTTTGGTCCCTCTGGTGTTTCGATTGGACACATACGACCATAGTGAGAGTAGTGAACGTCACGTACTTCAAAGCCTGCGCGCTCACGCGTTAAACCACCGGGTCCTAATGCAGATAGTCTTCGTTTGTGAGTTAACTCTGCTAATGGGTTTGTTTGATCCATGAACTGAGATAACTGAGAACTTCCGAAGAACTCTTTAATAGATGCAATAACCGGGCGAATGTTAATTAACGCTTGTGGTGTAATTGCATTTGTATCTTGAATCGACATTCTCTCACGAACAACACGTTCCATACGAGAAAGACCGATACGGAATTGGTTTTGTAGTAACTCTCCTACAGAACGCAGACGACGATTTCCTAAGTGGTCAATATCATCTGTATCCCCTACTTTATATAGCAAGTTAAAGAAGTAGCTAATAGAAGCAAGAATATCACCTGGTGTGATGTTTTTTATATCACGAGTAATATTTGCATTCCCAATTACGTTTATAGATCGTTCGCCTTCTGATTCTGGAGCATAGATCTTAATAGATTGCAGCTCAACATCGCCTGCTACCACTCCACCCATTGGTTTCGCTGTTTTGAATCCAATGTTTTTCTCTAAGTAAGGTAGAATACGATCCAGTGTACGACGATCTAAGACTGTTCCTTCTGCCGCTAAAATTTCACCAGTTTCTGGATCCACCAGTGTTTCAGCTAAACGTTGGTTAAACAATCTGTTTTTAATGTGTAGCTTTTTGTTGATCTTATAGCGACCTACATTTGCTAAATCGTAGCGCTTCGGATCAAAGAAACGAGACACAAGTAAGCTCTTTGCATTTTCTACTGTTGGTGGTTCACCAGGGCGTAGACGCTCATAAATTTCAAGCAATGCTTTCTCTGTGCTATCTGTGTTGTCTTTTTCTAACGTATTGCTTAAGTATTCGTTATCACCTAAAAGCTCGGTGATTTCTTGATCAGAGCCAAACCCTAATGCGCGTAACAAAACAGTTACAGGAAGTTTACGCGTACGGTCAATACGCACATATACAACATCCTTAGCATCTGTTTCATACTCTAACCAAGCTCCGCGGTTTGGAATTACAGTAGCAGTAAAACCACGTTTTCCGTTTTTATCCACTTTGCCACTATAGTATACGCTTGGAGAGCGAACTAACTGGGAAACGATAACACGTTCTGCACCGTTAATTACGAATGTTCCAGTCTCTGTCATGAGTGGGAAATCTCCCATGAACACATCTTGTTCTTTTACTTCACCAGTTTCCTTGTTGATTAGACGCACTTTTACACGAAGTGGTGCTGCATACGTCACATCACGCTCTTTGCATTCTTCTACAGAGTATTTAGGTTCACCTAAGCTGTAGTCGATAAATTCAAGCGATAGATTTCCCGTAAAGTCTTCGATCGGAGAAATGTCTTGGAACATTTCTCGCAAACCCTCATCAAGAAACCACTGATAAGAAGAGGTTTGAATTTCGATAAGATTTGGTAACTCTAATACTTCACTAATACGGGCATAACTTCTTCGTTGGCGGTGGCGTCCGTATTGAACTAGTTGACCTGTCAACTGCTTCACCCCTCAAATCATGAGTATTATAAATGCACAAAAAAATTTGTGCAAAAATCACAAATAAATACAACTACTGCTATTAGCGTAGTTTTTTTCTCTTAAAGATAGATACGTTGAGTCTTTCTATCTGCTCAAAAAAGAAAAATGGCTTCTATAAGAAAACCATCATTCTGTTTCATAATCTGCTGATTTTACTATCTTTTCCAAGAGAAACAAAAATATACATCTTTCTCAACGCAGAAAATCATATATTGGCATTGTATAATGTTAACATAGCCAAAAATAACCGTCAACGCTTTTTTGATTTTATGATATAATATCCTTTTTTCTTTTCTACAACTTCAACTTCAGAAAATGCTTCTTCTAGTTTTTTAAGCGCAGATGGCGCACCTTGTTTCTTTTGAATAACAATCCACAATTCTCCACCTGAAACTAAATACTCCACAGCCTTTTCTAAAATCTCATGCACGATATCTTTACCAGCACGAATTGGAGGATTAGATAGAATAGCAGCATACTTGCCATCTACATTTTCATAGACACTACTTTGCAAAATACGTATATTTTCAATTCTGTTATTAGCGGCATTTTCTTTTGCAAGTCCCAAGGCCCTTTCATTCACATCCACCATGTGAATTTCACGATTTTGAAACTCTTTCGCTAACGACAAACCGATTGGACCGTACCCACATCCTACGTCTAACACATTACCTTTAACATCTGGCATTTGAAACGCTTCAATTAAAAGACGAGAACCAAAGTCCACTTCGTTTTTCGAGAACACCCCATGGTCAGATAAAAAAGTAAATCGAGATTCACGAAGTGTAAATTCCCATCGTTTACGATCACTTTTACTAGAAGGGTCGTTAGAAAAATAATGGTCTGCCATATGGCCACCTCTTTTCTTTACAGTTAAAAAAAAAGCTCGCATGAGAGCGAGCTTTTTTTAAAAGCACCAAAAGTTAATTACTTAACTTCTACAGCAGCGCCAACCTCTTCAAGTTTAGCTTTCATTTCTTCAGCTTCCTCTTTAGTAACGCCTTCTTTGATTGCTTTTGGAGTGTTGTCAACTAATTCTTTAGCTTCTTTTAAGCCAAGACCAGTGATTTCACGTACAGCTTTGATAACTTTGATTTTTTGAGCGCCAGCACTTGCAAGTACTACGTCAAATTCAGTTTGCTCAGCAGCAGCTTCACCAGCGCCACCAGCTACAGCTACAGGAGCAGCAGCAGTTACGCCGAATTCTTCCTCGATAGCTTTTACTAAGTCGTTAAGTTCTAATACAGTCATAGATTTAACTGCTTCAATGATTTGTTCTTTAGTCATTGTAAATATCCTCCCTTAAATAGGTTTGTATTGTTTTATAGATAACAAGTAATTATCTTTTAAAAAATTAAGCGCCTTGCTCTTCCTTTTGATCTGCAACTGCTTTAGTAGCAAGTGCAAGGTTACGGATTGGAGCTTGAAGAACGCTAAGAAGCATAGAAAGTAAGCCTTCACGTGATGGAAGAGTAGCGATAGCTTTAACCTCATCAAGTGTTACAAGTTTACCTTCGATTACGCCTGCTTTAATTTCTAAAGCTTCATGATTTTTAGCGAAGTCGTTTAATACTTTCGCAGGAGCAACTACATCCTCGTTACTGAACGCGATTGCGTTTGGTCCTGTTAAGAATTCGTTTAACTCAGCCATTTCAGCAGACTCTGCAGCACGACGAGTTAAAGAGTTTTTGTAAACTTTGAACTCAACGCCAGCTTCACGTAAGTTTTTACGTAATTCTGTTGCTTCAGAAACTGTTAAACCACGGTAGTCAACAACAATTGTAGATTTACTCGCGCGAAGTTTTTCAGCGATTTCAGTTACAACTTGTTGTTTAGTTTCGATTACTTTGCTCATGTTATTACACCTCCTGTAGATTATATAGAAGATGTACCGAAAGTGCACTAAAAACCTCCATGCCCAACTTGTAGACATGGAGGCATATAGTCACAGAAAAAAGATTCCGCTTCGTATATTAACACCTAGGTAGGGAATTAAGTCGAATCGACTCCTACTGTCTACGGTACACTATTAAAATTCACAACATAAATGATTATATTAAAACTTCTTTAAGAAGTCAACTTCCAATTTTTACGCAAGTGTAGAAACGTCTACGCGTACGCCAGGTCCCATTGTAGAAGCAACAGTTGCGTTCTTCATGTAAGTACCTTTTGCAGCAGCTGGCTTAGCTTTTTGTAGCGTGTCAGCAATTGTTTTGAAGTTTTCTACTAATTTAGCATCTTCGAAAGATACTTTACCGATTGGAACGTGGATGTTACCAGCTTTATCAACGCGGTATTCAACTTTACCAGCTTTGATTTCGTTAACAGCTTTAGTTACATCGAAAGTAACTGTTCCAGTTTTAGGGTTTGGCATTAAACCTTTAGGTCCTAATACACGACCAAGTTTACCAACTTCACCCATCATGTCAGGAGTTGCTACTACTACATCGAAATCGAACCAACCTTTTTGGATTTTACCGATGTAATCAGCATCGCCTACGAATTCAGCGCCAGCAGCTTCTGCTTCTTTTGCTTTTTCGCCTTTAGCGAATACTAATACACGTTGTACTTTACCAGTACCGTGTGGAAGAACAACTGCACCACGAATTTGTTGGTCAGCTTTCTTAGGGTCAACACCTAAACGGAATGCAGCTTCTACAGTTGCATCAAATTTAGCTGTGTTTGTTTTCTTTACTAATTCTACTGCTTCTGTTGCAGAGTAAGCAGATGCACGATCAACAAGCTTCGCAGCTTCAACGTACTTTTTACCTCTTTTAGCCATGTTTGTTTCCTCCTTGAATGTGGTTTTAGCGGAATAACCTCCCACGTTTACGCCTTCATTCCGGGAACCCCCGAGGATGTGCGCCCATCCATTTATTTAAAAATGATAATCATTTACGATAATAAAGGTTGCGAATTGGAATTCCAGACCCGCAACCTTTTTTACAAAAAACAAATCGAATTAGTCTTCGATAACGATGCCCATACTGCGCGCAGTACCTTCAACCATACGCATTGCAGCTTCTACACTAGCAGCGTTTAGGTCAGGCATTTTAGTTTCAGCGATTTCGCGTACTTTATCACGCTTAACAGTTGCCACTTTATTACGGTTTGGTTCACCAGAACCAGACTCAATACCAGCTACTTTCTTAAGAAGAACAGCAGCAGGAGGAGTTTTAGTAATGAAAGTGAATGAACGGTCCTCAAATACCGTAATTTCAACAGGGATGATAAGACCAGCTTGATCAGCTGTACGAGCGTTAAACTCTTTACAGAAGCCCATGATGTTAACACCTGCTTGTCCTAATGCTGGACCAACCGGCGGAGCTGGATTAGCTTTACCTGCAGGAATTTGAAGTTTTACTATTTTAATTACCTTTTTAGCCACGAGACACACCTCCTTAAGTCCGTGATGTGGTCAATTGGGCAGTGATTTGCCCTCCCACTTCATATTTTATCATAATGATAAAATCTTTTTCAAAAAACGTCTCCGTTACCGAAGACGTACTGACTTAAAAGATATTATCACTTTTTACAATTCATTTCAAGTTTCATTTTATAATTTTTCAATTTGATGGAAATCAAGTTCAACCGGAGTCTCGCGACCGAACATGTCTACAAGCACGCTAACTTTTTTCTTTTCCACATCAATTTCTTCAATCGCACCTGTATAATCCGCGAATGGCCCCTCATTTACACGCACTGTTTCATGAAGTTCAAATTCGAAATCAACCACTTCATTGTCCATTCCCATATGCTTCATGATGGTAACAACTTCCTCTTCTAATAGAGGCGATGGTTTAGATCCTGAACCAGAAGAACCAACAAAACCTGTTACACCTGGCGTATTACGAACAACATACCAAGAATCGTCAGTCATGATTAGTTCTACTAATACGTAACCTGGGAACACTTTTCTTTTCGTTATTTTTTCTTTACCATTTTTCATTTCTACTTCTACTTCTTCCGGGACAACAACACGGAAAATTTTATCTTGCATACCCATTGATTCTACACGTTTCTCTAGGTTTGCTTTTACTTTATTTTCATATCCAGAATAAGTATGGACAACATACCAACTTTTTTCCATTCATTTAGGACGAGCGTCCTTCCCTCCCTGACGTACATTTTTTTGCGCAAATGAAAAAACCCGTTCACCGGGCTTTTACACAGTTCTTATAAATAACATTATATCATGGATAAGTGCTTCTTATTCAAGAATTAACCAAGAATTAACCGAATTAAAGAAGAAATGCCCATATCAACCACTGCGAAGAAAATCGCAAAGAACACAACTGTCGCGATAACAGTCGTTGTTGAGCGGAGTAATTCATCTTTTTTAGGCCAACTTACTTTTTTCATTTCGCGACCTACATCGCCGAAAAAGTTCGTTAAACGCATCTACGGGACCTCCAGTGTATTATTTCAATTATTTATTTTGTTTCTTTGTGAACTGTATGCTTATTGCATGTTTTACAAAACTTCTTTATCTCAAGTCGCTCTACTGAGCTCGTATCTTTCATCGTAGAGTAGTTTCGATTTTTACACTCTTCACATGAGAGTACAACTTTTTTCCTCATTAGTTACACCAACCTTGTAACATTGTCCCTAAAAATGTATCATACAACAAAAGACAATGTCAATGTCATGACTTTCACTCTCTTAACAAAAAGAAAACAGGTGAATTATTTTACACCTGCGGCACTTGCTATGAATTTAAAGTTGTACTCTCTCTCATCTCCATATATCTTTCTAATTTCCTTTTTACACGCTGCAATGCGTTATCAATAGATTTCACGTGCCTGTTTAACTGTTCTGAAATTTCTTGATAGGAACGACCATCTAAGTATAAAGAGAGCACTTTTCTTTCTAAATCGCTTAATAATTCAGATATTTTTGATTCTATGTCTGTATATTCTTCCTGACTGATAATCATCTCTTCTGGATCAGTTACTTTCGATTCCGAAATAACATCTAATAATGTTCGATCAGATTCCTCATCGTAAATTGGCTTGTCTAAAGACACATACGAATTTAACGGAATATGTTTTTGCCTTGTTGCTGTTTTAATAGCGGTAATAATTTGTCGAGTGATACACAGTTCAGCAAATGCTTTGAACGAAGACAGCTTGTCCCCTTTATAATCACGAATGGCTTTAAACAACCCAATCATGCCTTCTTGAACAATGTCTTCTCGATCGGCACCCACTAAGAAATAAGATCTTGATTTCGCGCGAACAAAGTTCTTATATTTGTGAATTAAATATTCTAGAGCGTCAGTATTACCTTTTCGAACTAACTCAACGATTGCCTCATCCTCTAAATCACGAAATGTAACGTCGCCTACACTTACGAAGCCTGCTTCCACCTTGATCCCTCCGACCGCTATATATTTAGCAATATTATACAGTAAAAAGATAAAGAGCGTCAATGCCTCAACGCTCTCCTCTTCTTAATTTTTCTAATTTTTCTGTAATATCTTTACTAAATATCTTTCGCATGGCGGGTTGCTTTTCTTTCGTGTCTTTTGTACACCTTCTTACTTGTTGTTCCATCGCTTGCACTTCTAACTCTAATTCACGCGCAGATTTTCGAAGTGCACCTTGCGCAAATATAATCCATTGCTCCGTATAATCCGAAGTTGCAACGTATATTTGTGTATTTATATTTCTAAGCTCAATCGCAAGTTGTTCTATCTTTTCATCTGCAGTTTGATTCTTTCTCGTGAATATTACTTCCACCCGCGATTGTTTCATCTTTTTTTCAATACCATAGACTGTATAGGCATCAAAGACAATCATTACCTTTGTGCCTGTATAGCCTTGATAATCCGCCATCTTATCAATAAGTGCGTCTCTTGATGACTGTAAATCTACATCCCGCAGTTTCTTCAAGTCTCCCCAAGCCCCGATAATGTTGTAACCGTCAACGATTAAAATATCGTTCATTTTTTATTTACCAATTTCGTGACGTTTACGATATACCTCATACATTAACAAACTTGCGGCTACTGAAGCATTTAAGGATGTAACTTTACCGACCATCGGTAAAGTAATTAGGAAATCACACTTTTCACCAATAATACGACTCATACCTTTTCCTTCACTACCAATTACTAGTCCGATTGGCATATTACCATCTAAATTACGGTAATCTGTTTTCCCTTTGGCATCTGTACCAGCAATCCAAAGTCCGCGTTCTTTTAATTCATCAATTGTACGCGATAAATTTGTTACACGTGCAACAGGAATATATTCAATTGCCCCAGTCGACGCTTTCGCAACTGACGCTGTAAGTCCCACCGCTCTTCTTTTTGGAATAATAACCCCATGAGCCCCTGTTGCATCCGCAGTACGCATAATAGAACCTAAGTTATGTGGGTCTTCAATTTCATCTAAAATTAAGAAGAACGGATCTTCATTGCGTTTTTCTGCTAATTTAAACAAATCCTCTAACTCAGCATATTGATATGCAGCTACTTGAGCAATTACACCTTGATGATTTCCCTCAACCAATTGATCTAATTTCTTCTTTGGTGCGTGTTGCAAAATAACCTTATTCTCTTTTGCTAATGCTAGTACAATCTGCACTTGTCCTTTGGCAGCACCTTCTGCTACCAAAATTTTATTAATATCTCGCCCCGCTCTTAAAGCTTCAATTACAGGGTTACGTCCGATAATATATTCACTACTCATGATGATGTGCTCCCTTCCTTTTCGTCCAAAACGTCAATCGCCTTATATACAATCTCGTCCAATCTTTCACGATTATTCAACAAGTGATGATAACCGATTAGCGCTTCAAAGGCTGTACTGTGTCGATATGTTTGTACATCTGTATTTTTTGGAACAGTACCCGAATTCGCATTACGCCCTCTTCTTAATACCGCCTCTTCCTCTTCTGTCAAAAATGCCGTCTCTAATAAATGATAAACAACTTTCGCCTGTGCTTTTGCCGAAACAAAGCTCGTCCCTAAGCGATGTAATTGATTAGGGCGAACTTTCCCCTTTTGAAGGAGGTGATAGCGGATATATTGTTCATATACCGCATCACCCATATACGCTAACGCTAAGCTGTTCAATTGCTTTGCATCAATCATTCTTATCCTCTTTTCCATCTTGTACCTTGAGCGGTATCTTCTAAAATAATATTACGTCCTTTTAAATCATCGCGAATTTGATCAGATAATGCGAAGTCACGATTTTGACGAGCTTCAATACGCTTTTGGATTAGTGCTTCAATTTCTTCATCAAGCAACTCTTCTTGCGCTAATTCTAATCCTAAAATACTAAATAATGTTTCAAGTTGTTTTACATACGCTTCAATTACAATTTTAGAAGTATGTTCTTCTAACAAATATTGATTTGCGTGATTTGCTACGTTATATAATTCAGTAATCGCATTAGCCGTATTGAAATCATCATCCATCGCTTCTTCGAATGCAACCTGGAACTTTTCCATTTCAGCTAACCATTTTTCATTATGGTCCGTTAAATTCGTGCTACTTTCCATACGATGCTTTAAGTTACCGTAAGCTGTTTTAATTCTTTCTAGTCCATTATTCGTACTTTGCAATAAATCTTCACTAAAGTTAATTGGGTGACGGTAATGTACCGATAGCATAAAGAACCTGATTAACTGTGGATCATATTGTTTGATGATATCGTGAACTAAAATGAAGTTTCCAAGCGACTTAGACATCTTCTCGTTATTAATATTAATATATCCATTATGCATCCAATAACGTGCAAATGTTTTTCCTGTCAACGCCTCAGACTGCGCAATTTCATTTTCATGATGAGGAAATGCTAAATCTTGACCACCAGCATGAATATCAATTGTATCCCCTAAATATTTACGCGCCATTGCTGAGCATTCAATATGCCACCCTGGGCGTCCTTTCCCCCAAGGGCTTTCCCAGAAGATTTCTCCTTCTTTCGCAGCTTTCCATAAAACAAAGTCAAGAGGGTCTTGTTTCTTTTCTCCTACTTCAATACGTGCACCGTGACGTAAGTCTGCAATCGGTTGATGTGATAATTTACCGTAACCTTCGAATTCTTTCGTTTTAAAGTACACATCACCTTCTGATTCATATGCATACCCTTTATTCACAAGTTCTTGAATAAATTCAATAATGATATCCATATTTTCTGTTACACGTGGATGAACCGTTGCATGCTTGCAACCTAGTGCCGTTACATCTTCAAAGTAAGCTTCAACAAAACGATCTGCAATTGTTGGCACATCTTCACCTAATTCATTTGCCGCCTTAATTAATTTATCATCCACGTCAGTAAAGTTAGATACATACTGCACATCATATCCTTTATATTCTAAGTAACGGCGTACTGTATCAAATACCATAGGTGGTCTTGCATTCCCAATGTGAATGTAGTTATACACTGTAGGTCCGCACACATACATCTTTACCTTATTTTCTTCTAATGGCATAAACTCTTCTTTTTGACGCGTTAACGTATTATAAATGTGAATAGTCATTTTTATCCTTCCTTTCTACCTTTACTTCGAGTTGCTTTCTCAATTTATCAAGTTCTGCTTCCATAACCTTTAATTTATCAAAAATCGGATCCGGGAGATCAGAATGATTTAATTCTTGACCAATCTTTACTCCATTTTGAATAACGACTCGGCCAGGTATACCTACAACTGTAGAATGTGCAGGAACTTCCTTCAACACGACAGATCCTGCTCCAATTTTAGAATTCTCTCCAACAGTAATAGAACCTAGTACTTTAGCACCTGTTGCAATTAATACATTATCCTGAATTGTAGGGTGCCTCTTTCCTTTTTCTTTACCTGTACCACCTAATGTGACACCTTGATAAATTGTTACGTTTTCGCCAATTTCACACGTTTCGCCAATTACAACCCCCATTCCATGATCAATGAAAAAACGACGACCAATAGTTGCTCCTGGATGAATCTCAATGCCAGTAAAAAAACGACTAACTTGCGAAATCCAACGTGCCATAAAGAAAAAATTCCTTTTATAAAAAGCATGTGCAATTCGATGGCCCCAAACTGCATGTAATCCAGAGTAAGTTAAAATGACTTCGAAATAACTTCGTGCCGCTGGATCCTGTTCAAAAACGACTTCAATATCTTCCCGAAGCCTCTTAAACATCGATGTTCCCTCCCCTTTATGGGCTGCTTTTTTCGAGTGAACTAACTCCCCTAACTCCCCCTGAATCTTTATACAAGGGGATAAAACTTATACTCACACCCATTTACATGGTATAAAAAAAAGACGCCTCTGTCATATAGACAGAGACGCCTTTTAAGCGCGGTTCCACTCTGTTTAGGCTAAAGAAGCCTCAAACTCATCCATGATAACGGTTTACACCGCTTCTGTTTACTTTGCGCCCTAAGACGTTCCGCGAAATACTTCGCTGTTCAACAGAAGACTCGAAGGGGCATTTCAAAAATCCGCTTATAAACCACTTCCAGCCTAAGGGTGGTTCTCTCTGTAAAAAGCCTGATTTTCTACTTCTCCTTCTCGTCGCTTTTCCTTATTAGATTTTAGGTATACTTATTATATTGCTAAACCTAGAAAATGTTAACCAATTACTTTTTGAATACGATTTAAAACTTTTTCTTTTCCAAGAAGAGCAATAGCGTTAGGAAGCTCTGGACCATGTGTTTGTCCAGTAGTAGCAACACGGATTGGCATAAATAGGTTTTTACCTTTATGTCCTGTTTCCTTTTGAACTGCTTTAATAGCCGCCTTAACCGCCGCTGGCTCCATTGCTTCTAAAGCTTCTAATTGATCGGCAAATGTACGAAGTACTTCAGGTACTTGTTCACCCTTCAATACTTCTTGTCCCTCTTCTTCATGATCAACATGATCTTTAAAGAACATTTCAGAAAGCTCTACAATTTCAGCTCCAAAGCTCATTTGGTCATGATATAAAGCAATTACATCACGAACCCATGCTTGTTCTTGTTCACTTAAGTTTTCACCTACGCGACCCGCTTTCACTAAATGCGGTAAGCTTAGTTCAACAACCGTATCTAAATCTTGTTTTTTCATATATTGGTTGTTCATCCATTTTAGTTTTTGAGAATCAAATAATGCAGGTGATTTTGATAAACGAGCTGCATCAAACATTTTGATAAACTCATCTTGAGAGAAGATTTCTTCTTCACCTACTGGTGACCAACCTAGTAATGCAATAAAGTTAAAGATTGCTTCTGGAAGATATCCAAGCTCTTTATATTGCTCAATAAATTGAATAATAGATTCGTCACGCTTACTTAGCTTTTTACGGCTTTCGTTTACAATTAAAGTCATATGACCGAACTTCGGGATATCCCAACCGAGAGCTTCATAAATCATCATTTGTTTTGGCGTGTTTGAAATATGATCATCACCACGAAGTACGTGTGTAATCTCCATTAAGTGATCATCTACCGCTACCGCAAAGTTATAAGTTGGAATTCCATCTTTTTTCACGATAACGAAATCACCAAAATCATTTGAATGGAATGCAACTTCATCTTTTACGATATCTTTAAACGTGAAGTCGCTATCAGCCGGCACACGGAAGCGAATACTTGGAATACGGCCTTCAGCCTCAAATCCTTTAATTTGCTCCTCAGTTAAATCACGGTGGTTTCCTGCATAACGCGGTGTTTCACCACGAGCGATTTGTCCTTCACGCTCTGCCTCTAGCTCTTCTTCTGTCATATAACATTTGTAAGCTAAATCACGCTCTAATAAATCTTCATATAATTTTTTATAAATATCTAAACGCTCTGTTTGACGATATGGTCCAAATTCACCACCAACATCAACACCTTCATCCCAGTCCATACCGAGCCATTTCAAGTATTTTAATTGGCTTTCTTCTCCACCAGCAACATTACGTTTCACATCAGTATCTTCAATACGAATAATAAACTTACCATCTTGATGACGAGCAAATAAATAATTAAATAATGCCGTACGCGCATTTCCGATATGTAAGTGTCCTGTTGGACTTGGCGCATAGCGCACTCTCACTTGCTTTTCCATAGTTGGTACACCTTCCAATCTTAATGTCAACACATTCTATAATTGTACACCAAAAAAACATGATTATCCATCTTACGAATTAAAAACCACTATTTTTTCTGTAATAAAACAACCGCTTGAGAAGCAATCCCTTCTTCTCTACCTGTAAATCCTAATTTTTCTGTTGTTGTTGCCTTTACATTAATATTATCAATAGACGTTTCTAGTAGTTCACTAATGCGTTTACGCATGCTTTCAATATGCGGTGCCATTTTTGGCTTTTGGGCAATAATTGTACAATCTAGGTTCCCTAGCTCATAACCTTGTTCACACACAAATTCCCAAACCTTTTGTAACAATACAGCTGAATCCGCATCTTTAAAGGCAGGATCTGTATCAGGAAAATGTTTTCCAATATCTCCTGCTGCAATTGCTCCTAGACATGCGTCAGCAATCGTATGTAACAATACATCTGCATCCGAGTGACCGATTAATCCTTTTTCATGAGGAATTGTAATTCCGCCGATAATTAACGGTCTACCTTCCGCAAATTCATGTACATCAAAACCTTGTCCAATTCGAAACATTCTTTACATCCTCCTCAATCTAAACTACTTTATGAATTCTATATTATATTGCTATCTCTATAAAGAAAAGCTCGGCAACTGCCGAGCTTTTCTTTACTATAATACCATCACTTCTATTTCTTCTGAACATGAAGGAAACTTTCAGCAATTAGTAAATCCTCTGGAGTCGTCACTTTAATATTATAGTAACTCCCCTCTACCACGCCTACTTGCTTCCCGACACGTTCTACGAGACTTGCATCATCTGTACCAAGAAAACAACTTTGCTTTGCACTTCTATGAGCTTCTAATAAAAGAGGAACAGAAAATCCTTGCGGTGTTTGAACCGCTTTAAGCTGAGAACGTTCTACCGTTTCAACAACAACACCCTGTTCTACTTTCTTAATTGTATCCTTCACTGGCACTGCACAAATGGAAGCACCATATTTCTCTGCTACAGTTAATACATCTTGCATCATCTTATTCGTTACGAACGGGCGCGCACCATCGTGTACGAGAACATACTCAACTCCGCTCACATACTGAAGCGCATTATACACACTATCTTGTCTTTCAGCCCCGCCTTGAATAAATTGCACCTGCTTTTCAACCGGGTACTTCTGTATTAACTCCTCAAAATAAGGACGTTCCTCTTCGTTAATTGCCATGATAATACGTTTACATGCTTTATCTTTTTCAAAAGCACGTAATGTATGCACAATGATAGGTACTCCATTTATAAGTAAGAACAACTTGTTTTTGCCAGCACCCATCCGTTTCCCTTGACCCGCTGCCGGAATAATTAATGTATACATATTAATAATCCTCTACTTATAATGCTTTTTCTAATAATTTACGTTTTGCGAAAATCATACGACCAGCCGATGTTTGCAACACACTTGTAACTAGTACATTAAGTTGCGAACCGACATATTCTCTACCGTCTTCTACTACAATCATCGTGCCATCATCTAAGTATGCAACACCTTGATTTTGTTCTTTACCATCTTTCACAACATAAACACTTAATTCTTCACCAGGGAGTACGACTGGTTTAATTGCATTTGCTAAATCGTTAATGTTTAACACTGTTACTCCTTGTAGTTCAGAAACTTTGTTTAAGTTAAAATCATTTGTTACAACAGTTCCACCAGTGATTTTAGCTAACTTTACAAGCTTGCTATCCACCTCTTGGATATCCTCAAAATCACCTTCATAAATTTCCACCGGAATTGGTAGCTCTTTTTGAATACGATTTAAAATGTCTAATCCTCTGCGACCACGATTACGCTTTAAAGCATCAGAAGAATCGGCAATATGCTGAAGCTCTTCTAATACGAATTGTGGAATCACAATTGTTCCTTCTAAAAACTTCGTTTGGCAAATATCCGCAATACGTCCATCAATAATTACACTTGTATCGAGAATTTTCCAATGAGTTGTAGATTTTTCTACCTCTACCTCTTCGTTCTCGCTATTGTTTTTCTTCTTACCTCCGCGCTGGGGTAATGTAAATAATCCTAGCAATTCATTTCTCTTTTTAAATCCTACTTGGAATCCTAAATAACCAAGTAAAAGAGTAAAGAACACTTGTAATACTGTACTAATGACTGGAATCGTGAATTCACGAATTGGTATCAAAATTAAATATGCAACAATAAGACCAGAGATCAACCCTAATGTACCAAATAAAACATCCGCTACCGGTGCCTTTACAAGGGCTTCTTCGATATGTTTAATAAGTTGAACAATATAATCCACAAGCCAAAATGTTGTTAAAAATAAAATAATTGCACCAATAATTGCACGAACGTACGATCCCTCAAGCCAAGGAACAGCACCGACGTCCAATACATTAATAACTTTTGGGATTAGAAAAATCCCTAACGCTCCCCCGATCACTAAAAAGAAGAGCTGTACGATCCTTTTTAACATCCAACCACCTCCTACTCATTATTAACCATTGTTTTGCTAATCAAAACGCCGAATGCAAAAGCGGACGTGTTTTTTTTTATATAAATAGTTTTATTTACCAATATACCATATCATATACCAAAAATGTTCTAGTGTCGTTATATTATGGAATCAATGTAATATTCTTAATTGTGTCTACTCATATAGAGATGCTCTTGAATTCTTTTTAGGCCCTCTCGTATTTTCTTCGCCCTAACTTCCCCAATTCCTTCCACATCATCCAATTCATTAATAGTTGCACGACAAACACCTTGTAGCGTTTTAAATCGATTAATTAAATTTTCAATGATAAGTGGTGGAACACGAGAAATTTTGCTTGCGATTCGGTATCCCCTCGGTGTCACGCTTTCTTCTAAGCTCATTTGCCCTGGATAGCCAAGCAATTTAACTAAATCGCTATCCTCTAAAAGCTGTGTATTTGCAAGATCTTGTAACTTTTTCAAAATTTGATGGTGATCCTGCGTTTTTTCTTGATAATAATCCTTAATTAATAACGCTGCCTCTGCTTCTAAGTCGGCTAGTAATTCTGTAAGTTGTAAACGAATTAACCTTCCTTCCGTTCCTAACTCATGAATGTAGCTCACTATTTCATTTTTAATACGCAGTACCATTTCAACACTATGTAAAACGTGAACTACCTCGGACATTGTAACGACCTCTTCAAATTCTAGAATGCCCAAATTCGTAATCCCATCATTCCATACAGCTTTATATTTTTCTAACGTTTGAATAGCTTGGTTTGCCTTTGTTAAAATTACACCTATATCTTTTAGTGTATAACGTAAGTTCCCTTGATATAGTGTAATTACGTTACGTCTTTGTGAAATAGCCACAACAAGGCTAGCCGTCTGCTTTGCTACACGCTCTGCCGTTCGGTGACGCATACCTGTTTCAATAGAATCAATGGATGGATCTGGAACTAATTGTGCATTTGCAATTAAAATTTTGCTCCCAGTTTCATTTAAAATAAGTGCCCCATCCATTTTTGCTAATTCATATAAACTAGCCGGTGAGAATGCACAATTAATGTGAAATCCTCCATCAACAATACTTTTAATCTGCTCATTATACCCAAGAACAATTAGCCCTCCAGTTTGCGCACGAAGTACGTTATCTATCCCTTCGCGTAGTGGTGTTCCTGGGGCAACGAGCTGTAGAATGTTAATCATACTTTTGACACGTTGCTTGTTTTCCTCCATAGCCTAGCCTCCTAATGTCAAACGAAGCGCCTCTCCTAAATTAGAAACACCTACTACCTCAATCCCATCTGGAATTGTCCATCCTCCCAAATTTTTTCTAGGAATAATAGCACGTTGAAATCCTAATTTTGCTGCTTCTTGTACACGTTGTTCAATTCTTGATACTCTTCTTATTTCTCCAGTTAGGCCTACTTCTCCTATTACCGCATCGGTTGGTGCAGTAGCTTTATCTCTGAAACTTGAAGCAATACTTAAGGCAACAGCTAAATCGATTGCTGGTTCATCTAATTTCAAGCCACCCGCGACTTTTAAATATGCGTCTTGATTTTGCAACAATAAACCTGTTCTTTTTTCTAGCACTGCCATAATAAGTGAAACGCGGTTATGATCAATTCCCGTCGCCATTCTTCGAGGATTTCCAAAACTAGTAGGGGAGATTAATGCTTGTATTTCTACTAAAACCGGTCTGGTTCCTTCCATTGAAGCAACCACTGTGGATCCTGCAACTCCAACTGGACGTTCCTCAAGGAAAATTTCAGAAGGATTTAGTACTTCTGCAAGACCTAGTTCCTTCATTTCAAAGATACCCATTTCATTTGTGGAACCAAAACGGTTCTTCACAGCTCGCAAAATACGATATGTATGGTGACGATCTCCTTCAAAGTAAAGAACTGCATCAACCATATGTTCTAGCATACGTGGTCCTGCAATTGCCCCTTCTTTTGTCACATGTCCGACGATAAAAATAGGAATCCCTTTCGTCTTTGCAAGCTTCATTAATTCCGCTGTACATTCACGTACTTGCGCTACACTTCCTGGGGCTGACGTCACTTCAGGTAAATGTATCGTTTGAATAGAGTCAATAACAACAAAAGCTGGATTCATCTCTTCAATGTGCGCTGCAATTCGCTGTAGATCAGTTTCTGCTACAACAAATAGATTACTACCCTTTACATGCAAACGATCTGCACGAAGTTTAATCTGCTTTGCTGACTCCTCGCCTGATATGTATAGTACATCATATGAAGAATCTGCTAATTGCGATGAAATTTGTAATAACAATGTTGATTTTCCAATCCCAGGGTCTCCACCAATAAGTACTAAAGATCCATCTACAATCCCGCCACCAAGTACACGGTTAAACTCTTGAAATTTCGTTTCAATACGCGCCTCAGAATTTGTTTCTACCTCTGTTAAGCGTCTTGGTTTTGTTACTTCTGATTGAATTGCATTGACATAATTAAGGCGCCTTGATGATACAACTGGTTCCATCTCTTCAACAAGCGTATTCCATTTACCACATCCAGGACATTTCCCCATATATTTTGGCGACTGATAACCACACTCTTGACATGTGAATTTTGTTTTCTTTTTAGCCATATCTTTTATAGTTCACTTCACTTTCATCTACAAACGTTTATCCTTCTCGTACAAGAAAGAGGGCTATCGCGTAGCCCTCTTTGTTTGTCTATACTTATTTTACCTTTTCCGCACTATGAATGACAAATGATTCTCCTTCTATATCAAAGATAACTTTTTGCCCTTTCTCAATAGCACCTTTTAACAGTTCTTCTGATAGTCTATCTTCTACATGTTTTTGAATTGCTCTACGAAGCGGACGAGCACCGTACTCTCGATCAAATCCTTTATCAGCAATTGCTGAAATTGCTCCTTCTGTTAAGTGCAATTCAATCTCTTGTTCTTTTAAGCGATTCACCAACTGATTCACCATAAGAGTTACGATTTCTTGAATATGTTTTTTCTCAAGCATATGGAACACGATAATTTCATCAATACGGTTTAAAAATTCTGGACGAAATGCCTTTTTCAATTCATCCATTACTTTACCTTTCATATCTGAATAATCGCGGCTCTCATCTTGTACGTTAAATCCAAGATGTTTATTACGTTTTAATGCGTCTGCACCAACATTAGACGTCATAATAACAATTGTATTACGGAAATCAACTGTACGTCCTTTAGAATCTGTTAAACGGCCATCTTCTAATACTTGTAGTAAAATATTAAACACATCCGGATGGGCTTTCTCTACTTCATCTAATAAGACAACTGAATATGGCTTACGACGAACTTTCTCTGTTAATTGTCCACCTTCTTCATATCCAACATATCCTGGAGGAGATCCAACTAAGCGAGAAGTAGAATGTTTTTCCATATACTCAGACATATCGATGCGGATCATTGCATCCTCATCACCGAACATAGATTCTGCTAAAGCCCTCGCTAGTTCTGTTTTACCTACACCAGTCGGTCCTAGGAAAATAAATGAGCCAATTGGACGTTTCGGATCTTTTAATCCCGCTCTCGCACGACGAACAGCTTTTGCCACAGCTACAACTGCTTCATCCTGCCCAATTAAACGATCATGTAAAATTGATTCCAAGTTTAATAATTTATCTGTCTCTGTTTGTGCAAGTTTAGAAACTGGAATACGTGTCCATGTGGAAACGACATTTGCAATATCTTCTACTGTTACTTCTGAATTTTCTTGTCCTTGTTTCTCTTTCCACTGACGCTTTGTATCTTCTAACTTTTCACGTAAACGTTGTTCCATATCACGTAAGGAAGCAGCTTTTTCAAATTCTTGGCTTTGTACAGCTGCATCTTTTTCTTTTCTAATTTCCTCAAGCTTCACTTCAAGCTCTTTTAAGTTTGGCGGTGTTGTATAAGAACGTAAGCGCACTTTTGATGCAGCCTCATCAATTAAATCGATTGCTTTATCAGGTAAAAAACGGTCTGTAATGTAACGATCTGAAAGTTTTACAGCCGCATCGATTGCATCATCTGTAATAGATACGCGGTGATGCGCCTCATAACGGTCACGTAAACCTTTTAAAATTTGAACTGATTCTTCTAAGTTTGGTTCATCAACATGAATTGGTTGGAAACGTCTTTCTAATGCCGCATCCTTTTCAATATATTTACGATATTCGTCTAAAGTTGTTGCACCAATACATTGTAATTCACCACGTGCTAAAGATGGTTTTAAAATATTCGATGCATCAATTGCACCTTCTGCCCCTCCTGCACCAATTAACGTATGAAGCTCATCAATAAATAGAATGATGTTACCAGCTTGGCGAATCTCATCCATCACTTTCTTTAAACGATCCTCAAATTCACCACGATATTTTGTTCCAGCAACAACTGTACCCATATCTAATGTCATAACACGCTTATCTCTTAAAGTTTCAGGAACTTCATTATTTACAATTTGCTGTGCTAATCCTTCCGCAATTGCTGTCTTACCTACACCAGGTTCTCCAATTAATACTGGATTGTTTTTTGTTCTACGGCTTAACACTTCAATTACACGTTGAATTTCTTTACTACGCCCAATAACAGGATCTAAACGGTTTTCACGTGCAACAACTGTTAAATCACGTGCTAGACTGTCAAGTGTAGGTGTATTCGCATTTGTTGATGAACCACCTTGGTGACCTGAACTAGCTTCATTACTTCCAAGAAGTTGTAACACTTGTTGCCTTGCTTTGTTTAGGCTTACACCTAAATTATTTAAAACACGTGCTGCTACACCTTCACCTTCACGGATTAAACCAAGTAAAATATGTTCTGTTCCAACGTAGGAATGGCCCAATTTACGAGCTTCGTCCATAGACAACTCAATAACTTTTTTAGCACGAGGTGTGTAATGTACTGTTTGAGAAGCTTCCGTTCCACGTCCAATTAATGCTTCTACCTCTTTTTGAACTTTCTCTGGACTTAATCCAAGAGCAATTAACGCTTTTGCTGCAATTCCTTCACCTTCGCGTACAAGCCCAAGTAAAATATGTTCTGTTCCAATATTATTGTGCCCAATGCGAATTGCTTCCTCTTGAGATAAAGCTAATACTTTCTGTGCTCGTTCTGTAAATCTTCCAAACATCATAGAAATCGCCTCCTACTTGCGCTTAATTTTGTTCAATTCGTAATCGCTCACGGATTAAGGTTGCTCTTCGATAATCTCTTTCTTCTGGTCCTAGAGGTCCTCCTGCATATTGTTGCAAAATGCCCGGCTGAGTAAGAACCATTAACTCAGTTAAAATATTTCTCGATATACCTTGTATATATCCTAAGTCAATACCAAGTCGTACATCTGATAAGCAAGTGGCTGCTTCTGCAGATTGAATTAAACGACTGTTAGCTAGTATTCCGTAAGAACGATATACTTTATCTTCAAGCTCAATACTTGAATTTTGTACAATTAATTCTCTAGCCATTTTTTCTTGATGGATGATTTGTTGAATGACACTCTTTAAATCTGCAATAATATCTTCTTCTGACTTTCCTAGTGTCATTTGATTTGACACTTGAAATATATTACCTAACGCTTCGCTACCTTCACCGTATATTCCTCTTACTACTAGCCCTAATTTTTGAATTACTTGTATAATACGGTTAATTCTTTTCGTTAAAACCAGTCCCGGCAAATGAATCATTACCGAAGCCCTTAATCCTGTACCGACGTTAGTGGGGCAACTCGTAATATATCCAAGCGATTCATCAAAAGCATATTCAACCTGTTCCTCGATCCAGTTATCTATTTGATTGGCACTTTGAAGCGCCTCTGATAACTGTAAACCTGAAAATAGGCACTGAATCCTAACATGATCCTCTTCATTAAGCATGATACTTATATGTTCACTTTCTGATAGTAGGCATGCTCCGTATTCTGTTCCTGCAAGATTTGGACTAATTAAATGCTTCTCAACTAAAACTCTCCTTTGAAGAGGATTTAATTCATTCATTTTTAATAGTTCAAACTCCCCAAAAGGTTCTACAGGTTTATTTATAAACTTCTTCTTAAATAACTCATGAATCTGTTTAGCTTCTGCCTCGTTTTGCATAGTAGAGAATTGATATTTTTTAAAGTTACGAGCCAAACGAATTCGACTACTTAAAACAATATCAGAATCAGGGCCATCCCCCTTCATCCATGGACTAATCGCTTCATTCATAATTCTGTCCAGTGACATAGAACTATTCCCCCTCTCTATGCTCACTAAGCTGATTTACAAGACATCGAATTTTATCTCGTACTTCAGCCGCTTTCTCAAATTCCTCTTTCTGTACATATTGTTTCAGATTGAGTTTTAGTTCATCTAATTCTTTCTTTAAGTAGATATTTCCTTCTATACGTTCAGGAATTTTTCCACAATGATCTGTATGCCCACCGTGAAGACGTTTTAACAATGGTTTTAAATGCCCCTTAAATGTATCGTAACAAGAAGCACATCCAAAGCGTCCCACTTTTGTAAATTGTTCATATGTCATCTTACAATTTGGACATCTTGATATATTTGTATTTGAAAATGCATCTTGCCCTTCTTCAAACATTGCTGGTTCACCATGCAATAATCCGGCTAATAGGTCATGGAATGAAAAATTAGACTGCGGTGATTGAAAGAAAGACGTATAGCCACTTTGTTCTGCACATTGCTCGCAAAGATGAACTTCCGCCTTTTTTTCGTTGATTACTTTTGTATAATGTAAAGTTGCTGGTCTTATATTACAGTTTTGACAAGTCATCGCTATCCCCCACCTTTACAACAGGAACGATCTATCTCATGATACTTTTCATACATTACTAGATTGTTCTCTTTCCTTAATCCATTTAGTAAAAGCACATGTCATCTTTCAAAATCCCTACAATATTAAACTGCATTATCTTAGTTATCATTCTTAACAAAAGTTATATTTATTTATATTTCAGTGTTCTTAACATTGCGCATAATATTCGAGCCCTAAGTTCATCTCGAGAAGGAACATCCATTAATAATACAGAACGATCTAGTACACTTAACATAAGTTTAGCTTCACGATTTGTTATAATACCCTCTTCTATTAAACGTATAATCATGCTTTCTGCATTTCCTTGTGCAACGCTATGATCAATCATATGAAGCATTTGATCAATAATGTCTATATCATCATGCAGTTTGACTTTTATAATGCGAATGTAACCTCCTCCACCTCGTTTACTTTCTACTACGAATCCTCTTTCTAACGTAAAACGGGTATTGATTACATAGTTGATTTGAGACGGCACACAATCGAATCGATCAGCGACCTCATTCCTCTTGATTTCAATCGCATTATTATTGCTTAAGTCAATAACTTGCTTTAGATATTTCTCAATGATATCAGATATATTTCTCATTTATCCGCCACCTTTATTGACTTTGACTATCTTTGACTTTAATTATATACGTATTAAAAAATTTTGCAACTCTTTTGCTTATTCACTATCCTAGCCACATTTCCCAGTCTTTAATCAAAAGGACGATTCTTTAAGTAAAGATTTTTTAAATTACTATGAATTATAAAAAGAAACACGAAAAAACACGAGTCATTTGACTCGTGTTTTAGTTGCTTGGCGACGTCCTACTCTCACAGGGACAAGGTCCCAACTACCATCGGCGCTAGAGAGCTTAACTTCCGTGTTCGGTATGGGAACGGGTGTGACCTCTCTGCCATCATCACCAAACTATTGAAGGTATATTCCTTCAAAACTAGATAACATTTGCTTCATATTATATGGTTAAGTCCTCGATCTATTAGTATTCGTCAGCTCCACATGTCACCATGCTTCCACCTCGAACCTATCAACCTGATCATCTTTCAGGGATCTTACTAGCTTACGCTATGGGAAATCTCATCTTGAGGGGGGCTTCATGCTTAGATGCTTTCAGCACTTATCCCTTCCGCACATAGCTACCCAGCTATGCCCTTGGCAGAACAACTGGTACACCAGCGGTGCGTCCATCCCGGTCCTCTCGTACTAAGGACAGCTCCTCTCAAATTTCCTGCGCCCACGACGGATAGGGACCGAACTGTCTCACGACGTTCTGAACCCAGCTCGCGTACCGCTTTAATGGGCGAACAGCCCAACCCTTGGGACCGACTACAGCCCCAGGATGCGATGAGCCGACATCGAGGTGCCAAACCTCCCCGTCGATGTGGACTCTTGGGGGAGATAAGCCTGTTATCCCCGGGGTAGCTTTTATCCGTTGAGCGATGGCCCTTCCATGCGGAACCACCGGATCACTAAGCCCGACTTTCGTCCCTGCTCGACTTGTAGGTCTCGCAGTCAAGCTCCCTTATGCCTTTGCACTCTACGAATGATTTCCAACCATTCTGAGGGAACCTTTGGGCGCCTCCGTTACACTTTAGGAGGCGACCGCCCCAGTCAAACTGCCCACCTGACACTGTCTCCCGGGTCGATAAGACCCGTAGGTTAGAATTTCAATACAGTCAGGGCGGTATCCCACCAGCGCCTCCACCGAAGCTAGCGCTCCGGTTTCAATGGCTCCCGCCTATCCTGTACAAACTGTACCAAAATTCAATATCAGGCTACAGTAAAGCTCCACGGGGTCTTTCCGTCCTGTCGCGGGTAACCTGCATCTTCACAGGTACTATAATTTCACCGAGTCTCTGGTTGAGACAGTGCCCAAATCGTTACACCTTTCGTGCGGGTCGGAACTTACCCGACAAGGAATTTCGCTACCTTAGGACCGTTATAGTTACGGCCGCCGTTTACTGGGGCTTCAGTTCAGAGCTTCGCTTACGCTAACCCCTCTCCTTAACCTTCCAGCACCGGGCAGGTGTCAGCCCCTATACTTCGCCTTACGGCTTCGCAGAGACCTGTGTTTTTGCTAAACAGTCGCTTGGGCCTATTCACTGCGGCTTTCCGTTAAGAAAGCACCCCTTCTCCCGAAGTTACGGGGTCATTTTGCCGAGTTCCTTAACCAGAGTTCTCTCGCACACCTTAGGATTCTCTCCTCGCCTACCTGTGTCGGTTTGCGGTACAGGCACCTTTTATCTCGCTAGAAGCTTTTCTTGGCAGCGGGGAATCAAAGACTTCGCTCCATAAGGAGCTTCCCCATCACAGCTCAGCCTTCACGATAAGCGGATTTGCCTACTTATCAGCCTAACTGCTTGGACGTGCACAACCAATCGCACGCTTCTTCTATCCTTCTGCGTCCCTCCATTGCTCAAACGATAAAGAGGTGGTACAGGAATATCAACCTGTTGTCCATCGCCTACGCCTGTCGGCCTCGGCTTAGGTCCTGACTAACCCTGAGCGGACGAGCCTTCCTCAGGAAACCTTAGGCATTCGGTGGACGGGATTCTCACCCGTCTTTCGCTACTCATACCGGCATTCTCACTTCTAAGCGCTCCACCAGTCCTTCCGGTCTGACTTCACTGCACTTAGAACGCTCCCCTACCACTGATACCATTGGTATCAATTCGCAGCTTCGGTGGTGTATTTAGCCCCGGTACATTTTCGGCGCAGAGTCACTCGACTAGTGAGCTATTACGCACTCTTTAAATGGTGGCTGCTTCTGAGCCAACATCCTAGTTGTCTAAGCAACTCCACATCCTTTTCCACTTAATACACACTTTGGGACCTTAGCTGGCGATCTGGGCTGTTTCCCTCTTGACTACGGATCTTATCACTCGCAGTCTGACTCCTAAGGATAAGTCATTGGCATTCGGAGTTTGACTGAATTCGGTAATCCGATGAGGACCCCTAGTTCAATCAGTGCTCTACCTCCAAGACTCTTACACTTAAGGCTAGCCCTAAAGCTATTTCGGGGAGAACCAGCTATCTCCAGGTTCGATTGGAATTTCTCCGCTACCCACACCTCATCCCCGCACTTTTCAACGTGCGTGGGTTCGGGCCTCCATTCAGTGTTACCTGAACTTCACCCTGGACATGGGTAGATCACCTGGTTTCGGGTCTACGACCACGTACTAAACGCCCTATTCAGACTCGCTTTCGCTGCGGCTCCGCCTCTTCAACTTAACCTCGCACGGGATCGTAACTCGCCGGTTCATTCTACAAAAGGCACGCCATCACCCATTAACGGGCTCTGACTATTTGTAGGCACACGGTTTCAGGATCTCTTTCAC
>NZ_JBBOUO010000001.1:32500-87500 GCF_038006105.1 Bacillus sp. FSL H8-0545 | reverse complement strand
CGAACCCCTAACCTCTTGATCCGTAGTCAAACGCTCTATCCAATTGAGCTACGGGCGCATATGGTGCCGAGGGCGGGGGTCGAACCCGCACGGTGGTCACCCACCGCAGGATTTTAAGTCCTGTGCGTCTGCCTGTTCCGCCACCCCGGCATGTCATACTGAAAATTGGAGCGGAAGACGGGATTCGAACCCGCGACCCCAACCTTGGCAAGGTTGTATTCTACCACTGAACTACTTCCGCAAGACATGTTTGAGTTATTTTATTAAAAGTGCGGGTGAAGGGAGTCGAACCCCCACGCCAAAGGCGCTAGATCCTAAGTCTAGTGCGTCTGCCAATTCCGCCACACCCGCATATTTCATTAAAATGGTGAGCCATGAAGGATTCGAACCTTCGACCCTCTGATTAAAAGTCAGATGCTCTACCAACTGAGCTAATGGCTCTTGCAATAAAAACTGGTGCCGACTAGAGGACTTGAACCCCCAACCTACTGATTACAAGTCAGTTGCTCTACCAATTGAGCTAAGTCGGCTAAATGGTGGAGGATGACGGGATCGAACCGCCGACCCCCTGCTTGTAAGGCAGGTGCTCTCCCAGCTGAGCTAATCCTCCGAATTGCCTGGCAACGTCCTACTCTCACAGGGACAAGGTCCCAACTACCATCGGCGCTAGAGAGCTTAACTTCCGTGTTCGGTATGGGAACGGGTGTGACCTCTCTGCCATCATTACCAGACTGTATTCATTTAAGACAAGAATTATTATAACTCATTTACTTTTGAAAGTCAACAAGTTTTTTATATTCTTTCAAAACTAGATAACATTGCTTCATATTATATGGTTAAGTCCTCGATCTATTAGTATTCGTCAGCTCCACATGTCACCATGCTTCCACCTCGAACCTATCAACCTGATCATCTTTCAGGGATCTTACTAGCTTACGCTATGGGAAATCTCATCTTGAGGGGGGCTTCATGCTTAGATGCTTTCAGCACTTATCCCTTCCGCACATAGCTACCCAGCTATGCCCTTGGCAGAACAACTGGTACACCAGCGGTGCGTCCATCCCGGTCCTCTCGTACTAAGGACAGCTCCTCTCAAATTTCCTGCGCCCACGACGGATAGGGACCGAACTGTCTCACGACGTTCTGAACCCAGCTCGCGTACCGCTTTAATGGGCGAACAGCCCAACCCTTGGGACCGACTACAGCCCCAGGATGCGATGAGCCGACATCGAGGTGCCAAACCTCCCCGTCGATGTGGACTCTTGGGGGAGATAAGCCTGTTATCCCCGGGGTAGCTTTTATCCGTTGAGCGATGGCCCTTCCATGCGGAACCACCGGATCACTAAGCCCGACTTTCGTCCCTGCTCGACTTGTAGGTCTCGCAGTCAAGCTCCCTTATGCCTTTGCACTCTACGAATGATTTCCAACCATTCTGAGGGAACCTTTGGGCGCCTCCGTTACACTTTAGGAGGCGACCGCCCCAGTCAAACTGCCCACCTGACACTGTCTCCCGGGTCGATAAGACCCGTAGGTTAGAATTTCAATACAGTCAGGGCGGTATCCCACCAGCGCCTCCACCGAAGCTAGCGCTCCGGTTTCAATGGCTCCCGCCTATCCTGTACAAACTGTACCAAAATTCAATATCAGGCTACAGTAAAGCTCCACGGGGTCTTTCCGTCCTGTCGCGGGTAACCTGCATCTTCACAGGTACTATAATTTCACCGAGTCTCTGGTTGAGACAGTGCCCAAATCGTTACACCTTTCGTGCGGGTCGGAACTTACCCGACAAGGAATTTCGCTACCTTAGGACCGTTATAGTTACGGCCGCCGTTTACTGGGGCTTCAGTTCAGAGCTTCGCTTACGCTAACCCCTCTCCTTAACCTTCCAGCACCGGGCAGGTGTCAGCCCCTATACTTCGCCTTACGGCTTCGCAGAGACCTGTGTTTTTGCTAAACAGTCGCTTGGGCCTATTCACTGCGGCTTTCCGTTAAGAAAGCACCCCTTCTCCCGAAGTTACGGGGTCATTTTGCCGAGTTCCTTAACCAGAGTTCTCTCGCACACCTTAGGATTCTCTCCTCGCCTACCTGTGTCGGTTTGCGGTACAGGCACCTTTTATCTCGCTAGAAGCTTTTCTTGGCAGCGGGGAATCAAAGACTTCGCTCCATAAGGAGCTTCCCCATCACAGCTCAGCCTTCACGATAAGCGGATTTGCCTACTTATCAGCCTAACTGCTTGGACGTGCACAACCAATCGCACGCTTCTTCTATCCTTCTGCGTCCCTCCATTGCTCAAACGATAAAGAGGTGGTACAGGAATATCAACCTGTTGTCCATCGCCTACGCCTGTCGGCCTCGGCTTAGGTCCTGACTAACCCTGAGCGGACGAGCCTTCCTCAGGAAACCTTAGGCATTCGGTGGACGGGATTCTCACCCGTCTTTCGCTACTCATACCGGCATTCTCACTTCTAAGCGCTCCACCAGTCCTTCCGGTCTGACTTCACTGCACTTAGAACGCTCCCCTACCACTGATACCATTGGTATCAATTCGCAGCTTCGGTGGTGTATTTAGCCCCGGTACATTTTCGGCGCAGAGTCACTCGACTAGTGAGCTATTACGCACTCTTTAAATGGTGGCTGCTTCTGAGCCAACATCCTAGTTGTCTAAGCAACTCCACATCCTTTTCCACTTAATACACACTTTGGGACCTTAGCTGGCGATCTGGGCTGTTTCCCTCTTGACTACGGATCTTATCACTCGCAGTCTGACTCCTAAGGATAAGTCATTGGCATTCGGAGTTTGACTGAATTCGGTAATCCGATGAGGACCCCTAGTTCAATCAGTGCTCTACCTCCAAGACTCTTACACTTAAGGCTAGCCCTAAAGCTATTTCGGGGAGAACCAGCTATCTCCAGGTTCGATTGGAATTTCTCCGCTACCCACACCTCATCCCCGCACTTTTCAACGTGCGTGGGTTCGGGCCTCCATTCAGTGTTACCTGAACTTCACCCTGGACATGGGTAGATCACCTGGTTTCGGGTCTACGACCACGTACTAAACGCCCTATTCAGACTCGCTTTCGCTGCGGCTCCGCCTCTTCAACTTAACCTCGCACGGGATCGTAACTCGCCGGTTCATTCTACAAAAGGCACGCCATCACCCATTAACGGGCTCTGACTATTTGTAGGCACACGGTTTCAGGATCTCTTTCACTCCCCTTCCGGGGTGCTTTTCACCTTTCCCTCACGGTACTGGTTCACTATCGATCACTAGGGAGTATTTAGCCTTGGGAGATGGTCCTCCCAGATTCCGACGGAATTTCACGTGTTCCGCCGTACTCAGGATACATTCAAGAGAGAACGAAGTTTCGACTACGGGGTTGTTACCCTCTGTGACGGACCTTTCCAGGTCGCTTCGTCTACCTCGTTCCTTTGTAACTCCGTATAGAATGTCCTACAACCCCAAGAGGCAAGCCTCTTGGTTTGGGCTAGATTCCGTTTCGCTCGCCGCTACTCAGGAAATCGCATTTGCTTTCTCTTCCTCCAGGTACTTAGATGTTTCAGTTCCCTGGGTCTGTCTTCCATACCCTATGTATTCAGGTAAGGATACCATACCATTACGTATAGTGGGTTTCCCCATTCGGAAATCTTCGGATCAAAGCTTACTTACAGCTCCCCGAAGCATATCGGCGTTAGTCCCGTCCTTCATCGACTCCTAGTGTCAAGGCATCCACCGTGCGCCCTTTCTAACTTAACCAAACTAAAATTAAAAAAATATGAGCTACACTGTTATCTAGTTTTCAAAGAACATACATTTAAACTTGAGAGATAGTTCTCTCAAAACTGAACGAAACAAAACAAGTCAACGTTTATTGATGAACTGCGTTCATCAATTCTCCATAGAAAGGAGGTGATCCAGCCGCACCTTCCGATACGGCTACCTTGTTACGACTTCACCCCAATCATCTGTCCCACCTTAGGCGGCTGGCTCCATAAAGGTTACCCCACCGACTTCGGGTGTTACAAACTCTCGTGGTGTGACGGGCGGTGTGTACAAGGCCCGGGAACGTATTCACCGCGGCATGCTGATCCGCGATTACTAGCGATTCCAGCTTCATGTAGGCGAGTTGCAGCCTACAATCCGAACTGAGAACGGTTTTATGAGATTAGCTCCACCTCGCGGTCTTGCAGCTCTTTGTACCGTCCATTGTAGCACGTGTGTAGCCCAGGTCATAAGGGGCATGATGATTTGACGTCATCCCCACCTTCCTCCGGTTTGTCACCGGCAGTCACCTTAGAGTGCCCAACTTAATGATGGCAACTAAGATCAAGGGTTGCGCTCGTTGCGGGACTTAACCCAACATCTCACGACACGAGCTGACGACAACCATGCACCACCTGTCACTCTGCTCCCGAAGGAGAAGCTCTATCTCTAGAGTTTTCAGAGGATGTCAAGACCTGGTAAGGTTCTTCGCGTTGCTTCGAATTAAACCACATGCTCCACCGCTTGTGCGGGCCCCCGTCAATTCCTTTGAGTTTCAGCCTTGCGGCCGTACTCCCCAGGCGGAGTGCTTAATGCGTTAACTTCAGCACTAAAGGGCGGAAACCCTCTAACACTTAGCACTCATCGTTTACGGCGTGGACTACCAGGGTATCTAATCCTGTTTGCTCCCCACGCTTTCGCGCCTCAGTGTCAGTTACAGACCAGAAAGTCGCCTTCGCCACTGGTGTTCCTCCATATCTCTACGCATTTCACCGCTACACATGGAATTCCACTTTCCTCTTCTGCACTCAAGTCTCCCAGTTTCCAATGACCCTCCACGGTTGAGCCGTGGGCTTTCACATCAGACTTAAGAAACCACCTGCGCGCGCTTTACGCCCAATAATTCCGGATAACGCTTGCCACCTACGTATTACCGCGGCTGCTGGCACGTAGTTAGCCGTGGCTTTCTGGTTAGGTACCGTCAAGGTGCCAGCTTATTCAACTAGCACTTGTTCTTCCCTAACAACAGAGTTTTACGACCCGAAAGCCTTCATCACTCACGCGGCGTTGCTCCGTCAGACTTTCGTCCATTGCGGAAGATTCCCTACTGCTGCCTCCCGTAGGAGTCTGGGCCGTGTCTCAGTCCCAGTGTGGCCGATCACCCTCTCAGGTCGGCTACGCATCGTTGCCTTGGTGAGCCGTTACCTCACCAACTAGCTAATGCGACGCGGGTCCATCCATAAGTGACAGCCGAAGCCGCCTTTCAATTTCGAACTATGCAGTTCAAAATATTATCCGGTATTAGCCCCGGTTTCCCGGAGTTATCCCAGTCTTATGGGTAGGTTACCCACGTGTTACTCACCCGTCCGCCGCTAACTTCATAAGAGCAAGCTCTTAATCCATTCGCTCGACTTGCATGTATTAGGCACGCCGCCAGCGTTCATCCTGAGCCAGGATCAAACTCTCCAATAAAGTTAGTTTGTCTAGCATCTAAAAATAAAAATTGACGTTTACGTTGTTTGTTTCGTTCAGTTTTCAAAGAACTACTTAGTCGCTCATTTGCGACTTCCTTATGTTAACATCTTCATTTTTCGATGTCAACTAAGTTTTTCAATTTCTTTTTTGTCGTTTTCTGCGTTTCCGCATCAGCGACGGTTATTAATATATCATGTGGAAAAATGAAATGCAATAGTTTTTCTAATAAAATTTTCAACTTAGTAAGAAAGCATAAAAACAGCACCTTTCTTCTATATAAGTATAGTTTTTTAATTTGGCATCCATTCAACGAGCAATAATCTCACTTTCTTTTTAATAGAAGGTTTCTCTCCCCTCAAATAAAGAAATAAAAAAAGCTTTGGAGAAATCTCCAAAGCTTAGTCTTGTTTATGGCGCATAGCTGGGAATAATAGTACGTCACGAATAGATGGTGCGTTTGTTAATAACATAACAAGACGATCAATACCGATTCCTAATCCGCCCGTAGGAGGCATACCATACTCAAGAGCTTCGATATAGTCATCATCCATCATATGAGCTTCATCATTACCTTGCTCACGCTCTTTTAATTGAGCTTCAAAACGTTCCTTTTGATCGATTGGATCATTTAACTCAGTGAATGCATTCGCATGTTCACGAGCAACAATGAATAATTCGAAACGATCTGTGAATCGTGGATCTTCATCATTCTTTTTCGCAAGTGGTGAAATCTCTACCGGATGACCGTAAATAAATGTCGGTTGAATTAATTTATCTTCTACTTTTTGTTCGAAGAATTCATTAATAATATGACCAACTTCCATTGTATCCTTAATTTCTACATTATGTTCTTTTGCAAGTTCACGCGCTTCTTCTACACTCATTGGATTCCAGAAATCCGCTCCAGAGTGTTGCTTAATTGCATCTACCATATGAAGACGTGTCCATTCTGGTTCTAGATTAATTTCATAATCACCATATTGGATTGTTGTTGTACCCAATACTTTTTTCGCGATATGAGCAACCATATTTTCTGTTAGTTTCATAATATCATTATAATCAGCGTACGCTTCATATAATTCAATCATCGTAAACTCAGGGTTATGACGAGTTGATACACCCTCATTACGGAATACACGGCCGATTTCATAAACTTTTTCTAATCCGCCCACAATAAGACGTTTTAAATGAAGTTCAATTGCGATACGCATATACAATTCCATATCTAACGCATTATGGTGCGTAGTGAAAGGACGAGCAGATGCTCCACCTGCAATCGCGTGCATCATAGGCGTTTCTACTTCAAGATAACCGTTGTCATCTAAATATCTTCTCATTTCACGAATGATTTTACTACGGGTAACGAACGTTTCACGGCTTTCCATACTTGTAATTAAGTCTAAGTAACGTTGACGGTAGCGTTGTTCAACATCTTTTAATCCATGATATTTATCCGGTAATGGACGAAGAGATTTCGTTAAAAGTGTAAATCCTGTTGCTTTTACTGAAAGTTCTCCAACGTTTGTTTTGAACACTTTACCTTCAATACCTACTAAGTCCCCTAAATCTGCTGTCGTAAATAACTCGTACTCTTCATCTCCAACAGTATCTTTACGAACATAAATTTGAACTTGCCCCTGTAAATCTTGAACGTGCGCAAATCCCGCTTTTCCTTTACCGCGTTTTGTCATAATACGACCAGCGATAGAAACAGTGATTTCTTTCTCTTCTAATTCTTCTTTAGAGAATTCTCCATATAGACTTACTAAGTCCGTTGTTGAATTTGTGCGTTCAAATCGTTTACCGAACGGATCGATTCCTTGCTCACGTAAATTATGTAGCTTTTCACGACGAACAAGCAATTGGTCGTTTAATTCTTCGTGGTTCATGTTATCCATGATATTGATATCACTCCAGCTCTATTAAATTTTACAATATATACAGTATAGCATTTTCTACTCAACTAGAAAAACTGCCAGCAACCAACTGGCAGTTCTTCTTTCTTTCACGTAATTATAGGAAGTGTATAGAAGAATGTCAATCTCCTATGTCCCCTTATTAACCAACATAAATTGTTTGTTGTTTCGCTTCTACTTCTTCTACAAATGCACCTAATAAATTCGCAAGGTCCTCACGTGTGTTACAAATATTGATACCATTGCGCACACTTGCATTACCACGAACACCTTTTAAATACCAAGCTGCATGCTTTCTCATCTCTCTTACAGCGACATTTTCGTTCTTTAAATCGATAAGACGATCTAGATGCAACATACATACATCAATTTTCTCACGCACTGTTGGTTCCGGCATTAATTCACCTGTCTCTAAATACTTTACCGTACGATAAATCATCCACGGGTCTCCAAGAGCAGCGCGACCAATCATAACTCCATCTACACCAACTTCATCAAGCATACGCTTTGCATCTTGCGGTGTTTCTACATCACCATTTCCGATAACCGGGATATTCACAGATTGCTTTACTTGTTTAATAATATCCCAATCCGCTTTCCCTTCATACATTTGCACTCGTGTACGTCCATGAACTGCTACAGCTTGCCCACCAGCACTCTCAACAGCTCTAGCGTTTTCAACTGCAAAAATATGATCTTCATCCCAACCAATACGCATTTTAACTGTAACTGGTTTTTCAACTGCATCTACAACTGCCGCTACCATCTCATATATTTTATTTGGGTCTAAAAGCCACTTTGCTCCCGCATCACACTTAGTGATTTTCGGTACTGGGCAACCCATATTAATATCAATAATATCTGCTGTCGTATATTTATCTACGTATTTCGCAGCATCTACAAGAGTTTCTTTCTCTCCACCAAAAATTTGTAAACTTAATGGCTTTTCTCTCTCATCGATATATAACATATCTAATGTTCTTTTGTTATTAAGTAATATTGCCTTATCACTTACCATTTCAGCACAAACTAGACCTGCACCAAATTCTTTTACTGTCAAACGGAATGCAGAGTTACACACTCCCGCCATCGGTGCTAGTACAACTGGATTTTTCATCTCAATATTTGCAATCTTTAACACCCGACTTACTCCTTCCTTTACGGTCACTTTGGCATCAATTCGTCTATTGAAACGTTTAATGTTTTAGCGACTTCTACTACAAAATCTTGGGAAGGTGATCTATTGCCCCTCTCAACTTCACCTAAAACCGATACAGATACCCCTAATTCTTTCGCAAAACCTTCTTGCGTATAGCCTTTTAGCTTTCGAAAAGCACGAATGCGTCTTCCCCATTTTTCTGCTTCCATACCGTTACTCCCTCTCGCCTTTTCATTTCTTCTACTTGTGAACGTGAAATGTTTTGTTTTATATCTTGATTAATCTCTAACAACGGAACGATAACAAAAGCTCTTTCGAACATCCGCGGATGCGGAACAATAAGATTCTCTGCTTCAATATTTTCTTGATTATATAGTAAAATGTCAAGGTCGATGGTCCTCGGGCCCCATCTAATTTCCCTTTTTCTTCCTAGGTCATTCTCTACCTTTTGCGTTACTTTCAATAATTCTTGCGGTGATAAATTGGTAGAAATTTTTATAACTAAATTTAAAAAGCAATTTTGGTCAGTATAGCCAACCGGATCAGTTTCATATACAGACGAAACATCATCGACTTGGATATGCTGGTTTTTATTTAAAAACTGAATTGCTTCAGTTAAATAAATATAACGCTCCCCAATATTCGAACCTAATGCAATGTACGCTATATTATTCATGGACGTTCTCTCGTAATTTCTACCGCTACAGCACGATAATGCCCCGGTATCGGCGGATCTGGTTTAATTACCTTAATTGTACATTGTGAAATACCCTCATATTGTTTCAATATATCTGTAGCGATATTTTCAGCGATACTTTCTACAAGCTTATACGTTCTATCTTCAACAACTTTTCTACATAGTTCGAAAAGCTCCCCGTAATTGACAGAATGCTCTAAGTCGTCACTTTCTCCTGCACGTTTTAAATCCAACTCCACCGTTAAATCGACTTTAAATCTCTGACCCAATTTATTTTCTTCCGGGAATACACCATGATAACCGTAAAACTCCATATCATGGATATAAATTTTATCCAATTACTTTGCCCCCTTACCAATCATTGCATCCATCATCTTAGCCATACGCGCCATTTCTTTCACATCATGAACACGGATAAACTCACAGCCCTTTTCAATACCAAGACAAACGGTAGCGCCCGTTCCTTCAAGACGTTCCTCCACTGGTAAATCTAATACATGGCCAATAAAGGACTTTCTTGAAGTACCTAATAGTACTGGGTAACCCAGTACATTTAACTGCTCTAAATTACGCATCGCTTCTAAATTTTGCTCAGGTGTTTTCGCAAAGCCAATACCTGGGTCTAAAATAATATTCTCATCTCGCACGCCCGCATCTTTAGCAATTTTAATACTCTCATACAAATCAGCAATCATATCAGCCATTAAATTGCGGTAGTTCATATTATCTCGGTTATGCATTAAGATAATAGGCACATCATAATAAGCTGCAACTTCAGCAATCTTCGGTTCAGCCTTCGCTCCCCAAATATCATTAATAATATGAGCACCAGCTTCAATCGCTTGTTTCGCAACTTCAGCTTTATACGTATCAATAGAAATAGGTAGCTTTGCTTCTTTTGACACTGCCTGAATCATTGGAACAACTCGCTTTATTTCTTCTTCTACTGAAACTTTAGCGAAACCCGGTCGAGTAGATTCGCCGCCAATATCAATAATATGAGCACCTTCATTTTTCATTTCTTTCGCATGTCGCACTGCAGCATCTACTTCGTTGTAACTCCCACCATCAGAAAATGAATCTGGCGTTACATTTAAAATCCCCATAATTAATGTCTTTTCATTTAAGTTCAATGTATATTCGCCGCAGCGCAAATCATAATCCCACTTCAAACTACACATCTCCTCTTCGCAATTCATTTCTGCTCCACAATTTCTCTCTCTGCACTCCATAAAGATCCATAAGTCTTTTTGTAACCACTCCCACTTTACCCGGGAAATCTTTCTCCTCTATACGATAAAGGGGGACAATCTCTTGAATAGAGTTCGTTACGAACACTTCATCCGCTGAAAGCAATTCATCTTTTGTAAAGAAACCTTCCTTTACTTCTATATCTAGCTCTTCAGCAGCCTTTATAATAAACGCACGAGTGATTCCGTTTAAAATCCCTGTTTCTAATGAAGGAGTATATAAAATATCCCCTTTAACAAAAAAGAGATTCGAAACAATACCCTCTGCAACATAACCTGTTTCGGTAAGAAAAATACCTTCCTTATTCACAACATTTCCAATTTCGCGTTTCCCTAAAATATTATTTAAATAATGATGGGACTTCAAGCGAAATGCACCCTCTGGTGTATTTCTCACTTGCTTTAACATAACTCCTTCTTTTTCCACTACATTCCCTGGAGCTGCTAAAGGTTTTATAAAAACAATAACAGACGGTTCTTCATATACTTCCGTTTGTAATCCTATTTCATCTATACCCGCCGATACATTTAAGCGCACATATGCATGCTTTAACCCATTCTTAACGAGTAGATTCTTTAAAATAAGCATCACTTCATCTTTTGTCATTGTCCATTTGATTTGCAATATATCGAGCGCACCCATTAAGCGTTCATA
The DNA here is from genome assembly GCF_038006105.1 of Bacillus sp. FSL H8-0545. Lineage (NCBI taxonomy): Bacteria > Bacillati > Bacillota > Bacilli > Caryophanales > Bacillaceae > Bacillus > Bacillus sp. FSL H8-0545. Next base: position 76,368 of record NZ_JBBOUO010000001.1, on the reverse strand, counting down.
ATGATCATCCAATAAAAAGGGATGACCATTATAAATACGAAACGTCTCAAAAACCCCAAGCCCATATAGGTAACCGTGGTCATACGGAGAAATTTTCGCTTCACTCGCTTCTACATACGTGCCATTTACGTAAATTAACACGATGTCACACTTGGGCTATATTTGCGAATGAAATTCTGTAGCAACTCTTTCCCGTGAGAAGTCATAATAGATTCCGGATGGAATTGTACCCCTTCAATCGGCAACGTTTTATGACGAAGCGCCATAATTTCACCTTCTTCAGTCCAAGATGTTATCTCTAAACAATTCGGTAACGTCTCTTTTTTTACGATAAGAGAGTGATAACGTGTCGCGGTAAATGGATTTGGAATATCAGAAAAAATCGTCTGCCCATCATGATGCATTAAAGATGTTTTCCCATGCATCAAACGCTCTGCCTTGACAACATCCCCTCCAAATACTTGTGCAATGGATTGATGTCCAAGACAGACCCCAAAAATCGGAAGCTTACCTGCAAAATATTTAATAACATCCATACTGATTCCCGCCTCATTAGGGCTACATGGACCTGGCGAAATCATTAAAAAATCCGGTTTCATATTCTCAATATCCGAAATAGTCACTTCATCATTACGCTTAACAACAAGCTCTTGTCCAAGTTCCCCAAGAAACTGCACTAAATTAAATGTAAAAGAATCATAATTATCAATCATTAATATCATTTCTCTCACCTAACCGTTTCTTCGCTACTTTCTTTTGCACGCCATAAAGCGATTGCTTTTTTTAACGACTCTTTATATTCATTTTTTGGATTTGAATCAATTACAATACCCGCTCCAGCTTGCACATGCGCTTGTCCATCTTTAGCAAGCAGTGTTCGGATTACAATATTCAATTCCGTATCTCCAGAATAACCAATCCAACCAATTGAACCCGTATAAATCCCTCGGCGAACAGGTTCTAATTCTTCAATAATTTCCATCGTACGTATTTTCGGGGCACCGGTAATTGTCCCACCAGGAAATACAGCCTTCACCAAATCGAAAGCATCTTTATCTGCTTCCACCTCACCACGCACATTAGAAACAATATGCATAACGTGTGAGTATTTTTCAATTACCATAAATTCATCTACTTCAACAGTGCCATATTTACAAACACGGCCCAAGTCATTTCGTTCTAAATCCACAAGCATTACATGCTCCGCTCTTTCCTTTTCGTTTTCAATTAATTCTTTCGCTAATTCCTCATCCTCTTGTTCACTTGCTCCTCGAGAGCGCGTACCGGCAATTGGCCTTGTACTCACTTCCTTTCCTTGCTTTTTAATTAGCAATTCAGGCGAAGCACTAACAATTTGAAAATCTCCAAACTCCAAGTAACCCATATATGGAGATGGATTAATTTCACGAAGACTTGTATATATTTCTAGTGGATGTGTTTGTAATGTTCTTTCTTGTCTTGTTGACAAGTTTACTTGAAACACATCACCCGCTCCGATATATTCTTGAATACGTTCAACAGCCTTCATAAAGCCCTCTTCCGTAAAAGCGACTGCTTCATTTTTCTTTTCAGGACATTCAAACGGCATAGTCACTTTGGGTGCTTCTTTCATCCAAAGACCCTTCCATTCATTTAATCGCTCTTCTGCCTCTTCACACTCATCTACATAATGAGTAATAATCCATAATACTCTCTCCTGTTGATCATACACAAACACGTCATCAAATAACAAAAAGAATATGTCAGGTATATTAATATCATCCTTCGCAAGAGAAGAAAGTTTTTCAATATAACGGATACAATCATAACTAAAGTATCCAATTGCCCCACCTTGAAAAGGTGGGTACTCCGGATTATAATCCGTTTTCCATTTCTCCATATACGCTTGCATTAAATCTAGTGGATTCCCTCGCTTTATTGTTCCCTTACCACTTTCACTTATATGTAACGTCTCATTCTTACCCTGAATTACCGCTACTGGATCCAGCCCAACAATGTTATAACGACCACCACGTCCACTTTCTAACAAAATATGTTGCGGCTTATCCTGAGAAAGAAATTTATATTGCTTAAAGAAATCTAACTGATATGGAATAGAAAGCGCTAAAGATTTTCTTCGTTGCATATCAACACCCCGTCTTCTGTTATCCCACCCTCTTAAGCCAATCAACTCAAACTACATAAAATTATTTATATAGAGAATGATTATACTTGAGGGCTAGTGAAAATAAATTAATTATACTACTTCTTATTTTACATGAAGTTTTCTAGTCATTCACTCTTTTCCTTTTTCCAATCAAAAAAGAAAAAGCATCCTTTTTTAAGGATGCTTTTCAAATCACATTCAATTATGACTCAAATTGATAAAGTGGTGTACTTAAATAACGTTCACCGTTACTTGGGATAATAACAAGTACCTTTTTCCCTTTACCTAATTTCTTCGCAACTTCTATCGCTGCATAAACGACTGCTCCCGAAGAGATACCAACTAAAATACCTTCTTCTCTAGCCACTCTTCTCGCATATTCGAACGCTTGCTCCGTTTTCACTTGAATAATTTCATCATATACCTCTACATCCAATGTCTCCGGAACAAATCCCGCTCCAATTCCTTGGATCTTATGTGGTCCTGGCTTTCCACCAGATAATACTGGTGAATCCGCAGGTTCTACCGCGTAAATTTTGATATCTTTATAAGCTTCTTTCAGCACTTCACCGGCACCTGTAATTGTTCCACCTGTACCAATACCTGCGATAAACGCATCTAATTGATCCCCCATCTGTTCAACAATTTCTGGACCTGTTGTTATACGATGGATTTCTGGATTCGCTTGGTTTTGGAACTGTTGTGGTATAAAGTACCCATGTTCTTCTGCTAATTCAGTTGCCTTTCGAATTGCTCCGCCCATTCCTTCAGGTCCTGGAGTCAATACTAATTCAGCACCGTAAGCGCGTAATAAATTACGACGCTCAATACTCATTGTTTCTGGCATTACTAAAATTGCCTTATATCCTTTAGCAGCTGCTACCATCGCTAAGCCAATACCTGTGTTACCACTTGTCGGCTCAATGATTGTATCGCCCTCTTTTAATAATCCTTTATTTTCAGCATCTTCAATCATAGCTAACGCGATACGATCTTTAACACTGCTCCCCGGATTCATAAATTCTAATTTTAAGTATACATCTGCGCTGTCTGATTCTACGATGCGGTTCAACTTAACGATCGGCGTTTTCCCGATTAATTCTGAAACTGATTGTGCCACTCGCATTCCTGTCACTCCTAACACCGAGTATTTTTATTGGTTTTATCTATATTTAGATTTTGTCAGAAAATTCCCTGTTTGTCAATCTATTTGGGCGGCTGATTCTCCGCCTAAACTTCTTTATTACAGGTTCTCAATTAGACTTGTAATATCTTCTTTAGCGAATTTATGTCGTTCATTACAGAAGTGACAGTGAACTTCCGTCTCTTCTTCTTCTGCACGAATTTGTTCTAACTCCGCTTTACCTAAACTAATTAGCACACTTTCAATACGCTCACGTGAACATGTACAATTAAATTGAACATCCATTGTTTCTAGCACTTTCACTTTATCTTCTCCAAGCACTTCATACAGTAATTCTTCTGGAGAAAGACCTTGTTCGATTAATTGTGATACCGGCGGGATTTGTTGCAGACGCTCTTCAATAAATGAAATTGTTTCTTCCTGCGCACCCGGCATAATTTGAAGAATGAATCCACCTGCCGCTAATACGCTATCATCTCCATTTACAAGAACACCAACACCTACAGAAGAAGGTGTCTGCTCAGAAACTGCGAAATAATATGTGAAATCTTCCCCTAGTTCTCCTGAAACAATTGGAGATTGACCGATAAACGGTTCACGCATACCGATATCTTTAATTACCGTTACAAATCCTTCTGTACCTACCGCTTGATATACACGTAATTTCCCTTGTTCCGTTCCTTCAAAATCAACATGCGGATTCGTTACATAACCACGTACATCCCCATTTGCATGAGCATCGACTAAGATAGGACCAATCGGGCCGTTACCCTCTACTTTAATCGTTAACTTCTGCTCGCCTTTTAACATAGCACCCATCATTGTACCCGCAGTTAAAGAACGACCAAGTGCCGCTGAAGCTGTTCTCCATGTATCATGACGTTTTTGCGCCTCACTTACTGTATTTGTTGTACGTACACTATAAGCACGAACCTCTCCATTAAACGCTAACGCTTTTACTAAATAATCTTTCATACTTATTTATTCACCCTTCTCATGTTGTAAATTTGCATTACGTTCATATAACATATACAAACCTTTTAACGTTAAAAACGGATCTACAATATCAATTACATTTGATTCTTCTGAAATTAATTTTGCTAATCCACCTGTTGCAATAACTTTCGGTTCTTGCTTAGCTTCTTCCTTCATACGCTTAACAATACCTTCCACTTGTCCAACGTATCCATAAAGAATACCTGATTGCATTGCACTTACTGTATTCTTCCCGATAACACTACTCGGTTTTGTAATTTCAATACGAGGAAGCTTTGCTGCTCTGCTATATAAAGCCTCTGCCGAAATCATAATTCCTGGCGTAATGACGCCACCCATATAATGCTTCTCTTCGTTAATATAACAATATGTAGTAGCCGTACCAAAATCAACAATAATAAGCGGACTTCCATATAAGTGGATTCCTGCTACTGCATTTACAATTCGGTCCGCGCCTACTTCACGTGGATTTTCATATTTAATATTCAAGCCAGTTTTTATCCCAGGCCCCACTACAAGCGGTTTAATTTTAAAATACTTTTCACACATACGCTCTAAAGCGAACATAATTGGCGGTACGACTGAAGACACAATAATACCTTTCACATCTTCAAAAGAAAGATCTTCATGCTCAAGTAACTGCTTTACAAGCATCCCATACTCATCTTCTGTTTTATGACGATCTGTTTCCATGCGCCAATGCTGACGAAGTTTCCCCTCTTCAAACACACCTAGTACCGCATTTGTGTTCCCTACATCCAATACAAAAATCATATTCTCACCACTTATCTTATTTAATCTATATTTGTGCAGTATGTATAAAACTTATAAAAACATCATATCACACATACTTATATAATCAGTTTTTCTATACTCATCATTGTACAAAAAGATTACTCTCTATTTCAATTTTTAATAATAGTTTCAGTTAAATTCTTTTGCCACTTAAATTCATTCCACAAAAAAAGGAGCGACTATTGTCACTCCTTCATCTCTTACTTATCTTCTGTATCTTCATCGTCTTTCTTCATATTGATGTTTACTTTCACATCATCTGAAGATGTTGGACGCTCAGGTAATCTGCCATAATCATATAAATGATTAATTTGCTCTGCATCTAATGTTTCTACTTCAAGTAACGTTTTCGCGATAATATCAAGCTTATCTCGTTTTTCAGTAAGAATTTGTTTCGCACGAGCATAACAGCCTTTAATAATGACTTGCATTTCCACATCAATTTCATGCGCGATTGCATCACTGTAGTTTTGTTCTGAATGGAAGTCTCTTCCTAAGAATACCTGACCACCTTGTGAGCTACCAAATTGCATCGGTCCAAGCTTATCACTCATCCCGAATTCTGTAACCATACGTCTTGCAATACCAGTCGCACGTTGGAAGTCGTTGTGAGCACCTGTACTTGCTTCACCAAATACAATCTCCTCGGCTACTCGACCACCCAGTAAACCAGTGATTTTATCAAGTAACTCTGGTTTTGTCATGAAGTAACGATCTTCCTTCGGAAGCATTACCGCATATCCACCAGCTTGACCACGAGGGACAATTGTTACTTTATGAACGATATCTGCTTCATCAAGGACAACACCAATTACAGTATGACCAGCCTCATGGAATGCAACAATATTACGTTCTTTTTCAGAGATAACACGACTTTTCTTAGCTGGACCCGCAATAACACGATCCGTTGCTTCATCGATGTCACTCATATCAATTTTCTTCTTATCTTGACGCGCAGCTACTAAAGCAGCTTCGTTTAATAAGTTTTCAAGATCGGCACCAGAGAATCCTGGTGTACGAGTTGCAATCGCTCTTAAGTTGACATTCTCATCAAGCGGTTTATTACGAGCGTGTACTTTAAGTACAGCTTCACGACCATTTACATCTGGACGATCTACTGTAATTTGACGGTCAAAACGACCTGGACGTAATAACGCTGGATCAAGAATATCAGGACGGTTTGTCGCAGCGATGATAATAATACCTTCGTTTGCACCGAATCCATCCATTTCAACAAGCAATTGGTTCAACGTTTGTTCACGCTCATCATGACCACCGCCAAGACCCGCGCCACGTTGACGTCCTACTGCATCAATTTCATCAATGAAAATGATACAAGGAGCATTTTTCTTTGCATTTTCAAATAAATCACGTACACGGGATGCACCGACACCGACGAACATCTCTACGAAGTCAGAACCACTAATAGAGAAGAACGGAACGCCTGCTTCACCTGCAACAGCACGTGCTAGTAAAGTTTTACCTGTACCTGGAGGTCCTACTAATAGAACACCCTTCGGAATACGGGCACCAACTTCAGCGAACTTACGAGGGTCTTTCAAGAATTCAACTACCTCAACAAGTTCTTGTTTCTCTTCATCCGCTCCAGCAACATCTCTGAAACGAATTTTTTTCTTTTCATCATTGTATAGCTTCGCCTTACTTTTCCCGAAGTTCATAACACGGCTACCGCCGCCCTGAGCTTGATTTAATAAGAAGAAGAATAAAATGAAGATAATGACAAACGGAATGATGGAAGTGAAGAACGTTACCCAAGCACTTGTTTCTTCTGCTGGTTGATACTTAACTTCAGCCCCTTGCGCTTTATCATTAATTTTCTTTTGTAATTCCTCAGTATTTGGTGCATAAGTAACAAATTGTTCTCCTTGGCTAGAAGTCTTGAATTGTCCCTTTACCTCAAACACACCATTTTTCGGTTGAAGCTGCACATTACGCACTTCACCTTTTTCAAGTTGAGTAATGAATTTATCGTAGCTAACTGATGTCGTTTTTTGCGTCGAACCATTAAAATAGCTTACGATCCCAATTACTACTAAGAATATCAGTAAATAAAAGATGGTATTACGGAAGATACGATTCATTCCTAACCTCCTCTCACGGCATAAACACTATAGTAAATCGTAACATAGAAAAAATTTCCTATACAATTGTAACGCCTATATTTAATTAATTTGAGTAAACACTTGGTTTTAATACTCCTACATAAGGAAGATTACGGTACTGCTCTTTATAATCTAATCCATATCCTACAACAAATTCATGAGGAACAGTAAATCCAACATAATCTGCTTTCAGATCAACCTTACGGCCTGTTGGCTTATCTAATAACGTAACAATTTTTACAGATTTCGCTTTACGATATTTAAACAGGTCTACTAAATAGCTTAGTGTAAGACCGCTATCAATAATATCTTCAACGATTAAAATATCGCGACCTTCTACCGAAGTATCAAGATCTTTTAAGATTTTTACTTCGCCTGTCGAAACTGTAGAGTGACCGTAGCTAGATACAGCCATAAAATCCATTTCAAGATATGTATCTGTTCTCTTTAATAAATCTGCCATAAATGGCATTGCGCCCTTTAGTACACCAATCGCAAGAGGTATTGTATTTTTGTAATCCTCTGCAATAACTGCACCTAGTTCGTGCACCTTTTCTTGTATTTGTTCTTCAGAAATTAATACTTTTTCGATATCTTGATTCATCATTTCATTATCCTCCCGGAAGACTCCTTGCTTTTGTAGTGAATAATCATGTATTTACCCTTCTTTGCTAGCTCTTTCGAAGTAGCAAATGCAGATCGTTTCAACAAGGGTACCCAAATAATATTTCCACTTGCGTCACAAACGATCGGCCATTCTTCTCTTTTTTCTTTTGGTACTTTCGCTTCGATAAAAACAGCTTTTATCTTTTTTGTACCATCCATACCTTGCATTGACATGCGATCTCCATTTTCCCTAGACCGAATACGAAGTGGATACGATATATCATTATACTTAGCAACAAATACTGTTTCATTCATGTTACTCGGTATATCTTCGCTCACCTCTGTTACAAGTTTATCCCCATTCGGCAATATAATTGTCCCAGGTACTGATAAATCTTGCGAAAAAGGAGAAACAATTTCTTGTTTAAATCCAAAACCACATTCTTCGTATGTGCGAACAATTTTCAAACCACCTGGAAAATCTAGTGAACCTGAAGGTTGTGCCCGCTTAAAAAATTCAATCACCTTGTCAATATGTATAGAAGAAAGCGAAGATGGAATCTTATATTCATAAAGATAGTTTAATATTAGTTGAATCCCTCTTCTTTGTAAAGGCATAGACATGGATTCAAAGGCAGGAATTGATAAGCTAATTTGTTTATCGCTTTTTTTTGTAATTACTTTATTCATTTTCTCAAAAGCTAATTCCTGCAAATAAGCCTCATCCTCTTGCATCTGCACGCTAAATTTTTGAAATTTCTCATGCATTTGTGGATTTTCTTCTTTCAAATAAGGAAGGACATATTTACGTAATCGATTCCTTGTATATACTTCTTTTTTATTACTCGGATCTATACGCGGAATAACTTTTAATTTATTACAGTAATCAACAATTTCTTCCTTAGTTACCCCAAGTAACGGCCTAATTAAATATCCATTATGAAAAGATCGCTTCACTGCAATTCCTGCGTATCCTTTCGGAGTACTCCCTCGTACAAGGCGCATTAAAATCGTCTCTACTTGATCATCTCCATGGTGACCAAGAGCTACATATCTCGCATCATATTTCTTCATTATTCTTTCCAAAAATGCATATCTGCATTCTCTAGCTGCAACTTGTGCATTCATTCCATATTGCTGTTGATATTGCGACACATTAATCCTTAGCGTTTCACAAATAACTCCTAGCTCTTTGCAAAGACCCTGTACAAACTGTAAATCCTCATAAGATTCATTACCTCTAAACATATGGTCCACATGTGCTACTACAATTTCGAGCTGTTTTTCTGCCCTTTTTTCTAACAAATAATATAAAAGAGCCAAAGAGTCAGGACCACCAGAAACCCCTACAACAATTGTTGAATGTTTCTTTAATACATCATGCTGCTTTACAAAGTCATCTACTTTTTCAACAAATGCATCTTTCAACTTCGCAATCACCTTTCATTAAACAAGAACAACAACATTAGTTACCTTGTATATAATGGTACAACTTTTACAAACATTGTGCAAAAAAAAGATGTACAAAATCCACATTTTTATCTTACATCCCTCCTGTATATTTAACAAAATAATCGCATTACCTTTTTAATCAAAAAAACCTAGGCATCTACCTAGGTTTTTTGATTATTTTATTGCGCCTGCATTCCTACTATTGGAATCGTAGCCCACTTCGGCATATTTTTCTTTACTTTCGCCACCACAATAGTCATATCATCATTTATATAACCATCACAAGAGCGAATTACTTCTTCCATAATGATATCAGCAATTTCCTGTGGATCCTCTGTTTGTAGTTCTTTAATTTTACGTTTTATCCATAATTCGTGATTCTCCACATGTTGCGCTCCCTCAAAAATGCCGTCACTCATCATGATAAGAAGATCACCCGTTTTTAATTGCTCACCAACCACATCAACTTCAACATCTTCAATGATTCCCATCGGCAAATTACTCGCCTCAATTTTCAAAATATTATTTCCGCGTTTAACAAAACTCGGCGTCGATCCAATCTTTAAAAACTTCGCACTCGCATCCCGTAAATCTACCATAGCCAAGTCAAGCGTTGTATACATCTCCTCTGTCGTCCTTAAAGAAAGAATCGAATTGATGGACTTAATCGCTATTTCTTCATCAATACCTGATTGAAGTATCTTTTGTAATAATTTTACCGTTTCCCTACTCTCCATATGAGCCCTTTGTCCATTTCCCATACCATCACTAATCGCAAGTGCATATTTACCAACGCTCAAATCCATCATCGCGTAGGAATCACCTGAAACAAACCCACCACCTTTTGCAGCTGTGGCCAATCCTGTATCAAGAGAATACGTCTTCGCTGAACCAAATGATATTAAACTGTGCCCATTTGGATATGAGGATTTCTCTTCATGCTTAACGACGATATTCTCTTTTAAAATATCTGAAAGCATTGGAGCAACCAACTTCTCACATTCCCCATGTTCATTAGATGCAGCCGGAATCAACATTTCAATATCAATACTTCCTCTATCTAAACAATAAATATCAACATGCTCCACTTCGACACCAAAATCACGAAACGCTTGTAAAATTTGCTCCTCCTGAGCTTGATGGTTCTCTCTTTCTCGTTGTATCTCCTTAGCGAAATCCTCCATCACTTTTGATACACCTAGTAATTGCTCCGCTACAATTCTACGATTTTCCTTCATTTGTTTTCTTAATTTCTGCCCCTCATAGAAGTGATCTAATTCACCCGCTACTAAATCCGTTACTTTCTTCCCTCTCACACAATGCTTGTCCCATTCACGAACTAACTTCCGATTATGCTGCAGCGTTCCTTCTTCTGTTTCACTCATTATTTGTTTCATATAATCGTATGTTTTATCAAAATTAACTACCCAACATTGATCCTTCTTAAAGCATGTTTGACATGTTTTTGCAGTAATTGTACTTAAAAATAAATCAGCTTCTGTTTCTTTATCTTCCTCCTCCACATACCCATATACAGAAAAGCTATTGGACAAAGCAGCAAATACATTAGCAAATTGATTGATTTTGTTCGCTGTAACATCGCGCACTCTTCTTAAATATTGTTGTTGATCTTGTGAATGCTCCTGTGTACCTGGCATAAATTTAGCAATACGATCCATAACAAGCTTCGGTGTTAATAAGAAGAAAACAATTGCTACACCAGATTCAATTAAAGTTGTTACAATACTTGTTTGCTTGTCTACATATAATGTAATTAAGCTTGTACCAATTAATAAACCTAAACTAACTCCTATACGCTTCCCTTCTTTTAACAATCCCCCAAGCAATCCTGAAAAGGCAAGGAGACTAAGTTGAGACAAGCTAGCCACATTCGCTAAACTTAATATTAACCCAGTGACAACTCCTACTGTGGACCCTGTAGCTGCCCCTGCAATAAAGGCAAATACTAATACTAAATATCTAGTGAAAATATGTTGAATAGAAGCATCATAAACAAACCAATCCGTTGTGCCCGTTAAAACAGATGCTAGTAATATAATTAAACAAACAATTTCTTCTGTTTCTAACGCTTGTTGCTTCCCTTTCCTTTCCACTAAAAGCGGAACACTTTGTAAAAATATCATCGTTAATACGAAGCTAAGCCCCGCTTCGATCGTACTGACGAGCAGATCATACATGGTGACGGTTTGCTGTGCAAAATATACAACAACTAAATGTGCGGTTAATGCGGAGATAAATACTTGGAATGGTACAAGTCCAACAGTTTTACGTGTAAACCGACTAAAGAAGATATTATAAATAAAGAAGGTAAAGATAGATGCAAAAGTAAAAAATAAATTGTCTATTGAAACTGAAAGTGCCCCCCCCATTAGGGCTAAAAACGCGAGCGGCATTTTATCTCGCTTCATAACATAAACAGCAGCAAAAAACGGCAATGCAAACGGCAAAATGTTTGTTAATATATATGCTCGTCCCAAAAGAAAACCAATAACAGCAATAATGAATCCCCATCTAAAGAAAACTTGTTCAAACTTCATTCGCAACTTACTCGTCCACTTTATTGTTCCAAGCTGACTTTCATTCATCGCCAATGCACTTGTGTTCATAGTATTCCTTCCTGCTTTAGGCATATTTTTAACACCACCTGCATAGTTTAATTACTGTTATTATAAAAGATGATTATTGGGATTTTTGTCAAAACAACAGTTTTGACTTTTATAATCGTTCGACTTTTTATTCGAAATAAATCTACATATATACATAGTATTTAATTTATTTAAAGAAAGTTGAAAGAATGTTCAGAAAATATAGGGTGATTTTGTAGAAGTATTGTACGTCTTAATTTATATTTAACAAAAAAAGATCATGCAAATTTGCATGATCTTTTTAGATGACCCGTACGGGATTCGAACCCGTGTTACCGCCGTGAAAGGGCGGTGTCTTAACCACTTGACCAACGGGCCGTTAAATTAAATATAGCGGCGGAGGGGATCGAACCCCCGACCTCACGGGTATGAACCGTACGCTCTAGCCAGCTGAGCTACACCGCCATGTCGTCGTATTTAACGGACAATTAGTATCTTACATCAGATACGTTTTAAAGTCAACACATCTCAAAAACTTTTTTTAAAATATATTCTCTCACATAAAAAAGTACCCGAGTAATCACTCTGGGTACCTCTCTATATGTTAAGAATTAAACGGACTTATTATCCGCGACGTGCGCCACGGCCACCACGTTTAGATTCTGTGTTACGCTTTAAAGAAGTTAAACGATCTTCACTATCTTTTAAAAAGCGTGCCATCTTTTGCTCAAATGTTTCTTTTGGAGCTCGTTCGTTACCGCCACCGCGGTTATCTCTGTTGGAAGAACGATTATTATTACGTTGTGGACGTCCAGAACGTTGTTGATCACCACCACGTTGGTATTCACCACGTGGACGATCTCCTTCTGTTTTTTCACGTTCTTTCGCTTTCTTAATAGATAGGCCAATTTTGCCATCTTTTTCAACATTGATAACTTTTACTTCTACTTGGTCGCCTACTTTTAAGTGATCGTTAATATCTTTCACATAATTATCAGCAACTTCACTAATATGAACAAGACCTGTTAAGCCTTCTGGCAGCTCCACAAAAGCCCCAAAATTTGTAATACCTGTTACTTTACCCTGTAACTTGCTGCCTACCTCGATTGACATAAAAAAAATGCTCCTCCTTAGTGGTTAAAAAGTCAAATTTTACTTTATTATATATAATCCTAAAATACAGTGTCAATAAGACATACTCTACTTAGAAACAGGAAAAATTATCTCCCCTTTTCCGGAGAAGAAATAATCCCTTCTAGCAATCTTTAAAACGTACTCTTCATCATTCAACTTTTGAACTTCATCTTTTAGATTCTTTTCTTTTTTCGTTAATGAATCCAGTTCTTTTTTCATGTCCTTAACTTTCGCTTCTTTTGCTTTAATGGAACTGTTTTGTTGATAAAACGTCACACTAATACTAGCAATAATTGTAAAAGTAAAGACAAGAAAAACCGCTAAACGGCGATAAAGTCGCTTCCTGTTCTCATCCGTTTGTATTATATGTTCTTTAACAGGATTTGGACTCTGTTTTTCGATTGTTCTTTGTCTCAGTTCCCTCATTTCCGAGGTCCCCCTAACTTCTTTTTTATACGCACCCATAATTGGAAGATATGTCCCTTCAATTTTGCTACATATTGCAGGAACCCTACATGCTTCATTATAAAAAGTTTAACACGATTAGGGAGAAGTTTCCATATGAGCGAAGCAATAAACCGAACAGGCGAGAAAAAAACTTTCCATATGAAAAGTAATATCCAAATCACCATTTTCCATAACACATGTCCAATTGAAAGCAGTATACGAAATAAGAATAATATAAATGCAATAAATAGCTGTGCTATAATAATAACAGGTTTTATCATGAGTAGCTGTATAATTCGAACAAAAAATTGTGTTGTTTGTACAAAAATATAGATGAGAAAATTTAACATCTTCATGTATAGTGCTTTCAATAAGCTTTGATATGCTGCAAAACCACATAGTAACGCCAAAAATACATATATACGTAGTTCGGCTTCATTTACACGCAGTAATACATAAAAAACGAATAATGCTTGGACAATCCAAAATAGTATATCATGTATAAATACAAGCCAACGTTTACGCTCTTGGCGTTTTAAAAACCGTTGGTATGTATCTAAAGAAGCACCAATCCAAGCACCCATTCCAATCATTGAAAGCATTGTATACAACTGAATTGTTAGGCTCATTTAAACAACTTACTAAAGAAGCCTTTAGTTTTCTCCCCTTGGTTCTCATCAATATACAGCATTTCATGAACTTTCCCTTTAATTGATACAACACCCTTTTCTACATCTAAATTCTTCATTTGCAAATTTTGACCACGAATTGTTAAAAAACCCATTACAGTCTCAAGTAAAAACTCTTCGCTATCAAAACTCTCTACTTGCTTTACACCAGTAATATCGATTACACGCCTGCCACGCATGATAATATCATGCTCTACAGAAACATTTTGTTGATTAGAAGACATAGGTGAGTAACCATTATTCACGAAAATCCCCCCATAGCTTTATACTAGCTAATAGTAATGTATGAGGGGCTAACCTATTTTAGAACAAGCCTTCTTCCGCTTTCACTTTTTCCTCACGAACGAGACTATACATGTTTGCTGCATCTTCTTTTTTAGTTGTTTCTTTCAATTCATTTACTTTCACAGTTACTATTTTTTGCCCGAAACGAATTGTTAATTCATCCTCTACCTTCACATCTGAACTCGCTTTTGCCACTTGGCCATTAATCGAAATTCTTCCTTGGTCAGACACTTCTTTTGCTAATGTTCTTCTTTTAATTAAACGTGATACTTTCAAAAATTTATCTAGACGCATATCAAATCCCCCTATTAACGCTCTGTTTGTTTTGCCTCTTCCCATAAAATATCTAACTGTTCTAATGATAAATCTTGCATTTCCTTATTCATTTCAGCTACTTTTGCTTCCATGTATAAAAAGCGAGCCATAAATTTCTCATTAGTTGAACGTAACGCTTCTTCTGGATCTAATTTATAATGACGAGCTATATTAACAAATGCAAATAGTAAATCACCAAATTCACCTAGCATCTTTTTCTCATCCATGTTTACAACTTCTTGTTGGAATTCTTGCCATTCTTCTAAGGCCTTCTCTATCATCGGCTGCACATCAACCCAATCAAATCCAACCTTTCCAGCTTTCTTCTGAATTTCATAAGCACGCATTAGCTGTGGCAAGCTTTTTGGAATACCCTCTAAAACAGATTCTTTCACGAATCCCTTTTCTTGTTTTTTAATTTCTTCCCAATTTGCAATCACTTCATCAGCATTATTTACATCCGTATTCCCAAACACATGCGGATGACGACGAACCATTTTCTCAGCTAAAGTCCGAATAATATCATCTATAGAGAACCAACCTTCATCCTCTCCAATTTGAGCATGAAGCATAACTTGTAATAATATATCACCCAGTTCTTCTACTAAATGATCATCATCCTCTTCATCAATTGCTTCTAGCACTTCATATGCTTCTTCAATTAAGTATTTCTTTAAAGATTGATGAGTTTGTTTTTTATCCCACGGGCAACCATTCGGTCCACGCAGTTCCGCAATAATTGCTCTAAGCACATCAAACTGCTGATACAAAGACGCACGTTCCTTAACCGGGGGTACATATACACTCGTTAAATTATTTAACTCCGTTTCATGATCTAACATGTATAACGGTACCTTTTTTACTTGCTCAAATGAAGTTCCTGCAGCTGTTACGATATACACTTCATAATCATCTGGCAACATCTCCATTAACATCAGTTTCACATCTGAAGCAACGAACGCATCATACACTTGGCAAAAGATTAAATGTTGACGTAATTCTAATTGTCCTCTTTCAAATGATGTAGCATCAATTAATTGGAACCCTTCAATCGGATCAATTTTTAGACTTGCAAACATCGGATCAAGGAAACTTTGTCCACCTTCAATTCGCACTTCAATATTTGCTACTTCTCCTTTTTCCAAAAGTAGCTGAACTGTTCTTTCTGCTACAAGCGGATGACCTGGAACAGCATAAATAATTTCTGCGCCTTTAGCCTGTTCTAGCAATGTATTCGCGATTGTTTCATATACGATTTCAAATGTATCATGTGCCTCATATACATTATCAAAGGCCGTATACTTTATAGCTTCTTTCTCCAATTCTTCTATAACTGGATGTTCCTTCGTTCTAACAAACATATGTTCCGATTCTTTTATCTTTCGATATACACCCATCGTTAACTGATCTAACTCACCAGCACCTAATCCTAAAATAGTAATAATTCCACTCACAACCAGTCACCTCTATCCACTCTTCTTCAATGAACCTTCTTTTTTCTCTTGTTTCATAACGGTTCCTAATTCTTCTTTTGTAAATACACATAATTTTAAAATTAAAAACATATATGCTAATCCACCGATAGCTACACCTAACAGCGCTTCAAGCGTCGCAATTCCTCTATGTCCTGTATCAATTACTAATCCGGACATTCGCAACATACGCATAAAGATTATTAATACAAACCCCATACCGATACCACTAATAGCTACACCTAACATATTCCGCCTATCAATAAGCGGCTCCGATACAGCTCGCATAAGTAACACACTATTTAGCAAGGCAATTACAATAAGCGCAACTAAAGTTGCAATTGCAGCTCCCTTTACACCAAAATACGGCATTAATATATAGTTTAAAACTAACTTCAAACAACCTCCAAATACAACGAATATTGCTGGTTTTAATGTTTGTCCCACTCCTTGCAAAATAGAAGCAGTTGTAATTGACAATGAACTAAATAAAATAGATAAAGATAAAATCGATAACACATCTGATCCATCACTATTTTCAAACAACATAATATTTGTAGGTTGAATAATACAAGTTAATCCAATAGCAGCGGCAAATCCAATAACAAATGTTATTTTCATTGCTAATTTTACCTTTTCTTGAATAAATGAAAGATCTCCTCTTTCTTTCGCCGCTGTAATAATAGGAATAAGTGACAATGAGAAAGAAGTTGTCACAACAGTACCTAATTGCATAAGCGGGATACTTCTATCATAAACACCTTTTAGTACCTTTGCATTTTCAACTTGCTCTCCCGCGCGAATAAGCAAGGTATAAAAGGAAATAGAATCCGCCATTTGTATAAAAATAAGGACTAAATTACTAACACAAATCGCTAATCCCTGCCAAAAAAGGATTCGAATAATCCTTTTTTTACCTCCAATTCTCTTCCAACTTTTAAAGAAAATAGCATGGAAATCATGACGCATATAAAGTAAAAGTACGATAATCCCAATAAGCCCGCCTGCAATTGAACCTAGCATAGCACCCGCACCAACTGTATATAAATCAAATCCATGAGCAATAAGGAATAGTGATAAAAATACAATAATAGAAACACGAATTGTTTGTTCAATTACTTGCGAAACAGCCGTCGGCATCATATTATTGAATCCTTGAAAATATCCTCTCGCTACAGATAAAAATGGCATTAGTAGGAATGAAAACGAAATAACACGTAATAATTTATCTAAATGTATATCGCCCATAGCCGATGCAATTGTTTCGGCCCCAAAGAATAATGTAAAAAAACCTATAAATCCAATTCCTAATAAAAACCAAAAAGATACACAAATAATTTCTTCTGCTTCTTTTTGTTTTCCTCGTTCTAATCTTTCTGCGACCATTTTTGAAATAATAATGGGAAACCCATAAGTGGCTAAAATTAAACAAAATCCATAAAATGGATAAATTTGTTGGTAAATATAAAAACCAACATCACCCGCTATATTTTGATATGGAATACGGTAAAAAGCGCTTAATACCTTTGTAACAAAACTTGCGATTGTTAATATAATAGCCCCACGCCAAAAGGCTTGGTACTTCTTCGCTTCCATACAAGAAAACTCCTTTTTCTATTCTCACCCCTCGTATTATATCACAAAGAAAAACTGTCTCTCCTTCATATTCCTTACATTCACTGACTTCTTTCAACAGCAAAAATACTCAATGAAAAAAGGTAGCAAAGCGCTACCTTCATTCAATGCTTATATCTCCAAATAGTTAATTTCTCAAATAGAAATATCATAATTAGGAAAGATTGCTACTTATAGAAATTACACTTCACTACTGCTCCATTTGTTTCGCTAAAAAACTTGCAGCTGTATTTACTGACTTATGCTCTACTTCACTTATAATAGCTTCTTTAGAGAAGATAATAACAGCTCCAATTGGATCCCCATTCGCAACAATCGAGCCAATTGTATAGGAGCTGACTTTTTCTGTTACTCCATCAATAATTGAAATTTCACTTTCATCTGTCATAATTACAGACTTGCGCTCTTCCATTGTCTTCTCAATTAAATCGCCAACACTTTTATTTAAGTATTCTTTTTTAGATACGCCTGCTACTGCGATAATAGAATCACGATCGCATACAAGCACATTATGTCCTAAGCTATCATATAAAGCTTCCGTATATTCTTTTGCAAAATTACCTAGTTCACTAATCGGAGAATATTTCTTTAAAATGACTTCTCCATCGCGATCAACAAATATTTCTAGTGGGTCCCCTTCTCGAATACGTAAAGTTCTACGAATTTCCTTTGGGATTACTACCCTGCCTAAATCATCAATTCGACGTACGATTCCAGTTGCTTTCATTCTATGCTGCCTCACTTTCTACTGATGATCAAAGTGGTGAATTTACCTGTTCATGTAAAAATCACCAACTATTAAACATAGTATTTTACACATTAGTTCTTCTATGCACGTCGAATTGTATTTTTTATCTTATATTAGGCATTTATTACTTCTTTTTTTACATCTGGTAAGCCTTTTAATAAATTTTCAGCAATTGTTAACCATTTCGATGTCTCTAATCCATTCGTTTTCATCACAATTTTCAATTGTGACCCCTCCATACCAAGACCGATCATACGACCAAAACTACTTCCTAGCATGAATAATTTTCCACCATCTATATTTTGGCTCGCTTGTTCAGAAAACAGGAATGTTACTTCAAACTTATTTTGCTTAATTAACTCAATTTGTTCTTTCATCGCCAACACTTTAATGTTTGCAATTTGTAATAAATAACCAACTTCTTGTGGATAATCACCAAATCTGTCGATCATCTCTTCCTGCAGCTCTTCAATATCTTCAATTGCAGAAATACCTCTAAATTGTTTATACATCATAATTTTTTGTTTACTATCTGAAATATACGCATCCGGTAAATATGCGTCTACTTCTAAATCAATTTCAACATTAACGGTATTTTCAACTCCATCTGTCCCTCTACGTTGCTCAATTGCATCTTTTAACATTTGAGAATATAGATCAAATCCGACAGAATCAATAAATCCATGTTGTTCTGCCCCTAACAAATTACCCGCACCACGAATTGATAAGTCTCTCATCGCAATTTTGAAACCAGATCCAAGCTCTGTAAACTCTTTAATTGCCTGCAGACGCCTCTCTGCAACTTCCGATAACACTTTATCACGTTTGTATGCAAAGTAGGCATACGCGACGCGATTAGAACGTCCAACACGCCCGCGAAGCTGATACAACTGCGATAATCCCATACGATCTGCATCAAATACAATTAATGTATTTACATTCGGAATATCTACACCCGTCTCGATAATTGTTGTACTTACAAGAACATCATGCTGCCCTTCTAAAAACGATAGCATAACAGACTCTAATTCACCTTCATTCATTTTCCCATGTGCGTATGTTACACGAGCATCTGGAACTAACATCGAAATTTCATCTGCTTTTCTTTCAATATCCTCCACACGGTTATATAGGAAGTAAATTTGACCGCCTCTTGCCAACTCTCGCTCTATTGCTTCTCGCATTAACGCTGGATTATACTCTACTACATATGTTTGTACTGGGAAACGATTCTCTGGTGGTGTCTCAATAACAGATAAATCGCGCACACCAAGCATAGACATATGGAGTGTACGTGGAATCGGAGTTGCCGTTAATGTTAACACGTCAACATTTGCTTTCAATTGTTTAATTTTTTCTTTATGTGTAACGCCGAATCTTTGTTCTTCATCAATAATAAGAAGTCCTAAATCTTTATACGTAACATCTTTAGATAAAATACGATGCGTTCCGATTACAATATCCACCGTTCCATCTTTTAAACCTTTAATCGTTTCATTTTGTTGTTTTCGTGTGCGGAATCTACTTAGTAACCCTATATTAATCGGGTAATCTTGAAAACGCTCTCGAATTGTTTCATAGTGTTGTTGTGCAAGGATTGTTGTCGGTACTAAAATCGCAACTTGTTTTTCATCCATAATTGCTTTAAATGCCGCACGAATAGCTACTTCAGTCTTTCCATATCCTACGTCGCCACAAAGAAGCCTATCCATCGGACGTCCGCGTTCCATATCTTTCTTAATCTCTTCAATAGAACGTAATTGATCCTCTGTCTCTTGATATGGGAAAGAAGATTCAAATTCCTGTTGTTCTGCCGTATCTGGTGTATATGCATAACCTTTCGAAGCTTCACGCTCGGCATATAATTTAATTAGGTCATCTGCAATGTCTTGTACAGATTTTTCAACTTTCGTTTTGACCTTCTTCCAATCATTTCCGCCTAATTTATAAACTTTTGGATCCTTACCTTCAGACCCTACGTATTTTTGCACTTGATCAATTTGTTCAATTGGAACGTACAACTTATCATTACCTTGATATTTAATATTTAAATAATCTTTATGAACACCATTAATCTCTAATGTCTCAATACCTAAAAATTTACCTATACCATGATTTACATGAACTACATGGTCTCCAACTTTTAATTCCGAATAACTTTTAATACGTTCAGCGTTAGATAGCTTTTGCTTACGTTGTGATTTTTTAACCTTTTTATGAAAAAGCTCTTTTTCAGTAATGACAACAAACTTTTGCATCGGCATTTCAAAGCCTGCATGTAAATCACCTACAGCAATTTGTAACCTTCCAGGCAATAAGACATCTGTGGCCTCTACAATGTCTGCATCAATATCATAATCACTTAAAATATGTTGTAGTTTTTTTACGCGTTCCTCATCTGTTCCAAGCACAACGGTCGTAAAATGCCCTTCATTCCATCTATCAATTTCAGTTTTTAACAACTGCATCTGTCCGTGGAAATCTTGCATCGTTTTACATGTCACATTCACAATGTTTTGAGGATGTGTGTGTGCTATATGGCGTAAGAATAACGTTAAATATACAAAACTTCTTTTTTTATTATGAAGAAATTCCTCAAATGAGTGGGAGAAAGATAAATCCTGAATAATTGTTCCTTCGCCAAGAAGTGAGATATACCATTCCGCTTCTTCGGTTTCAAGATGTGATGCTGTTTCTTGAATACGGGAAATCTCATCTAAAATTACAACACCGTTTTCTGGTAAATAATCTATCAGACTAGCAGGTTCTTTATAGAAAATAGATAAATATTTAAACATTTGTTCTATACTTTGTCCGTTTTTCAACATTTCAATTTCATGACTAACCGTCTCAAGTACAGCAGTCTTTAATTTATCATCGGAAAGCTTTTGCATCGTCTTAGTCAAACCTTCTTCAAGATGCTTAATTCCCGATTTCAATTCTTCCTGTGAAAATAAAAACTCTGTTGCCGGACCAAACCGAACACTTTCCCTTTTATCTTGAGAGCGCTGTTCTTCCACATCAAATAATCGAATAGAATCAACCTGTGTATCAAAGAATTCAATACGAAATGGTAATTCTTCAGTTAATGGGTAAATATCTAATATTCCCCCGCGCAAACTAAACTCTCCTGGAGCTTCTACCATCGACTTACGCTCGTAGCCAATATGATGTAAGGTATGCAAGAGCGCATCTAAATCAATCTCTTGCCCTAGATTGATTTCAATTTGCCTTTGCTTCCATAATTCTTTTATTGGTAAAAACCTACGCAGCCCTGCAACTGGCGCTACAATAATCCCATTCTCTCCCGCCGCTAAGCGATTTAACACTTCAATACGCTGCGCCTTCAATTCTGGACTTGCAACACCAACTTCCGATGCTATCAATTCATTTACCGGATATAGCCAAACATCTTTTTCACCAAGTAACGCCACTAAATCTTCATGTACTTTTTGTGCTTGGTATAAATTGTGCGTCACAATAAGTTGTGATTGCTTTGTTTTTTTATATAAAGCTGCCATTAATAATGAACGAGAGGATGTTGCCATACCCGATACAAGTTGTTCTTTCAACCCATCTTCTAGCCCATTAATAACCGATTGTATTTCTTCATTTTTATAAAATTGCTCTAATAAACCTATCATTTTCAAAACTCCTCTCAACATAAAGAGCAAGTTACTATATTTTATGCAAATATTTTGGAAAAAGAAAACAGAAAAATGCTTTGGACATGCCAAAGCGACAACATTTTATTGCAGAAATTTTTCATATTCATAATACTCAGGATAAGATGCGAGCGTTTCTTGACACGATTCACAAATCGTTTTTATATATATATTTCCATTCTCATGAAAATGAATCATATCCACTACTTCTTGCTCTGTTAGTTGAAACAAAACGTCGCTATATACTTTTTCTGCGATAATGGAGCCCACATTACTTCCGCAATGTCTACAGTAATAATAACCTTCCATACTAGCCTCCTAAATATCCAATTGCTACTAGTATGGGATAAAACAAAATAAAATATTCCAGATTGTGCGCTTAACTATTAAAAGTATTCATGATTTGGAGAAAAGGTTTATTTAACCATTCCTCACATGCATCTGCTGCATTTTCAATGGATTGATTAACGCCAGATATTTCTTCAGATGTAAAACGTCCTAATACGTAATCCACTACTTTCATCCCATTTTTCGGACGATCGATTCCCATACGGATACGTTGAAATTCTTGTGTTCCTAAATGTGAAATTGTTGATTTCACACCATTATGTCCACCCGCACTACCTTTCATGCGAAGGCGTAACTTACCTACAGGAATATCTAAATCATCGTACATAACAATGAAGTCCTCAACATCAATTTTATAATAATCCATGAGCGGACGGATACTTTCCCCAGATAAATTCATATATGTAAGTGGCTTTAGTAAGATTACTTTTTCCCCATTAACAAAGCCAGCGCCA
Source organism: Bacillus sp. FSL H8-0545 (assembly GCF_038006105.1). Lineage (NCBI taxonomy): Bacteria > Bacillati > Bacillota > Bacilli > Caryophanales > Bacillaceae > Bacillus > Bacillus sp. FSL H8-0545. The sequence continues at coordinate 53,307 of NZ_JBBOUO010000001.1, read as the reverse complement.
AATACTCCTTTAAACTTTTGTTCATTCAAAGAAATACTCCAACGCTTTGCAAGTTCATCGATCGCCATAAATCCAATATTATGCCTTGTTAATTCATATTCTCTACCTGGGTTCCCAAGTCCTACTATTAATTTCATTCTTGTACCACTACTTTCTTTTTTCGATACGAAAAGACGTAACCAAGCTTGGTTACGTCTCATTCTATCCAATTAATTGAATAATACACTTACAGATTCTTCTTCGTATACACGAATGATTGCTTCTCCGATTAATGGAGCAACTGAAAGTTCATGTACTTTATCAATTTTCTTCTCTTCTGGTAATACAATAGAGTTCGTTACAACTAACTCTTTAATATTCGAATTTTGAATACGCTCAATTGCTGGGCCAGATAATACTGGGTGTGTACAGCAAGCATATACTTCAGAAGCACCGTTCTCAACAAGAGCGTTTGCCGCTAATGTAATTGTACCAGCTGTATCAATGATGTCATCAATTAAAATTGCTGTTTTGCCTTCAATGTTACCGATAATGTTCATTACCTCCGATACATTCGGACGAGGACGACGCTTATCAATAATAGCGATTGGCGCTTTTAGGCGATCCGCCATTTTTCTAGCACGCGTTACACCACCGTGATCAGGAGATACGATTACGATATCTTTAAGGCCTTTTGCTTCAAAGTAATCTGAAAGAATCGGTACACCCATTAAGTGGTCGATCGGGATATCAAAGAATCCTTGAATTTGTGGAGCATGTAAATCTAGAGTGATTACACGAGTTGCACCTGCTGTTTCAAGCAAGTTTGCTACAAGTTTCGATGTAATTGGTTCACGAGAACGCGCTTTACGGTCTTGACGCGCATAACCATAGTAAGGAATAACAATATTAATTGTTTTTGCAGATGCACGTTTCAATGCATCAATCATAATAAGTAATTCCATGATATGTTCGTTTACTGGGAAGCTTGTAGATTGAATAATGAATACATCGCAACCACGGATACTTTCTTCAATGTTAATTTGAACTTCTCCATCACTAAAACGATCAACAGAACATTTTCCTAGTCCTACTCCAATATGCTTTGCGATTTGCTCAGCAAGTTCCTTATTAGAGTTTAAAGAGAATACTTTCAAATTAGAATTTAGATATTGAGTCGACATCTAGATTAACCCTCCACATTATGATTTTTTCTTATTCAGCAATTGATCAACATAGTCTTCTTTGTTAACTTGACGTGCACGTGCTACTGATAATGCTTTTGATGGAACATTCTCTGTTATTGTAGAGCCTGCTGCCACATAAGCACCATCTTCAACTGTTACAGGAGCAACAAGGTTTGAATTACATCCAATAAATACCCCGTTACCAATTACAGTTTTAAATTTATTCTTGCCGTCGTAGTTCACCGTAATTGAACCACAACCAAGATTCACGTCTTCTCCAACTTGTGCATCCCCGATATAACTTAAGTGTGAAGCTTTACTTCTATTACCAAAAACAGTTTTTTTGATTTCTACGAAGTTTCCAACGCGCACTTCATCTCCAATAACTGAATCTGGGCGAATATGTGCAAATGGACCAACCGATACTTCTGTACCAAGTTTGCTGTCATGTACAGTAGATTGACGAATTACCGTACGATCTCCAATTTCACTATCGTGAATTACTGTATGCGGTCCAATTTCACAATCAGAACCAATTACAGTGTTACCCTCAATAACCGTTCCTGGGTGAAGAACTGTATCACTACCAATAATTGCATCCGCAGAAATGTATGTGTTACTTGGATCAATAATTGTAACACCATTTACCATGTTCTTTCGGTTGATACGATTTTTCATAATAATTTCCGCTTGCGATAGAGCGACTCTGTCGTTAACACCTAACGTTTCATCGAAGTGCTCTGTTTGATAAGCTGATACAATATGACCCTCATTTTTTAAAATTTCAATAACGTCCGGAAGGTAATATTCGCCCTGTACATTATCATTTGAAACTTTAGAAAGTGAAGCAAATAAAGCTTTATTATCAAAACAATACGTACCTGTATTGATTTCTTTAATAGCTAATTCTTTTTCATTTGCATCCTTATGCTCAACAATCTTTTCAACATGACCATTCTCATTACGAACGATACGGCCATATCCAGCAGGCTCTTCTATGTACGCTGTTAGTACCGTCGCCATTGCTCCCGCTTCTTCGTGTTGCTGAAGCAATGCTTCCATCGTTTCAGCAGTTATTAGAGGTGTATCACCACAAATAACTAAAGTTGTTCCTTCTTCATTTGCAAGTACACTTGCAGCTTGATCGACAGCATGAGCTGTACCAAGTTGTTCTGCTTGTAATGCAAACTCACTTACGTTTCCTAGCTGTTCTTGTACCTTTTCAGCACCATGTCCAACGACTGTTACAAGTTTCTGCAATCCTAATTGAGATACTTCATTGACTACATGTTGTACCATTGGTTTTCCACATACAGGATGCAGCACTTTGTATAGCTTGGACTTCATACGTGTGCCTTTACCTGCAGCTAGAATCACTGCAAATCTGTTTGACATATAGACCCTCCATCGCAACCTATTTATCCATTAACGATATTATCCTAAATCATCATATATTTCAAGAAACACATTATAACTATTAAATTTTACCATAATTCTTATAAGATGTTTTACTCTTTAGTATCTTTTTTAAGGAATAAGCTATACTATTTTAAATGATTTTGAAAAAATTAGAAGTTTTTCATCTTTATTTTTTCAAAATATGAATTTTTATAATTAGAAACGTGTATTATTCAAAAAAAAAACAAACTCCTGTAAATGCTTACAGGAGTTTGCTACAAAATTATAAGACTTTCTTTCAAAAGCCCTTTTCATTCGAATTTTACGAAGCGCCTGCTTCTTCAAACTCAACCTCTTCTAACTCGCCTAAACGATGATACTCTGTTAAAACCGCATCTTGAATTTTAGAGCGTGTATTAGAATTAATTGGATGTGCAATGTCACGGAATTCTCCATCTGGAGTACGTTTACTTGGCATTGCTACAAATAATCCATTATTACCATCAATTACACGAATATCATGAACAACAAATTCATGGTCTAGAGTAATAGAGGCAATTGCTCTCATGCGGCCTTCTGTGTTTACGCGGCGTAATCTTACGTCAGTCACTTCCATCTTGTGTTCACCACCCTTTTCTAAATAAGCGATATATTTGTATAAATTCCACAAAATTTCTATTTTCCCTTTAATTTTTTAAAAATTTTTAAGATAAAAATTTTTAAGTTAGTTGAATATAAGGATTAGTAGAGGTTATCGCTTACAAAGAGTTACTTAACTAGGGCAATTACTTCGATTTCAACAGAAACATCTTTCGGTAATTTTGCTACTTGTACACAAGAACGCGCTGGTTTATGAGTAGAGAAATAAGAACCGTATACTTCATTAACAGCATTAAAATCATCCATATCCTTTAAGAATACTGTTGTTTTTACCACTGTATCAAATGAAGCACCCGCTTCTGCTAATACCGCTTGTAAATTTTCAAATACTTGCTCTGTTTGTACTGTTACATCTCCTGTTACAAGTTCTCCACTTGCCGTTAATGGAATTTGTCCTGAACTATAGAACATATTATTTACAATAATCCCTTGTGAATATGGTCCGATTGCCTGTGGTGCTTTGCTTGTTTGAACAACTTTCATACTTTTCACCCTTTTATTATTTATTTTTACTCTTTAAAAATAGTGTACCAAAGGCAGTTTGTCCATCTATTTTGTAATTTATAAATAGGAATAAAAAAAGGTAAAGCTATCTGCTTTACCTTTTTACTCAGCCTCTACAAGCCCTTTATCAAATGGTGCAAGTGAATAATTTCCCTTTTCCACTTGAATCGCTTTTTCTTTCACATCAACTTCTGACAGACGAATTAATGATACAAAGTTATTAATAAGTCTTTCTTCAATATCCGTAGACTCTACTAATACGCCAATTCCAACAACATTAGCTTTAAACTCTTCTAGCATGCTCATCATGCCTTGAATGGTTCCGCCAGCTTTCATAAAGTCATCAATAATTAAAACATTGGATCCTTCTGGAAGGCTACGCTTTGCTAAAGTCATCGTTTGGATTCGCTTAGAGGAACCTGATACATAGTTAATACTAACAGTGGGTCCTTCTGTTACCTTATTATCTTTTCTCGCAATTACTACCGGTACATCTAAGTAGTTCGCTACTGCATAAGCAAGCGGAATTCCTTTTGTCGCTACCGTCATAACCGCATCAATTGGTTGCCTAGCAAAAACAGAAGCAAATAAACGACCTGCACCATTAATTTGGCGAGGATTACTTAAAAGATCCGTCATATATAAGTAACCGCCAGGCAAAATACGGTCTGGTTTTTCAAATAAGCTACAAAGCTCATTAATAATCAGATTCGCCTCTTCTTCACTTATATAGGGAATATATTTCACTCCTCCTGCTGCTCCTGGTATCGTTTGCAATGTGCCGACCCCTTGTTGTTCAAACGTTTGCTTAATAATAACTAGATCTTCACTAATGGAAGATTTAGCCGATTGATACCTTTCAGCAAAAAAAGTGAGGGAAACTAGCTGACGAGGATTTTGTAGCAAGTAATAAGTCAGATCGACCAATCTTGTACTTCGTCTAATTTTCATACTCTCACCTCAAATCACGAATATTCTAAACAAATCATAACGTATTATACGTCTTTATTCAAGCGTTTCTCGCTCTCCTAATAAACGAACTGCATATACTTGTTCGCAAAATCCTTTTAAACCGTTATATATACGATGCATTCGCGAATCATGGTGTACAAGACCAAATACAGTGGGGCCACTTCCACTCATTAATACGGCATCCGCACCGAATCGTTTCATCTGCGCCTTAATACGTGCAACCTCAGGATGCATCACAAACGTCACATCTTCTAAAATGTTGCCAACAGTATCACAAATTCCTTTATAGTCCCCGTCATTAATAACTTCAACCATTTTATCTACATTTGGATGTGTAACACGATTTAATTTTAAATTTCCATACACATCAGCAGTAGATACACCGATGTGGGGCTTTGCTAAAATAACCCAACAAGAAGGTGGAGTCTTTATATGTTCAATTTTTTCTCCTCTTCCAGTGGCAATTGCAGTTCCGCCATATACACAGAACGATACATCTGATCCAATTTCTGCGCCAAGCTCTGCTAATTCCTTAATTGTAAGCCCTAAATCCCATAACTTATTAAGGCCGCGTAATGTCGCTGCTGCATCACTACTTCCACCTGCTAATCCAGCTGCTACTGGAATCGTTTTTTCAATAGTAATAGATACACCTTTTTTCACATTAAACTTCTCTTTTAATAATTTCGCTGCTTGATAAGCTAAGTTGCGTTGGTCGTCTGGGACATACCGATTATGGGACAAAATTTCAATACGGTCTTCTGCTAATTCCATTAGCTCTAAACGATCTGCTAAGTCGATTGTTGTCATAATCATTTTCACTTCATGATATCCATCTTGTCTTTTTCCCAGTACATCTAACGACAGATTAATCTTTGCTGGTGCTTTCACTAGTAGCTTCAATCTATTCACCCACTCTATGTACTCAATCTTTTATCGTTTATTTTACCATAAATTTATAGTAAGACGATGAAACTTCCCTAATTATAACGAAAAGCATTCAGAATGAAACTACTTATGTCAAATGATGGCACCTTTTAGCGTGCAAAAAGCCGAGGAATCTCTCCTCGGCTACCGCAGCATAGAAAGTATCTTACAACTACTGGTTTTGCTTCATTAATTGCTGTTCTGCAATTTCTATAGCACGTTTCACCATATTACCAGCATCTTTCGCACGAATTCCGCCCCATCCTTCTTTCTGAACAACATCATAAAAGCCAAGCTCTTTTGCAAGCTCTTCTTTAAATTGATTTGACATGACTCCTCTTCGTCTACTCAATGCAGAGTCCCTCCTTATTTTGCTACGGTATAATTAGTATGCAAAATAATATAGCTTTTCATTTGTGGGAATATATGTAACAAGTAACACATTAATTATAAAATGCTTCATTATGAGGTTCATCGTAAAATGTTAACTCTACTGTCTCTGTTAAAACATCTGCATAACTATAAGATACACGTTGCAATGCATCTTCTTGCTGATCTAACTGGACAACAAACACAGAACGATACGTTTCTGCAAGTACACCCGATTGCTCCACTGTTTTTCTTCTTCCGCTATTTGCCTTTAACACAAGTCGCTGTCCAAGATGGTGATCTAATTCGCTTTTAATTTCATCTAAACGTTTTGACATATACCTTGCTACACCTCGCTGTAATTTAGATTGAACACTTAAAACACGATATATCTATCCCAATTATTAACCGCAATTTACAGACAATATCATTATAAAAGCATCATGCGTTCGAATAGATAGAAGAAATACTATATTGTACAAGTATCATTGTATAGTCTGCACATTCTTGTCGCTTTTTATCCAGATTCATTTAAATCATTTCCACATAAAAAAGCAAGATACGTATGTACCTTGCTCATTCATCATAATGTTGAAAGGGTAATCCCGTTCGTAAAATCCCTCTTGTTTCAATTCCTCCTAGTCCCTTTTCACCAGTAATTGTATTACGCACAACGTCCCATACATTGACTCTTTCCATAAATGAGGTGAAACTAACTTTGCCAACTACATATACCGGATCTAGAGCATGAATATTAATTCTAGACGGTGAACTAGCAAAATTAGCACCTGCTCGAATCAACGCCTCAAAGTGTGATTGACAAGCCCCAGCAAAAATAACGAGTTGATCTAATGATGGATACTTTTTCCGCACTTCTCGAACAGCCTGTACAAAATGTCTAGAATGTCTATATGCTGCTAAATCTCCCATAACTCCTTTTGACTTTGTATATGCATCATGTCCTGTAATAACTAAAATGTCTGGGCGAAAATGATCTATTAAGTCTACTACCTTTTCATGCATCTCCGTTTCCTTACAATGAATACCTTGAACAGGAACGCCTATTTTATTATATAAATCTAAGCACTTGCGCAAATATAAAGGATCTCCATCTATATGCAATACACGCCCTGGCATTTGAAAATAATTCACTTCACTTGTATATCCACCAGTTGAATTATGTTCATGTCTTTGTTTCATCAACACGTAATCTTGCTGAAACAACCGGTAAGTACGCTCCATCGTTTCTTTTTCACGCTTCACTCTATTTTTATGTTCTCGTTGATCTATACTAACTAAATCTGCAAGTGGTGCATCCGCCACAAGTCTAATTTCCTCTCCAAATAATATTGCCATATCGCCTTTTATTTCTATAATACGAAAAAGAATATCCCTATTATGAGAATATCGTTCAACTAATTCTCCAACATGTAAAGCCATTCTCCTACCTCCAAACTCGTTAGGCCATCTTACCTGTTTTTAAAGTATGAATTTAGGAAAGGAAAGGTGACAAAAGGGACAGTTCAAGTTGAACTGTCCCTTTCATATTCTTATGACAATTTATGAAGAATTAATGCATTACTTAATGTTGCAAACTCTTCGATAGATAGCGTTTCGCCTCTTCGCTTCGGATCAATTCCTACCTCTGTTAAAATTCGATCCAACAGCTCTTTATCTTTCGGGAAACCATTTAAATTATTTGATAAGTTATTCATTAAAGTTTTACGACGCTGTGCGAAACTTGCTCGTACTACTTCAAAGAAGAAAGTTTCATCTGTCACTTCTACAACTGGTTTAGGACGCTTTAGAAGACGGATAATCGCAGAATCAACATTTGGTTGTGGCACAAACACTGTACGCGGTACAGTCATAACTGTTTCTACCTCTGTATAATACTGAATGGCAATTGATAAAGAACCATACTCTTTCGTTCCTGGTTTAGCAGCTAAACGATCCCCAACTTCTTTTTGCATCATAACAACAAAACCGCGAACCGGTAATTTTTCTTCAAGCAATTTAAATAAGATTGGCGTTGTAATATAGTATGGTAAGTTAGCTACTACCATTACATCTTGCCCTTCTTCAAATTGCTCACTAAACACTTCATGTACATCTGCTTTTAGTACATCTTTATTTATAACTGTAACGTTGCTATATGGAGCTAACGTCTCGTCTAAAATTGGTAATAATCTCTGATCAATTTCAAAAGCCACTACTTTTTTAGCACGCTTCGCCAATTGCTCTGTTAACGCACCGATACCTGGTCCAATTTCAATTGCGCCACTTTCTGAACCGATTTCTGCGTGATCAACGATACGATTTAATACATTTGTATCAATTAAAAAATTTTGTCCTAAACTTTTTTTGAATGAAAATCCATACTTTTCAACAATGTCTTTCGTACGATTTGGTGTTGCGATATCCTTCATTTTTTTTCCTCCTGTATTACTTGCTTATAAGCTTCTGCAAATGATTCCTTTGAAACTTGAAACATTTGTAAACGTTTATGTAACTGTTTTGCATTTGTATAACCAATCTTTAATAGCTTACCCACTCTTTCTCTGCGACTCTTTGCCATTTCTCCGCCCACTAAGCCCGCATCGACTAGGTCACTCCAACTAATTTCACTTGTGTAAGCTTCCATTTCTTCATGTATATTCTCTAAAGCACGGCGAATCGACTCATTAGAAGCATGTTCGATTCCAACGCCTTTCTTCCTTTTCGCAAGTGCTTCTTCCTTCGGTAAAAAAGCATGCTTACATCCAGGAACCTTGTCAGAAATAATCTTTCGAATACGCTCTCCAGGATAATCTGGATCTGTGAAAATAATAACGCCTCGTTTTTGCTGCGCTAATTTCACTCGCTCAATAACATGATCACCGATTGCTGAACCGTTCGTTTCGATTGTATCTCCATCAACAGCACGTTTAATCGCAACTGTATCATCTTTACCTTCTACAACGATAATCTCTTTAATTTTCATGCTTGCCTCCACACTCGTTTCATCTCTACTTAGTAAAACAAAAAAATGACGACTTTTCCATTATTATTTTCCCAATCTTACATTTTAAAAAGTAGAAGAGAAAAATCTTTGTTCACTCCCCTTATTGTAACACTTCTATCTCTATCTTAATTTATCCGCAATATTTCTACACTTATGTTATGAGTAAATAGTGGGTTCTTATCATTTCTATTATCTCTCTTCTCAAAAAACAAAAAAAGAATGGGACTCCCCATTCTTTTTTATTCAACACCAAATAAGGCTTTGGCATTCTTTGTTGTTGTTTGTGCTACTTCCTCATAAGAAATTCCTTTTAAATTCGCAATTTCTTCTGCTACCAGTTTTACATAACTCGGTTCATTTCGTTTCCCTCGAAATGGGTGTGGTGTTAAATATGGACAATCTGTCTCTATCAATAATTTTTCTAACGGAATCTCCATAGCAACTTCTTTCGGTTTCTTGGCATTTTTAAATGTTACTGGCCCACCTAATGAAATTAAAAAGTTCATATCGACACATCGCTGCGCTACTTCTACACTACCGCTAAAGCAATGCATAATGCCTCCTACTTCAGCTGCATTCTCTTCCTCTAGGATATCAACAATATCTTGAGTTGCATCGCGGTTATGTATAATAATCGGTAATTTCACCTTTTTTGCTAATGCAATTTGTTTACGGAATACTTCCTTCTGTATTTCTTTTGGAGACTTATCCCAGTGATAATCTAATCCCATTTCTCCAATGGCAACTACTTTAGGGTGAGCAGCTAATTCTTCTAACCAAGCTAAATGTTCTTCATTCATGTCGATTGCATCAACGGGATGCCATCCAACTGCAGCGTAAATAAAATCATAAGCCTCTGCTAATTCAATTGCTTTCTTTATCGTTACTTCATCAAATCCAACAACAACTGTATAGGTAACTCCCGCTTCTTTCATCCTCGCGATAACTTCTTGTAAATCTTCTTCAAATTGCTCTGCATTTAAATGTGAATGTGTATCAAACAACATAATAAATAGCTCCTTTTATATTGAAATCAATTCTCTCATAGAAAACTACGCTCTTTCTAACTTAACGATAACAATACTACAATTTTAATGCAAAAAAAGGGAATGTAAAAAGAAAAAAGACGCTTCACCAATGTTACACGTGAAACATCTCTTTTCTTGTCTCAATTACTTGATTTTTGTACCACTTGGTAAATTTTGGTCAATTGATGCTAATGACAATACGCCATTCTCTTCACCTGCTAAAATCATACCTTGTGATAATTCACCACGTAATTTTACAGGTTTTAAATTCGTTACACAAATAACCTTTTTACCTTTTAGTTCTTCTGGGGAATAGAATTTAGCAATCCCAGAAACCACTTGACGCTTCTCTGTACCTAAATCAAGCTGAATTTTTAACAACTTATCTGCTTTTTTCACAGGTTCAGCAGATATTACTTCAGCTACTCGTAATTCTACTTTAAAGAAATCATCAATTGTAATTTCTTCTGCCTTTGGTTCTTCTGCTTTTTTCTCTTCTACTTTAGGAGCAGAACCTTGCATTTGTTCTTTAATATACCCCACTTCTACTTCCATTTCCAAACGAGGGAAAATAGGGTTTCCTTTTTCTACTTTTGTTCCAGCTGGAATACATCCAATTGTAGATAGGCTTTCCCAAGATTTATGCGCCTCTTCAGTAAGCCCAAGTTGAGCAAACATCTTACTTGGTGCTACTGTTAGGAATGGCATAAGCATAATACCTGTTTGACGAAGTACCTCAGCTAAGTGGGCCATTACAGACGCAAGTTTTTCACGATCATTCTCATCCTTCGCTAATACCCATGGCTGCGTTTCATCAATATATTTGTTCGTACGGCTAACTAATTGCCAAATGGAACTTAACGCTACAGAGAACTCCATATTCTCCATTGCCTCTTCTACTTTTTTCAATGTATCTTTGGCAAATGTCACTAGCGTTTCATCGAACTCAGTTACATTTGCTTTAAATGCAGGGATTTCCCCATTAAAGTATTTATCAATCATAGCTACTGTACGATTTAATAAGTTCCCTAAATCATTCGCTAAATCAAAGTTGATTCGTTCAACAAATCCTTCTGGTGTGAATACTCCATCAGATCCAAATGGAACTTCGCGAAGTAAGTAGTAACGCAATGCATCTAATCCGTAACGATCAATTAGTGTAACTGGATCTACTACGTTTCCTTTTGACTTACTCATTTTTCCATCCTTCATTAAAATCCAGCCATGAGCAAAGACTTTCTTCGGAAGTGGTAAATCTAAAGCCATTAAAATAATTGGCCAATAAATTGTATGGAAACGAACGATTTCTTTCCCAACTAAATGGACATCTGCTGGCCAGAATTTTTTATACTTCTCTTCATTTTCTGTTCCATATCCTAATGCAGTAATGTAATTAGACAACGCATCTACCCATACGTAAATAACGTGTTTTGGGTTACCTGGAACACGAACTCCCCAGTCAAATGAAGTACGAGAAACAGCTAAATCTTCTAATCCTGGTTTAATGAAGTTATTAATCATTTCATTTTTACGGGACTCCGGCTGAATGAAATGAGGGTTATCTTCATAGAACTTTAATAGTCGGTCTACATATTTACCCATTCTAAAGAAATACGATTCTTCGCGAACAAGTTCTACAGCGTGACCACTATCTGGGCTTTTCCCACCAACTACTTTGTCACCTTCCATAATTGGATCTACTAATTGATGCGCTGTATAGAATGTTTCATCTTGTACAGAATACCAACCTTCATATTCATCAAGATAAATATCACCTTGATCTACTAGCTGCTTGAAGATTTTCTCAACAACATCTTTATGACGATCTTCAGTTGTACGAATAAAATCATCATAAGAGATATCCACCTTCTCCCAAAGTTCTTTAATCCCTGATACAATGTTATCCACATATGCTTGTGGTGTAACATTTAGTTCTTCTGCTTTCTTTTGGATCTTCTGTCCATGCTCATCAGTTCCTGTTAAATAATGAACATTGTATCCTTGCATACGCTTATATCGTGCCATCGCATCTCCTGCTACTGTCGTATAAGCATGTCCAATGTGTAACTTTCCACTTGGATAATAAATTGGGGTAGTAATATAAAAGGACTTATTTTCCTCTTTCATCGTTTTGGACCTCCCGAATAACCTCATATGTATTTATAAACAGTATATCAAAAACTCACATATAAAAACGAGTTAATGCTCGATATCTTTATCATCTATTACTCATATTCAAAAAAAATATACAATATTTTTTTGAAAAGTATAAATATTATAAAAAATAATACGAAACAATTATAGAAATGACTCACATTCTATTATATATAAGAAGTATAAAAATCTATAAATCTTTTTTAAAAATATAGAATTTAAGAATTGACGGAAATGTAAATGATTGGTATCATATGTCCATAGGGTATTTTGTCGAAAAATGACGAATCAAAAAAATAGACTCGAAACTTATAAACTATTTATTTAGGAGGAAAAGAATTATGAAATCTACTGGTATCGTTCGTAAAGTTGATGAATTAGGTCGTGTAGTAATTCCAATCGAATTACGCCGTACTTTAGGTATTGCAGAAAAGGATGCTCTTGAAATCTACGTGGATGAAGAAAAAATCATCTTAAAGAAATATAAACCAAACATGACTTGCCAAGTAACTGGTGAAGTATCTGATGGTAACCTATCTTTAGCTGAAGGTAAAATTATCTTAAGTAAAGAAGGCGCTGAACAGGTCTTAAACGAACTTCAAGATTATATCGAAACAGCAAAATAAGCTTCTCAATTATGAGAAGCTTATTTTTTATCAACATGATAGATTTGATATACATCACGTTTCGACAAATCTCGGTCTTTAGCAACTGTTTTAATCGCTTCTTTTGAATTCATACCTTTTTCATTTATATAATGTTCAATATGATTATATACTGAAATAGCTTCCCACCATTGTTCTTCTTGAGTAGGTTCTTCTGTTGAACCTGCTACTAAAATACAAAACTCCCCACGAACTTCATTTTGCTTCGTCCACTCAATCGCTTCTTCAATTGTTCCACGAATAAACTCTTCAAATTTTTTCGTTAGCTCACGACATAATACGATTTCCCTATTTCCTAATACTTCTTGCATAGAGATTAAAGTGTCATCTAAACGATGCGGTGCCTCGTAAAACATCATTGTAGTTGGAATATAGCGTAGTTTTTCTAATTCAAGCTTACGTCCCTTTTTATTTCTTTGCAGGAAACCATAGAAATAAAAATGTTTTGTCTCAAGTCCTGATGCAATTAATGCTGTAAGAGCCGCATTTGCCCCAGGAAGCGGAATAACATGATATTGTTCTGCTACAGCCTCTACAACGATATCATAACCAGGATCTGAAATACATGGCATACCAGCATCGCTCACAATGGCTACAGTCTTACCTTCTTCTAACTTATCTAAAATTTTCCGTCCACTTACTCCTTTATTATGCTCATGATAACTCATAACTGGTGTTTCAATTTCAAAGTAATTACAAAGTTTCTTCGTTTGCCTTGTATCTTCCGCAGCAATAATGTCTGCCTCTTTTAAAATTCGGATTGCACGAAATGTCATATCCTCTAAATTTCCAATTGGAGTCGGTACTAAATATAAAACTCCCTTTTCATTTTGCTGAAAGCTTTTTTGCTGCCACATAGCGTTCTCCTTTTTGCATATATTCTTCTTTTTGTTTCCTCGTTAACTGTTTAAAGTGATATTCAGCTTGCATAGCCGTTCGTTTATCCTCATGATCCTCTACATATTTTAAACCAACTGGAAGCCTAGCGCGGGTATATCTAGCACCTTTTCCACTATTATGGGTCTGAATCCGTTTTTCTATATGATTTGTATATCCAGCATAATAACTTCCATCAGAACACTCCACCACATAAAAACAATGCTTATTCTTCTCCATATAAAATTGAACGAAGCTCCTTTGTATATTCGTTGTTTTCTTCATATACAAAAAGAGGTGGTAAGATTTTTAAATCTGCATTCCCATCCTTAATTCCTTCAATTAACAATGTATTCGCTTCTTTACCAGCCTTAGGATAAACAAATCGCACACGTTTCGGTTCGATTTTGTATTTACGCATTAATGTGACGATGTCGAGTAAACGACCTGGACGATGTACAAATGCTACTTTCCCACCCTGTTTCACTAACTGGCTACTTGCATATACAACATCCTCTAATGTGCACATAATTTCATGACGAGCTATCGCTAAATGTTCATTGATATTCTTCTCAGAAGTTTGTGGTGTTTGAAAATAGGGAGGATTACATGTTACAACATCATATTGATGCCGTCCAAGTTTCTCCGGCATATCTTTCAAATCTCCATGGATTAAATGAATTCTTTCTTCTAAATTATTGTATTGAACGCTTCTTATTCCCATATCATATAAGCGCTCTTGAATTTCTACACCTGTAATTTTCCCTTTTGTCCTTGTACTTAATAAAAGAGGGATAACTGCGTTACCTGTACACAAATCAAGTAAATTACCTTTTTGAATTGGCACCCAAGCAAAATCTGCAAGTAAAACGGCATCCAAAGAAAAATTAAATACTGATGGACTTTGTACAATCTTCATATCTTGCGCTAATAAGTAATCTAAACGCTCATCTTCATATAAATTCATATATTGCTCCCTTTCTTACACTTAACCTACCCTATTTCATCCGCTATTAATGTAAAAATAAATTTCATTCTACCCTCATGTATAAAAAATTACCTTTCCAATTATATTGGAAAGGTAATCTCACTTTTTATTTAAAAATGACAGACAGAATAAACAATCTCCCTCTTTACGTACACTTCCATAATGTAGATTGCAAATATGAAAACCTTCTTGATATAGTCTCGCTAGGTTATCGTAGCCTTCACCAATATCTGTCTTCGCCTTCATTTCTTTGCGTTTTTGAGTTTTTTGTTTTTCCTTGTTCTGCACTTCTTCAAAACGATGTCGCAAATTTTCATTTTCCATTTTTATATGTTGGTTTTCTTCCAATAATTCTGCAAGATGTTGTTTTAATTCTCCCAACTGTTTGTATAAATGTCCAATTTGCTCTTCCATACTAGAAACCGATGCAAAAATATCCTTTTTCTCCACAAGCACCCACCTCATTAATCTGTGGTTTGACTCGAAACGACCCCTTTATTAATTAATTCATCTAACGTATATTCTACTATCCGTTCCTTGTCTACTAGTTCCACTTGAATTAATCTTTCTAAAATATTTAATCCGATAACACGGCCAGTACCTTGCGGTGTTTGTATACGTTGATCTAAATCAGGAAGTTGTTCCTTTGCTGCCTCATATTCATCATTCTCATATTTTAAGCAACACATTAAGCGACCACATAAACCAGAGATTTTTGCAGGATTTAATGATAAATTTTGATCCTTTGCCATTTTAATGGATACAGGTTCAAAATCTCCTAAGAAAGTAGAACAACAAAGCATACGACCACATGGACCAATACCACCAAGCATTTTTGCTTCGTCACGAACACCTATCTGCCTCAGCTCAATTCTTGTCCTAAAAATTGCCGCTAAGTCTTTCACTAGTTCCCGGAAATCAATCCGACCATCCGCAGTAAAGTAAAAAATAATCTTATTACGATCGAACGTATACTCTACATCTACAAGCTTCATATCAAGATTATGTTCTCCTACCTTTTGTTGACAAACTTGATATGCTTCTTTCGCAGCATGCCTATTCTCTTCAACAATGGTACGATCATTTTCATTTGCAATACGAATAACTTTTTTAAGCGGTAATACAACGTCGTTTTCATCAACTTGCTTTTTGGTAATAACTACTTTTCCGTATTCAATACCTCTTACCGTTTCTACAATTACAAACTCATTTTCTGAGATATCGAACTGATTTGGATCAAAGTAATATACCTTTCCGGCCTTCTTAAAGCGAACACCTACTACATCATACAAAACGGTCATCCCTCCTGCAACCGCAACACTAACTGTTCGAACACAAGCTGCGCATTTACATTAGCGTTGATTCTATTTTTTGCCTCTAATATATTAAAGAGAGCTGATACAATGCGCTTCTGAGCATAAGAAAAGGATTCAAACATCTCTTTCTGCTCATGAAAAACAAGACGATCTTCTTCTCCAAGTTGAACATATAATAAATCCTTATAAATAAGGAGTAACATATCTAAGCCTTGCTGTAATTGTTCTTTCTCTCCAAAGTGCTTCCCCCATTTTTCTTGTACAAAAAAAATAGAGGCCTTATCTTTTTCGAGCGCTTCACATAATTTTATCACTAAAGCTCTCGCTTGTGCAAACCATTCATCATTACACATTAATAAAGCTTCTTCAAAACTGTTTGTAAGCTGCGCAGCAAGTGTAGATAAAGAAACTGTAATACCCTCTTCCTCTAATCTCTTAATTAAAGATTTTGTAGGCAACGGTCTAAATGTAACAACTTGACAACGAGATAAAATTGTATTTAAAATCTGATGACTTTGTTCAGTAAGTAAAATAGCTGTTGTATCACTACTTGGTTCTTCTAAAAACTTTAAAAGCGTATTCGCTGCATTTGCTGTCATACGATCTGCATGCTCAATAATATATACTTTTTTATTTGCTTCTAATCCTGTTTTTGAAAACTCTTCTTGTAAATCGTGAATTTGCTGTTTTTTAATAGATAATCCATCTGGTTTTACAATATGTAAGTTTGGGTAGTTACCTGAATCAATTCGGCGACAATTCGTACATACATGACAAGGCTCTACACCATTTCTTTGTGAACAGAGGAAACTTTTTGCCATTTGAATTGCTGTGGCGAACTTCCCAGTCCCTTTCCCTCCCTCTAACAAGTAAGCGTGGGATATACGCTCTTTTGCAATGCTATTCATCAACATTTTGACACCGATGGGCTGTATAGCAGAAAGCTGCTCCCACGTATTTATCATACTGCATACCTCACTTATTTCATTCTTTCCTTCTATTATAACAATTTATCTTCTATAATCTGAACAACTTCTTCTATAAGTTTTTTCATTGGTTGATCAGCATTTACTAATACAATGCGATTAGAAAAACGCTCTACAACTTGTAAATACCCTTCACGCACACGTTTATGGAAAGAGATATCTTCCATGTCTAGTCGATTTACTTCACGTCCTGCATCTTTTTCAATTCGTGCTAAACCTACCTCTGGCTCAATATCTAAATAGATTGTTAAACTAGGCATACAATCTTCCGTTGCGAAACGATTAATTTCAAATACTTTATCCATACCTAAGCCTCTTGCATACCCTTGATACGCTAAAGAGCTATCTATAAAACGATCACATAGTACAAGATAGTTTTCCTCAAGTGCCGGCATAACTTTTTCCACTAAATGTTGTCTACGTGCAGCAGCATATAAGAGCGCCTCTGTACGTGCCTCCATCATCGTATACTCTTGTTTATGTAAAATTGTTCTAATATCTTCAGAAATTGCAATACCACCCGGTTCCCTGGTCGCCATTACCTTTTGTGCCTTTTGCTCAAAATATGGTAATAAACTTTTAATTAATGTTGTTTTACCCGAACCTTCTGGCCCCTCAATTGTTACAAATAATCCCTTCATCCTAAAACCTACTTTCTATATCATACACGGTCATATATTTCGTACTACCTTGAAAACGAGCCCCTGTTTTCTCTAAATGAGTAATTTGCTTTGTATGTTCTTGAGTAATTCTCTCTCCATACATGATCAATGGAATTCCAGGTGGATACGGAATCACCATTTCTGCCGCTATCATACCAACGGCTTCTTCTAGAGGAGATACTAACTTCGTTTCGTATCTCTCTAATTGTTTATACGTATACGGTAAAGGGGAAATTTCCCCTTTATAAGTATAACGAATTGATGCTGTCTTGTCTTTTACCTTATATTGCTGCAAAGCTACTCGAATTATCTCTATAGCTTTCATATACCCCTCATTTACTTGTAACGGTAATATAAATAGGACGTTATATGGATCTGCCATTTCCGTATATATACCGACCTTTTCAAATACAGACTGTAATTCATACCCCGATAACTGACAGCGAGTTTGCACTGTAACCTTTAATTCATCTTGCGATGGATATTGCAAGATGGCTATTTGTGGGATAGATCGCAATCCTTCTTTAAATCGGCGTAAAAACTCAACAATTTCATCATGACCCTCTTCCTTTATAACTGCTATTGCAAAACGTGCTATATCAAGAGAAGCCATAATTGGATACGATGGGCTACTAGATTGTAGCATACTTAAATAGGCGGAAACTTTTTCTTCGCTCACTAAACGGCTATTTATATGTAAATAAGATCCCATTGTCATCGCAGGTAATGTTTTATGTGCGGAATGAACCACAATATCCGCACCATAAACTAATGCTGACTTCGGGAAGGGGTCCCCTATACAAAAATGTGCCCCATGGGCTTCATCTACTAGAACAGGAATTTTATGTGCATGTGCGTAAGCAATACTTGCCTCTAAATCAATTCCCATACCATAGTAATTAGGATGTGTTAAAATAAGTGCTTTTGCATTTGGATACTTTGTAATTGCCTCCTTAATAATGTCATCATGAACACCTACTGGTACGTTATGTACTTCATCAATCCATGGGTTTAAAAAGACCGGATTCGCCCCTGCTAATTTCAAACCATTAATGATTGATTTATGACAATTTCTTTGTACGAGGACAATATCATGTTCGCCGCAGCAAGATAAAATCATTGCTAAATTTCCAACTGTTGAACCATTAATTAAAAAATAACTTTTGTGCACGCCATATACTTCAGCTAATAATTGCTGTGCTTCATCTATACATTCAAACGGACTATGTAAATCATCTAATCCTGTTAACTCTGTTACATCAATCGATAATATGTCCTTAAACCCCCCTGAAGCTTTCTTAGGGAAGTTTAAACCATTCTTATGACCCGGAACATGAAAAGATAGTAGTCGCCTTTCTTTAAATTCCATTAACGCCTCATATAAAGGCATACGATTTTGATTCATATACATCTCTTCCTTATTATTCATTCTGTATCTATTATACAGATATTAGGGCAAAAAAAATAATAGGCATAATGCCTATTTAAAAATATGATACTTCTAATTTTCGCAGTTGTGTTAAATAATGTATATACTTCGGGTCATTTGTTTCAGTATTCACCAGATTTCTTTCGCACTCATAACATATTAAATTATTATATACATATATTCCTTCTCCTCTTTTTGTCTCACAAACGATGCAAATTTCACTTGGTAATTTCATAATCTTTCCTCCCTTTTTAAGTAAACATATTATATACCTCTATTCCTTAACAAATTTCCGGAAAATATACATCAATTTCTTATATAATATGATTTATTCTTGGGCAACGTGTTTGTATTACTTATGTATTCCCTTTACTTCTTTCGTGTACTGTTTAAAAACAAAAAAACACAAGTCAAAAGACTTGTGTTTTTATCTTGCTTGGCGACGTCCTACTCTCACAGGGACAAGGTCCCAACTACCATCGGCGCTAGAGAGCTTAACTTCCGTGTTCGGTATGGGAACGGGTGTGACCTCTCTGCCATCATCACCAAACTATTGAAGGTATATTCCTTCAAAACTAGATAACATTTGCTTCATATTATATGGTTAAGTCCTCGATCTATTAGTATTCGTCAGCTCCACATGTCACCATGCTTCCACCTCGAACCTATCAACCTGATCATCTTTCAGGGATCTTACTAGCTTACGCTATGGGAAATCTCATCTTGAGGGGGGCTTCATGCTTAGATGCTTTCAGCACTTATCCCTTCCGCACATAGCTACCCAGCTATGCCCTTGGCAGAACAACTGGTACACCAGCGGTGCGTCCATCCCGGTCCTCTCGTACTAAGGACAGCTCCTCTCAAATTTCCTGCGCCCACGACGGATAGGGACCGAACTGTCTCACGACGTTCTGAACCCAGCTCGCGTACCGCTTTAATGGGCGAACAGCCCAACCCTTGGGACCGACTACAGCCCCAGGATGCGATGAGCCGACATCGAGGTGCCAAACCTCCCCGTCGATGTGGACTCTTGGGGGAGATAAGCCTGTTATCCCCGGGGTAGCTTTTATCCGTTGAGCGATGGCCCTTCCATGCGGAACCACCGGATCACTAAGCCCGACTTTCGTCCCTGCTCGACTTGTAGGTCTCGCAGTCAAGCTCCCTTATGCCTTTGCACTCTACGAATGATTTCCAACCATTCTGAGGGAACCTTTGGGCGCCTCCGTTACACTTTAGGAGGCGACCGCCCCAGTCAAACTGCCCACCTGACACTGTCTCCCGGGTCGATAAGACCCGTAGGTTAGAATTTCAATACAGTCAGGGCGGTATCCCACCAGCGCCTCCACCGAAGCTAGCGCTCCGGTTTCAATGGCTCCCGCCTATCCTGTACAAACTGTACCAAAATTCAATATCAGGCTACAGTAAAGCTCCACGGGGTCTTTCCGTCCTGTCGCGGGTAACCTGCATCTTCACAGGTACTATAATTTCACCGAGTCTCTGGTTGAGACAGTGCCCAAATCGTTACACCTTTCGTGCGGGTCGGAACTTACCCGACAAGGAATTTCGCTACCTTAGGACCGTTATAGTTACGGCCGCCGTTTACTGGGGCTTCAGTTCAGAGCTTCGCTTACGCTAACCCCTCTCCTTAACCTTCCAGCACCGGGCAGGTGTCAGCCCCTATACTTCGCCTTACGGCTTCGCAG
>NZ_JBBOUO010000001.1:12500-27500 GCF_038006105.1 Bacillus sp. FSL H8-0545 | reverse complement strand
GCACCACGCAAAACATGATATACACCTTGATACTCTTTCATTTTTTCCATCGCAATTACATCTTTCGGCTCTTGTACTACACAAATAACCGATTGATCCCTATGCGAATCGTCACAAATATAACAAGGATCGCGGTCAGTGATATGTCCGCACACAGAACAATACGCTAAATCTCGCTTCGCATTCACAAGTGCTTTTGCAAAACCTAGTACATCATCCTCTTTCATATCTAACACGAAAAACGCCAATCGAACCGCTGTTTTCGGTCCGATTCCTGGCAACTTCATAAAACTATCGATTAATTTTGATATCGGTTCTGGATAATGCATATATCAATATCCTCCTAGAACATTCCACCTGGTAAGTTCATGCCTTTTGTAAATTTGCCCATTGTAGAGTTTGAAAGTTCATCAACCTTTTTAAGTGCATCATTCGTTGCAGCTAATACTAAGTCTTGTAACATTTCAATATCTTCTGGATCTACAACTTCTTCTTTAATTTTCACTTCAAGAACTTGCTTATGGCCATTTGTGATAACAGTAACCATTCCGCCACCAGCTGTACCTTCAACTGTTTTTTCGCCAAGCTCTTCTTGTGCCTTCGCCATGTCTTTTTGCATCTTTTGCATTTGTTTCATCATATTATTCATATTTCCCATTCCGCCACGCATCATAATTAATTCCTCCTCATTATTATTACTCTTTTATTTCAATAAGTTCTTGCCCTACTAATTTTACAGCCTCTTCTATAAGAGGATCTTCTTTTTGTTCTGGGCTTTCTTCGGAATCCCCGCCTTCGCGTTGTAAAAAGTCTTCACGAATTTTACCCCATTCACTTTTCGGGATAGCAATCATATTTAACCTTTTACTTAACAATTCAAAAAGAGTTTGTTCCAATGTATCCATCGCTTCTCGATTTTCACTAGCCATTTTGCAATGAATCTCATATTGAAATGCTAACACATAGGTATCATCCGAAGCCGCAACTGGTTCACTATTTTCTAATAAAACAGCAAATGCTACTTTGTTATGTGATTTGAGCCTTCCTAACAATTCGCCCCATACAGCTTTTAACTGTTCTAAATCTTGACGCTTTGCTTGCTTTAACACTTCATTCACACGTCCAACAGGAATTTTCATACTTCCTGTTCGTACCGGTTTTGGTGTTGCCCGCGTCTCTCTTACTTCCTGCTGCACACCAGCTGGCACGCCATTCTTTTTAACTTGCTCTAACTCTTTCTCCAGTTGCTGCATCCTGTTCATAATCGCTTGTAAACGATCTGCGCCGTTTGCTTGCATCATAAACTGCTGACACAGTTGCACCATAACAACTTCCAAGAATATTCTTGGATGGTTTGTCCACTTCATCTCCTGTTGTCCCTTACTAAGGGTATGAATAATTTCATAGATTACTTCCGGTTGCATTTCTTCACTTAACGTACGGAATTGATCATCTACAATTACCCGTTCCAACATACGTTCTAATTGTGGTGAAGTTTGATATAAAAGCATATCACGATAGTAGTAAATGAAATCCTCCATAAAGCGAACTGGATCTTTCCCTTTACTCATCATCTCATCTATAATACGTAACGCTCTTGATACATCATTTTCACGTATACATTCTACCAGGTCACCCAAATATCGCTGAGATACAGATCCTGTTACAGCTAAAACATCTTCACTCGTCACCGTCTCATCACTATAAGAAATAGCTTGATCAATAAGACTGAGGGCATCACGCATACCACCTTCGGCGGCACGCGCTACGATTTGTAACGCTTCATCTTCTACTTGCGTACCTTCATTTGTCACAACCGTCGATAATCTCTCAACGATATCATTTACTGATATCTTTCGAAACTCGAAACGCTGACAACGCGAAATAATTGTAGCTGGAATCTTATGCGGTTCTGTTGTCGCCAGAATAAAAATAACATGTCCTGGCGGCTCTTCTAAAGTTTTCAAAAGCGCATTAAAGGCACCCATAGAAAGCATGTGAACTTCATCAATAATGTATACTTTATATCCTACAGCACTTGGAGCATATTTTACTTTATCTCTTATATCTCGAATTTCATCTACACCGTTATTTGAAGCCGCATCAATTTCTAATACATCTGAAATAGACCCTTGTGTAATTCCTAAACAAGAAGGACATTCATTACAAGGTTCAGCTACCGGGGCGTGTTCACAGTTAATTGCCTTTGCAAATACTTTTGCAATTGTCGTTTTCCCTGTTCCCCTCGGACCCGAAAACAAATAAGCATGTGAAGCTTTCTCTTGAAGAAGGGCATTTTGCAACGTTTTTGTCACGTGCTTTTGACCGACTACATCTTCGAATTTTTGCGGTCTCCATGTTCGGTATAACGCTTGGTATGACACGAAAATACGGCCTCCCTCAAAGGTTATTATCTTATTTATTATAACCCATTCTGTTTATAGATTCCAAAAGTTATTTTCCATACAAAAAACTCACCTTTATATAAAGGTGAGTTTTGTATACATATATAACTGCCGTGCACCTTCTGTCGATTACGTACCATAAGCGTTACTCAAGCAGTTAGCTCGGTTCAGGCACTCCTGCGGCACACGAGAAAACCCGCTTATTGCTGCTTCCTTCCGGACCTGACAAGGTTCACGGGGTCCCGTTGCGCAGGACCCAAACGTCAACACCACTTACTTAAGGCAGACCTTACAGCAGCATAACCTCGAGAAGGGATTCAGCCTCGCTAGAGCGGATTGCGAGTATAGGGCACCGCTACCTCCCCGCTTAGCACGGCAAAGTTAAAACCAATATTCGGTTGCCTTGGATAAGGCATTATCAGTATAACTTGTTTTTTTACAAAATGCAAATACGTTAGTTACCATTACTTTTCTCTAGTTTTTTCACTTCTTTTCTTTTCTTACGAAGCTCCCTAAAAAAAATCGTTAACAACGTACCACATTCCTCTTCAAGTACACCAGGCACTACTTCACACTGATGATTAAAACGCTCATCAGTTAAAAGATTCATCAACGTACCTGCACATCCACCTTTCGGATCGCTCGCACCATATACAACCCGTTTTATACGCGATAAAACAATTCCCCCTGCACACATTGGGCAAGGTTCTAATGTTACATATAACGTTGCATCTTCTAAACGCCATGTCCCTAATTTTTTGCAAGCTTCATCAATAGCTAAGAGTTCGGCGTGAGCTATTGATCTCTGTTCAGTTTCTCTTAAGTTATGTGCGACACTAATCACTTCACCATCTAGCACAATTACAGCACCAATTGGTACCTCTTGTATCGCCTCCGCCTTCTTCGCTTCCTCTATTGCTAACTGCATAAAATATATATCTCGCTCCATAATATAGTCCTTTCACCAAAAATAAAATACACTTTTTCATTTCTTGCAGGTGGGATAACTTTTACAAATTCAATCCAACCTAAAGAAGAAAGAGAGGGAATTACATATGAAAAATACTGCCTTACTCATTATCGATATGATTAATGATTTTCAATTCTCCCACGGACCCATCCTGGCACAGAAATGTGAAATTATAAAGAACCCCATTTTACAATTAAAGGACACCATGAAATCATTGGGCTATCCAATAATTTATGTCAATGATCACTATCAACTTTGGAGATCTGATATTGATCAACTTATCACTCATTGTACAAATAAGTATAGTAAAAATATTATCGAGGCCATTGCTCCGCATACTGACGATTACATTTTTATTAAACCACATTACTCTGCTTTTTATGAAACACCTTTGAATTCTTTATTAGGTTATTTAAAAATCGAAAATCTCATTTTAACAGGAATTGCCGGGAACATATGCATCCTTTTTACAGCTAATGATGCCCATATGAGAAATTATACACTTTATGTACCACGGGATTGCATCGCTTCTAATAACGAGCAAGATAATGAACATGCTTTAAAAATAATGGAAGCCACATTAAAGGCAAATATTGTACCGTCATCCCAAATAAAATTTAATTAATACATATCTATTTTCTAACTTTTTATATCAAATTAGTCCGCTCGCTCCCCTCTTGTGCTACAATAATTCTGTTTTGTGTTTTTAGTAGTCACGGTAAATCACTGATTGAAAGGAGGAAACAGCGTGACCGGAGTACCATTTATCACGGTTGAAGGACCAATTGGTGTTGGAAAAACTTCACTTGCGAAGGAACTTTCAACTCACATGCAACTCCACTTACTAAAAGAGATTGTTGATGAAAATCCTTTTTTAGGAAAATTCTACGAAGACATCGACGAATGGAGTTTTCAAACAGAGATGTTCTTTCTTTGTAATAGATACAAACAACTAGAGGATATTAACATAAAGTATTTGAATCAAAGAAAGCCTGTAGTAGCAGATTATCATATATTTAAAAATTTAATTTTTGCATCCCGTACATTAAAAGATGCTCAATATGACAAGTACATGCAAATTTATCGCATTCTTACGCAAGATATGCCTGTACCAAATGTCATCGTTTATTTAACAGCGAGCCTAGAAACATTACAAAAACGAATTGCGATGCGCGGAAGAGAATTCGAAAAAAATATGGATCCAAATTACTTACTACAGCTTACAAAAGATTACGAAACAGCAATGGATGCTTTCAAAAAGGACCATCCAGATATTCCAGTATTGAAATTTAATGGAGACGATATGGATTTTGTAAGAAATCCTGATGATTTAAATGTCATCTTATCCGCTCTTCAAAATACTCTCTTGAAGGAGTCGAAATAACAATGAATTTAAGGCAAAAATATGATATACCAAATGATGCAGTTATCACTATTGCTGGAACAGTAGGTGTCGGTAAATCCACTATGACAACTGCATTAGCTAACGCTTTAGGTTATCGTACATCTTTTGAAAAAGTAGATTCCAACCCATATTTGGACAAGTTCTATGCTGATTTCACACGCTGGAGCTTTCACTTACAAGTGTACTTTTTAGCAGAACGATTTAAAGAACAAAAAAGAATTTTCGAATATGGTGGCGGTTTTGTTCAAGACCGTTCTATCTATGAGGACACTGGTATTTTCGCAAAAATGCATTACGAAAAGGGTACAATGACTGAAACTGATTATGAGACATACAAAGGTTTATTTGATGCTATGGTCATGACTCCTTACTTCCCTCATCCAGACTTATTAATTTACCTAGAAGGTTCTTTTGATGATATTGTCGATCGTATTCAAGAACGAGGACGTCCCATGGAGCAGCAAACACCAATTGAATATTGGAAAGAGATGCATGGACGTTACGATAACTGGATTAATAACTTTAATTCATGCCCTGTTTTACGATTAAACATTAATGAATACGATATTTTAAAAGATGGCGATTCAATCGAACCAATCATTAAAAAAATTGGACATTTTTTAAAACAAACACGTAAACTTGTAAAATAAAAAACCCGTGCATATGCACGGGTTTTCCTATGAAATTACTTTTTCTTTTTTGTCGGAGCAATAATTTCACTCTCTGGCTTTCCAGCATTAATACGCTGACGAACAGTACTCGTACTAATATCATATGTTTCAGCAATCTCTTTAACAGTCAATTCTTTCCCATTAATTACTGCTGTTAGTAATTTCCCTGTACGTTTTGGAGTTACTTCTTTTTGCACAACTGGTTTTTCAGCTTCTTTTGATACCTCTACTTTTTTTGCAACCTGTTTTACATCACAAGTGCAACCACAAAGTTTACGGAATGTATCATCACTTATAATGCGCGACACATTTGCACCACTGTTTAAAATTCTATTGTTCTTACAGACAGGACATTGTACATAATATAAAGTTTTTCCATCTAAAGGAAACGTTTGTATAATAAGATCCATGTTAACTCCTTTCATATCTATGAAGATAATCATCGGAATATGAGTGTGTAATAAGGACACTATATCCTTACATCATACTTTATGATTGGTTTTAAAATAAAAACTCGTTACGTGTTGGTAACGAGTTCTCCAATCTCCACTTATATGCGCTGTTGTCAATTATATCTGGAGGAGGTAGAGGGATTCGAACCCCCGCGCGACTCTCGCCGCCTGTCGGTTTTCAAGACCGATCCCTTCAGCCAGACTTGGGTATACCTCCATATTGACATCAAATATAATATCAAAAGAAAAACAGTTAGTCAACCCTACTATAATAAATTATGAGGAAAGGAAAATTTTACTTCCCCTCTCCTTTATGACAGTGCTGACAACGTCCATAATTACCAATCACTCATACCGATGAATGTTTTAACTTATTTAATAACTGTTTTTCCTCCCATATAAGGGCGAAGAACTTCTGGAATTATAATTGTACCATCTTCTTGTTGGTAGTTCTCTAAAATAGCTGCCACTGTACGTCCAATTGCAAGACCAGATCCATTTAGTGTATGAACATGTTCCGGTTTGCCATTTGGCTCACGACGGAAACGGATATTCGCGCGTCTCGCTTGGAATGCCTCAAAATTACTACAAGAAGAAATTTCACGATATGTACCATAGCTTGGAATCCATACTTCAATATCGTATTTCTTCGCTGCTGTAAATCCTAAATCTCCTGTACACATGCTCATAACGCGATATGGCAACTCTAATAATTGTAACACGCGCTCTGCATCATTTGTTAATTTTTCTAACTCTTCGTAAGAATCTTCTGGTTTCACGAACTTCACAAGTTCAACTTTATTAAATTGGTGTTGGCGAATTAAACCACGTGTATCACGACCAGCTGAACCTGCTTCAGAACGGAAGCATGAGCTAAACGCAGCATATCGTATCGGCAATTGCTCTTTACTCACAATCTCATCACGATGCATATTCGTTACAGGTACTTCAGCTGTTGGGATTAGGAAATAATCTTCACTTTCAATACGGAATGCATCTTCTTCAAACTTCGGAAGTTGTCCTGTTCCTGTCATACTTGCACGGTTTACCATATAAGGAGGCAATACTTCCTCATATCCATGCTCATCAGTATGAAGGTCAAGCATAAAGCTAATCAAAGCACGTTCTAATCTTGCACCAGCACCTTTGTAAAATACAAATCGGCTTCCTGTTACTTTCCCAGCACGTTCAAAATCTAAAATCCCTAAATCAGTAGCAAGGTCCCAATGCGGTTTTGGCTCATAAGTAAATTCTTTCACTTCTCCCCAAGTACGTGCTACTACGTTATCATCCTCTGTTTCACCTATTGGAGCAGATTCATGAGGGATATTTGGGATAGATAGCATTAATCTTTCTAAATCTTCTTCAACTGTACGAAGCTCATTATCAAGATCTTTTACTTTTTCCCCAACTTCACGCATTTCTAGAATTAGAGCTTCCGCATCTTTCTTTTCACGCTTTAATACTGAAATTTGTTGAGATACTTCGTTACGTTTACTTTTTAATTCTTCTGTTTGAACAAGTAGCTCTCTTCTTCTCGTATCAAGTTCTTCAAAGCGACCAAAATCCGTTAAGTCTTCGCCTCTATGCTGTAATTTTGCTTTTACTTCTTCAAAATTCGTACGTAAAAATTTAATATCAAGCATTATATACTCCTCCTTTTATTTTATAAAACACAAAAAACTCCCGTCCCTATACAAAGGGACGGGAGTTAACCCGCGTTGCCACCCTAGTTGAAAGCATTACCGCTTTCCTCTCAAGTAGAAATAACGGCTCTTCACCGGGAATGCTTACTAATCAAAAGATATTCCACATTCCATTCCAGGATGGATTCACAAACTGTTTCTATCGATTTCCACCAACCATCGACTCTCTATAAGAAACAACATTTGTTACTACTTCCTATCAACACGCTTATTTTATAAAATTGTTATCATCAATTTACTATAATCTTATACAAGTTGCAAGTTACTTATACAACTTTTTTCATTTTCGCTTCTTTTACCATCTCTACAAAGTATGCTGTTACACGGTGATCATCCGTTAATTCTGGATGGAAAGAAGCAGCTAAAAACTGACATTGTCTTACCGCTACCATTCGATCGCCATGTGTAGAAAGTACTTCAACATCATCAGCTACATTTACAACATACGGAGCACGGATAAATACACCAACAAAGTCTTCTCCCACACCCTTCATTGAAAGTGCAGCTTCAAAACTATCTTTTTGGCGTCCGAACGCATTGCGCTCAACCGTAATATCCATAGCACCAATATGTGCTTCTTCATAGCCAATAAGTGTTTTCGCAAGAAGAATCATTCCTGCACATGTACCAAACATTGGTTTACCAGACCTCGCAAATGTACGAAGAGGCTCCATGAAAGCATACTTATCAATAAGACGGCGCATTGTTGTACTTTCACCGCCTGGTAAAATAAGACCATCAATTTCTTCAAGTTGTTCTATACGCTTTACAACAACAGCTTCTGCACCACTTGCTTCAACTGATTTCACATGCTCACGAACAGCACCTTGAAGACCTAGCACACCGATTTTCACCATTTTAAAGATCTCCTTTAATTACCATCCACGCTCTTGCATGCGTTGTTCTGGTAATAACGTTGAAATTTCGACACCTTTCATTGCATTACCTAATCCTTTAGAAAGGCTTGCAATTAGTTCGTAATCTTCATAATGAGTCGTTGCTTCAACGATTGCACGTGCAAATTTCTCTGGGTTTTCTGATTTGAAGATACCAGATCCAACAAATACACCATCAGCACCAAGTTGCATCATTAACGCTGCATCTGCTGGTGTTGCTACACCACCTGCTGCAAAGTTTACAACTGGTAAACGACCAAGGCGTTTAATTTCAAGTAGTACTTCATAAGGAGCACCAGTATTTTTTGCATATGTCATTAACTCATCTTCACGTAGACTCGCAACTTGACGGATTTCTGCATTGACTTGGCGCATATGACGCACTGCCTCTACAATGTTTCCTGTTCCAGGCTCACCTTTTGTACGAAGCATAGATGCACCTTCTGCAATACGACGTGCAGCTTCTCCGATATCACGGCAACCACATACAAACGGAACTGTGTAATCACGTTTATTTAAATGGTATACTTCATCAGCAGGAGTTAATACTTCACTCTCATCGATATAGTCTACCCCTAATGATTCTAATACACGTGCTTCTACAAGGTGACCGATACGGCATTTTGCCATAACCGGAATTGACACAGCACCCATAACTTCTTCAACAATTGTTGGATCTGCCATACGAGAAACGCCACCTACTGCACGAATATCTGCAGGTACACGCTCTAATGCCATAACAGCAACTGCGCCTGCCTCTTCTGCAATCCTTGCTTGCTCAGCGTTAACTACGTCCATAATAACGCCGCCTTTTTGCATTTCTGCCATTCCACGTTTTACACGTTCTGTCCCTGTTACATTTGTCATGTACAAAAACCCCCCTAGGTGAATTGCTTTCCCCCGTTAAAGAAGAAAATTAAGAATACTCTTACATTCTACCACTAACTATCTGATGCTTGTCCACTACTTTTTCATAAAGTCGGTATGAAAAATAGGAATAAGAAAAAGCTCCTACAATGAGGAGCTTTTAAAACCAACCTTTTACTGTATCAACAGCACTATTCCACATACCACTAAAGAAAGAACCAATTCCGCGCATAGAACGTGTGAACCAGCCTGCCTCTTCTACTTCAGACTTTGTTACAAGGTCTACTTGTAATGATTTTCCTGATAAAAATCCAGGGTCATTACTATCTTTAGCCGTTACAACCATTTGGCCAAGTGCAACTCCTTTTTTCATAGGTGCTTCTTGTCCCTTATTTCCTTCTTTAAATTCTGTTTTATAAACGTCTTTACTTCCCTTTGGCACCGGAACTGAAACAGCTTGCTTCGTTTGAACTGCTACATCTTTATCTTTCGCATTTTCAACTCTTACTGTTTCTTTTCCTTTAACCGAAGAACCTTTTTCATACATTTTCTTCATTTCAAAGTTAGCAAAGCCATAATCATATAATTTCTTTGTCTCATCAAATCTTGCTGTATGAGATTTTGTTTTAATAACTACAGAAATGAAACGCATACCATTTCTTTCAATCGTACCAGTGAAACAATCTCCTGCTTCTGGAGTTGATCCTGTTTTCAGACCATCTACGCCTTCATATTCCTTAATTAACCCTTTTAACATCCAGTTCCAGTTAGGCATTTCGATCCGATCCGGAGTACCTTCACGGAATACTTTTTTTGAAATTTTTGCTATGTCTAATGTTTTAGGGAAATCTTGAATAAGACGTTGTGCTAAAATTGCTACATCTCTCGCAGACATTTTATTTTCTTCATCTGGAGTTGTCCCTTCAGGATGGTGTCCTTTTAAATCTTTGTTCGTTAAGCCCGTAGAATTTACAAACTTATAATTTTTTAATCCAAACTCTTTCGATTTATCATTCATCATTTTTACAAAGTCTACTTCTTTTCCAGCAACTGCTTCAGCTAACGCTATTGTTGCACCATTAGCAGAATAAATTGCCATTGCTTCGTATAGCTCTTTTACTGTATAAGACTCACCGTTTCGTAGAGGCACATTCGATAATGAACGATCTTGCGAAATGTTATACGCATATTCGGAAACCTTAACTTTTTGATCCCATTTTAGTTTCCCTTTCGCAACAGCCTCGTTCACTAGGTATTCACTCATCATTTTTGTCATACTAGCAATTGATAATAACTCATCTGCATTTTTTTGATATAAAATCTTCCCAGAATTCGCTTCTACTAAAATTGCCGCACCTGCTTCAATGTTTAAAGCGGCTCCTGTTTCTGCTGATGCATTGCTATATGGTACAAGCATGCTACAAGCTATTGTAAGCACTGTTACCAACGCAATGAATCTTTTGCAAAACATACCTTTCACTTTTGCTACCCCCAATATCTATGTACTCACATAACCGTTATTCTAACATAATCAAAAAAAAATAGACAGAGATATCAAATCTCCGTCTATTTACATATAAGACATTATAATGAGTAGTTTGGAGCCTCTTTTGTAATCTGTACGTGATGAGGATGGCTTTCACGTAAACCAGCACCTGACATACGAATGAACTGCGCATTCTCACGTAAGAATTCTAAATTCTGTGCTCCGCAGTATCCCATACCTGCACGTAATCCACCAACTAATTGATGAACTGTATCTGCTAAAGGTCCTTTATATGGTACTCGTCCTTCAATACCTTCTGGAACAAGTTTTTTGTTTCCTTCTTGGAAGTAGCGATCTTTACTTCCTTTTTCCATTGCTCCAACAGAACCCATACCACGATATACTTTAAATTGACGGCCTTGGTAAATTTCAGTTTCTCCAGGGCTTTCAGCTACACCAGCGAACATACTACCTAGCATAACAACGTGTGCCCCTGCCGCTAAAGCTTTAACCATATCACCAGAGTACTTAACACCGCCATCTGCAATAACTGGAATACCATGTTTACGAGCTTCAGTTGCACAATCATAAACTGCTGTTAATTGTGGTACACCAACTCCAGCTACAACACGCGTTGTACAAATAGAACCTGGTCCAATACCAACTTTAACTACATTTGCACCAGCTTCAATTAATGCTTTCGTTGCTTCAGCTGTAGCAACATTTCCAGCAATAATATTTAGTGCTGGATATTTTGCGCGAACTTCTTTTACTTTTTCAATAACACCTTGAGAATGTCCATGAGCTGTATCAAGTACAATTGCATCTACACTCGCTTTTACTAATGCATCGATACGAAGCATTGCATCAGCTGTTACACCAACTGCTGCTCCAACCAATAAGCGTCCTTGCTTATCCTTTGCAGAGTTTGGAAATTCAATTACTTTTTCAATATCTTTTATTGTAATAAGCCCTTGTAATACACCGCTATTATCAACAAGAGGAAGCTTTTCGATTTTATACTTTTGTAGGATCTTTTCAGCTTCTCCTAGTGTAGTACCAACTGGGGCTGTAATTAACTGTTCTTTTGTCATTACGTCAGAAATTTTGATTGAGTAGTCTTGGATGAAGCGCATATCACGGTTTGTAATAATACCAACTAATTTTCGCTCATCTAAATTATTTACAACTGGTACACCTGAGATGCGGTATTTTCCCATAAGATGTTCCGCATCATATACTTGATGTTCTGGAGTTAAAAAGAATGGATCTGAAATAACGCCGCTTTCAGAGCGTTTTACTTTGTCAACTTGCTCTGCCTGATGCTCAATAGACATATTCTTATGGATGATTCCTAAACCGCCTTGACGAGCCATTGCAATAGCCATATCAGCTTCTGTTACTGTATCCATTCCTGCACTAATTAACGGGATGTTTAACTGTAAGCTTTCAGATAAAACTGTTTTAACACTTACTTCTCTTGGTAATATATCTGACTTTGCTGGTACAAGTAATACATCATCAAAAGTCAAACCTTCTTTAACAAATTTAGATTCCCACATAATTGTTCCCCCCATAATACCAGAAATTATTATTAGTAGCTTATCAATTGGTTAAAATACTGTCAAGAAAGTATGAATATGTTAGAATTTTTAGACAATAAAAGGAGCGTAATATATGCATCATACACCTTGTGCTTGGCAGCAATTAAGTTTCTTCTTTTCATCTCAAAACGTACAACATTATCTTGCCCGTTGTTATGAAAAATCCTCGATTCAGGATGCCGAAAAAAAAGGTTTTGAAAATTGTTATCCATTTATTTATTACTTAGAACACGGTAAAAATTATTATGAATTATATAAAACAGC
Organism: Bacillus sp. FSL H8-0545; assembly: GCF_038006105.1. Classification (NCBI taxonomy): domain Bacteria; kingdom Bacillati; phylum Bacillota; class Bacilli; order Caryophanales; family Bacillaceae; genus Bacillus; species Bacillus sp. FSL H8-0545. Next base: position 14,774 of record NZ_JBBOUO010000001.1, on the reverse strand, counting down.
GCCATTTTCCATTCAGCCAATGCTGTTATTTTATGGAATGGGACAACTTTTTAAAGCTTGTTTATTAACTATTAATCCAAACTATCCAGAATCAACAACTGTTTTAGCACATGGAGTGACAACCCGTAAACGAAAAAAACAAGGATATCAATTTTTAGAAGATGAGGTGAAAATACAGAAAAACGGACTATTTACTCACGCTGCAGAACAACTGTTTCACATGAAACACTTGGAAACAGAAAAGTTTAATATGTTAGAGTTAATGGGGAAAATCCCTGAGTTACAACATTTATTTCGCTATAGTCAAAAAGGAACAACATTATATAAAATCGATTCAACAAATAAAAATGAGCTCTCCTTTTCAGTCAACATACTAGATCGACTACATATGACTAAAGAGAGATTTTCTCGTTACATCGAAACAGCTTGTAAGCATTTATCAATACAACACGTACCTGAGAAAAATAATGAATTAAATGTGTTTTTTTCAGCACCTATTCAATCATGGAATCCTATGTATAGCACACCTTTATACTACGAGTATCTTGCTGATACTTATTATTTACCACTTACGAACGACCCTAGAAACTCTAAGCCAGTGTTGCCTGAGCTCCTTGTTCATTATTTATTGCTCTATAATTTAAGTATGATTTCGAGGTATGAAACAGATTGGTGGTATGACTTACTTGGAAGCTATGGATCTGAAGATTATCCATTTATTTATCAGTTTCTCAATATTTCTGCTCAAAAAATCCCTTACTATATTTCAGCATTTTTACTACAGGAATCCAACCTATTTCATGGGAAATAAAAAAACACAAGTCAAAAGACTTGTGTTTTTATCTTGCTTGGCGACGTCCTACTCTCACAGGGACAAGGTCCCAACTACCATCGGCGCTAGAGAGCTTAACTTCCGTGTTCGGTATGGGAACGGGTGTGACCTCTCTGCCATCATCACCAAACTATTGAAGGTATATTCCTTCAAAACTAGATAACATTTGCTTCATATTATATGGTTAAGTCCTCGATCTATTAGTATTCGTCAGCTCCACATGTCACCATGCTTCCACCTCGAACCTATCAACCTGATCATCTTTCAGGGATCTTACTAGCTTACGCTATGGGAAATCTCATCTTGAGGGGGGCTTCATGCTTAGATGCTTTCAGCACTTATCCCTTCCGCACATAGCTACCCAGCTATGCCCTTGGCAGAACAACTGGTACACCAGCGGTGCGTCCATCCCGGTCCTCTCGTACTAAGGACAGCTCCTCTCAAATTTCCTGCGCCCACGACGGATAGGGACCGAACTGTCTCACGACGTTCTGAACCCAGCTCGCGTACCGCTTTAATGGGCGAACAGCCCAACCCTTGGGACCGACTACAGCCCCAGGATGCGATGAGCCGACATCGAGGTGCCAAACCTCCCCGTCGATGTGGACTCTTGGGGGAGATAAGCCTGTTATCCCCGGGGTAGCTTTTATCCGTTGAGCGATGGCCCTTCCATGCGGAACCACCGGATCACTAAGCCCGACTTTCGTCCCTGCTCGACTTGTAGGTCTCGCAGTCAAGCTCCCTTATGCCTTTGCACTCTACGAATGATTTCCAACCATTCTGAGGGAACCTTTGGGCGCCTCCGTTACACTTTAGGAGGCGACCGCCCCAGTCAAACTGCCCACCTGACACTGTCTCCCGGGTCGATAAGACCCGTAGGTTAGAATTTCAATACAGTCAGGGCGGTATCCCACCAGCGCCTCCACCGAAGCTAGCGCTCCGGTTTCAATGGCTCCCGCCTATCCTGTACAAACTGTACCAAAATTCAATATCAGGCTACAGTAAAGCTCCACGGGGTCTTTCCGTCCTGTCGCGGGTAACCTGCATCTTCACAGGTACTATAATTTCACCGAGTCTCTGGTTGAGACAGTGCCCAAATCGTTACACCTTTCGTGCGGGTCGGAACTTACCCGACAAGGAATTTCGCTACCTTAGGACCGTTATAGTTACGGCCGCCGTTTACTGGGGCTTCAGTTCAGAGCTTCGCTTACGCTAACCCCTCTCCTTAACCTTCCAGCACCGGGCAGGTGTCAGCCCCTATACTTCGCCTTACGGCTTCGCAGAGACCTGTGTTTTTGCTAAACAGTCGCTTGGGCCTATTCACTGCGGCTTTCCGTTAAGAAAGCACCCCTTCTCCCGAAGTTACGGGGTCATTTTGCCGAGTTCCTTAACCAGAGTTCTCTCGCACACCTTAGGATTCTCTCCTCGCCTACCTGTGTCGG
>NZ_JBBOUO010000001.1:0-7500 GCF_038006105.1 Bacillus sp. FSL H8-0545 | reverse complement strand
GTTAAGCGTTGCAGACGCATATCTAAAATTGCCTGTGCTTGTTTCTCACTTAAGCCGAAACGTTCCATTAAACCTTGTTTTGCAATATCAGCTGTTTTTGAACTACGGATTAACGTAATGACTTCATCAAGATGATCTAAAGCGATTCGTAATCCTTCTAAAATATGAGCGCGCGCTTCTGCTTTCTCTAACTCATAGGCAGTACGTCTGCGGATCACGACCTTCTGGTGCTCTAAATAATAATATAAATTTTGTTTTAAATTTAGAACTTGTGGCTCTCCATTTACAAGAGACAACATGTTAATACCGAAACTCGTTTGAAGTGCTGTATGTTTATAAAGATTATTTAATAGTACATTTGCATTTGCATCGCGACGTACTTCCATAACAATGCGCATACCATTTCGATCCGATTCATCACGTAAATCTGTAATACCTTCAATTTTCTTATCACGAACTAATTCTGCAATTTTTTCAATTAAACGTGCCTTGTTAACTTGATAAGGTAGCTCAGTTACAATAATAGATTGTTTACCGTTGGCTCTCTCTTCAATTTCAACTTTAGCACGAATTATAATAGAACCACGGCCTGTCTCGTAAGCTCTTCGAATTCCACTTCGCCCTAAGATTAAACCTGATGTTGGGAAGTCTGGTCCAGGAATATATTCCATTAATTCCGCGATAGTGATATCAGGGTTATGACTTAATGCCAACACACCATCAATTACTTCTCCAAGTTGATGCGGTGGAATGTTTGTTGCCATACCAACCGCAATACCCGTCGTACCATTGACTAATAAGTTAGGGAAACGCGCTGGTAATACAACTGGTTCTCTTTCAGAACCATCGTAGTTATCTTGATAATCAATTGTATTCTTTGTAATATCGCGTATTAATTCCATAGAAATCTTAGACATTCTTGCTTCTGTATAACGCATCGCCGCCGCTGAATCTCCATCAACAGAACCGAAATTACCATGTCCATCAACAAGCATGTAACGTTGACTAAAATCTTGCGCCATACGTACCATTGTTTCATAAACAGCTGCATCACCGTGCGGGTGATACTTACCAATTACTTCACCGACAATACGCGCCGACTTCTTATATGCTTTATCAGCTGTAATTCCTAAATCATTCATCGCATATAAAACCCTACGATGAACTGGTTTTAATCCATCACGAACATCTGGTAATGCACGAGACACGATAACACTCATTGCGTAATCTAAAAATGAGGTACGCATTTCATGACTAATATTAATTTCTCGAATTCGTGCTTGTTGTTGATTGTCTGACATCAACGAGCACCTCCTCTTACATTTCCGTTACACATACATTGATTTATATGTAGAAGACAGGAATACTTAGATTCCTGTCATTACTCACTTAAATATCAAGGTTTTTCACGTATTTTGCATTTTCTTGGATAAAGTTACGACGCGGCTCTACTTTATCACCCATTAAAATTTCAAATGTTTCATCCGCTTCAATTGCATCTTGAAGGGAAACTTGAAGTAACGAACGTACTTCTGGGTCCATTGTCGTCTCCCACAGCTGAGTTGGATTCATTTCCCCTAGACCTTTATAACGCTGAATCCCAGGCTTAGGTTGAGCTGGTAATTCAGCTAGTATTTTTTCAAGTTCTTTATTGTTATAAGCATATTGAATTTTTTTACCTTGTTGTACTTTAAACAACGGTGGCTGTGCGATATATATATAACCACACTCAATGATTTGACGCATATAACGATAGAAGAACGTTAATAATAGGGTACGAATATGCGCACCATCAACATCGGCATCTGTCATAATAATAACTTTATGATATCGAGCTTTTTCAATATCAAAATCCCCACCAATATTTGTACCTATTGCTGTAATAATTGTACGAACTTCATCATTTGATAAAATCTTATCTAAACGTGCCTTTTCAACGTTAATAATTTTACCCTTCAGTGGTAAAATCGCTTGGAAATGACGATCGCGTCCTTGTTTTGCAGATCCGCCCGCAGAGTCACCCTCCACGATATAAATTTCGCTAATTGCTGGATCTTTAGAAGAACAATCAGCTAGCTTCCCTGGTAAACTTGAAACTTCTAGAGCACTCTTTCGGCGCGTTAGTTCACGCGCCTTTTTAGCCGCTACACGTGCACGCGCTGCCATAGTCCCTTTATCTATAATTTTACGTGCAACATTGGGATTTTCTAGTAAGAACTTTTCAAACGCCTCTGAGAATACAGACTCTGTAATCGTTCTCGCTTCACTATTTCCAAGTTTCGTCTTTGTTTGTCCTTCAAATTGTGGATTTGGATGCTTAATTGACACGATTGCTGTTAAACCTTCACGAACATCTTCACCAGTTAAATTACTATCCGCATCTTTTAAAATATTATTTTTACGACCATAATCGTTAATTACACGTGTTAGAGCAGTCTTAAAACCTACCTCATGTGTACCGCCTTCATACGTATGAATATTATTCGTAAATGAATAAATATGATTTGTATAGCCTTCGTTATATTGAAGAGCAACCTCAACCTGAATCCCATCTTTTGAACCGTCAACATATACAGGTTCTTCATGAATCGGTTGTTTTGAACGATTTAAATGTTCAACATATGATTTAATTCCACCTTCATAATGGAATTCTTTCTTTTGCTTATGTTCACGCTTATCTTCAATTGTTAATTTAATATTACGATTTAAAAACGCCAACTCACGCATACGAGTAGCTAATGTATCAAATTCGTATTCTGTCGTCTCTGTAAAAATTTCTGCATCTGGCTTAAAGCGCGTGATCGTTCCTGTACGATCAGTTTCACCTATTACTTTTAAATCCGCAGCTGGGATCCCACGTTCATATTTTTGATAGTGTATTTTTCCATCTCGATGTACAAATACCTCTAATTCTATTGATAAAGCATTTACAACAGATGCACCTACTCCATGCAAACCACCGGAGACTTTATAACCGCCACCGCCAAATTTACCACCGGCATGGAGTACTGTCATAATAACTTCTACAGCGGGACGTCCCATTTTCTCTTGAATACCAACTGGGATACCACGACCATCATCTGTTACAACAATACTATTATCTTCTTCAATACTGACATTAATTTCATCACAATATCCCGCTAAAGCTTCGTCAATACTGTTATCAACTATTTCCCATACGAGGTGATGAAGACCTTTTCCACTTGTAGAACCGATATACATACCAGGACGCTTACGAACCGCTTCCAGTCCTTCTAACACCTGGATCTGACTTTCATCATATGCATTTTCCTGCATTTGCTTTTGTTCCATTGACACAAAGATCACCTACTTTTCCATTTAAACAGAAATTATTTCCTGTCTATTTCACAATCTACCGTGCCGTTCGTTACATGAATTGTTTTCGCTTCTTTCAATGTTTCGTGTTCAATTCCGTCGACACTCGTCGTCGTCACAAAGGTTTGTACTTTTCCTTGAATTGTATTTAGCAGATGCGATTGGCGATAATCATCTAATTCTGATAACACATCATCTAGTAAAAGGATTGGATATTCCTTAACCTCTGAGTATATCAATTCAATTTCAGCCAATTTTAGGGATAGTGCGGTTGTTCGTTGTTGTCCTTGTGAACCAAAGACTTGAACATTTTTACTATTAACGAAGAAGTGTAAATCATCACGATGAGGACCTAGTAAAGTTGTACCACGAAAAATTTCACGTTGTTTCACAGATTGAAAACTTTCATAGTATACTTCTTTTATTTTCGACAAATCCATTGATTCTGATACATCTACACTTGGTTTATAAACAATTTCTAACTCCTCTAATCCCCTGCTAATCCCGCGGTGAATTGGAGCAGCCCATTCTTGTAGTAAATGCAAAAACTCAAAACGTTTTCGCAAAATTTTTGCACCATGCTCAATAAGTTGAAGTGTAAATACATCCAACATCGTTTCCTCATTTTTACTATTCCCTTGCATCTTCTTAAGTAAATGATTTCGTTGCGTGAGTACCTTTTGATATTGACTTAATTCATACAAATAGACCGGAGCTATTTGTCCAAGTTCCATATCCAAAAAGCGTCTTCGTACTTGGGGGCTTCCTTTTACAAGATTTAAATCTTCTGGGGCAAACATAACAACATTCATTTCACCAATATACTGGCTCAATTTTTGTTGTTCTAACTGATTTAACTTTGCCTTTTTACCTTTTTTTGAAATATTTAATTCTAAGGATAATGAACTATTTCGCCTTTGTAATCTACCTTTTATATTACCATAATCCTCATCCCAACGAATGAGTTCACGATCGTTCGAAGTTCTATGGGATTTCGCCATCGCCAATACATAAATAGCTTCCATCAGATTCGTTTTCCCTTGCGCATTTTCACCAATAATTACATTGACTTTATCCTCAAAGGAAAGCTCTAAATGCTCATAATTGCGATAGTTTTTTAATTGTATCTCTGTAATAAACAAAGGGATCCCCCTTTATGCCTGAACTTGGAAAGTTCCGCTTCCCGGAATTTCAACAACATCATTTGCATATAACTTTCGGCCTCTTCTATTTTCAAGTTCTTGATTCACATATACTTCATATTCTTGTAAGAACCATTTCACAGCGCCACCTGTATCAATTACATCAGCTAACTTTAAAAATTGTCCTAGTGTAATGTATTCTGTTGAAATCTTAATAAGTTTCATAAAATCGCTCACTTTCTGAAAGTGTTCATTCTTTCATTGTACTAAATAAACTAGCATTAGGAAAGTAATACCCTACAAATCAAATAAGGGTCACTAGTACCTTTACACTAGCAACCCTTAATCCTTACTTAGTAAGTACGGACTGGTAAAATTAACTGGATAATAGAATTATCATTTACTGTGCGAATTAAAAACGGTCTCATCGCTCCAGTAAAACTAACTTTAATTTCTGTACTATCTAAAGCTTTTAATGCGTCCATCATATATTTTGCACTAAAAGATATTTTTAATTCTTCTCCATCTACATTTTCACATTGAACCTCTTCTACTACTTTCCCGATTTCTGGTGCATTCGAAGAAATCTCTAACATCTGTTGTTCTAATGTTGATAATTTAACAACGTTGTTACGACCATCTCTTGCTAATAGCGACGCACGATCAATCGCTTGTAAAAATTCTTTTGTATTTACAAATATATCAGTTTTACTTTCAGCTGGAATTAAACGCGTTGTATCTGGATAATTTCCTTCTAATAATCTTGAGAAGAATAATAAATGTTTTGTACGGAATAATACTTGATACTCCGTAATAACGATATCTACCATTTCTTCAGATTCATCTAGAATTTTACTTAATTCACTTAAGCTCTTACCAGGAATAACGACATTCGCTTGAAATTCATCGGCAATATTATACCCTTCGATTTTTGCTTTACGAAGTGCTAGCCTGTGACTATCTGTTGCAATGCAAGTTAGCTCGCTGTTATATACCTTCCAGTTTACACCTGTCAAGATCGGTCTTGTTTCAGAACTTGAAACTGCAAATACTGTTTGACGAATCATGTGTTTTAGTAAATCTGTTGGAATCTTAAATACATGATGTTCTTCGATTTGTGGTAATAACGGATATTCAGCAGCATCTAAACCATTTAAGTTGAACTCTGATTTTCCAGATTTTATTTTTGTCATAAAATGATTTTCCACAGAAATTTCGACAGTTTCTTTAGGTAATTTTTTTACGATCTCACTAAAATACTTTGCTTGTAAAATAATACTTCCTGATTGTTCAATTTCCACAATTTCTTTTCCAGCATCTTCGACTGGGATAAATGATTCGATAGAGATGTCTGCATCACTACCTGTTAAAGTAACTCCTTCTTCAGTTGCTACAACTTTAATTCCTGTAAGAATTGGAATTGTTGTACGAGAAGAAACTGCCTTCATTACATCTTGTACACTTCTTACAAGATAGTCTTTTTGTATTGTAAAACGCATAACGAAAAACCTCCGGTAAGTATAAGATTTTATTTATTTAATAAAGATAAAAAAGTAGTAGTAATAGTAATAGGGCTTGTGGATATGTGGATAACCCTGTTTAAAGATGTAAAAACAGTCTATCTACATGTGGATAGACTGTGCGTAAAATAAGCTAAGTTATTCACACTATTCAGCTACTACTATTTTAAAATATCCTTAATTTCTTCAACGTGTTTTTGTAATTGAGTATCCGTTTTTAATAGCTTCGAAATTTTTTCGTGAGCATGGATTACTGTTGTATGATCGCGGCCACCAAATTCTTCACCTATTTTTGGCAAAGATGAGTCCGTAAGTTCACGTGATAAATACATCGCAATTTGGCGAGGGAATGCAACGGATTTTGTCCGTTTTTTTGCTTTGAAATCTTCTAACTTTACCTGATAGACGCCTCCAACAGCCTTTTGAATATCAGAAATAGAAATAATTCTAGGTATAGAGTTTGGAATAATATTTTTAAGCGCTTCAGCCGCTAAATCAGCATTCATATCTTTATTAATTAAAGATGAATAAGCTACAACTCGAATAAGTGCACCCTCTAGTTCACGAATATTTGAATCGATTTGATTTGCGATATAAAGCATAACTTCATTTGGTATATCAAGACCTTCTGCTTTTGCTTTTTTACGTAAAATTGCGATTCTAGTTTCTAAATCTGGTGGCGTAATGTCCGTAATTAACCCCCATTCAAAGCGAGAACGAAGGCGATCTTCTAAAGTTGGGATTTCTTTTGGTGGTCTATCGCTTGAAATCACAATTTGTTTACTTTCTTCATGTAACGCATTAAATGTATGGAAAAACTCTTCCTGCGTTTGTTCTTTTCCAGCAAGAAATTGAATATCATCTATCAATAAGACATCTACATTACGATATTTATTACGAAAATCGACAGCTTTATTATCACGAATTGAGTTAATAAATTCATTTGTAAATTTTTCAGATGATAAATATACAACTTTTGCATTCGGGTTGTGTTCAATTACATAATGCCCAATTGCGTGCATTAAATGTGTTTTTCCAAGTCCAACGCCCCCGTAAATAAAGAGCGGATTATAGGCTTTAGCTGGTGCCTCAGCTACAGCTAAAGAAGCAGCATGTGCAAAACGATTACCAGAGCCAATAACAAATGTATCAAATGTATATTTTGGGTTTAACATACTCTGTGGTAAGTGATTAGACTCATCATGTGCGTGTTTTTGCTTAACAGAAGGGAGATCTATATCCTCTTCTGCCTGACTTTGGGGAATGATAAAACGAATAGCTAGTTTTGCCCCTGTTAAATCATAAAGTGTTTCGGAGATTAGTTCCGAATAATGAGATTCTAGCCAGTCACGAGCGAATTCATTTGGAGCTGTAATCGTTAATACATCTTTTTTCAAGTTATGAGCAGTTGTTGATTTTAACCAGGTTTCATAACTTGGCTTGCTTACCTTTTTTTCTAATTCTTTTAAGGCACTATTCCATAAATCAGAGATATTTTCCAA